>JBAYTN010000058.1:0-26243 GCA_041675645.1 Melioribacteraceae bacterium
CCGGCAGATTTTGTTGTTAAAGAATCTCAAGAGAATGCCAAATACATGGGAAGTAAAATTGAAATATTGGAAGATCCGATTGCAGCAGTTAAAAACGCTGATATAATTTATACAGATGTTTGGGCTAGTATGGGACAAGAACAAGAAGCAGCCGACCGCAAAAAGAAATTCATGAAGTACCAAGTGAATCCTGAATTAGTGAAGAACGCGAAAGAAGATTACATCTTTATGCACTGTTTACCAGCTCATAGAGGTGATGAAGTAGTTGACGAAGTCTGCGATTCTCCTAATAGCGTGATATTTGATGAGGCAGAAAACAGATTGCATGTTCAAAAAGCAGTAATGGCATTGGTAATGTAATTTTTTTTCGAAATAATTTGCGGATAAGAATAAAATCTTTATTTTTGTCCGCACGATTTTTGGGCAGATAGCTCAGTCGGTAGAGCAAAGGACTGAAAATCCTTGTGTCGGCGGTTCAATTCCGTCTCTGCCCACGAAAAAGGGATGAGTAATCATCCCTTCTTTGTTTATAAACTTCAGAAAGAGCGTTATGAGCCAGACTTATCCTTATTACATAAATCAACTAGAAGCCCGAGATTCTGATTTGCACGGCAAAGGTTTATTCACTACCGTTGATATTGCCGAAGGGGAAATTATTTGTGTTATTGAAGGGGATGTAATTGATGGCGATGAATGTGAAAGACGTGAAGAAGAAGAAAACAACGTCTACATTTTTTGGAATGGTGATAATTATATAGATACTTCCAAAAATCCTTTGCTGCGCAATATTAATCACGTTTGCGAACCGAACTGCTACGTGGATGATAGAGATGAGCATTCTCTATTCCTAATCGCAGAGTATGATATCAAAGCCGGTTCAGAGCTTTCTATAGATTACGATTATGAAGAAATCTATGAAAACTGTAAATGCAACGTTTGTCAAACTGAAAATCCGGAAGAACCGAAAGCTGAGCTTTCCTAACTTAACTTGTCATATAAACTTTTGTAATCATGAAAATATTTCTTCTTGATGATGTAGAAATAAAGATCTACAAAAGTAGTCTCGCGAAAAAAATTATACTCTCCATAAGACCCAGTCGCGGAGTAAGAGTTACAATCCCAAGATATACAGCTTATTTCGAAGCAGAAAAATTTGCTGTTCAAAAGAAAGAATGGATTCATGAAACTCTAAAGAAATTAAGTGAGAAGATAGATCATTCACCATATTTACCAATTTCCGGTTTTGTAACTAACCATCACGAATTAGTTCTTATTCCTCATCCAAAACCGAATAAGAGTGTTAAGATTAGTGAAGGGAAAATACTCGTCAAGTTTGATTCTTCTCTTAATGCTGATTCGAAAGAAATTCGTTCTTTAATTCAAAGGGGAATTAACAAAGCATTAAAAAAGGAAGCTGATGAATATTTACCGGAAAGATTGAAGCAATTATCTATTAACACGCAACTTCCTTTTAATGAAGTAGCTGTAAAGAATATGAAAAGCCGTTGGGGAAGTTGCACCGGTAGAAATAACATAAATTTAACTATCCATTTAATGCGCTTGCCTGAACATTTGATTGATTATGTATTAATGCACGAGTTGGTTCATACAATTGTGAAAAACCATAGCCGAAAGTACTGGCAAACACTCGAGTTTTACTGCACGAACGCTAAAGTATTCGATAAAGAACTTAAGAAGTATAGAATAATGAGTTTATAGGCGAATATTTTTCAAAATATCGTATCATTTCAGTATTATCGGAAGTGGAAATTATGTTAAATCCACTCAATCAATGGTTATTCTGATGTAGTTTTTAGTTCGGGTTGTTTAATTCTTTAGCAAAAGAAAAACATTTATATTTGATCGAACAAAATTGTGAGCACAATGGATTCTGCTATTACCACACTAAATTTTCCCGACTTAAAACTGTTTAAGAGAGGCAAAGTTCGTGATGTATATGATTTGGGTGAATACTATCTGATAGTAGCAACAGATCGGCTTTCGGCGTTTGATGTAATAATGAACCAAGGAATTCCGGATAAAGGGAAAATTCTTACAAGCATTTCAAACTTTTGGTTCGATCATGTAAAAGATATAGTTGAGAATCATCTAATATCTACAAATATTACTGACTATCCGGAGGATTGTAAGCCTTACGACTCTTTAATTGCCGGTCGCTCTATGCTTGTAAAAAAAGCAGAGTTGATTCCAATTGAGTGCATCGTACGCGGCTACATTTCCGGTACCGGTTGGAACGACTATAAAAAGAGCGGAAGTATTTGTGGTATAAAATTACCGGATGGTTTAGTCGAGTCGGAAAAATTGCCGGAACCAATCTTTACACCTTCTACTAAAGCAGAAGTTGGTGTTCACGATGAAAATATTAATGAAGCTGAAGCAATTAATATAGTTGGTAAAGAAGCTTTCGAGTTTATTAAGACTAGCGCGATAAATGTATATAAGAAAGCATCCGAGTTTGCACTTACCAAAGAAATAATTATTGCAGATACAAAGATGGAATTTGGCTACTACGATGGTAGAATAATTCTGATAGATGAATTGTTAACCCCCGATTCTTCCCGTTTCTGGCCAATGAATGAATATGAAAAGGGGAGAGCCCAAAACAGTTACGATAAACAGTACGTTCGCGATTATTTGTTGTCAATTAATTTTAACAAGAGACCGCCGGCACCCGATCTTCCGCAAGATGTAATTTTAAATACAGCAAAAAAATATGAAGAGGCGCTCTTCAAATTGACCGGAAAAGGTATTTAGGATGCTTCCATTAAGCATAAAAGTAAAAGAGAAAAAATATTTAGCGATTGAATGGGACGATAAAACACATACTGAAATAAAACTTTCCAATCTTAGAAGGCAGTGTCCTTGTGCAGTTTGTGCTGAGGAAAAGAGTAATGAAAGCAGTTCATATATTCCAATATATTCAGATCAGCAAATTGCAGTTAAAAGCATTCATGCAGTAGGTAAATACGCTATTGGAATTATATGGGGAGATGATCACAATACCGGAATTTATGATTATAGCTACCTCAAAAATATTTCAGAAAATAAAGTAATCAATTAAATGCTTCTTCCTAATCAGTTAACGGTTTTAAGGATTATTCTTACTCCAATTTTCATTGTGCTTTTTCTTAGCAATGAACCTTTACTCATCCAGATTTCACTTGGAGTGTTTTTGATTGCTGCTTTAACTGATTGGTACGATGGCTGGCTTGCGCGCAAGTTCAATTACATTACCGAGTGGGGCAAGTTTATGGACCCGCTCGCAGACAAAATCCTTACATCTACTGCATTCTTTGGATTTGTTTCAATCGGGATGCTTCAATTTTGGATGGTACTTCTGATTGTTTTAAGAGATTTTCTCATTACACTTTTAAGAGCATATGCTGATTATAGAAGAGTTTCATTTACTACAAGCACATTGGCTAAGTGGAAAACTTTTGCACAAATGTTTTTCCTATACTATTTGCTTATTTTATACACACTAAGAACAGTCCCAAGTTTGTCTATTGGTTACGATAATTGGTTTACAGTGTTGTTAAACCAAGAAATGATATTTTGGATAATGCTTTCAGTAACTTTATTTACTGTTGTTACGGGTATTACTTATTTATATAGCAATAGATTTTTAATTAAACAGTTGTTTACACGTGCAAATTAATTTTCTCGAAAAACTAATTGGTTCCGGTTTTTATACGGGCTATATTAAAAAGGCAAGCGGTACATTCGGAAGTCTAGCCGGATTGATTATCTATTTAATTCCCGGCTTTGAAAATCCATCGCTAATGATTTTCTTTATCACGCTATTTATTCTAATTGGATTGCCTATTGCACGTAAGTTCGAAGCAATATATGGTGAAGATCCTAAAGAATATACAAATGATGAAGTAATTGGAATGTGGATTACTCTTTTGTTCATTCCTAAAAAAATCTGGTGGATTGTTCTCGGTTTCTTAATCTGGAGAGCCTTAGACATTTTAAAACCATTCCCCGCTAAGCAACTCGAAGCCGTAAAAAATGGATGGGGTGTTTTACTAGATGATATTATGGCTGGTATTTACTCCTTTATGATTCTGCATCTAATAATATTTTATTTCAATAAGATTATAGGTTAATCAGAAGCTAATGCAAGCTCACATTATTACTATTGGGGATGAAATACTTATCGGACAAATCGTTAATTCAAATGCTGCATGGATTGGCGATAGACTGACAAGCATTCAAGTAGATGTTTACAGTACAAGTGTTATCGGCGATGACTATAGACAAATTATGCAAGAGTTTAAAAGAACAACAGACGCATTTGATGTCGTTTTGGTTACTGGTGGGCTAGGACCTACACACGACGACATAACACGAAAGTGTATCGTTGATTTCTTTAAAACCCAGCTAGTAGTTGATGAAGATGTTCTGAACGATATTAAAAAGTTTTTTGAAATTAGAAATAGACCATTAACTAAGACAAATGAAGATCAAGCGCTGGTTCCTCAAATGTGTACTCCAATCAGAAATCCGCGTGGGACAGCACCGGGCATATGGATCGAAAAAGATGATAAAATATTTATCGCCATGCCTGGCGTTCCAACCGAAATGAAAGGGATGATGGAAACGTTCATTATTCCTCGATTAGAAGCGAAGGTTGAAAAGAAAAAAATATTTGTCAGAAAAAATCTTCTTACTACTGGAATTCCCGAATCAACTTTGTTTGATAAATTGGGAAATCTTGACGAGTTGCTTGAAGGCAACAAGATGGCATTTTTACCAAATCAGTTTGGCGTTAGAATGCGCATAACTGTTGAAGGTGAAAGTGAAGAAACGGCTCAAAACAAACTTGATGAGATAGAACAAAGAATCCGCGCTTTAGTAGGTAGATATATTTATGGTAAAGAAGAAGATACACTTGAAGAAGTAGTTTCTCGTCTTATGATTGATAGAGGACTAAAACTTGCAATTGCTGAATCGTGTACAGGCGGTTTGATTTCAAATAGGATTACTAATCTGAGCGGAAGCAGTAACTTTTTTGAAAGAGGTGTTATTACTTATAGCAACGCTGCAAAAGTCGAGATTCTCCATGTTGATGAAGATACTATTCAGAAAAATGGAGCTGTAAGTTTAGAGGTTGTTAGACAAATGGCAGAGGGAGTTAGGGCTGTAAGCGGAAGTGATATCGGAATTGGTGTTACCGGAATTCTTGGTCCAACTGGGGCAACAGAAAATAAACCGGTTGGACTTGTATTTATTGGTGTTTGCGACGACAAAATCTGTGCGGCTAAAGAATTTAGATTTGGTGATGATCGTTTGCTTAATAAAGACCGTGCTTCTCAAGCGGCTTTGGAAATGTTGAGAAGAAACCTTTTAGGAATTCCATACGATGATTAGGCTGTTCATTGCCCTTGAAATCCCAGATGAAGTGATAGATATTGTTCTCCATGAAAAAGATAAATTGCTTGGCGAGGAACATAGTATTCGCTGGGAATTTAGAGACAAACTACATATTACACTCAAATTTCTTGGTGATACGGATGAAGCTTTAATTGGAAATATTGAGAAAGCAATAGAAGATATAGTTAAGAACACAAAATCATTCCAAATGGAATTAGGCAAATTTGGAATATTCAGAAGAAATGGTGAGCCGAAAATTCTCTGGGTGGGAATGAAAGAAAGCAATGAACTTGAAAGAATTGTTAATGAGATTGGGGATTCATTTACTAAATTTGGCTACTCCAAGGAAGAAAGAATATTTAAGCCTCATGTAACGTTGCTACGTTTTCGTGGTCACGAAAGAATTGATAAAATATTAGATTTGTTAGAAGTAAAACTTCCGGAAAAAGAATATATCGCAAAGTACATTACACTATATAAAAGTGAATTAAAAAAAGGCGGTTCTATTTATACCGCTATAAAAAGATTTCAATTGGAAAAATAAAAGGAGGAACTATGTCTACTGATAAAGATCAAAGAATTAAAATTCTTGAAGACACAATAATTAATATTGAGAAGCAGTTTGGTAAAGGTACAATAATGAAGCTGGGATCGGGAGTAATTGCACCGGTGGAATCTATTCCAACTGGTTCACTATCTCTAGATTACGCTTTAGGAATTGGCGGCGTTCCTCGCGGTAGAGTAGTAGAGATTTATGGCCCGGAATCCTCCGGCAAAACTACCTTGTGTCTCCACATTATTGCGGAGGCTCAAAAAAGAGGCGGTTTAGCTGCCTTTGTTGATGCTGAGCATGCTTTGGATGCTAACTATGCAAAGCGTCTTGGTGTTGATACATCAAACCTACTTCTTTCCCAGCCGGATTTTGGTGAACAAGCGTTGGAAATTGTTGATACTCTTGTAAGAAGCAACGCTTTGGATATAATTGTAGTGGATTCGGTTGCAGCTCTCGTTCCGCGTTCGGAAATTGAGGGAGATATGGGCGATCCTCAAATGGCTATGCAAGCTCGTTTGATGAGCCAAGCACTTCGCAAGATTACCGGAGCGATAAGTAAATCCAAAACTTGTGTTATTTTCATTAATCAGCTTAGAATGAAAATTGGTGTTATGTTTGGTAACCCGGAGACAACTACCGGTGGAAATGCATTGAAGTTTTATGCATCGCTTAGACTTGATATAAGAAGAATCGCAGCTATTAAGGATGGTACAAACGTTATTGGCAATAGGACAAAAGTTAAAATTGCCAAGAGCAAGGTTGCCCCACCTTTCAAAGAAGTAGAATTCGACATACTATACAACGAAGGAATTAGCAAAGCTGGAGATATAATTGATTTAGCAACTTCAAAAGATATCTTAAAAAAGAGCGGTGCTTGGTTTACTTATAAAGAAGATCGTTTTCAAGGTAGAGATCAGCTAAGACAAAAAATGATTGAAGATGAAAACCTATTTGCTTCGCTGGAAAGAGATGTTAAAACTGCGCTTGGAATGATCAAAGAAGATGTTAAACCGGTAGCTAAGGAAGAAGCGGAACCAAAACCTAAAAAGACAAAATGATAATTGCCGGTTTCCAAAAAAAAGGCAATGATGTTATTATAGCATTTGATGACGGTTCTTACAGAAATCTTGATTACCGAATTGTTGTTGATTACGGACTTTGGAAAGATCAAGAGATTGATGAAAAGAAAATTGAACTGCTCTCCTACGAGAGCAGTTTGCTTAAAGCTAAAGACTCAGCATTTAGGTATTTGGGATTACGCATTCACTCAACTTCCGAGTTGAGATTAAAACTTCAGAGAAAAAAACACTCCAAAGAAGTTATAGAGAAAGTACTCGACTGGCTTACTGAAAGAAAATATTTGAATGATGAAGAATTTGTAAAGCAATTCGTATCCGAGAAGATTAAAAAGAAAAAAGTAGGAATAGCTAAACTTTCTGCTGAACTCATAAAAAAAGGAATTAAGCGTGAATCAATAAACGAAAATCTCCTTACGATTGATCACGATTTATATTATGAAAATGCAGTAGAACTGGCTAAAAAGAAGTTAACTCACATTAGAGCAAAGGAGACTGACGAAAGAAAAATTGCTGCCAAGCTTTTTGGCTTTATGGCTACAAAAGGATACGAAAGCGATTTAATTAGGAAAGTTATTCTAATTCTTAACATGCAAACGGAAGAATAATTTTTTTCTCACTCCGCTCTTCTTTATTTTTGAGTAACAAATAATGGTGACAAAATGCCTCTCATGAACAAAATTGACTATTACAATATTGAAAGTTTGCTGAATGAAGAAGAAATAATGGTGCGCGATTCGGTTAGAGAATTTGTTGATGCGGAAGTTTTACCAATAATTGAAAAGTATAATCGAGAAGAAAAATTCCCTAGACATCTGGTTGCAAAAATGGGCGAGATGGGTCTATTTGGAATTACTCTACCACAGAAGTACGGCTGTCCGGAAATGAATAATGTTGCGTACGGACTAGTTATGCAAGAACTAGAAAGAGGTGACAGCGGATTAAGAAGCTTCGTTTCTGTACAAAGTGCTCTAGTAATGTATCCTATTTATACTTTCGGAAGTGAAAAACAGAAGGATTATTGGCTGCCAAAATTAGCAACTGGCGAGATGATTGGATGTTTCGGTTTAACAGAACCCGATTACGGTTCAAATCCGGGTGGGCTAATTACCCGCGCTGAAAAAGTTGATGGCGGTTACGTTCTCAATGGCGCAAAAATGTGGATCACAAACGGTACGGTAGCAGATGTAGCTGTAGTTTGGGCAAAAATGGATGGCGTTGTACACGGATTCCTAGTTGAAAAGGGAACTAAGGGTTACGAGGCACCGGAAATGCATGGTAAACATTCTCTCAAAGCTTCTGTTACTTCAGAGCTAATTTTCCAAGATGTTTTCGTACCGGAAGAAAATATTTTACCGAATACGCAAGGTTTGAAGTCTGCTCTAATGTGCTTAACACAAGCTCGTTATGGAATAGCTTGGGGCGTGGTTGGCGCTATGATGGCTTGCTATGATTCAGCTTTAGAATATGCTAAGTCACGCAAGCAATTTAGCAAGCCAATTGCTGCTTACCAAATAACTCAAGAAAAGTTAGTTTATATGATTACAGAAATCACCAAAGCTCAACTAATGAATTTGCAGATGGGTAGATTGAAGGATAAGAATCAATGTAAACACACACATGTTTCGATGGCTAAGAGAAACAATTGCGAAAAGGCGCTTGACATAGCACGTGTAGCCCGCGAAATTTTGGGCGCAAATGGAATTCTTGATGAATACCCGATTATGAGACATGCTAATAATCTTGAATCTGTTAAAACATATGAAGGTACCCACGAGATGCACACGCTTATAATTGGAGAAGATATAACTGGCTTTGCCGCGTTCGAATAGAACTTTAGAGACCACCTTGTGTGGTCTTTTTTATAATTTAATTCGGAGTAGAAATGAAAACTAAAATAGATTTTGAAGGACTTACGTTTGATGACATATTACTTGTCCCGTTACGTTCATCAGTTTTACCACGCGAAGTAGATATCACTTCGTTTCTAACCCGCGAAATAAAACTCAACATTCCATTCTTAAGTGCTTCGATGGATACGGTTACGGAATCCCAAATGGCTATTGCAATGGCAGCTCAAGGGGGAATCGGGATCATACACAAGAATATGTCTATTGAAAAACAAGCCGACGAAATAGATAAGGTTAAACGTTCCGAAAGTGGAATGATAGTAAATCCAATTACTCTTACTCCAGATAGAACTATTCGAGAAGCTGAAGAATTTATGTCAAAGTATCACATCTCTGGTATTCCTATAGTTGAAAATAGCGGAAAGTTAGTTGGGATCTTAACAAATAGAGACTTGAGATTTGAAATAAACAAAGATTTACCGGTATACGAATTAATGACAAAGGAAAATCTTGTAACTGCTTCATTAGGAACAACTTTAGAGGATGCTCAAAAGATTTTGCATAGGCATAGAATTGAAAAACTTCCAGTAGTTGATAAAAAGGGAATTATAAAAGGACTTATCACTTACAAAGATATTCTTAAGAAGAAAAAATTCCCAAATGCATGCAAGGATGATTTAGGCAGATTAAGAGTAGGAGCAGCTGTTGGAGTTACTCACGATACTATGGATAGAGTAGAAGCTTTAGTAGCTTCTAATGTTGATATTCTTTCACTAGATACTGCTCATGGACATTCCGAAGGTGTACTGAAAACAGTAAAAGAAATCCGCAAGAAATATAGAAATGTTCAAATCATAGCCGGAAATATTGTTACAAAAGAGGCCGCATTGGAGTTAGAGAGATTAGGTGTTGATGCTGTTAAAGTCGGTATTGGCGCTGGCTCAATATGCACAACAAGAATTGTTGCCGGTGTTGGTGTTCCGCAGATTACAGCTGTAATTGAAGTGGCTTATGCATTGAAAGGTAAAATTCCGGTAATTTCAGATGGAGGAGTAAAGCAAACCGGCGATGTTGCAAAAGCAATTGCAGCCGGAGCAGATACTGTAATGATGGGTGGTATGCTTGCTGGTTGCGATGAAACACCGGGCGAAAAAGTCTTATTCGAAGGAAGAAGTTTTAAGGTTTATCGTGGAATGGGATCTCTTGGAGCAATGAAACAAGGTAGCAGCGATCGTTATTTCCAAGATGTTGAAGAAGATATTAAGAAGTTAGTTCCGGAAGGCATTGAAGGAAGAGTTCCTTATAAAGGTCCACTCGCAGATACAATATATCAGTTTGTCGGTGGTTTAAGAGCTGCTATGGGTTACTGTGGTTCAAAAAATATTAACGAGTTTAAGACTAAAACTAAATTTGTTAAGATATCGAATGCCGGATTGCGGGAAAGCCATCCACATGATGTAATGGTAACAGAAGAAGCTCCTAACTATCAAACTTCTCATAAAAATTAATCTAATTACTCTATGTATAAAGTTTTAATTCTATCTTACTATTATCCACCAATGGGTTTAAGCGGGGTGCAAAGAACTCTCAAGTTTACAAAGTACATGCGAGAATTTAACTGGCAACCCACCGTAATTACAGCCGGTAATGTTGCCTATTATGCACACGATCTTTCTCTATTAAAGGAAGCTGAAGATGCTGGTGTTGAAATCATTCGTACAGATGCATTCGATGTGAATTCATTACTTGGAGCAAAATATAAAACAGTAAGTATGCCTAAAGAGTTTATGCGTAAGTTTCTTTCTAAACTCAGCAAAACGTTTTTTATTCCGGACAATAAAATATCTTGGTCTAAGAAGGCGTATAAAGTTGCTAAAGAAATTCTAAGCAAAGAGAAGTTTGATATTATTTATGTATCTGTTCCTCCATACTCACAATTTCTAACTGCGGCTAGACTCAAGAAGGAATTTGGTATTCCATTATTTGCAGATTATCGCGATTTATGGTACGGAAATCATTTTTCTTTCTATGTTACTCCTTACCATCGTTATAAGCATAAAAAATTGGAATATGGTGCTTTAAGAGTTGTTGATAAAGTTACTGCTATCAATAGAAAAATTAAGGAAAAGATTCTGCTTTCATATCCATTCTTAGAATATGATGATATAATTATACTGCCTCATGGATTTGATCCGGATGACTTTGAAAAGACAGAGCAGATTAAACGAACATCTACCAAAATGAAGCTTACTTATTCCGGTATTTTTTACGAGAATATTACGCCAGAATATTTACTGCGCGCTTTTAAGGAACTAACAGTTGAAAATCCACAAATCGCTTCACAGATTGAACTAGAATTCATTGGTCATTTACGCGATGAAAATAAAAAATTAGTACTTGAATTGAATTTATCTGAGTATGTAAAAGAGCATGGCTATCTGGAGCATTCGGAAGTTGTTAAGTATTTAGTATCAACTGACGTTCTTTGGATGATGATTGGTAATATTCAAAACGCGGATACAATTTCAACAAGCAAATTATTTGAATACTTTGGAACAAGAAAACCAATTCTTGGATGTGTACCGGATGGTGCCGCTAGAAATTCTTTAATTGAATATGGAGCTTCATTTCTAACTTATCCGGATTATGTAAAAGACATTAAAGAAACTTTGATTGAAATCTTTAATTTATTCAAGAATAAAAAGTTACCTACGCCTAATGAAGAATTTGTTCTTAAGCATGATAGGCGTGCACTTACAGAACAATTGACGAAGGAATTTCAATTTCATTTGAGAGAAGACTAATGAAAGTTGTATTAATTGGCTCCGGCGGAAGAGAACATGCGTTAGCACTAAAGATTTCGGAAAGTAAAAGTTTAGAAAAATTATTTGTTATTCCGGGCAATCCCGGTACTAAGAATATTGCCCAAAACGTATTTCTTGATACATCGGATCAAAATAGCATAGTTTCCTTTTGCTTGAATGAAAAGATTGATTTGGCAGTAATTGGTCCAGAAAAGCCGCTGACTGATGGATTAGCTGATACTCTTCGCGAGAATGGAATTATTGTTTTTGGACCTTCTAAAAAAGCAGCTAGAATTGAAGGAGAGAAATCCTTTGCCAAACAATTGATGCACGATCATCAAATTCCAACTGCTGCATTTAAGGTTTTCGATAAAGACAATTACGAGGATGCAATAAGATATTTACATTCATCAAATTATCCGCTTGTAATTAAAGCTGATGGTATAGCTGCTGGTAAAGGCGTTTTGATCGTAGAATCGTTTGAAGATGCAAAAGAAGCTTTGAAAGAATGTTTTATCAATTCTACGTTTGGCTCAGCTGGTAATAAAGTAGTTATCGAAGAATTCATGACTGGTCAAGAAGCATCAATCTTCGCAATTACAGATGGGAATGATTTCGTGCTCTTGCCGGCAGCGCAAGATCATAAAAGAATTCATGATGGAGATTTAGGAAAAAATACTGGTGGAATGGGTGCCTATGCTCCAACGCCTTTCGTTGGTCAAACTGAATTGAAGTATGTAGCAGATTTTATTATAAAGCCAACTCTAACTGCTATGAAAGAAAGTGGAAGCGAATTTGTTGGTTGTCTTTATTGCGGGATTATGCTTACTCCAAGTGGACCTAAAGTAGTTGAGTTCAATTGCAGATTTGGTGATCCAGAAACTCAAGTAGTCCTTCCACTTATAAAAGGTGATTTTTTAGCTTTTCTTTATTCAGCTTCAATCGGAAAAATCCAGAAAGACTTAGTTTCAATATCGAATGGAACGTCGGTTTGTGTTGTAATTGCATCACGTAACTATCCAGATAGTTCTGAAAAGGGAATTGAAATTGTTGGATTGGAAGAATTTCCTTATAACGAGTCTCATATTATACATGCTGGAACTAAGCAAGTTCAAGATAAGATTGTTACTAATGGTGGAAGAGTTCTCGGCTTGGTAACAACAATTGAGGAAAATGATTTAAAGCTCTGCAAACAAAAAGCTTACGAGGTAATTGCAAAAATTCAGTTTGATGGAATGCAATACCGAAAAGATATTGCAGATAAAGGAATTTTAGCTAAAATCTAAATCAACCCGGAGGCCAATTCAGTTTTCTTCCTCCAAGCAAATGAATATGGATGTGAGGAACTTCTTGACCAGAATCCGCTCCCGAATTCAGAACTAATCTAAATCCACTTTCAAAAACCCCGAGTTGTTTTGCAATAGTATTTGCCGCATCATATAACTCACCTAAGAGTTTTGCATGTTTAACGGGATCAATATCTCTAGCGGACTCAATCTCAGTAATTTTAGGAATTATTAAAACATGAATCGGTGCTTGAGGATTAATATCGTTAAATGCTAGTACAGAATCCGATTCGTAAACAATCTGAGCCGGTATTTCTTTGCGGATGATTTTAGCAAAAATAGTTTCAGCCATAACTAATCCTTCTCAATTTCATACTTTTTTAATTTGTTATACAAGTGGCTTCTTTGAATCCCTAAAATTTCGGCTGTCTTACTCATGTTCCAGCCATTCGCATTCAGCTGTTTTACAATAAATGCTTTTTCAGCTTTCTCTTTAAATTCTTGAAAACTATTTGAGATATTCAATAGGTCATCGGTTTGACTACTAGCTGATTGTACGAAAGTATTTACTTCCTTGTCAGTGATTTCAGTTTTTGAAACCATTATCACAATTCTCTCTACAACGTTTCTAAGTTCTCTAACATTGCCTTTCCATAAATGACTTTGAAATGCTTTCATTGCAGATACTGAATATGTCTTTTGCGCGAATTTATTCTTTTCGCAAATCATTTTTGAGAAGTGCTCTACTAGCAGAGGAATATCTTCCTTTCTCTCTCTAAGCGGTGGAATATGAATTGGAATTACATTTAATCTATGGTAAAGATCTTCTCTAAAATTTCCGCGCGATATTTCTTGAACTAAATCTTTATTTGTTGCTGAAATAATTCTCACGTCAACGTCAATTTTTGATGAGCCGCCAACGCGTTCGATTCTACCTTCTTCAATAGCCCTAAGTACTTTAGCTTGAGCTTGAGTACTCATATCACCGATCTCATCCAAAAATAAATTTCCGCCATCAGCCAATTCAAATTTGCCGAATCTCTGTTTAACAGCTCCGGTAAAAGATCCTTTCTCATGTCCGAACAATTCAGATTCGATCAACTCTTGTGGGATAGCTGCACAGTTAACTTCGATTAATTCCCGGTTTGTACGTGGGCTTAATCTGTGCACTTCTTGAGCGATTAGTTCTTTGCCGGTACCGTTTTCTCCGGTAATTAAAATTCTAGCATCAGTGGTTGCAACTCTAGCAACAGTTTCTAAAATACTTTGAATCGCAGAACTCGTTCCAATTATTTTATCATTAGATAGAAGCTCTCTCTTCAACTTTTTATTCTCTTTGGCAAGTGAAGAATTGTTAACTGCATTTCGAACAGCAATGAGGAGCTTATCTCTATCGATTGGCTTTTCAATAAAATCAAATGCTCCAAGCTTTGTAGCCTTAACTGCATTTTCTACACTGCCATGTGCAGATATTACAACTGTTTTCAATTCGATTTCTTTTTCTCTCATCCAGTTCAGAACTTCGAACCCATTTTTACCGGGCATATTAATGTCTAGAAGTAGAGCATTGTAATCTCCATACTCAAGCTTAGATAAACCTTCAATTGAATCTGTAGTATAATCAACTACATAATCCTCGTATTCGAGAATCATTTTAATACTTTCGCAAATCGCTCTTTCATCATCAATAATTAAAACTGATTTCATATTCCTTCTCTGAAGTAAAGTAATTGATAAACTAGTAAAGCATTAGACGGCTTAGAAGTAGGATCGACCTTTAGCATCTCAGCAAAAAGTTCACCCAGATGGTTTGCTATTAAATCTCTACTATCAAGTTCACCGTTGGCAAAAAAGTTTTGTTCCGTCTTTTCGACAAAGATACCCATAAATTTTGAGAAGTTGAACACGCTAATATTATAATGTAAAAACGCATTTCCGAAAAAATGAGAAAGTTTGTCCTTGTCACCAAAGTCGCTAGTTGGAGAATTGAAGAAAAGCTTTTTAGGTAGATTCTTTAGCCGTTTGCTAAACACAGATTTGGACGGAGAGGGAAGTGGAATTTTTAATATGCCAACAAGAGGAAGTTTGAAATCAATTTTATCAAATGGAAGACAAGAGAATGTTAAACAAAGCAATGCTTCGGAAATATTGTTATTGAAATATTTTACCGACTTTGAGAAAAGCAAGTCTACTTGTTCAAGGTCTGTCGTAGTTTGTTTTAGGTTAGAAAACTCTTCAGAGGCAACATAATCTGATAAATAGAAAAGTCCATCGTAAAAAGATTGTCCTATGCACTTGATCTGTAATAACAGCAAAAATAAAGTGATGGAAACAACTCTGTGAAAATTAGATTGCATTACTTTGTAGAATTGAAGATTACATTAGAAAGCAACAAGTCGGCTATTTGATACGGAGACTCTTCACCATCAACAACTTTTTTTAATGAGTTATTTAGCCACATCGAACGATCACCACGCCAGAGGTTCTCTTTAATTTTTAATTCTACTATCTCTTTTATGCGAATTCTGAAATGCTCAGCACGCTTTTTAACCAGCATTTGGTTTTGTTCGAGAAAAGTTTTATGCCTTTCTATTTCATCAGCAATTTCTTGAATGCCGAAATTTTCGGAAGCTATAGCTTTTATGATATTCGGCAGCCAATCATTTTCAGTGTGATCTCGCATCATTAAAATTGTTCGTAACGCCATAATAGCACTTTCAGAGCCGGGTCGGTCGCTTTTATTTAAAACAAAAAAATCTGCAATTTCCATCAAACCGGCTTTCATTGCTTGTATTGAGTCTCCAGACTCTGGAACAAGAACTACTATAGTAGAATCGGTAGTATTGGCAATATCCAGTTCAGACTGACCAACGCCTACTGTTTCCAAGATGATGTAATCATATCCAGCAGCATCAAGAATATCAGCAGCATCAATTGTTTTTTTACTTAAACCGCCAAGACTGCCGCGAGTAGCCATACTTCTAATAAATACACCCGGGTCAACTCCAATTTCGCTCATGCGCACTCGGTCTCCTAAGAGAGCACCGCCAGTGAAAGGACTTGTAGGATCAACAGCTATTATTCCAACTGTTTTATTTTGTTTACGATAAAATTTTGTTAGCTGATTTGTTAGTGTTGATTTACCAGCACCGGGAGGACCGGTTATCCCAATTCTGTAAGCTTTTCCCGTGTTTTTATGTATTGCTTTTAATAATTCAGTTGCGGAATCACTACCGGATTCTACAAGTGTGATTGCTCTTGAGACAAACTTTTTTTCTTGGTTGAATATTTTGTTCACGAATTCTTGAGATATCATAAGTATACTTATTTATATAATCCATTTTGAGAAATATATTCACTTACACTTTTGGGTACTAGAAAATCGATTGGCAAATTGTTTTTAACTCTGTTCCGAATTTCCGTTGATGAAATTTCAATATTGGGTGTTTCGGCAAATATTGCTTTTTCAAAATATTTATTTCTTCCAGTTTCTAAATTGTCGGAATGGCGTTTCATAACTATAACTTTGCACATTTGGAAAATCTCATCCGGATTACGCCACTTTTCAAAAACCATCAGATTATCTAACCCGATTATAAGTTCAATGTCCGAATATTGTTTTCTCAACTCAATTAAAGTATCAAATGTATAAGAGACATTATTCTTATTAATTTCTAAATCACTCACAACAAATTGTGGAAATTGACTGATTGCAAGTCTAACCATCTCGATTCTGTGACAGTCTTTAACCACTTCGGAATCTTGCTTGAGAGGAGAAATATAGCTTGGCATAAAGATGATTTTATCAAGTTTTCTTTTTTCTAAAACCGCTTGAGTAGTAATCAAATGTCCAAAGTGTATAGGATCGAATGAACCGCCGTATAAACCTATAGCCATTAAACGTTGCTCGCTTCTTTTATTATGTTTCTTAAAATCATTCTATTCCGATCTATTTCATTCTGGTAATACGATTTTCCGGAATTGTTTACTTTTCTGAATTTCATCTTGCTAAAAGCTAAATGAATTGCAGTCCTAAAATATATTTTTCTCGTTTGTTCATCCATCCAACCTTTTCTTAACCGAAGTCTGGTTGAAAGAATTGGTAAATAATCGTGAGGAATTATCCCAATCTCAACTTCTTCTTCAAGTTCTTTTTCAATTATTTTCTTCTCGTTATAGATAGAAAACTTTATCACACTTAGAAAAATAAAAAATAAGATTATCATGAAGATAAATCCATAAATGTAGGTTCCGTCAAATATAACTGATGAATTCCATAGGAAGTGAATAAACATGGAGAAGATTAGAGCTAGAATTGGAAAGAAGATTCTTACAAAAATATTCGAGTATTTAGAAATCCCTAAAGCAGCACCGAACGTTCCGGTTGAAATGGCATGCATGATGGCTGAGAAAAGAGATCTAACTATTACTAAATAGAACCATGAAGATGCTGTATCTCCGTATGCTGTAAAATAAAGGAAGTTCTCAGTCATCCCGAAACCGAGTCCAATCGCTGTCCCGTATACAATTCCATCAGTTATGTTATCAAACTTGCGAGAATTCACAGTCCAGAACAAAAGCAAACCTTTCGCAATTTCTTCAATAAAAGGTGCAAAAAAAATAGTCTGAATTGTACTATCTGTTTCGCTAGTCCCATTAATTCCGGTAGCAATTCCCAGCAGTGCGCTTCCGACTACACTTAAAAGGATTGCCCCAAGAGCACCCCAAAAAAAATGAACTAATACAAATTTGATAGGTTCCGGCTCATATTTATCCATTTTCCAGATCAAGACTAAATAAAATGTCATTGGCAAAACTGCTGCAGAAAGCGATGCTGCTACGGGCATTTGGGCTTATCTCGCTCAAAGTTAGAAATTGATACAAAAAACGCAACTTCTTGATTATAAAGGATTGGGTGTATATATTTTGACCCAATTTTTCCGCGTTCTTGTTATGATTATTAAATATACTAATTTTTCTGACGGTCTTCACGAATTCAAGCTAGTTGAGTCAGTGAAGAAGTTAGGATTAAATGAATCGTTCTTTGGCGATGTTGAAGTTGACTGTAAGATGGATAAAAACCAGCATCAGATTGTACTTGATTGTTCCCTTACAGCTCATACAAAGTATGATTGCGACCGTTGTGCGGTTGAAACAATTAAAGAGGTTAATAACCACTTTTTGCTTACTTTTATGTTCACAAAAGAGAAGCAAGAGTCAGACAACTTCAATTTGAAGCTGCTTTCTCCGGAAGAAGACAAAATAGATTTAACGGCTGATGTATATGAATATGCCGAATTAGCTCTTCCGATGAAAAAACTTTGTGAAGATGATTGCAAAGGATTATGCATTAAATGTGGTGTCAATCTGAACAAAACTACATGTAATTGCGATTTTACCATACATAATGATATTTGGGCTCCGTTACAGAGCTTAAAGGATAAATTTAACAACTAAAAAATATAGGTAGTACGATGCCAAATCCGAAACGTAAGATGTCTAAGAGTAGAAGAGACAAACGTAGAACTCATTATAAAGCTACGGCTCCTTCTCTTAGCCGCTGTTCAAATTGTGGTGAGATAAAACTCGCTCACAGAGCTTGTCCAAACTGCGGCTATTATGCCGGCAGATCAATGTTCGTTCCAGAACAATAAACATTTCTTGATGACGGAAAAAAAATCTACAAAATGCAGAATTGCAATCGATGCTATGGGGGGCGATTTCGCCCCTAAGCACGAGATTCTTGGCGCTATAGCGGCAATGAATGCATCCAATTCTTTCGAGCTGATTTTGGTTGGCGATAAGTCGAAAATTCTTGAAGTCGCTAAACAAGAAAACGTTTCTATTGATGAAAAGTTAGTTTATCATACTTCTCAAATGATTGATATGCATGATAAACCAACCGACGCTATTAAAAGCAAACCGGATTCATCTTTAGTTGTTGGCGCAAAGTTAGTGAAAGAGAAAAAAGCTGATGCATTTGTTTCTGCCGGAAATACTGGTGCAGTTGCGGCTGTATCAACTTTATTGATGGGACGTCTTCAGAATGTAGAAAGACCAACAATTGGCAGTTATATACCAAGTAAGAATAACGCAACTTTTGTTTTTGACGTCGGCGCCTTTGTGGATGTTAAACCAAATCATTTGCTTGGTTACGCAATTCTCGGAAATATCTTTGTAAAAGAATTATATAATATTCAAAATCCAACGATTGGATTATTGAGTGTTGGCGAAGAGGATGAAAAAGGGAACAAGCTTGTAAAAGAAACTGCCCAATTATTACGAGAAACAAATCTGAATTTTATCGGAAATGTTGAGGGCAGAGATATTTTAAATGGAAAATGTAACATTGTTTTGTGCGATGGGTTTGTAGGCAACATACTTCTGAAATTTGGAGAAAGTGTTCCCGGATTTATGAAATATTTACTGAAACAACATTCCGAAACAAGCTTGATTGAAAAAATCAAAATTGGTTTGTTTAAGAATACACTGAAGAAAGCTCTAAGTCCGTTGAATCCGGAGCTATATGGCGGAGTGCCGCTTTTAGGTATTAACGGAATAAGCATTATCGGCCATGGTTCAAGTTCGCCATTGGCTATTAAGAATATGATTCTCCGCGCAAAAGAAATGTATGATAAAAATCTACTAATAAAATTTGAGGAGGCTTTAAAGCCTTATGCAGTCAAAAAATAAACTAAGAAACGCTACGATAACAGCAGTTGGAATGTATGTTCCACCAAAAGTTTTAGATAATAAGTACTTTGAACAAATAGTTGATACAAACGACGAATGGATTTTATCTCGCACCGGAATTAGTGAGAGAAGAATTATTGAAGATGGTGCTACTAGCGATTTAGCGGCACGCGCTTGCGAAGATTTATTCAAGACTACTTCTGTTAAACCGGAAGAGATTGATTGTATTATTGTTGCAACTGTTACGCCGGATATGTTTTTCCCGGCCACTGCTTGTTTAGTACAAAATAAAATTGGAGCTAAAAACGCTTGGGGATTTGATCTCTCTGCTGCTTGTTCCGGATTTTTATTCGCATTAAAAACCGGTGCCAGTTTAATTGAAGGCGGCTCCTACAAAAAAGTCTTAGTAGTTGGCGCAGATAAAATGAGTTCGATTACTGATTACACTGATCGCAACACATGCATTCTTTTTGGCGATGCTGCTTCTGCTGTTCTTCTTGAACCAACTGAAAATCTTGAAGAGGGAATAGTAGATCAGATATTACATGTTGATGGAACCGGCAAAGATGCTCTCTATATGAAGGGCGGCGGAAGTTTGAATCCGGCATCGCATGAAACTGTTGATAAAAAATGGCATTACATTTATCAAGATGGAAAAGCTGTGTTTAAGGTTGCTGTAAAAGGTATGGCAGATGTTTCTTATGAGATTATGCAAAAGAACGGTTTAACCGGCGAAGATGTTGCTTACCTTGTGCCGCATCAAGCAAATTTAAGAATTATCGATGCGACCGCTCAGCGTATGGGTGTTTCAAAAGATAAAGTTATGATCAACATTAATAAATATGGAAACACTACTGCTGCTACAATTCCAATGTGTTTAACCGAGTACTATCGTGCCGGAAAAGTAAAAAAAGGTGATAACCTAATCTTAGCAGCGTTCGGTGCCGGTTATACTTGGGGTGCAATATATCTGAAGTGGAGTATTGACTAATGGGCAAGCGTGCTTTTTTATTTCCCGGCCAAGGTTCTCAATATAGTGGAATGGCAAAAGACCTTTATGAGAATTCCGTTGAAGCTAAGGAAATGATTAAAACTGCTGAAGATGCTATTGGAGTTCACCTTTCTCATATCATGTTTGAAGGACCGGAAGAATCCTTGAAGCAGACTGATGTAACACAGCCTTCAATTTTTCTACATAGTGTAGTTCTTGTAAGTTTAATTCGAACTTTAGAACCAGATATGGTTGCCGGACATTCTTTAGGCGAATACTCTGCACTTGTGGCTGCAAGATCAATTCAATTTTATGATGCCATAAAGTTAGTCCGCGTTCGCGGCGAAGCTATGCTTCAAGCCGGGATTGATTGGAAAGGCACAATGGCAGCTGTAGTTGGTTTGGATGGAAAACTTGTTGAAGAAGCTTGTAAGGAAGCATCTGCTGATGGAATTGTTCAGTGCGCTAATTTTAATTCGCCCGGACAAATAGTAATCTCCGGTTCAGTTGAAGGCGTTAAATCTGCAATGAATATTGCCAAAGCAAAAGGTGCTAAACTTGTTAAAGAATTGGTTGTTAGCGGAGCGTTTCATTCACCATTAATGGAAAGTGCCCGTGAAAGATTAAAGGCGAAATTGGATGAAACTCCTTTCTATGATTCAAAGATTCCGGTTTACGCAAATGTTACAGCTAAGCCAGTACAAACTAAAGATGAAATCAAAGATTTGCTTAATAAGCAATTAACAAAGCCGGTTAGATGGGAAGAAACGATTGTAAATATGGTTAATGATGGTGCTGATGAATTTTATGAAATTGGCCCCGGAAAAGTTTTGCAAGGATTAGTTAAAAGAATAAACCCGAATGTGAAAGTGTTTGGAATTGATAAATTTTCCGAAGTTGAGAAGTACTTGTGACCAAACCGAAGTTTGACAAAGTAATTAACGGGATGCAGATTGATCCCCTTATCTTTACGCAAAAATTTGTAAAAGCTTGCGATGTTTGTATTTGTTCCGGTGAGTGCTGTTACTATGGAGTATATACAGATAAATCCGAACATGAAATGATTATGGGTTTGAAAGAGAGAATCATAAAATCTATGGATGATTCTCAAACCAAGGATTCTGAAAAATGGTTTGAAGCACCGGAGCCGGATGATGATTTTCCTTCTGGAATTGCGGTAGGTACAGAAGTTCATAACGGAAAGTGTGTTTTCCTTGATAGACAAGGATTCTGTACCTTACAGAAGATTGCTATGCAAGATGGAGAATTCAAGTGGAAATACAAGCCCTTATATTGTATTTTGTTTCCCCTTGTTATCTTCGAAGGCGTCTTGACAGTTGATGATGAGCATTTGGACCGTATGCATTATTGTGATAAACCGGAAAACCAGATTTCTACCGTATATGATTGCTGTAAAAACGAATTGAAGCATGTGCTTGGTGAGGAAGGTTTCAAGGAGTTAGAAATTTACCATGATGAATATTATGCTAAGAAGTAAATAGAGGCAATTTTGAAGTTACAAAACAAAAGAGCTGTAGTTACCGGCGGTACAAGAGGTATCGGAAAGGGAATTGTTAAAGAGTTAGTTGAAAACGGTTGCAGTGTTGTTTTCACTTATCATAGTTCGGATGAAACAGCTAAAAAGATTGAGCAAGAATTATCTACAGAAACAGTAAAAGTTTTTGGTTTCAAAGCAGATGCTTCTTCCTTTTCCGCAGCTGATGAAACAATAAAATTCGCTCTGGAAAAACTTGGCGGTATTGATATTCTTGTAAATAATGCTGGAATTACAAAGGATGGACTTCTTCTTAGAATGAACGAACAAGATTTTGATCTTGTAATTGACGCAAATTTGAAAAGTGTGTTCAATTATACCAAAGCCATCCTAAAAACATTTTTAGGGCAAAAGTTTGGAAAAATCGTTAATATTTCGTCCGTAGTTGGAATAATTGGGAACGCCGGACAAGCAAACTACGTAGCTTCAAAAGCTGGTGTAATTGGAATGACAAAATCCAATGCAAAAGAGTTGGCTTCCCGCAACATTAATGTTAATTGTGTTGCACCAGGTTTTATTGAAACAGACATGACGGATAAACTAAACGAACAACAAAAAGAAGCAATTCTTACCAACGTGCCGATTAAGAGACTCGGCAAGCCGGAAGACATTGCAAAAGCAGTTTTATTTTTAGCCAGCAGTGATGCTGATTATATCACCGGACAGGTTCTTACTGTTGACGGTGGTATGGTAATGTAACAGAATTAATAAACTTATTTGTTTAACCATAAAAGGAGTTAAAATGGACGTTGCAGCAAAAGTAAAAGAAATCATTATGGATAAGCTAGGTGTTGAAGAATCACAAGTTACACCAGAAGCTTCCTTTACAAACGACTTAGGCGCAGATTCTCTCGATATAGTAGAATTAGTTATGGGTTTCGAGTCCGCATTCAATATTTCTATTCCTGATGAAGATGCAGAAAAGATCGGCACAGTTGGCGATGCAACAAAATATCTTACAGAGAAATTAGGATAATTAATATAAGACCACGGTTCTGCTGTGGTCTTTCTATTTCTACCAATCTTTGAATCCACAAATAATTATAGGAAGAAAATGCGTAACAGAAGAGTAGTAATAACTGGAATTGGAGCCTTAACACCAATAGGAAATTCTAAGGATGAATTTTGGAATGGATTAATCACCGGTAAAAACGGTGCCGGTCTTATAACAAAATTTGATACTACAAATCATACTACAAAGTTTGCATTCGAATTAAAAGACTTCGATCCGGCTACTTATATCGATAAGAAAGAAGTTAAAAGAATGGATGGCTATACTCATTACGCACTAGCTACTGCTGCTATGGCATTAGAGGATTCAAAATTGGATTTATCCAAGATCAATGCGGAATTGGCCGGTGTTGTTTTTGGAAGCGGTATTGGTGGAATTCAAACTTTTGAAGACCAGCATACTGCATTTATGCAAGGCGGACCGAAGAGAATAAGCCCTTTCTTCGTACCTATGATGATTCCGGATATCGCAGCCGGACAAATTTCTATTAAGTATGGATTGAAAGGTCCTAACTACGCTACAGTTTCGGCGTGTGCAACATCATCTCACGCTATAGCTGATGCATTCATTTTGGTTCAAAGAGGATCTGCAGACATTATGTTTACAGGAGGTTCCGAGAATCCAATTACACAAATGGCTATTGGCGGATTTAATTCTGCACGTGCTCTTTCTACTTGGAATGATCGTTACATGGAAGCTTCCCGCCCATTTGATAAAGACAGAAATGGTTTTGTAATGGGTGAAGGCAGTGGCTTGGTTGTTCTTGAAGAATTAGAGCATGCATTAAACCGTGGCGCTAATATCTATGCTGAAATTGTAGGTGTTGGAATGACCGGCGACGCATATCATATTACTGCACCGCCTCCAGGTGGAGAAGGCGCTGTCCGTTCTATGAAAGAAGCTTTAAGAGATGCAAATGTTGATCCTTCCGTAGTAGATTATATCAATGCACATGGAACATCAACAGAACTGAATGACCAAAACGAAACGCAAGCCATTAAAACAGTTTTTGGTGAACATGCTTATAAACTTGCGATAAGTTCAACTAAATCTATGACGGGTCACTTACTCGGTGCTGCCGGCGCAATTGAAGCTATAGCTTCAGTTTTAGCGATCAAGCACGGAATAATACCACCAACAATTAATCATGACGAACCCAGTGAAGGATTAGACCTAAACTATACTCCTAAAGTAGCTGTTAAAAAAGATATTAATTATGCTATTAGCAATACTTTCGGATTTGGCGGACATAATGCTTCGCTGCTATTCAAAAAATTTGAAGGATAATTTTGTTTGGAAGGTCTTTAGCCAGAATTGCTGCTTTCTTTCAGAATAAAAAGCTACAGTTTGTTTTAGATAAAAGGTTTTTAGCAAACTTAAAAAATCTTGAGTCGTTGTTGGGATTCAAGATTTACAACCAATCGTATTACCTAAAAGCTCTTACTCACCGTTCTTACCTAGAAATTAGACCCGAACTGGATAAATCAAATGAACGATTAGAGTTCTACGGCGATTCTGTTCTAAACATGGTCGTCGCTAAATATCTATTCGAAAAATTTTCTACTGAAGATGAAGGCTTTTTAACTAAAGCCCGTGCTTCTATGGTAAACCGACACCGACTTTATGCTGCTGCCGAAGCAATTGGATTAAAAGATTTACTCTTATACAATGAAAGATATTTGCGCGGCTCTAAAGATGGTTTTCAATCGATAATGGCGGACGCTTTAGAGGCTGTAATCGGTGCAATTGATTATGATCGCGGACATGATGAAGCTTCCAGATTCGTTCACCGATTCGTTATTCAACCTTACGTAGAGAATGATGCTTTTCTTGAGGATACAAATTATAAAGGACAGCTTCTAGAATTGACTCACACGCTCAAATTACAGACTCCTACTTATAAAGTTGCACATGAAGATGGACCGCACCACAACAAGAATTTCGTTGTAAATGCTTTTCTAGGCGATCAAGTTTATGGAACAGGGCAAGGGAAGAATAAGAAGCTAGCTGAACAAGAAGCTTCTAAAGACGCACTAGAAAAGCTGAAAAACCATCAACAATAATAAATTGTACTTCATACTTATTAAAATCTTCCTCCATCAATAACAATTTCTTTTATTTTTCATCATCAGTTTCCCCCAAATCTTTATATTTCGTTACTAAAAATAATTACAAAACTACCACAAATTGGAAGTAATATGAGCTTTGCATCGTTCGAAAAATTTGTTAACCGCCACGTTGGTATTAGTGAAAAAGATATTAAAGAAATGTGTTCTGTTATTGGGGTTTCATCTCTTGATGAGCTAATCGATAAAACAGTTCCGGCTTCAATCCGCTTAAAAGAAAAAATTAAGATTGAGGAAGCTCTAACAGAGACTGAGTTACTTAGTTCTTTGAAAGAACTATCACAGAAAAACCACTTATTCAAAAATTATATTGGTATGGGATACAATCCCACAATAACTCCGGGTGTAATACAAAGAAACATTTTGGAAAATCCGGGCTGGTACACTCAATACACTCCTTATCAAGCAGAAATATCTCAAGGAAGATTGGAAGCTCTGTTAAATTTCCAAACAATGATTTGCGATTTAACAGCAATGCCGGTAGCAAACGCTTCCTTACTTGATGAAGCTACTGCTGCGGCAGAAGCAATGAGCATGTTATACTCAGCAAGAAAAACCGCCAAGAAGAATGCAAAAGTGTTCTGGGTTTCGGAAGAATGTTTTCCTCAGACAATTGATGTTCTTAAGACACGCTGCACTCCATTTGGTATTGAATTGCGAATAGGCAATCATCAAAATCTTGAATTGACAGATGACATTTTCGGATTGCTGGTTCAATATCCGGCATGTGATGGAGGTGTCTACGATTATTCGGAATTGTTCAAACAAGCAGACGCAAAGGGAATTTTCAAAGCTGTAGCAGCAGATTTACTTTCACTCGCATTATTAACTCCTCCCGGAGAATTCGGTGCTGATGTAGTTGTTGGTTCTACACAAAGATTTGGTGTGCCGATGGGA
>JBAYTN010000059.1:0-25605 GCA_041675645.1 Melioribacteraceae bacterium
AAGTGCGAACCGATGTATCCAGCCCCGCCGGTGACAAGAATTTTCAAAATAACTCCTTTTGTGAATTGTTGTGTTTCCTCTTTTCAAATATATTCAGTTTGGACGTAGAAAGAAAAACAGCGGATTAATTACCGGTCACCATTTATTTTGTAGCTTCAGTGAGAATAATTAATTTGCAAAAAGAAAAACGAGGTAGAAATGTCTAAGCTTCCAAAACGTTTTGAAAGATTTCTAAAAGAATATCCGGAAATTGCAACTGCTTATGAAAATTTAGGCGATGCGATACATAAGGAAGGCTCTTTGAATGAACGAGAGCGCGCACTTGTAAAACTTGCCCTTGCTGCCGGGGCTCGTTCCGAAGGTGCAACTCATTCTCAAGTGAGAAAAAGTCTGAAGCTTGGCTTAAAGAAAAATGAAATTCGGCAAATTGCCCTTCTTGCAATTCCAACGCTCGGCTTTCCAAACGCTATGGCTGTAATGAGCTGGATTGACGATATACTCGATCAGAAGAAAGGTAAATAAGAGTGAAAGAATTGCGACGGGGGAATCAACTCAAATTAGATGTGCAACGTCTCACAGCTCTTTGGGGATTTAGCGAGGCAGCGCTCGGCGGTATTTTACATTTACTTAAAGTTCCTTTAACCGGACTGTTAATTGGCGGGGCGGCAGTTTTTTTTATTTCTCTAATCGCGCGTAACGCTGAATCTCCTTCGCAAATTCTCAAATCGACTTTAGTTGTTATTCTTATCAAAGCCGCTGTCACTCCATTTATTCCTCTCAATTCATACTTTGCAGTTACAGTTCAAGGTGTTTTGGGTTATATGTTTTTTAGATTCATTCCTTCATACAAATTATCAGCAATTCTTTTAGGCATGATTACGCTGACATTCAGTGCGCTTCAAAAACTTTTTATCATCACATTCATGTTTGGCAATGCATTTTGGGAGTCCATTGATTCTTTTGCAACATTCTTAATTACACAGCATCCCTTTTTGAGCAGCATTCATTCGCTGCGCGTATCAGTAATCATAATTTCAGTTTACGCCGCAATTCATCTTCTCGGCGGGTTAATTGTTGGTATTAAAGTAGCAAGAGTTGATAGCTGGCTCGAAAGAAAAAGAATGCTGTTTAAGTTAGATGAATTAAAAAATGTTAGCACCAATCCGCTTTTTGATCAGAAGAAATCATCTAAGAGAAAAAGATGGTGGCAGAGAAAATCGGGAATATTATTTATCGCCTTCTCAATTGCTCTCATGGTTCTTTCTTATTTGATTCCACAAATCGGTAAGTCAATGTCAACCGACATTCTATTTATGATTATCCGCTCAATCGCAATTACACTTATTTGGTTTAAAATTATTTCTCCCTTTATACTTTCACACTTTCAAAAGTTTATAGAAAAGAGAAAGTTTGAGCACGCTGCCGAAATAAATAAAATGACTTCCCTCTTTCCGCAATTCAAGAAAGTAATTAATTATTGCTGGAATGAATCTTACGAACATGAAGGTTTAAGACGTGTCTTAATATTTCTTTCCAACTCACTAGCGTTACTGTTAATCATTGATATCTCTAATGAGCAAGATTAATATTCTTACCGGTGAAATTAGGACCGGAAAAACAACCCGATTAATGCGCTGGGCTGCATCGCTGAAAAATATTGACGGAATTTTTCAGCCGGTTATTCAAGAGAGGCGTTTTGTTTATCATATTGGCTCAAGAACGCTGAAACCGCTAGAAACCTCTGAGACAACAAATATTATCTCAATCGGTAAATACAATTTCAGCAATCAAACTTTTGCTTGGTCGCAAAAAATTCTCATTGATTGTTTGAAAAAAAATCTTGACTGGATTGTAATTGATGAAATTGGTCCGCTTGAATTGGATGGGAAAGGACTTGAACCAGTTATTACAAAGTTACTTGCTGAAAGAGAAAATATTAAAGCTAAGGTTTTGTGTGTTGTTCGGGAGTCAATACTAGAAAAATTTATTGAGCATTACGGTTTACAAAATGATTATCAAATTTTTGAATTGCCGGATTAAAATAAGATCAAGAACAAGATAAAGATCAAGAGCGTGAATAAATTTTCGGGATTATCTCTTGATCTTTACCTTGATCATAATCTTAATCTTCCTTTTGCTAGAATGCGTAACTCATACCAATATGCATAAACCAAGTAGAAAGTTCACTCGTACTTCCATCAAATTCATTGGCAATTAAACTTGGGTTACTTGCCGTAACAGAATTATTTAACGCCATTTCGAAAGCTGCATTAATTGTAATTGGGTTGGAAACTTTATAGCTAGCTCCAGCCATTACATGATTTTCTACAACTGCCGGAAAGATTGGGAATATAGTTGATTGCGGAACCGGATTTGAATTGTAAGCGTAGCCAAGACGCAATGTTAATTCTTTGGTTGCCAAATACTCGCCACCAATTTTTATCATAAGCGAATTTTCCCAATTCATCGGGAATTCAATATCAAATGTTCCGGCGTTTCCCATCATCTTATTGATGTTGGCGTTGTTTCCGTTTTTCAATTTCAAAGTCATTTTATCAAAAGCACTTTCCCAATTTAGATATTCCACATCAGCAGCCAGCAGTAAACAATCTGTTGCTTTGTAAGATACGCCAAATCCAATTGAAGATGGAAAAGTTAATTCAACATCTAAATCATAATTAGCAACAACGCCTTTGCTCATATCAATTCCAAGCTGAGTAAACATACCACTAACATAAGTTTGAGCTTGCGCTTGAGTCATTCCTTGCATCATAGCGCCCATAACTGCTTTCCCAAAAGCATCACCAAGTTGAGCAGTCATATCCATTGTGGCTTTGCCGCCGGTGTATGTTAAAGATGTTGGCATTGTATAACTGAAACCAAAAGAAAGTTTGTTGTCAACTTTGTAAGCAACACCAATCTTTCCATTGAAACCGATTGCGGATAGTTCTACCATCTTTGCTGAAGCCGTTACTTCATCATAGCCAAAACCTTGTGGTGGTGCAGCGGCAAACATTTGTCCAAAGGTCATTCCCGGCATTGCAACGCCTTGCATCGCAAATGGGCTTAATGAAAACGGCATAGAAAATTCCAACATGCTGTAAACCATATGCAGACTTGCGCCAATAGAAAAATGTTCGTTGAACTTGTAAGCCGCGCTAAATCCGCCTTGCATAGATGCTAACTTAGAATGGTATTCTTGTTTTGTTGTTCCATAAAGCGCATGATTTAACATATAGTCGGCACCCATTCCGCCAGAGGTGAAGAAACCAACGCCCCAAGTGAAATCGCTGCAATCGCAGCTGCGTAGATAAGAAGCAGAGGGTAATGGGAAAATGTTATCGTCACCATCAACATTATTTAGTTTGTTTTGAAAATGTAAAGATGGATACATCATAGAGATGTCAACGTTCAACATAGATTGATTTACGAAAGACAATCCAGCCGGATTGCTCATCATTAGTTCCGGTGTATCAAACACACCGATTGATGTACCGCCTCTTCCTAATGATTTTGCATCGAACCCGACCAATCTAGTTCCGGATTGCGCAAATAATGCTGAGGCAACAAAAACAATTAGCGTAATACTTTTAAACAACTTCATTTCAACTCCATATTAGTGTGATTTATTTTCTTTTATATCAAATAAGATCAATTCATACAATACGTGATCAACAACCTTCTTTCTTTTTCTTAGCGCCGCCGCCAACTTTACCGGCTGGAGCTGTTAACTTTGGCAACGCCTGAGTAGCAGTTGGTGATGCAGCAACTGTTGTTGCAGTTCCACCGGAAACAATCTGCGGAGTTCCGCCAAAGTGTAATGAAACTTGTTTAGCTTTTTCGAAAGCTGCAGTTTGTTCAGCAGTTGCAGAAGCATCAAGTTTCGGGAAAAGTATTTCATTCTTCCATGCGTTCATGCCTCCGTTTAATAGATAAACGGCTTTGTAGTTTGCACTCTTTAGAATAAACCATGCTTGAGCGGCAACAACGTCATCGTTTCCATATAAAAGAATTTTTTGATTTCGCATCAAATCGGAATTTAAAAGGCTTTCAATTGGAATGTTCACTGAAGTTGGAATATTGTATTCACCATATTCTTTTTCCATTCTTAAATCCACCAGAGTATAATCAGCGTTTTCTTTTATAAGCCAATCAGCTAAAGTCATTACATCAATTCTATCTTGATTCTTTACAGTAGCTAAAGCCATTTCTTTGGCGTTAACATCAATTACATTTTTGTTAGCCGGATTGCCAATAATTAATGCAAAAAAACCAAGTAGTCCGGCTAAAATTGCAAGTTTCCATGGCGTGCTAAGTTTCATAATTAATTCTTTCATTCAGCACCTCTTCCGTTTTTCTTAGCCATTATTTTTTCACCCCATTCAGCAGCTGCAAATGCGCCAAGAGCCATTAACACAACTAAGAACAATGTTAATCCGTGTGATAGACCGAAGTATTCGTGAAGTGTAACTCTTCCCATCGGCGTTGAGTTGAAAAAGTTTTCAAACAGAGGAAACATTTCTCCAAAAACAAAAATGCCGAAGAAGATTCCGAGTATGTAGACCATTCCATCAATTCTTCCGGTTGAAGCAGAGACAAATGACGTTCCGGGACAGTAACCACCTACAATAAATCCTATTCCTAAAAACACACCGCCAATTATTTGTGGAATAAGAAAAGTGTCGGTTGTATAAACAAGTGAGAGATCAAGCCAGCCAATCCAAGTAAAATAGAATAAACCGATTGCCGCTGTTATGATTGCTGTGAACATAACTTTAAGGACGCGCATGTTAGAAAAATAAAATTGCGCGGCAAGAATTCTTGCGTTGCCAAATCCGCCTCTTTCGAGTACGAATCCAAACGCAATACCAATAACGAATGCGATGACTAAACTGAAATCAACGCTGAAGTAATCAAATTTGAAATAGGGCATCATAACCATTGTCTCCTTACAAAATATGCTAAACCATAAGCTGCGGCAAAGATTGCCATCATTGCAGCCCAGCTGCCAAGATTAAGAAACGCGCCGCCGGTTAAGGCTTGTCCACTCATACATCCGCGCGCCATCTTTGCACCAAAGCCAATAAATCCGCCCCCGATAAATGCAAAGATTAATCTGTTACGAACAGAAATATTGGGACCTTTTTCAACAGTAAACTTTACTCTGTGTGTTAACATGCCGGAAATAAATCCGCCAACAATAACACCAAGAATTTGGAATACTAACCAATCCTTAAATGGATTTTCTGTTTGGTCGCCAAGATATTCTTTGTAGAAATTATTTTGAGATGCGTGTTCCGGTGCAACTTTGGAAACACCAACTGCAACCGCTGTTGAGATTGCACCGCTCGCTCCAAGTCCTCGCCCCATAATTAAAAATGCTGCTAGTAGAACTAAACCTAAACTCAATCCAACTAAATATGGATTTGAGTAAGGCTTTGGTTCTAAGTTTTTTCCGCCATGTGACATGAATATTTCTCCTTTAAATTCTGATCCCGACAAAGTCGGGAGAAGAATCATCTTCATATAATGTGAATTTATTTCTCTTGTTCAAATTTTTCACAGAATCTTGTCCATAAAATCCTCAATCAGATCCTCCCAATTGGGATTCTTGTTTTCAATTAGTTCTATTTTTCTTTTTCTTAACCAGCCTTTTAACTGCTTTTCTCTTCTAATGGCATCTATTCTATTTTCAACTTCTTCAAAGTAAACGAGCTGGTTAACGTTATACTTTGCTGTAATCCGATGTTCATCTTGTTTTTATGTTCATACATTCTTCTTGGTAAATTATTTGTCATTCCAACATATAGAACACGTGCTTTGCTGCTCATTATGTAGACATAATGTTTTTCCATTTTTTCTTCTACGCCTTAAGTAGGAGATTCTTCGTAGTCCCGATTTAATCGTGACTCCTCAGAATTTAAATATCAAAAATGTGCGTTCAGATAATGGCTATACTGACCAGCCTGAACAATTATAAATCTTAAAATCAATCCGCCAACAATTACCATTATTGGCGCAATTGGTGTATGTTTTATTTTATGATTAACAGCAAGCAACTGAATTATCAACGGAATGATTACTCCCATTCCCACCACAAAAACCCAAAATACCGGTGCGTATGGTCCATCAATTATTAATCTTGCCGCGTTGATGTGAACAGCAGAAGATGTAAGCAATCCAATAATCAAAAGACCAAGAACAAAAATTTCAATCGTTAAAAATCCGTTATCTGCTTTAGCAAGCAATTCTCTTTCGTCAACATCTTTTGCAATCATATGAACGAACGCAGCGGCAGCTGATAAACCGGAAACTAAAAATAAAACCCACAGCATCGAACTATTCCACAATGGACGAGAACCCATTGTGCTTAGAAGAACTCCTGTATAAACTCCGAGCATACCTCCAAGCAGCATATTGCTTACACCAATATTTTGAATTAGCGAAGGTCTTTCGTGAATGTAATCTTTGATTTTTTGCAATTGCGGAAATTTGTTAGCAATAAATTTTGGCGGATCCATCAGCATGTTAGCAATAATTACCGGATATACTAAAATGAGAATCCACGCACCCCAAGACATTGGTGATGAAATTTTGAATGTTGTGTACAAACGCCAAACAAAAAACTTATGCTCTAAGTCGAGGAAAAGCGAAAACATTCCTAGGCTCAACAGTATCAAACTGATGATTGGCAAAGTGTATGTTACACAGTCTTTGTTTTTGAAACGTTTGCTAAAAATAAAGTAGCCGCTAATAATCATCATACCGGCAACTAATCCACCTAGAAAAAGATAAACCGGAATTTCCCATCCCCACACATGCATGGTTGGATCAATCTGCGGATTATGACGAGTTGTTGTTAATTCTTGCATTTTTAATCTCCAAAAAATAGAACGCGGATCTAGCGGATTTAACTGATTTGCGCGGATCAATCTGCGAGAATCCGCGTTATCCGTGTCATCTGCGTTCTATGCTTTTCATGTTAAATAAAATATTCTTGGTTTTGTACCGGCTTCGGGAATTAAAGAATGATTTTTTCTTGAAGCAATCAACTTACTTACTTCACTATTCGGATCATCGAGATCGCCAAAGTACATGCAGTGCGTTGGACAAACGCTAACGCACGCCGGCAATTCACCTTTTTCCACTCTGTGAATACAGAACGTACATTTATCTGCGTAGCCATCGGGATGAACAAATCTTGCATCGTAAGGACAAGCAGCTAAACAAGCTTTGCAGCCAATACACATATTATGATCAACTAAAACAACTCCGCCTACATCATGAATATGGCTTGCACCGGTTGGACAGCAGGCAACACAAGGTGTATTATCGCAATGGTTGCAGCGCTGAGTTTGTATTTCAAGATTCACATCCGGGAATTTTCCGTTGACTACTGTAACAATCCAATCTCTGTTGTGTCCTTCCGGAACGTTGTTCTCTGTTTTGCACGCAACTACGCAATCCATACAGCCAACACATTTTTTAGTATCTATCACCATTCCAAATCTTGCCATGTTATGCCTCCAACTCAAAAGTTACAAAGTTCACATTCATACCGGTTCCTCCCATTAATGGATCGGTAGCATATTTAGTAACTAATCCGGCATCGCTGGCGCCTTTGCCAAACGCACCTTTCAGCATTTTGCTGTTATGCCCAAATCCGTGAACCATGTAAACGCAGTCTGTTCTTATTCTTTCTGTTACTTTTACTTTTATTTTATTGCTCACAACTCCGTCTTGATTTTTCAAACGAACATGCTGTGCGTTTTTCAATCCCCATTTTTCCGCAACATCTTGATTAACCCAAACCTCATTTTCATCCATCATATCCATAAGAATTCTGTTGGATTGAGTTCTACTAAATGAATGAACCGGCGCGCGACCAAAGAGTAATCTGTAATATCCGCTTGGTGCTTGTTCGGGTTTTTTGAATTTCGGAACCGGATCAAATCCAGCTTGCTGAAGCTGCAAAGAATAGAATTCAATCTTACCGGAAGGAGTTGGAAATTCGGGAACGATTCCATCTTCAAAATAGATTGGCGGTTTTGGTCCGCGGATAATTCCCTCTTTCTTCAATTGATCCAAACTCAATCCGCCGGCTCTTAATCTATGGTCGAGATAATCTTCTATATGATTCCACGGATAATAATTTCCGAGTCCAAGTTTTTCGGCGAGTTTCTTTGCGATCCACCAATTTGGTTTTTGATCTGCCGGAGATTCTACAACCGGCTGACGAATTCCAATGAATGTTTCTTTAAAAGCCGACATGTGCAAATCATCGTAACGTTCCAAGTAAACAGATTCCGGCAGAACAACATCCGCCCATCCGGCAATTTCACTGGGGATTACATCTACAACAACCATTAAATCCAAATTTTGAATCGCGGCGATTGTTTCTTTCTCGTTCGGAAGCGCGTGGATTAAATTCGTTGCGTAAATGAACCAGCCTTTAATTGGATAAGGATTTCCGCTTATGGTTGCTTCGCGAATTCCGGTTGTAATTTCTTCCGATGCAAAGGGATATTTCTTACCGGGATTGTCTAATTTTTCTTTTGTTGAAGTTGGATAAGCCGGATACGGATAGCCGGGCAATGAATAACTTGCCGGATAGAAGAAGCCGCCTTTGCGTCCCCAGCTGCCTAGCAGCGCATTTAACAAAGCTATAGCACGGCTGCGCTGAGCATCATCACCATACCAAGTTGCGTGACGACCGGGATGAACAAGCGATGCCGGTTTGTGCATTGCCATTTCTCTGGCACTATTGCGGATTAACTCCGGATCAATTCCAGTTTCGGGATAAGCCCATTCTGGTGTGTAAGAAGAAATTTCAGCAGCAAACTGTTCAAATCCAAAACCATATTTTGTTACGTAATCAACATCGTAAAGTTTTTCGGAAACAATCACATTCATCCAGGCAAGAAGAAGAGCAATGTCTGTTCCCGGTTTAATTGGCAAATAATATTTTGCTTTGGAAGCCGCAACTGAAAATCTCGGATCGACAACAATTACGCTAGCATCATTTTGAACTGCGTTGGCAAATTCTTGCACTTGAGTGTTGTGCATGTTTTCGCCAAGATGCGAGCCAATCAATACAATACATTTAGCGTTTTCAATATCTGTTCTTTCCGGCGAGCCGATTGCTTCGCCAAAAGTTAATTCGAAACCAACATCACGCGGACCGCGGCACTGTGCAAATGATGGCGCCGCAAAATTAATTGCGCCGTAAGCTTTTAATGTGTGCTTCAAAAAGTTTCCACCAATACCATGAGAAAAAGATGCAACCGATTCCGGTCCATACTGAGTTTTAATTTTCTGCATTTTATCTGCGATGTAGCCAAGAGCTTCATCCCATGTTACTTCTTTCCAAACTTCTTCTCCACGCTCACGCGTTCTGATAAGCGGTGAACGTAATCTATCCGGATCGCTAACAGCACCAATTCCGCCGGTACCGCGCGGACATAATCTACCTTTGCTCAACGGATCGTTCGGATGTCCTTCTACTTTCCAGAGCTCTCCATCTTTTAAATATGCGACCGTGCCGCATTTCCAAAAACAGATATCGCAGTAAGTTGGAATTTTTTGGATTCCCTTAACTTTCTCTTTGTTAATTTTATTCGCTCCCTTAATCATCGGACTAAGCGCAGTAGCAGCCGCAGCGGCACCAACAGAAAATCCGGTAATCTTCAAGAACTTTCTTCGAGAAATACTATTCATCATTTACCTCGAAATGGATTTTATTAATTCTTTAATCTCGCCGCATTGCGAATGTTTTTTGTAAACGTCACAATCGCGGCAGCTTTTATTTTCACAAATTGTATTCGGATGAATTTTGCTCCAACATGGATCGGTATGCTGATTATATGCCGTACATTTTTTTCTATCTTCTTCTGTACACTTAATAATTTCCCAGCAAGGAATTAATGCATACATCACTTTTATTCCGTTGATGCTTATCTTCATCTGGTTTATCGCATTACGAATACACTCAAGCCGCTCAATGTCCGCCCTTGAATAAAGTCTTTGTTTGGATTCTCGTTTGAAAGGAATGATTAAACCTTCACGTTCATACATTCTGAGGGTATGAACTGATACATGAAGCAGTGTAGCGGCTGAACTAATTGAGTAAATCGGTTCGTTCTTATTTTCTGAAAATGCTTTCATCAAAAAAGGAATACTTGATATTTATAAATGTCAACTTTCTGTAAGATTTGATGTAAAAATCGAACAAAAGATTCTTCTATCCAAATTATTTTTTAAGAAAAATTTTGTTTTTTTGATGAAAATGGAGTTTCTGTCGAAATTATTTCCAATTGTTACAGAGTAGGTGATATAGCGACGTGCACAAACTGAAGTTGGATTTCCAAATAATCAGCTAATATTCTTTACTTTTTCTTACGAATATCTTTTAGAATTTTCTTTTGATCCCCTTCAAGTCGTCTTTGAACTTTTTTAACATCTTCTGCCGGTGGCAGATTTTCCGGTTTAACGCCACGTTCTTGCAGCATTTTCCTTACAGCAATGTTATTATCAACGTGTTCTTTAGATATTTGCTCATCACCATACAAATCTTTTTCTACTACGTTATGACTTGTAAGCTCTGTAGCAAAGTCTTTTGCTTTAATAGTTAATGTAGGAAGAAAATCCGCCAAAGGGCGGCTATTAGGTATATTTAATCTTTGTTTCATTATAGAAGTACTCAACCCGCCAAATAATGCACTATCACCTCTCGAACGGATTATTGCAAAGCCTCTTTCATCAACGCCACGCTCGTATATAATGCCGGAAAGTTTTTTTTCTGAATGAGAAAGTTTTTCTCTAGCAGTGACCCGTGCAACATCAAGCAATCTTTTTTCAATAATTTCTTGTTTCCGGGTTTGAACAGCGAAATAAGTTTGCGCAAATGCAACTTCAGATTTACTTGGATCACCATTTTGAGCTATTAAATAGCAAGCGTATCTTGTAAGAGCAACATCATCCAACATTCTTTGCCCGCCCTTTCCTATTTCTATCATTTTCCCGGTATCGGCAAAATGATCAACAACATTTTCGCCGGCAGCTCTGCAAGCACTCTTTGCCTTTTCAATAACATTAATAAAATTATCCCATTTTGAGTAACCGAATATTTCTTGCAATTCTCTTGCGCTCCAAAATTCCACACTTTCAAAAGTATTGCAAGCATGTTCAAATTTCAGAAACAACTCATCAATAAGTTCTTTTTTCATAAGCACTCACTTGAATTACAAATATTTGGTTTCATATTATTTTCGTTCATTAATTAATGATTACCCTATAAGCTTCTTTACGATTTTATCAATTTCCTTCATCTCTGCGGAGAGGTGTTTTTTTATTTCTACGCGCAAGCGGCCAAGGTGTATTGAGGTTAATTCTTTTTGGGGCGGATTGTCTTTTATGTATTGCGCTGCTTTTTTATGCGCCGCTTTACTTAACTCCGCTAAACGAATGTGTGTTTCTTCTTCTTCGTTGAATTTTGGAAAGTATATATCAAGAATCTTTTTATGAACATGTCTTTCACCAAACAATCCTTTTGCTTGAAAATCTTTCATCATCATATTGGGGATATTAGAATTCAAATAAGCAGTGAGATATAAAGCTTCTTTCTCATCATTTGTATAGAAACAATATGTCACAGTATCTACAATAAATTCTAAGTCTAATTCATGTCTATTAATAATTGTGGCGTTGGCATCTTTAGCTGATGCATTATATAAGACAATGTATGGCAGACCTACTTGTTGTGTTTTTAATTTGTTTTGCCAATTCAAGTAGTCTACTGCTCCAATTTTGCTGTTCTTTTCAGTTCTGTAAATATTCCAAAAATTTTCAGCAGTTTGAAACCACCGTGAAGCGTTTAAAAAACCTTCATCCATTAATGATTCAGCGGAATGTAGCATAATTTCTTTTTTCTTCTTGCTTTCATTATTCTTAATTGTAAGCGGGAGTAAAACTAAATCTGGCTTATATAAATGGAAAGGAAGAATGCTTTTTGCTAAGGCTGTTCTGTAAAGGAAACCACTTTCAATGTTACCAGATAAATGTAAATCTTTCCATGGTGCTTTTGCATCAACCTTTATTGCCTCTGAAGTTTTCAGATTAAGAACCCGATCTTTCCAATCGGGTGGATTCTCTTGCAAGAGTTCGACAAAATAAAATGTACGCGGTGTTAATTCAGCACCTTTTTTAAATTTATCTCTGTATGGATTTGCCAGCTTCTGAGATTTTACTTTTGTGGTTGAAAATGCAGTTGACTTACCTTGTTTTATATAAAACCATTTATGTCTCTCAATGGTCAAGAAATCTTGCGCAACCAACAATTTACAGTTATGAGTAGGTAAAGCTCCATTAAAAGATATTCCTTCTATACCACTTGCCGGTAAATTTCTTTTCGAATTATTTTTTTCTTTTTGTGCAAATAGAACAGAGCTTGGAATGCGGAATAACGGAGATACTCCATCTAAATCCCAAATTTGATTAATGCGGAAGCCTTTTGCTTTTCCGCTTCGTGTATTATCGTGGTGATCCGCGCTAAAGAAACTTCTCGGTAGAACAAAAGCTAATGTGCCGTTATCTTTCAAAAAATAACTACTGCAATAAGCAAGAAAGATTGCCGCTATTTCGAGGTTCGGAAAGTTTGCAACTCTTTCCGGTTTAACATCGTAAACATCTGCCAAGTCATTAAGTATATTCTGGTATTCTTCGTTTCTTATAGAGCTGTAAGTAAACCAAGGCGGATTGCCGATAACATAATCAAAACTCTTGGAAAGGAAGTAAGGTTTATAAAGGTTCTGCACAATAAACTTCCAGATGGAATCGCGTCCTTTTTCTTTAACCGTGCGAAGACTTTCGTAAATTTTATAAAAGCTCTCTATCACTTGCTTATCAAAGCCGCCGCGTACTTGGCGGCGCAAAATGGTTTCAAATGTTTCTTCAGTTGCTTTCTTCTTGTTGAAAGTTTGCTCTGCAAGTTCTTCGGCAAGCTCCAATGCTTCATCAAATACCTTTACATCATTCAATATCTTAGAGCTAAGCTCAAGCGTGTCTTTATCAATTTGCATCTTAAACTGATTGCCGAAAAGATCATCAACGCCATCTGGTGCAAGCAAAGTATTTGCAAGTATTACATTTATATGCACCGGAGTTCTGGCGTTTACAACATCTTTGCCAAGAGCAAGAAGCATATTTGTTTTTGCTATCTGCACACTAAGAGGATGGATATCAATACCATAAATGCTGGCGTTAATTTCTTCAACAGAAATCTTAGGATTCAGTTCTCTAAAACGGTGAACGGCGGCAATTAGGAAGGAGCCGCTGCCGCACGCGGGATCCAAAACTCGTTTACCTTCTTTCAAATCAAATTCTTGTAATACTCTCTGGCAAAGCCAATCGGGTGTGTAATACTCACCAAGCGCGTGTCGTGTATCCAGATCAATAAGTTCTTGATAAACGCCTTTAAGAATATCCTCGTCAACTTCGTGAAAGTTAAACGTAGTTATTTCTTGCGCGATTAATCGGAATACTTTTTTAAGAGCTTTGAAGTTTCTTTCGCTCTTTACCCAATGGTAGAAATCATCGTCAACAAAATTGCGGATTGAAAACTTGTGAAAGATTGTTCCATCTATGATGGCTTTCATTTCGGCATCATCAATGTAGGCATCGTTGCTAACAACAGCGTACGCAAGCATCTTTGCAAAAACACTAAGGTATGTGTGGATAATAAAGTTGCTTTCACTTGCTTCGTAAGAGCCGTAAGCAATGCTTAAGAATTTGCTCCACTGCTCGAACGATACTTGAACTTCGCCATACTTTTTAGCAGCCTTAAAATGATTATTCATCTCACGGAAGCATTCAATAAAAACAATGCTCTGGTAGCCGAAAGCTTCTTCAATTCTTTTTAATGTTGCTCTCTGTTTTTCCTCTTTGAAAAGGAAGCGGTCAATCCAGTAGTAAAAGTCTTCTGCGTTCTTTTCTGTTAAGGTGAATGAAGCGCTTTTAATTTCATTCAGTATTAGTTCATCTTCATTCAGCTCATTTATTTTTTCAAGGCAAGAAATATCGGGCGCGTAAACTTTCCATGTGATGCAATCGGAAGCTATAAGAGTAAAGTTGTAACCTTCACCGGCGTTAAACTGACCGAGCAGATAACCGGCTAACTGTTCTTTAGCATGGGTAAGTGTGACCTTTAAGTCGTTTTCAAATTCAATGATAATTTTATTGTAGAGAGTATCGGCGCTTCCCTTGTGCATCTTATCTTTGCGCGGAATATCTAGGATAGTAGTTTCCGAGCCGAGAGAAATTTTATCTATTACGTGTTCAATTTCTTTGTCGCCGTGGTAAAGACGGTTCAATAAATCTTTAAACGCTTCCTTCTTTGGCAGTTCTTTATTAGCGGATTTTACTCTGTGAAAGTAGTTGAGAATAAGCTTAGCTTTTTCGTTATTCATTTGGTCAGTCTTGATTTATCCCTTATTTAAATTAAGATAAATCCAAACTAAATTCATTCGATTTTGTTTTACTGAGCGACAAATATCAAGCCTTTCACCAGTGGGGCAAAATGCACCTTCCACTTTTAAGCTTGATAATCTTCGAAAAATCCAAAATTGTAGCTTTCATTACCGGTGAATTAGGTTCATGACAAGTAAGGCAAGAGCCGATAGTCAGAATTTTCTTTTGTTCAGTTACCGAAAACGGACGAGCGTATTCTCTTGTTGCGGAATTTTTCTTTCCCTCTTTCAGAAAGCCAATCCATGCATCTTCCGGTAAACCATCTTCCTCCATAATTGAAAATTGCGGAGTGAATTTCCAAGTACCTTTTCCATCTACAACCATGTAATCAAGTTTGCCTCTACCATAACCAATTGCCAGCGGATTGTTGTGGCAGCTTTCGCATGAACGGGTTTCTCTTCTTATAGTATGCGAGAATCCCGGCGCAAATAATCGTTTGAATATTTTATTGCTTCCATCTTTTTTGTCTATTGTTAAAATCATTCCGGGAGAAAATTCATCAATCACTTTTTGAATCTTGCCCGAAGATTTTTTTTGTTCTTTTACACCAAGAGTTGCCGGCTCTGCAAGAAAGTGTTTTCCAAATTCAAGCCACTCGCCATTTTCTTCTTTGTTTGCTAGCAGATCATACATCGAACTATTTTCGTCATATTCTGTATGGCATCCAATGCATTGGGGTGTCCATGAATTATGACAAGAGTTACAAGAAAGATTTTTGTGAGCTGTACCCTCAATGCAAACATTCGCCGGAGATTTCATTCTTGCAATTTCTTTATTCGTTTTTTTTATAAGCTTGGCAATTCCATCTTCATAAAAAGCATTCACCAGCGGAAATCCGTTCTTTACGGTTGTTAAATAATCTCTTTTACTATCATCAATACTCAGCAACTCAACAATTTTCTTTGATTCAAAATCGAACTCAGAAAGTTTTTGAGTCTTCGGCTGATTAATCAAATGGCAATCAACGCATTGAACTTTCATCTGCTCTTCTTTGTGCAACGCGTAAGTTCCGTCTCCCATAATCTCATACGAAGTATGGCAATCGACGCAAATCATTCCTTTTTCAGAATGAATATCTTTTTGAATTTGCTGAACTACTCGTCCATCACCAAGTATTCGAAAGCCTACTTTTCCCTTTACATCCTCTGGTTTGAGAATTGTTTCATGCCAGCCATCATAACTAAGAGAAATTCTGCCGGAGCGCGAATGACATCCGAAACAATGCTGGTTAGTAACATTCAAATTTATTTGCGGATGCAAAGAGATATTAGCATTAGAATTGTTTGAAGTACTTTTCTTCTTCAGATATTCAACTAGTTGTAACGATGCCTCTTGAGAATAATTTAGATGACATGCAAGACAACCGCCGCCTCGCGATAGTTCCGTTATTGGTCCTAATTCAGTTTTTTCATTTGATAAGTGACACGAAGCGCAAAGATTTCTTAAATGTTTTTCGGCGGGAGAATTTCCGATTAATTGAATCGGTAACTTAGCTGTTGGCGAAGCGCCTTCACCAAAGACCCATTTATCCACACTAACAACGCCATTCATAGTGTTCATAATATTGTTCTGCATGCGTGCAATCATTTGAGGATGGCAGCCATTTTGTCCGCAAGTTTTCTCTGCATTGGAAGCATTGCCCGGAAATAAAAACATTCCGGCGTGAGCAACTTCTTTTTTATCAGAACCTCCGTTTCCCAAATGACAAGATGTGCACCCGATAATTTCGGGATTGTGAGAGACTTCAAATCCTTGCATCCCGGTGTGGCATTCAGAACATTTTTCCAAAGATGAAACGTTTCGCTTGCTGTCTTGAGATTGTCTAAACTGCTTGCGTTGTTCATAGTCTTTCATTTTCTCATCAACCGAAGAACTCAAGAATGTATATATACCATAAAGAAGAAACGAAATTGCTAATGCAACTAGTATATATGCGGTAAGTATGAATCTCAGTTTCGGATTAGCTTTCATTAATTTGATAAACCTTTCTCAAAAATCAGTTTGGCTCTTTCGTAATCAGCCGGAGTATTTAGATTGATGAATTTCTCCTCCTCAAAATAAATACATTTATGAAAATCTATAAGCTCGGCTTCAATTTTTTTAATAAGATTTTTAGGAGTTGGTTTATCAACATCTTTTCTCTTTAGCATTTCCTCAATCACCGGCAAAACCGATTTAGAATATATGCCAAAAGTATATTGAGGAATTTCTTCAAACAGAGGCAGCACGATTTGTTTTAGAGTTGGGTATTCAATTATCTCATTGATCAATCTCTCACTACCAAAAACAATATCTGCTGAATAAACAAAAATCTTTTCTGTTTTTGAGTTTACCAGTCCCGAATGAATACCGGAGATTGGTCCCAAGCCGGAATAAATGTCTTTAACATATTTTAACGTACCAGCACTATTTTGTTCAATTTCATTACTGCTTACCAAAATACTTGCGAAGTACTTTTGAGAAATTGAAACAGCACGACCAATTAGTGTGTCGCCGGATATTTTCAATAAGGATTTATCTGTTCCCATTCTAGAGCTTTTACCACCGTTAAGTATAACCGCGGTGATGTCGTCACGCTTCTTCATCAATAACCAAACTTGTTCATAAAATAAAAAGGGACGCAAATTGCGTCCCAATTATTGCAACTATTTCTAAACATGCCGCCAGACAAAATCTGTCATATCTAAATCTTGCTCGTCAAATGCACCACGGATTAGGATTTGATGCATTTCCTCTCGCGAGAGACGATCGTTAATATCAAGTTTTTCAAAAAGAGTATTAAGGTAACTTCTAACCATATAAAATCCGCCTAGAGCAAAGTAATTTCCTAGTATTCCAAAATACTCAACTATTTCTTGTGGTTTTAAACCATCTAAAATTTCCGGATGTTGTTTTACAAATTCATTAAAAGCCTTTCTGCTTATGAACAAAGCATAATTCAATTCCGATAATGGAAAACCCTCTTTGTATCTATCGGAGCCGACTTTCTCAAAAAACTTTTCTGCGTCTGTATTGGATGAACCGCTTTTTAACCATGCGGCTAAATGAACATATGTTGCTTCTTCGCGAGCGATGACTTTTTCGGGATCGAGTGAATGATAGGTTTTCATATATTCCGAACCTTTAACTTGCTCGTAATACGATAATGCAATTTCTCTCTTGTGAGAGTTTAAGAGTTCTATTAATTGATCGAATGCCATATTCTTCTCCAATTTTTGCATCAAATTAAGTTTTCGTTTCGTAAGGGTCAACATTTTGCAGAAGAATTCTATTTAATATTTAGGAACTCATCCCAAATTTTAAACAGTTCGTAAGTTGCCCTAACATCCTTTCCGCAGTAAATGGCAATGTCTTTTGTTCTACCGGCCTTGTAAAGTTCTTTTACATCCATCCCGGTAATTCCTTGAGACTTAGGAGATTCAACCCCGAAAGCATGACAGTAAAAATCGAGATTAAATTTCTTTGTTAATCCGTAGAATGTAAACTGCTCAAGCAAATCAATATGAGACGAAGAATCGAAACGGTTTTTAATAAAATTTTTGGTCGGCTTGATTTTTAACATAGCCGAGCGCATCATAATAAAGGGAAGGTCAAAGCCCCTTCCATTAAACGAAATTAGCTTTTCAGCTTTAGAAGAGTATTTCCAGAAGCGTTGGAGAATCTCTGCTTCCGAAAAAGTTTGGTACTTAACTCCCTCCTCTTCAGCTTCCCATGATTCTTCATTCTGGTCCTCAAACATTACCATAATTTTGTGAGTTTCCGTATTCATCATGGCAAGACAAACAATTTTTGCGGTGAAAGGATATAAACTTAGTCCGCGTTTTACGTTTTCTGTAAGAGTTTCTTTTTTGATTTGTTCTGTTTCTTGTTCTGCGTAACGAAGGAGAAATTCTTGCTGCGTTTCAGAGAGGCTATCGAACTCAGCCCCAACTGTCTCGATATCAAAAACAAGGTTCATAACGACCCCATTTTTTTTCTTCAAACTAACAATTTTCAAAATGATTTGTTACAAAATTCTACATATATTTTGCCACTTTTTTGGAGAAAGAATGGCAGCGAAAAGCCGTGCATTGTACATCGATTTGCTGAAAGGATTAGCATTAGTTGTAATGATTGAAGTACACATTTTTAACTCTCTACTGCTGCCCGAGATAAAGCAAGCATGGTGGTTTAATTACCTTCACTTCATTAATGGTCTCGTAGCCCCTACATTTACATTTACAAGCGGAATGGTTTTTGTCCTTACAATGTCTAAAGGTGTTGGTGATCTGCGAAAATTTGGAAAAGATTTTTGGAAAAGACTTTCTAGAATAGGGATGGTTTTTCTTGCAGCGTACTCTCTTCATATACCTTTTTTCTCTTTAAGCAAAATTTGGAACAACGCAACTTTTGCAAACATTAACAGTTTGTTTACAGTTGATGTACTGCAAGCAATTGCTTCTGGCTTGCTGGTTTTACTGATTGCCAGAATGGTTTTCACCAACAATAAAACCTTCTTCAATTTTAGCGGTGTAATGACATTATTGATTTTACTTCTAGGGCCTTTTGCTTGGAAGATTGATTTTTCTCATCACATTCCCCTCTTTTTTGCTAATTACTTAAACAGAATGCATGGTTCACAATTTCCAATATTCCCTTGGTGGGGATTCATATTCAGCGGTGCATACATTGCTAAGTATTACATTGCTGCACGCGACGGAAACAACGAGCGAAGCTTTGCCAACAAACTAATCATTGTTGGTGTTATTTTTTTCTTTGCCGGAGTTTTAATGATAAATGTTTTGCTGCCGGAAAATCTCGCATCTATAATTCCGCATCCTTTCTTTTTTATAGAACGACTTGGTGTAATTATGGCTTTGCTTGGCGGCGGATGGTATTTTTTGCATAATAAACCAACTTCAAAATCTATCTTGCTGGATGTTAGCCGCGAATCACTACTTGTTTACTGGCTACACTTGCAGCTTTTATACCGCGATGTAATCTGGGGAAAAAGTCTTGCATTTATTTATGATGACAAGCTAAATATTTTAGAAGCCACAATAGTAACCGTCATCATGGTTGCATTGATGATGGTGATTGCTAAAGCTTGGGGAACATTGAAACAGAAAAATCCACAATGGGCTAGAAGGATAACAATTACTATTCTTGGTGGAGGGTTTTTGCTATTTCTAATAAGGTAGATCTTAAAAAGAATAGCAGCTTAGTCACGAACACACAAAATTTTAATTCATAACCTTAGTGTCTTTGTGGCAATTCTTCCTTATTATTTTCAATAGAGATTTCGAAATCATTTACTGCATCATAGAATTCTTGAGGAAGAGAAATAGCAGACTTAGTTTTCCTATTGATATGCACCAGCACACCGCCTCCCCGTGTAATTATTTTTCCGGTTGAATTTTTGACAACCAAATGCCGAAAGCCAAACGAGGAATTTTTAATAAAGTTAATTCTAGTATAGATTAACAATTCATCATCAAGCAAAGCCGGCTCAATATAATCGGCATCGTTATGTGCCATAATAAAGAAGGAATCGCCGGCCATTATTTCTTTTAGTGAGTAATTCTTTATCAAATCTTGGATGTATTTAATCCGGGCATCTTCAAAGTAGTTAAAGTAGACAGCGTTGTTACATACACTGAGCATATCTACTTCGTGAAAGCGAACCACTTCGATAATTTTATGTTTGTAGTTGGATGTTTCCATCAACATTCCTTTTTCTTATGCTTGATCATAATCTTGCTCTTGATCTTAATCCTGTTATTCACCCAGCACACGTTCGATAGTTTTTACGGCTTCATTTATCTCATCAGAAGAAACATCCATATGAGTAACCGCGCGAATCTCGCCAACTTTTCCAGTACCTAGCAAAAGTCCGGATTGCTTACACTTTGATAAAAAATCTTCAATAGTAATATCTCTTGGTGTGAACATCAGAATGTTGGTTTCAACATTTTCCGGATGAATGCTAATTCTTGAAACCTTAGCCAATCCGCTTGCAAGAGTTTTTGCTTTCTCATGGTCTTCTTTAAGGCGCGTGATATTATTCTTAATAGCAAACAAGCCGGCTGCTGCAATAACACCAACTTGGCGCATTCCTCCGCCCCAAGCTTTACGAATGCGGAATGCTTCTTTTACAAAATCCTTTGTGCCCAATAATACTGAGCCAATCGGCGCACCCAATCCTTTGGAGAGACAAACACTAACTGAATCAAAATGGCTGGCATATTCAGCCGGAGAGATATTTGTTTCAATTGATGCGTTCCATATTCGCGCACCATCAAGATGCATGTACAAATTATACCTTCTAGCTAATTCAGAAACAGCTTTAATATTTTCAATAGGATTAATCGTTCCGCCGGCGCGATTGTGCGTGTTCTCAATTTCGATTACACGCGTGCGAGCCATATAGTATGCACTTGTAGGTCTGATAAGCGGTTCAACTTGTTCCGGCGTGAATATTCCACGTACGCCATCAACTAAACTTAACTGTAACCCGCTTAGCGCGGCTGGTGAACCCGATTCATATTGAAATATATGTGCATCCCTATCGCAAATTACTTCATCACCGGGATTGGTTAACACGTTCAAGCAAATTTGGTTTGCCATTGTTCCGCTTGTTACATAAAGGGCGGCTTCTTTCCCAAGTAATTCAGCAACATAATTTTGCAGTTTAGTTACAGTAGGATCTTCTCCGTAAACATCATCGCCTACTTCAGCATCATACATTGCTTTACGCATCTCGTCAGATGGTTTTGTAACGGTATCACTTCTTAGATCAATAAATTTTTTCATGATTTTTTCTTTATCAGTTTTAAGATTGATTTATATATAGCCAGCAGAATTGTTAGTAACGAAACAAAGACTGCCGTTAGTGGAATTACTAAAGGGAATTTAGAGTAAAAAGTTTTTTCATTACTTATCGGAACGTAACCTACTAAAATATCTTGCGTAAATAATTTTGTACTTGCGAGAGTTCTTCCCATCGGGTCAATTATGCAGCTAATGCCGCCGTTAGCAGTACGAACGACAGATCTTCTGTTTTCGATTGCACGCAGGACAGAAATTTCTTTATGTTGAAACGGTCCGCTTGAATAGCCGTACCAACTATCATTTGTAACAACAGAAAGAAATTCCGCACCATTATTAACAAGCTTCGTAATATATTCCGGATAAATTGATTCGATACAAACTACTGCTCCAACTTTTATGTATCCTAAATTGGAAACGTTCTGTGTTGTTCCAACATTCCAGCTTGATATGCCAACTTGCCATTTAATAAACTCACCTAGAAATGGAAGGTCCTCTACAAACGGCACTTTTTCTCCGAATGGTACCAATTGATTTTTTTGATACTTCTGAATTTGCCGAGTATTAGGCAAGAAAGTAAGAATCGAATTGAACGAAGTATAAGCTGCGTCTCCACTCCGTAAGAGTTTAGCGCCTTTAGGTGCAGTTTTAATATTATAAAAGAAATTGATATCGGGCATTCCGGTAATCAATGCAATCTTATTCTTATCTACGAATTGATGAATTCTTTCTACTTCGAACGAATAGTTGCCACTTAGAAGATAACATGGTAAAGCTGTTTCCGGCCAGAAAATTATTCGGGCACCTTTATTTATTGCGTTCTCTGAAAGCTCAAAATATTTTTCAAGCTGAGAAGTGATACTGCCGCCGCTCCATTTATCCCAAGGATTTACATCCGGCTGAATTAAACCAACTTTAATTTGTTTCGATGGGACTTCATATGTTGCTGTTTTGTAGCCGCCATAAATCAACGGAATAACAAAAAGTGAAATTGCCGCGAACAAAAATTTCTGATTGACTTTTTTTGTTATACTAATTTCTTTTATTGATAGAAATAGAAAAACATTTATATAGATAATTATCAGTGTTAATCCATGCGCGCCAACAATATCTGCAATTTGTATGAACTGATTAAAATATGCCAGACTGTTACCTAATGTTAGCCAAGGAAACTTGAGATCGGTAAGCGAATAAATATACTCGAAGAAAACCCAGTAAAGAGGAAATAGAAAAAGAGAAGTTCTTTTCGAAAATATTTTTGTGCTTAAATAGTAAACTGATGTCGCAATTAGATAGAAGCCCGGATTTGCAAAAATCAACAACCCGCCGGAAATCATTAGAAACGGATCGGCTTCTTTAGTCCAGCTACCGACCCAATAAATTGTAATTAAACAAAAAAAGAATAGAAAGACGTAGGAAATTCTATTTATGGAGGCTAGACTCTCTCTCTTTTCCAACACAAAGAAAAAAGGAATGAATGCAAAGAAAGCTAAGAATGGCAAGGGAATTGGAGGATAAGATAAACCAAGTAAAATCCCACCGGCAGAAGCTAACAGTATTTGCTTCATTATTTCTTTTCGTTGCTCTGGCGTTTTCGGAATTCCATATTTGCGAAACAACTTAATCATTTCGATTTTTTCTTTTTCAAAATCTTGTACAAAATAAATGAAATTACAATCGCGGTTAAAGCCAAACCAATGTTTGAGTAAGCACCAAGATATTTATCAATCAGTTCTACGTTGTTTCCTAAAGCTATTCCAAGTGAAATTAAAATCGCGTTCCACACAAAGGAACTTAGCGCCGCAAATATAAAAGTCTTAGTTGGTTGCAGACGATGAACGCCGCAGAAAAAACTAATCACTGCGCGTGTGCCGGGCATAAATCTATTTATCAATATCAAGTTGTAACCATACTTCGAAAACCATTCGTCGGTTTTATCTAATGATTCTTTTTTGAGAAATTTTAATTTTCCCTTCCTAATTAATTTCTCACCCATAAATTCCCCGATATAATACATAGCGATGAAACCGATACCGCTACCAACACTTGTTATTAAGAGTATTGGAATAAAACCAATAGGAGTATTGGCAATGAGTGTTGAACCAATCACTAAGACTACATCGCTAGGAGAAGGAGGAAAAATATTTTCTATGAATGCAAAGGAAAATAGAACTAGATAAACCACTGCCGGATCGAGCGTGCTTATGTATGATAAGATTTCTTGAAGCATCAGTTTTCGTGTTTATTAAGTAGAACAACAGCATAAGCAGCGCATCCTTCTTCTCTGCCTACAAATCCCATTCCCTCTGTTGTAGTTGCTTTGATCGAAATTTGAGAGACTGAGATATTGGTAACCTCAGCAATTTTCTGTCGCATTTCATTCACGTATGGGAAAAGTTTTGGCTGTTGCAACAGAACCGTTGAATCGATATTTGAAACTTCGTAACCATTTGCGTGGATCAATTCATTAACATGTTTTAAGAGTTCTTTGCTGTCGGCATCTTTATATTTCTCATCACTATTAGGAAAGTGTATACCTATATCGCCAAGAGCAAGAGCACCAAGCAAAGCATCACAAATTGCATGAAGCAACGCATCGGCGTCCGAATGACCGAGTAATCCTTTTGTAAATGGAATTTCAACGCCGCCAAGAATTAGTTTGCGATTTTCGGCAAACTCATGAACATCATAGCCAAAGCCAATTCTAATTTGTGGGTTCAATGTTTTATCTCAAATCTTGTGAATTCGTTTTTGTACTCGCACCACTTAATAAATACATTTCTTACTTGTGCTCTTGAAGGACCAACTTTAATTTGCTTAAAAAGTTCTTCAATTAAATGTTTTTCGCCTTCAACTACTGTAAGTACTTCACCGCTGTACAAATTTTCCGTGAATCCGTTTAGTCTTAATTTTTCTGCTTGTCTAACAACAAAATAGCGGAAGCCAACACCTTGAACAAATCCGCTTGCAAGAATTTCAGCTCTGCTCAGATTCACTTTTAGTCTCAAAATATGAATCAAATAACTCGGCAACAATCAAACCTAAGAAAATCAGCACACATCCAAGCAAACCAAAGTTACTTATTTTCTCGCCAAGTAAAAAGAAAGCAAATATTGCCGCAAAGATTGGTTCGAAGGAATATATAATACCGGCTTTCGTTGGACTCACAACCTTCTGAAACTTAGTCTGCAATCCGATATTAAGTAACGTAGCGAGCAGCGAAGTATAAAGCAGTCCAAAGATTAAGTACTTGGTGAAATCAACATGTATCGCTTCAACCGAAAATCCGGAGAATAAAAATGATGCTACAAAACCAAGAACTGCAACTGTGGAAAGCTGAGAAGTTAGAAGAATCCAGTAATTGTGTTTTGGGCTTAATACATCTATGTAAACAACATGAATCGCAAAGAAAACTGCGCAAATTAAAGTTAGCATATCACCAACATTAAAACTCGCGCCAAGGTCGGAAAGAAAAGTTGTTATCGATGATCCGCCGCTGGAAAGGAACAACATACCAACAAAAACTAATGCAGTTCCAAATAACGCACCCCTAGTTGGAAATTTTTTCTCTACTAATATTTGAACAAAAGGAATAAATACGATTAATGTTCCGGTGATGAACCCGGATTTTGTTGCTGAAGTTAGTTTTAATCCGAGCGTCTGGAAAAAGAATCCACTAAACAAGAATGCTCCAAGTAGCATTCCGGAAAGAATTGCTTTCTTATCAACTTTTATTTTCTTTATAAAAAGAACCAAACCTAATATTGAAGATGCAATTCCAAAACGGATGGCAATGAAAAGCATTGAAGAAATATCATTTAGCGATTCTTTTACAATTACAAATGTACCGCCCCAAAGAATCGTCATTAAGACAAGTGCAGCTTCGCCGGTGTATTTGGAATAGGAATTAGAATGCTTAGTCATCACTTTCAGCCTTGTAGCCGAAATGATTGAGCATGTTGGGATTGGAACGCCACTTTTCTTTCACTTTAACAAACAACTCGAGGAAGACTTCACGCTGAAGAAATTTTTCGATTGCCTCGCGCGCTGATCTTCCAAGTTTTTTTATTGTAGCACCTTTATCGCCAATGATAATAGGCTTCTGCGATTCACGCTCAATAATAATTGCCGCACGTATATAATCTTTTCTTCCTTCTCGCTCAGCAAATTCTTCAATCTCAACTTCCGTACTGTAAGGAATTTCCTCCCGGTACATCTCGAAAATTTTTTCTCTTATAATTTCCGAAACAAAAAATCTTTCATTCTCATCACTCA
>JBAYTN010000060.1:0-25275 GCA_041675645.1 Melioribacteraceae bacterium
GTTAAGAGAACCGGTGCTGAAGTTAATATGGAATTTGGGCGTGATATGTGGTATCACGAATTGATGAACCTTCCGCAAGCATCGCGAGAATGTTCACTAGAACAAATGGATGCTGAAGACCCTCTTTTCATTCTGTATACTTCGGGCACAACCGGCAAGCCGAAAGCTATTTTACATACGCACGGCGGTTACATGGTTGGTACTTATACTTCACTTAAATATGTTTTCGATATTCAGGAAGAAGATCGTTATTGGTGTGCTGCCGATCCGGGTTGGATTACCGGACATAGTTACATAGTCTATGGCCCATTCTTAAATGGAACAACATCTTTTATGTATGAAGGTGCACCAAACTTCCCATATCCAAACCGTTGGTGGTCTATGATCGAGAAGTATGGTCTTAACATTCTTTATACAGCACCAACTGCAATACGTGGTTTAATGCGCTTCGGCGAGTCGTGGGTAAACCGGCATGATCTTTCCTCATTGAGATTACTAGGTTCGGTTGGAGAGCCAATCAATCCGGAAGCTTGGAAATGGTATCACCGAGTTGTTGGAAAAGAAAAATGCCCGATTATGGATACATGGTGGCAAACAGAAACCGGAATGTTTATGATAACTCCGATGCCTTGCGTACCGTTAAAGCCGGGTAGCGGTACAAAACCATTCCCCGGAATTGTAATGGATGTTGTTGATGAGAATGGTGTTTCTGTCAAAGCTAACGAAGAAGGATTCTTAATTATCAAAACTCCTTGGCCATCTATGATCAGAACTGTTTGGAAAGATCCGCAGCGATACATTGAACAATACTGGACTAAATATCCCGGCGCATATTTAACGGGCGATAGTGTTAGGAGAGATGTGGATGGCTATTACTGGATCATAGGCAGAGTTGATGATGTAATCAAAGTTTCCGGTTATAGATTAGGCACAGCAGAAATTGAAAGCGCATTGGTAAGCCACAGTTCTGTTGCAGAGGCTGCCGCAATCGGACTGCCTCACGAAGTAAAAGGTAATGCAATTTATGCATACGTAATTCTGAAATCTGGAATAGCAAAAAGTACTCAGTTGGTAGAAGAATTGCGCCAGCATGTTAGTCACGAGGTTGGGCCAATTGCTAAACCCGAACACATAGAGATTGTTGATTCACTTCCTAAAACCAGATCGGGAAAAATTATGAGAAGAGTGTTAAAAGCAAGAGCGCTTGGACAAGATCCGGGTAATATCTCCACATTGGAAGAATGATTTTTTGATGCCATAAAAAATGCACTTAAATTTCGAATAGAAAAAATTAAATTAGAACACAATTCCAAAAAAATATTAGGAAATACCTTTGCGCAAAATTATTACTGTTTCTCTCTTCTTCCTTTTTCTAATAAGTGCGAATACTTCTTTTTCCCAAGATACCGGTACTTTACGCGGATTGGTTACAGATTCACTTTCCTCAGAAGTTCTGGTATACGCAAGTGCTTATATTAAAGAATTGAATAAGGGTGCAAACACAGATACCCGCGGGTACTTTATTATCCCATCGGTTCCAGCCAACAAAACTTATACTCTAATTGTTTCCTACGTAGGGTATCAAAACAAAGTAATTAGCGTCCGCGTTTCTAAGGACAAACTTTCACACTATAACATTGCTCTTTCTACAAAAGGAATTCAACTTCAGACAATTGAAAAAGTTGGTGAACGTTATGAATTTAAGAATGAGACAAAAGTTAGTGTTCAAAGAATTGCTGCGCGTGAACTTGAATTGATGCCGAAGGGTGTAGAGACTGATGTGTTCCGAAGCATTCAGTATATGCCCGGCGTGCAGTCTACGGGAGATGTTTCAGCAAAATATTATGTAAGAGGCGGTGCCAGCAATCAGAATCTTGTACTTGTAGATGGAGTTACAGTTTATAATCCATTTCATGCACTTGGTTTGTTTGGAGTGATAGATCCGGATATTGTAAATAATCTCGAATTTTACAAAGGTGGTTTCGCTGCCGAGTTTGGAGGAAGATTATCTTCTGTTATGAGCATTAGCACTAAGGATGGTGATAAAAATAAATTCGGTGCTACAGCCTCTGCTAGTTTTATGACTGCAAAACTGTTGCTCGAAGGACCAATTCCTAATGGATCATTTATAATTAGTGGAAGAAAAAGTTATTCTAATCAAATTTTAGATAAATTCTTCGACAAAAATCATGTGCCGGTTGATTTTTACGATGTCTCAATGAAAGCGAATTTTTCTAGTCCCGATTTTATTCCCGGTGCAAAATTTACTGTAAATGGTATGTTCAGCGGCGATAATCTGAAGAGTGATAATCCTCGTGTTGAAGATTATAAATGGTCGAATAACATAGTTGGTCTTCGCTGGCTCCAAGTACCGGATAGCCCATTGTTTTTTGAACTGGCCTTTTCAACCAGCCAGTTTAAGGGAGAATTGCTAACCAAAGAAAGCGGAATGCCTCCAAAGAAAAATGTTGTTGATGATTTTAGCATGGAGATGAATTTTAATTATGTATTTGATAGCAAAGATGAGGTTGTTGCCGGTTTCCATATAAGAGATATTACCACTACACTTGATATGTTGAATGCTGTTGGCGTTCCGGTAGAAATCAAAACAAACGGGACGAGCGTAATCTTCTTTGTGAAATATAAAATGCTTCGTTTCGATGAATTTGATATGGACATTGGCGCTCGCTTGAATGCGGTTAATCTAAGCAGAAATTCCAGCGTTGTTGCAATGGAACCCCGTCTTAATCTTAAGTTTAGACCAACTGATAATATTGCGTTGATTGGCGCCATTGGCGTTTATCAGCAAGAGATTTCTACGTTGACCAACGAATATGAGGTTATTAATCTTTTCGAGCCTTGGGTTATTTCTCCCGATTATATTAAACCGGAAAAAGCTACACATTATATAACCGGTGTTGAATTTGTTCCAACTGATGATTTTAGACTTACAGTTGAAGGTTATTACAAGAAAATCGACAACTTTCCTGTAATTAACGAAAAGAAATTACTTGTTACCGATCCGGACTTCGTTACCGGCGAGGCTGAATCGTATGGCATCGAAGTGTTCACTAAAAGCAAAATTTCATTCGTTACTATGATGGCCTCTTATACTCATGCATTTTCATATAAAGAATTAGACAAATTGAGGTACTATAACAAATATGATATTCGGGATCAGTTGAATCTTAATCTGGATTTTGAACTTGGAGATGGGTGGAATTTTGGCGCAAGTTGGATTTACCATTCCGGGTTACCTTACACAAAGATTATTGGTTATTACGATAAGATGTACATCGATAATTATTTTTATCAAAATTCATTAGCAGACTTTAGACAGCCTTTTACAATATTAGGTGTAGATAATCTCCATCGCTTGCCGGAGTATCATAAGCTTGACGTCACAATTTCGAAAAAGCTTGATCTCGGTTTCGCAAAAATCTCGCTAGATGCTAGCATAATAAATGTTTACGATAGAAAAAATATTTTCTACTTCAAAAGGGATAATGGAGAAAGGGTTAATATGCTTCCATTCCTTCCAACGGCAACCATAAAGGTGAAGTTATGAGCAAAAGAATTATTTCACTTTTAGTTCTATTTGCAATGATTGCAATCTCATGTTCCGATACGGATTTTTCTCCTTACGATGAATTTAGAGAAAAATATGTAATGAATTGTATTCTTAATCCCGATTCATCATTTCAAATTGTAACTCTCAACAGAAGTTACATGGTAACAAACTATGAGCCTTATTCTTCAACGGAAGACAATTTTGTGAAGGGTGCTCTTGTTCGGTTATGGAATGGGAATGATGAAGTTGTAATATTACGGGATACCATACTTAATCGGCCTTCCGGCGATTTATACCAGAAGCCATACAAAGTATATTATACTAAAAACTTTAAGCCAAAGATTGCTACGAATATTCAAATTGAAGCTTTGTTGCCAAATGGAAAAAGGCTTACATCAAGTACGTATATGAAAAAACAGCCGTTAAAGGTTGATCCAGTCGATTCAATGAGATTCTATCCTAAGGATGGACTAAGTTATGCTGGTGCAGTTTGGGAAACTGATCAGAAAAATGCAGTCTTTGCCCCAAAAGCTACAATCCTTTACATGAGGCAAGGAATGTATGGCGATAAAGTTCAAAAAGTATCAGTTCCGGCCTATATACAAAATGAAAATGGAAATGTTAAAAAATATTATCCGCAACCAACTAGCACGACTATGTGGCAGATAGATACTTCAGTAGTTAATCAAACTTTGAGGTCTATCTCCGATGGAGATCCGGATAAATCAAAATATTTTATTTACAGCATGATAATTGAAATCTCGATTTTAGATAACAATCTGAGTCTTTATTATAACTCAACATCCCGAGGTAAAGATTTATATTCCGTAATTATTGACGAGACGGATTATTCTTGCATTGAAGGTGGTTTCGGAGTGTTTGGAACATATTCTAAGGAATCGATTGTACTGCCTTTTAATTCTTTGTTTTTGTATAAGTTAGGTTATAAATCCGGGTCAACTAATTGAAAATAATAATGCAATCTTTTATGAAAAATAAAATCTACTTGCTGCTTCCTTTGTTTGTATTTGTCCTTCTTTCATGTGGTAAGGAAACAATGACCGAAGTTGAAGAAGTATTATCAAAAACGAATAATAGAATATATATAGTGAGTAATCCTAGTAATGCGGTTATTTATGTCGATCAGAGGAACTCGGGATTAAAAACACCCGATTCTTTAAAATGGTTAACTGATGGCAAGCATACTCTCACAATCAAGCATAAATATTTTATTGATACAACATTGACTGTAAATGTAAGCGGTGGAGAAATTACAAATCTGGTAGTAGATCATTACAAAAATCCGGGACATATGGGGAATCTTTCTTGTCTATCAAATCCGGAAAGTGCAGATATTTTTATTGATGATATTCCTACAAATGAAAAGACACCTTTTACTTTTAAAGGTTTATTGCCCGGAGAACATAAAGTTAAGTTGGTTTTACCAATGCACCGAGCAGATAGTCTTTCACTTGTCGTTATAGGCGGTGATTACAAGACTGCGTATTTATTTCTAGACGATACAACCAAAGGACTTTATTACACTAGTATGAATTCGAAAATTCCTTCAGATTATACATATCCAATTGCTGTAGATTCTTCTAATGTAAAATGGATAGGAACGGAAGGCCAAGGCCTAATTCGCTTTGATGGAAAAAATTGGTCTGTATTTAATACTACTAATTCTTCATTATCTTCTAATATGATCAAGTGTTTATTCGTTGATAAGACGAATCGATTGTGGATTGGACTTGCTGGTGGACTATTTACTTTCAACGGTAAAAACTTTATCGATTATTCGAGTCAATTAAAAAACAAATTTGTGACTAGTATTGTTGAGGATAAGAATGGAGCTGTCTGGATAGCATCGTTTGGCGGACTTCTGAAATATGATGGTAATTCTTGGCAGTCTTTTACGAAAAGCAATTCTGGGTTACATAACGATCTGATATATTCACTCACTGTTGATAAACAGAATAGAATTTGGGCATCAACAAACGGAGATGGCATTGCAGTTTACAATGGTACTTTGTGGCAAAAGTGGAATATGTCTAACATGGGAATTGGAACAAGAATTGGTGACGTAATACTATCTGTTATTTGCGATCAAGACGGAATAATATGGGCGGCACATATGAGGGAAGAACTGCAAGTAGGGGCAATCAAATCGGATGGAGGACTTTCACGATTTGATGGAACAAAATGGACAATTATTTCAGTGCCTCAAATAAGCACACAATATATCATATCATTAAACGCTGACAGAAACAACAACAAATGGGTTGCGACTAAATTTGGCTTGGGTAGATTTAATAATCTAAATGCTGCTTCTATCTTTACTAAAGTTAATGCAAAACTTCAAACAAGTTATACAAATGCAGCCGCACTAGATCGAATTGGCGATCTATATGTTACTACGCTTGGCGGCGGACTATCAAAATTGAGAAAGGGTAGTTTCTGATTTTTGCATTCTAATAGCTCCCTCTTTACTTGCTTATTAACAATGGTTTTTTATGAAGCCAATTAGTTCAATTATTGTTGTGCTTATTATTGCTTTTATTTCATACTCTTGTGAACAATCTGTTTATATTGGTTCACCGGATAAAATACCAATCAACAACCGAATTTTTGTTCAAACAAACCCTGAAAGTGCTCACATATATATAGACAATAAAGCTACTGGAATTATTACTCCAGATACCCTAAAGTGGTTGGAGGACGGTGAGTATATGTTAACGCTTAAACATGAATTTTTTATAGATACAAGTTTATCAGTTAGCTTGAACGGAGGAGTCCTTCATAAGTTTTATGTTGATCATTTGCTCAACCCCGGTCACTACGGTACATTAGAATGTACTTCGGTGCCATCCGGAGCTAATATTTTTGTGGATGATAAAGAAATTGGTGAAAAGACGTCCCATACTTTAAAAAACATAGTTCCGAAGAATTTGAAGATCAAATTTACTTTGCCGCTACACAGAGCTGATAGCGCGAAAGTAAAAATTATTGGAGGTACAATACAATCATTAAATTTCAATTTAGATGATACAACTAAGGGTCTTTACTATCTGAAAAGCAATTCCGGTATTCCAAATGAAAATCTTTATTGCATAGTTGTAGATTCTGCGAATATGAAATGGATTGGAACTGAAGAAAATGGCATTATTCGATTTGATGGAAAAAACTGGCTGCAATTCAACAAAGATAATTCCCAATTAAGTTCAAATTTAGTTAAGTGTTTATTCGTTGATAAATTTAATCGTGTTTGGATTGGGTTAAACAACGGACTTTTCGTTTATGAAGGAAATCTCTTTATTAATTACTCGGAGAAAATAAATTATAAAAGCGTTTCAAGTATTATAGATGATAAAACTGGTAATATATGGATTGGAACGAGAGGAGGTCTTTTTAAATATGATTATAAGAATTGGTCATTATATACAAAAGAAAATTCCGGGATACAAAACGATATAATTTATTCATTATGTGTAGATAAGCAAAACAGAATTTGGATTGGAACTGATGGATCCGGAATTGCAGTTTTTGATGGAAGTTTCTGGGAAAAATGGAATATGAACAATGTAGGGATAGGAGAAAAAATTGGAAACGTAATTAACTATATTGCTTGTGATAGAGATGGAATTGTATGGGCTGTACATATGCGTGAAGTTCGAGTACGTGAAACTGTAACAGCAGAGGGTGGGTTATCTTACTTCGATGGTACAACTTGGCATCTGATAACAACACCATTGATAAATACTCAAGCAATTTCTTCTCTATACGTTGATAAGGATAATAACAAATGGATTGCTACTAAAAATGGTCTTGGCAAGATTGACGAGAGAAATACTCCGGCACTATTCAATAAAATTAACTCGAAATTATTTGTGAATTTTATAACCGCATGTTCAATAGATAAAGTTGGCGATCTTTATATAACAACCTTAGGCGGCGGACTATCAAAATTAAGAAAAGGAAGTTTCTAGTATTAAATCACTAAAATTTTGTACACAAAATTCTATAGGTAATTTCGGTTAATTAATGAAACAAATTATAAAATACTTCAGCGTTTTGTCCTTATGCTTTCTGTTTCTTCTTTTACTAATCTCTTGCGAGAAAGTAGTTTTCCCGGGCGACGAAGGTCCAGCACCAATTAACAATCGTTTGTACGTTGAGAGCAATCCTTCCGGTGGTTCAATTTATTTTGATGGCCGCAATTCCGGTTTCTTAACTCCGGATACAATTAAATGGCTTCCCGATGGAGAACATATGGTTACTCTCAAGCATCCGTTTTACATCGACACTTCAGTTGTGGTCTCGTTGAGCGGCGGTTCCCAAAATTTACTTAGACTTGATCATTTCTTGAACCCGGGGCATTTTGGCAAACTTGAATGCATTTCGTATCCCCCAAAATCGAGTATTTACATAGACGACAAGGCAATTAATAAGATTACTCCAGTTATTCTTACCGGCATGATACCCGGTATACATAAAATCAAATTCACTTATCCAATGCACCGATCCGATAGTGTAACAATGCCAATTATTGGCGGTAAGCTAAACACTTGTTATATCTTTTTAGATGATACAACCAAACGAGTAATCTTTAACAAAAGAAATTCTCCTCTAACTTCGGAATATGTAAGCGCAGTTGCAGTTGATTCAAACGATATTAAGTGGATAGGAACTGATGATGAAGGATTATTCAGATTCGATGGAAAAAATTGGAAACATTACAGCCAATCGAATTCTAACATAAGATCGAATAACATCACTTGTCTTACTGTAGATAAAAATAATAACATTTGGATCGGCTTTGGCGATGGACTTATGATGTTTAATGGGACTTCGTTCATCGATCACTCTGAAGACCTCACTTATAAAAATGTAACTTCTCTTAAGACAGATATCACTGGTAAAGTCTGGATTGGTACTTTTTATGGTCTAACTTGTTTTGACAATGGTGCTTGGAAAAAATATTCAAGCAGCGATTTGGGATTGGACAGTTACATTTATGCGATTACGGTTGATACCAATAACAAAGTCTGGATCTCTCGTAACGGGGGGCTGAGTATTTACAACGGAAGTTCTTGGGCATTCATAGAAATATCTAACATGAAATTACCTGGCAGAATTGGCAGAGTAATTAATGCTCTTACATATGATAGAGATGGGAAAATTTGGGCAAGCTTTTTACGTGAGATGAGTAATGACGGTTCGGCAGTACTTTACGATGGTGGTGTTGTTTATTTTGAAGGAACTTGGAAAGTATTTTCTGATGCCTTAATCCCAACTCAGTTTACAACTCATCTCTATACTGATAGAAATAATAATAAATGGGTGAGTACAAAATATGGTCTAGGTAAGATTAATACTTTCGGCATTCCATTCTTATATACAAAAGCTAATTATGATTTTCCTTTAGACATTATGGGAACCGTATCATCAGATTTTGGCGGAAGTGTTTATGTCGGAACAAGAGGAGGCGGTTTAATCAAACTGAGGCAGTATTAGACTAATTCCTAATCCTATTTTTGACCCAATTTTCTAAACCATCTTCAACTATTAATTCTTGAGCCGCTGCACCAACTGTACTGATGGAATAAATCTTTTCTTCGGTTTTTATTGTCGATTCAGAAAAATTAACAGTAATAAGAATTTCAGTTTTTACTGTAAGTTTTTCGGTTCCAAATTTAATTTTCAAATCGTGAACCAACTCCGAACATTCAATAACAAGCAGTCCGTTGTTTAGTGCGTTGCGTTTATATGTCTCATTAAATGAACCAGCGATTACTAATTTAATTCCGCAATATTTTAGCGCCGTAGCTGCTTGTTCGCGTGAGCTGCCGGTGCCAAAATTAAATCCGCCGACTAAAACATTTCCTTCTGTAACAATCTTGGGAAACTCCGGATCATAATTCTCCATCACAACTTTAGCTTGTTCATCTGGAGTAATATCATCGTTGTATGTGTACTTGCCCGGATAAATCCCATCAGTATTTAAGTTGTCTTGGTAACAATAGATTACTTCGCCGCAAATCTGCGCTGGGAAGTTTTCAATTAAACTGATATTTCTTGCTTCAGCAATATCTTTTCTATTGTTGGTAGTTATCGTAGAAATAATCTTATCGCTTGAGGCTTCCCAATCATAATTTATATAACCTGCAATTGCAGATGAAGCTACAACAGCTGGCGAAGCGAGATATGCTTGAGCATTTGGAGAACCCATTCTTCCTTTGAAGTTTCTGTTTGTTGCCGAGATTCCAACTTCACCATCTTCAAGTAGCCCAATTCCTAAACCAATGCAAGGTCCACATCCTGGTGATATTGGAATTGCTCCGGCTTCGATAAGCGTTTGCCAATCTCCACGGGCTTCACTTTCCTTTTGCACTTCACTCGATGCAGCACCGAGATAAAACTTTACATGTTCAGCAAACTTTTTACCTTTCGCAATCGATGCTGCTTCTGCAATATCATCTACCCTTGAATTAACGCATGAAACTAAGTATGCTTTATCAATTTTTATTTGATTCTGCTGCAGTTCATTTACAGAAGACATCTTCTTAACAGAGTTAGGTCCGGAAACAAATGGTGATATTGTAGTGAGATCAATTGAAATCTCTTTTGCGTAGAAAGCGTCAGCATCTGCTACAAGTAATTGAATATTTGATTCTAATTCTTGGATCGATTTATCATTAACTCTATTATGTACATAATCTTTTCCGTTCTCTGTTTTCAGTTTTTCGTTTCTGTGTTTCAGCCAGCCAATTGTAACTTCATCAATAGGGAACAAGCCGACAAGCGCGCCCCATTCAGTGGTCATATTTGCAATTGTTAACCTTTGGTCTATACTTAAATGCTTTATTCCATCACCGTTAAATTCGATAGCATGATTTAATACTTCGTCGTTATTAAACAAACCGCATAGAGCGATTATAACATCTTTTCCGGTAACACCTTTTCGAAGTTCTCCAGTTAATAGTACTTTTGCAATAGGTGGAACTTGCCACCAAGTTTTGCCTGTCGCCCAGATAGAAGCTGCATCTGTTCTTACAATGGGAGTTCCAAGACATCCAATTCCGCCATACATGTTTGAGTGGCTATCAGAAGCAACAACGAATGTTCCCGGGAAAGCGTAGCCTTCCTCAACCATAACCTGATGACCAATACCTCGTCCGGCTGGATAAAAATCCGCACCATGTTGTTTCGCAAAATCTTCAATCTTTCTATACTTCTCTAAATTCTTTTCGCTTTTATTTTGAATATCGTGATCAAGTGTAATAACAACTTGTTTAGGATTTGAAAGTTTGGTAGCACCAATAGATTTGAATTTCGGAATTACCGCGCCGGTATTGTCGTGTGTCATTACATATTCTGGCTGAATCGTTACGTAATCGCCTGAACGAACAACTTGGTCTTTGGATAAACCTAAAGAGTATCTCTGCGCTATTTTTTCTACTAAAGTCTGGCTCATTTTATCTCCGAAAGACGAAAAAGGTGAGACGGGAAACGATTCTAAGAATATTTTTTTACCAAATTTGTTAGCATTGCAAAATTGCGGTTCAGTAATTCATCGATCACCCGAATCTGAGCTTTAGAACAAAAATCCAACTGAGTTGCAAGTTCTATCTGTGCATCAATTTCAACTAAAGATGATCTAGCAATCTCAAGAAATCGTTTCTTCTCATTATCAGAGTACCTTGCTAATCCTTCAGACAAATTCGATACAACTGAAACCGAAGCCCTACGCAGCTGAGAAGTTATTCCAAATAATTCTTCTTTAGGGAAAAATTTTGTTACACTATAAATCTCTTTAACAAGTTCAGTAGATGCGATCCAAACATCAAGTTTTTTATGTGCGAGTTCTAACATATATGGTACTCCATCTCACGTTTAACTTTTCCCGTCTATCGTTTTACGTTTTCAGCTTTCCAATAACTGCATCAGTAATTTGCTGTGTACTTGCTGCACCTTTTGAGAACACATCTGCGCCGCCTCTAAGTTTCATCATGTCGTAGCTTTGCACTTTACTTTCTTCAACTACTTTCGAAATGGCATTCTTTATTTTAACGGCTATTGCACTTTCCCCGATGTGTTCAAGCATCATTACGGCGCTCATAAACATCGCAATTGGGTTTACAATCGAAGGATTCAAATTTTCATACTTAGGAGCAGAACCGTGAGTTGGCTCGAACACAGCAACTGATTCTCCGATATTTGCACTGCAAGCAAAACCTAAACCTCCAACTAATCCGGCAAAGCCGTCGCTGATTATATCACCAAACATATTCTCGGCTACAATCACTCCGTAGTCTTCCGGATTCTTTGTAAGCCACATCATTTGCGCGTCTATGTTTGTATCCCATAAACTAATGTTTGGATATTCCTTGGAAATTGTTTTTGCAATTTTCAGCATCATGCCTGAAGTTTCTCTAAGCACATTTGGCTTTTCGCATATAGTAACATTTTTATATCCAAACTTATTGGCATATTCAAACGCAGCTCGAATAATTCTTTCGCTCGCTTTTTTTGTTACGATTCTGGTTGATATGGCCATCTCTTCCGATGGAACATCATTAAAGAATTTCATTTTGGGATGAGATTCAAGTGCGTCTCTTACTTGCTTTGGTGGATTAGTCCATTCAACTCCGGCATAAAGTCCTTCTGTATTCTGTCTGAAGATCACAGTATTAATCAACGGTTCATCAAAACTTCCGGCTGAATTTTTCCTAATGAAATTAAGCGGATTACCTTTGAAGGAAATGCACGGGCGGATACATATATCAAGATTGAAATGCTGGCGTAATCCGACTATAGGTGAAAAATATACCAAGCCTTTATCTTGAAGAGAGGGAATAAGTTCTTTTTTAGCTTCATCATTTGGCTTGCTGGTAATTGCTCCAAATAAGGCAATCTTATGTTCAGCGATTAAATCTACAGTACGTTGCGGAAGGGCGTTGCCTTCTTTACACCAGAATTCCCATCCGATATCTCCCCAAACATAATCTGCTTGGAAACCGGCTGCTTCTAAAAGGCGAATCGCTTCGGGTAATACAATTTTACCAATGCCGTCTCCCGGCAAAGCTACAATAGTTCTCATATTCTCTCGAGTTTAAGAAATGAATTAAAAACGGTGCAAATATAATTAAGCGTGGAGTTTTATTTCATCGAAAATTGCTTTCACTTTTTCCAATACTGCACCAAGTTTTTCGCCATGCTTACTTTCTTTAACTGTTTTCTCAAATGCTGTAAATGGGAATGGTTCATTCATCAAGAGCCAAAAAGCAATATTGCTAATTGCAGCATTCTTTTTCCCAAGAATAGCTTTGAAATCGTAAGAGAAAGAAATATTTGCTTGTTCATAATGAACTGCATTATCAATTAATGTTGAGGTATTACTGCCAATACGATTCTTAACGTAATCATATCCGTTTTGTGAAATGACTAGGAGTACATCCGGTTCATTGATTCCGGTATAGAAAATTTCCTCCGGTGAGAAGATTAATTCGGAAACTGAAAATCCGGTTCCTACAGTAATTGGATAATCACCTTTCTTGGTAACATGAAGACCGGAATACATTGCTGCTTTAGCAAGTAATTCTGCAGCGGATTGAATTCCTTCGCCAGCTGATCCGGCTAAGATTAGCTTTATATTTTTTGTGACAGAGTGGTTGAAAGTTTCAGAGTCAACTTTTGCTTCTCGGCTAATTAACGGTTTTTGAGAATTTTTCGGTAAGGTAAAAACATTATTTGCGTTTACAAATGACTTTTCTAAATAACCGAGATTTTCAATATCGGAATATTTTTGTACGCCATAAGATGGACACACTTCTAAAATTTCAATCAAAGAAAATCCCTTGGCAGAAATTGCAACTTTCAATTTCTCTGCAACATCTCCTTTAGCTATAACTCTGCCGGAATATGTTGCGCCGGCTTTATGCGCAATCTCTACAATGTCAAAAGGTCTAGTGAATGCATCTGCTAACCCATGATCAGCTTGGAATGTCTCGTTCGAAAGACCGCTGAACTGGCCGCCAGTCATTCCGTAAATCTGATTATTGTTTACAATCAAAGTTAGGTTAAAATTTCTTCTAGCAGCTTCTAGCAAATGGGCTATACCAATTGTAGCTCCGCCATCACCTTGAATTGCTATTATTTTTTTCTTTGGATTATCTACAGCAATAGAAATTCCGCTTGCAAGCGCACAAGCTCTGCCATGCAAACCATGTATGGTATGGCATGCCAGCATCGGATCTATTAATCCGCAGCAGCCAATATCGCTGACCACAATTACATCTAAAGGATCGTAGTTGAGTGACTCTAAAGCTTTAGCCAAACCTAATGTAATTGATTGGTGTCCGCATCCCGGGCAGTATGGAGAGTTTTTATCTACTAACAAGCTTGAAGACATCTTTCCGCTTCCTTAATTATTTCTGTAGGTGAAATCATAGAACCAATTTTATTTACTTTGAAAACATTCTTAGGTGTGTTGTTTCCATAAATCATCTTTACAAGAATTCCGGTTAAGTTTTCTTCTGCGAAAATTACATTCTCATACTTGTTGATAATTTCCATCAATTCTTTTGCGAAAGGAATAATTGTTTTAATATAGAGTCCGGAAACATTAACACCGCTTTCTCTTAATTGTCTAACTGCTTCCCGGGTTGCCTCTGCAGTGATGTCATAACTAACGATTAACAATTGGTTGTCCACACTAGAATCATACTCATACATCAAATATTCCGAAACTCTGCGCTGGATTTTGTTATGAAGTCTTATTGTATTCCCTAAAGCTGCTTTTGTTGCTTTCTTAATAGTTCCGGAATCATCATGAGTTGAAGAATTAATTCTTACTTGGTGTTCGTTACTAGTCAGTGGAAGAAATGGGGGAACTAGTTTCTCATCGGAATCGTAAGGAATATATGGTTCACTTCCTTTGTAAAAATCATACTCAGCTTTTTTAAGCTCCGGCAAAGAAGTTAGATCAATGCTTCTCGACGTCATTATCATTTCTTTTGAAGTTAACAACACAACCGGTGTGCGCAAAGTAACTGCTGTGTGAACTGCTTTTTCTGTTACTGTCCAGCAGTCTTGCAGATTGGAAATTGAAAAAACCGGAATGTTATATCCGCCGGAGATAAAACTATTAAGTAGTAATAAATCGCCTTGCGCACCAACTGTTGCTGAACCGGTGCTTGGTCCCAATCTTTGCGCAAGAACAATTACCATTGGCAGTTCCATCATAAAAGACATGTTCAACGATTCAACCATCAACGCGAAGCCGGGGAATGATGTTGCAGTTGCCGCAAGTTTTCCGGTAGATGATAAACCGGCAATCCATTGCGCAACCGAAATTTCATCCGGGGCAAAAGTCATTGTAGGAAATCTTTGAGATGCGTATTGATTAATCCAATTTGCGGGAGTGATAGGATAACTTACAAAAGCTTCAACGCCAGATTGAACCAGTGCTTCTACGATTAATTTGCTTCCATCAACTAAAGAATAATTTGAGCTCATAAAAGGTCATTTTTGTTGCAACAAATTTAAGACGAGTTTTTGTGATTTCCTCGACCAAAAATTAGAGGTTATAATCCATTTGGAGGCTTATTCGGTTATCCAAATTACCCGGAATTAGCGATGTTCCGCTGCCTAGAAATTTCTCATCCGGTTTATATAGCTCCGAGTATTTGAGCGAAAGATTAAAGCCGTAAGGCGCACTGTATTTAACAACAAAATACCAGCGCATGCCTTCACCATATAAACCGGGATTAGTCATCACGCCGGTTAAATCATTTTCAAATTCGTAAACTCTTGAATTGTAAGAATCTGTTTGAAAGAATACAAAGCGTGTAGATAACGACAAATTCTCAATTGGTGAATATTTTATGTCTTGAAAAAGTAAATATCCATTGTCTCTAGAAAGGAGGGCACTCGGAGTAGAAATAACATACTCGATTCTAGAATGAAGCTGAAGGTTCTTCAATGGTTTGTAATAATAATCGCCACGTAAATTTTGTTTTCGGATAGGAGTCAAGCCATAAACATCATTCACTTGCTCGGCAACCTGTTTTACTTCATTCTTGTAGCGAAAACGTAATTCGGCATTTTTATAGGGCTTGAAAGTGTAGTAAACTAAAAAGTCATTACCTTCTGCCGGAAATCGAAACCTATCACTCACATAACTAAATTTGAATTGGTCAAAATAAACATTGATTGTACCGTACGTTGATTTCCATCTGGCTCCAACGTAAAAACCGCTTTCGTTTTGCGCAAAATCTCTTTCCCCAAAACCATTGGAGTGCAAGTTCCAATAGTCTTGCGAGTAGTTTCTATATGAAACTAAGAACGAAAAACTCTGGTCTACTGCAAAATCCAGAGTGTTTAGTGTTGCGAAAGTTTTATTCCGTAGAGCCGTTTCGCCGGTTAAACTGATTTTATTGTAGAAGAAATTATAGCTAGTAGAAAAATATGTAAATGAATTTCCGCCCGGCTCAAGAACTGATATATTTTCAAAACTATGATCGTATTTGGTGTTGTACAAAAGAAAAGCAAGATTTCCGGTCTCACCAAAGTTATAACCTAATGTAAAGCCGGTAACTCTCTCGTTCACCTTGTCTTTCTTATTAATTTCGGTTTGAGTTCTGTGTAGTCCATCAATTACTAGCGAAGTAATTTCTTGCGAAACTGAATCCACCGAAGCATCTAAAAATCTTGAAGAGAAAAAGGCTCCAAGTGTAAAATTGTCGAATTCGGTTTCGGCAGAAACTCCACGGAAGAATTGGTTTTCATCGGCGCTTAAATAAGGAACCAAGCCGCGGGAATTTCTTGGCAGGACTTCTACTGCATCGCTTCCTTTAGAAAATGCATAGCGGCTCCACAAAGCTAATCCTTGTCCAAACTCAAAAACATAATCACCCAAAACAAAATTCTTAATTATATCCACATCTTTCATTTGAAAATGAAACGATGTGAAATCGTTTAACTGTTTTTCACCCGGGTCTTTTTCAATTAAAGCTCCAAGTCGTAATTTGTTCTGGCGACTGATTATTAGACGATTATATAGTTTCCAGCGTGAGTTAGGATATGTACCATCTTCAAATCCTTTGTCTTTTTGAAAATCAAATAATGCTCGCGATCTGAAGCTGACATTTAGCATCTGAAAATTCTTATCGAAAATTTCATTGAACGAAACCGGCTGTTCGTCTCCAAGTTTCAAAAAGGGCATAATTTTTTGAATTAGATCGAAGCTTACATTTTCAATAAATCTCATCTGTTCTATGTTGTAAATTCCTCCGAGCATGTTCCTATGACGAATTATTGCAGAGGCGGTTGATCTATCTAGAAATGGAATTTTTAAGAGATCATTTATTGAAGAAGTGTTTAGTTGCAGTGGATTTTGAGTTAAGTATTCAATTACATCGAAGAGCTGAGAATCATCGACACCCTCAGTTGCATCTTCTAAAGTTGTTTCCATGTTTTGTTGGACAGCAGTAGTATCAACTTGCGCATAAATGCCAGTAGCAAAAACAAGTAACAAGAAGAATATGGCTCTTTTCATATCTTATTTCGCAAAACGAAGAATTAATCCGAATTGGTGTGTTAAACCAAGATCGGGATGAGTTGTTACAGCGTAATCAACTTGAAGAAATTGATAAATAATTCCAAATCCTCCGGAGAAAATATTTGGTTCGTTATGCGCACCAAATCTTAGTCTTATAAAATCTAACATAGAATATTCTGCGCCAATTCTTAACGAAGGATTGTATCCAACTTCTTTTCTAAGAGCTGCGCTGAAAATGAATTCTTTAATCGCTTTGAGATATACACCGCCCGAAAGTACAGTCGGCAACTGGCCGGATTCATCAGATAGTGTAGAGCGTGTAATGTTTTCTATTGCGAATCCAAAACCAACTTGCTCATTAACATTTGCAATACCGCCGAGGTTTAAGTAGACAGTTCCTTTGGTTCCATAATTTTTTATAGCTAGATTTTTATATACTGCTGTTCCACCAATAAAGAAATTTTCTGTTATCTTTCTTCCATATCCAATAGCGAACTGAGTTTCTTTGTATAATTCAAATCCGTAAATAGAAAAACCAGCACTAAATGTTCCGTAAGAAGTTGGTTCGGAATAAGCGGCATAAGCATTAGCCAATTCTTTAAGAGAGAATGGAGCCGGTGAGTAATACATCCCAACTTCTCGACTTTTTGCCATTGCCAAACCGGCAGGATTATTAAAAAGTTGAAAAACATCGCTCGAGTATGATGCGTCTGCGTGAGCCAACGCAACTTGTCTGGCTCCCGGATTAATCTGAGCGAAACTTTGCAGAGAGAGTATTAGTAGAAGAAATGCTGTTTTTGGGAATCGATTCATAGGTACCAACTTAAAAGATTGTATTATTTTTCACAAATATATATCTTAAAATTAAGATAATTCTTGGAGTTTACAGATGAAGAAATTAATTGTAGCGATTTTATTTTTTATTGCCTTTAATTTGACACAGTTTGCGCAAGAACTAGATGCAAATGTAACAATTAACACAGAACAATTGGCAACCTCTTCAAAAGAACGGCTAGATAATTTTGTGAACCAAATTCAAGATTATCTTAATAACAATAAATATACCGGCAAGCCGTGGGAAGGGGAAAAGATAAAATGCAATTTCACCATCTTCTTTACCGGTGGCAGCGATGATGTTAATTACACAGCCCAATTAGTTGTTACAAGCCAGCGCCCGGTTGAGGGTTCAAAGCTTAATTCACTAATGCTTACAATTATGGATAATCAATGGTCGTTCCGTTATGAGAATGGACAAGCGATGTATTTTAATCAAAGTAATTTTGATGGCTTAACAAGCTTTCTTGATTATTACGCATACATAATAATTGGATTCGATTCTGATTCTTATTACGAGTTAGGCGGAACTGACCTTTTTCAGAAGGCTTTGGATATAGCTGTTAAGGGAACATCAAGTAAATATGCAAAAGGCTGGGCTCTTGAAACCGCCGCATTCAACCGACGTGCTTTGGTTGATAATTTGCTAAATTCAAAATATCAGCAGTTTAGGGCAGATTACTTTAACTATCATTATAATGGTTTAGATTTACTGAACAGCAAAGAACCTAAAGACCGTGCTGTTGCGTTGCCAAATATGGTTAATCTGGTTAAGAATCTTGAAAAAGCTAAAGATAAAATTGATTGGCGAAGTACACTATTAAAGGTTTTCTTTGACGCTAAGGCGGGAGAGATAGCTGAATATTTTAGAGGAAGAGTCGATCCGGCATTGTTTGCAACTTTGAAAAGAATTGATGCTCCACACACATCTAAGTATGATGAAGCATTGAAATAATAAATTTTCAAAATCGAATCTATTGGATTGACTTCCGGTAGATTCGATACTTTTTATAAATAGTTCCGTTCATAACTTCTGCACCACGGTTCATCATAGCGTTATCTTCAAGAATCCAGCTAGCTTCGCCAAGTAGAATCCCAACATTTGCAGCCCGGTTTACAATTTCCCAATAGAAAACTGCGTCTAATCCGCGTTTCTGATATTCCGGAATAATTCCTAAAGTGAGTATTCGAGACCAGCTAATTTTTTTCTTTTGTGTGAAAATCTTTAGAAAATTAAAGGGAAGCAATCTACCGTTAAAAGACTTAAAGATTTGGTTGTAATCTAGCATTACTAATGCAAAGCCTACAAGTTGATTATCAATTTCTCCAAATAAAACTAGAGATGGTTCAACCAGTGGTTTCAGATCTTTAGCCAAAGCATCTATTTCATCTTCTGTCATTGGAACAAAGCCCCAATTCTTTTCCCAAGCTTTGTTATAAACGAACTTAACTTTATCCAATTCCTTTTTGAATTCTTTCACATTCATTGAATAAATTTTTAGACCGGAACGTTTCTGAGCTATTTCGGCAACACGTTTTAATTTTTCCGAGCCAACTACCTTTTGGTTCTCCAGTTTATATGCGTAAAGGTCTTTGGCTTTGGTGAAACCATAATTATCGCATAGGTCCAAATAGTACTGTGGATTATAAGTCATCATTAAACGTGGTTCATCGTCAAAACCTTCCAGCAGCATACCATATTCTTCATTAGAAGATGGATTAGCTGGTCCCAGCATCTCATCGCAGCCATTCTTTTTTAACCAATCTTTTGCCGCATCAAAAAGCATATTTGCAACATTTTGATCATTAATACATTCAAAGAATCCCCAGAAACCGGCTTTATCTTCATGCACTTGGTTGTGTAAATCGTTTTTAATTGCTGCAATTCTCCCGACCATTACGCCATCTTTTTCGGCTATAAAAAATTCTGCTGATGCATGTTTATAGAAAGGATGATTCTCTATATCCAAAATTCTCATTTTATCAAAAATTAGCGGGGCAACCCAATAAGGGTTATCTTTATAGATATTCCACGCAAATTTTATAAATGATTTTATTTCTTTTTTAGTGTGGATTGTTCGAACTGTAACTTGGGACATGCTTTCTCCTTGAAGATAAAAAAAAAGTCAAGCACCCACACTAGATGAACGCTTGACTTAACAAGAAAGAGTTTAGATTAAGCCTACTTCTTTACCAGCTTTTTTAAATGTATCTAATATGAAATCCAAATGTTCATCTTCATGAGAAGACATATAGCTTGTTCTCATCATTTGTCTGCCTTGCGGAACGCCCGGCGAAATGAATACATTTACAAACACACCATAATCGTAAAGCTTGCGCCACATTTGGAATGCTAGGCCATCCTCACCAACAATTACCGGAACGATTGCTGTTCTTCCATCAATAATCTTAAATCCAGCCTCCGATAATCCTTTTCTCATCTTATTAGCATTTTGAATCAAACGTTCAACACGCCAAGGTTCGGCTTCTAAAATATCTAACGCTGCTAAAGCGGCAGCAACTGCAGCCGGAGTTGGAGAAGCGCTGAAAATTAGAGCTGGAGAATGATGTTTCAGATAATTGATAACGCGTTCTGGTCCCGCAACATATCCGCCTAAAGAAGCAAAAGTTTTACTGAATGTTCCCATAGTGAGATCAACTTCTTTTTCAAGATTAAACTCACTAGCAGTTCCTCTTCCACCTTTTCCAATAACGCCAACAGAATGTGCGTCATCAATAAGTGTCCTTGCATTATACTTTTTAGCTAATTCAACTAATCTTGGCAACTCAACAATTTCTCCGCCGGTACTGAATACGCCATCACTGATAATCAGTTTAGGAGCATCAATAGGAAGTTTTGCTAAAACACGTTCTAAATCAGCCATATCATTGTGCTTGTATCTTTCCAGATTTGCGGTTAGTCCCTTTGCCATAATTTGGCCGGCGACTATACAAGCATGGTTGTCTCTATCAGAAACTACATATTCGTTTCTGCCTTGCACTAAAGTTGGAATGATACCTTGAGCTGATTGATAGCCGGTACTAAACAAAAGAACAGATTCGGTTCCGAAAAACAGAGCAAGTCTTCTTTCTAATTCTATATGCAAATCGAGTGTGCCGGTAAGATAACGTGAACCCGAGCAACCGGTACCATATTTTCTAACTGCTTCTAAAGCCGCCTCTTTAACCTTTGGATGGGCCGTAAGTCCTAAATAGTTATTGGAACCAGCCATAACAACTTTTTTACCTTCAATCTGAACAACTGGACCCTCATTTTCTTCAATTGGTCTGAAATATGGATAAAAACCAAGTGCTTTTATATCATCAGCGCGAGTAAAATCGATACATTTCTTGAATAAATCCAAAATGCCTCCGGATTATTTTCTAAAACCTATAATTATTTTTGGTGAGTTAGTTCGTTTTACCGAAATTTCGGTTGGGAATATAATCAAAATGGACGAAAATTTACTTATGAACTCTAAAATAATTTCAGTTGTAACCGGTGCATCGGGATTTGTAGGCAGTCATTTGGTGGATAAGCTTCTGGCAGAAGGCCATCACGTTAAATGTATTTTACGTTCTTCAAGCTCTCGCAAATGGCTTGAAGGGAAGCCTGTTGAAATTGCAAATTGCGGATTATTCGATAAAGAAGCTTTGAAGAATGTTCTTAAAGATGCTGATTACATTTATCATGTTGCCGGTGTGGTAAAAGCTAAAAAGGAAGAAGATTACTTTAAGGGAAACGTTGAGAGTACTAAAACTTTGCTTGACGTTGCAGTTGAAGTAAATCCTAACTTGAAAAGATTTGTTGTGACCAGCAGCCAAACTGCTTGCGGACCTTCTTTTGATGGAAAACCTTGTAATGAAGAAACGACCGAACGTCCAATCACAACCTACGGAAGAAGCAAATTTGCGCAAGAAAAACTAGCCCAAACTTATTTTGATAAACTGCCAATTACAATTGTAAGACCGCCGGCAGTTTTTGGAGAGCGTGATACTGAAGTCTATCTTATTTTTAAAACTTACAAAGTTGGTTTGTTTACACTTATCGGGTTTAATGAAAAGAAACTAAACTTAATTCATGTTGCAGATTTAGTAAATGGAATCTATGAAGCTTCAATTTCCGCAAATACGGTTGGCAAGAAATACTTTATTGCTTCGGAAGAACTTTACACATGGCCGCAAGTTGGAAAAGCAATAGGTGAAGCATTGGGAAAGAGAGCTTTGACTTTAAGACTTCCTCATTCAATGGTTTATAGCGTTGCAGCAATTGCTCATTTCTTTGCAATGTTTAGTTCCAAAGCAGCGACTTTCAATTTGGAAAAAGCACGCGACTTTGTTCAGCCGGGCTGGACTTGCGAAGTTTCTCGCGCGAAAAAAGATTTTGGCTACACTCAAAAAGTATCTTTAGAAGAGGGAATAAAGCGTTCTATTGATTGGTACAAAGAAATGAAATGGCTGTGATCGATTTTATCTTTTGAATAGAGAAGGTGACTGCGGCATACGTTGCAGTCACCATTTCCAAATCCTTCCACGTTGATCACAAGTTTGAAATCCTCCAACAAAACCTTTACAAATTCACACTCAATATTCTTCGAGTTTTCATTAGCGATGAAAATTGTTTTTATGCTGCATGAGGAATTTGTTGTCAGATGATCAATATGCCAGTTTATAACTTTTACTTTTCTTAAGTGGCGTTCTAATCGTTGGCGCAAATTTTTCTGTGCACTGCCGGAATAATAGTAAAAACCTTGTGGAAAAATACGACCAGCAAATTTCTTGGCTTTAATCTGTATTGGTTTTTTTAGGTAAAGCTCTAGAAGATAAACTCCGGAATTCTTCTCAGTTGTTCTTAGCACCCTCTTTTATCCAAGTTTTTATTCCGGTTATCTGATTTTTTGTTAGCGGTGGCCAACCAACTGGAGGCATTGGTGAGGTTGTCCTACCTTCAATTGCCCACACAAGTTTACTGTTGTCCGGCAATTCTGGAAAAACGATTAAAACATTACTTGTCGCTTCAGCATGGTTGTCCAAACTCAATCCGCCCGCAATGTCTCTTGAATTGTGACAGCCGGCAGTGTTACACTTTAATTGGAATAGTGGTTGTATATACTCTGCATAACTCACATTGGATGCTGGAATTGTTCTTGAATCAATATCATCGTTGGTAAGTGTGTCGTCACAAGACACAAATGCAATTCCTACAATGAAGAGAGCTAATAGCGATTTATAAAACTGTTTCATGTCTACTTTTTTTGTTTCAAAGATATTCTTACCCGAACCGGAATTCAATCCTTTTTAGTTGACACTAAAAAATATATTTTGAAACAGACTTTAGAGGCAAATATGAGAAAAACAGTATTTGTAGTAGCGGCTTTACTTGCAATTGCAACAATTTCATTTGCGCAAGATTTACTTCAATCCGGTCCAATGGTTGGCTATTCAACTATGAGGGAAGTTTGCCTTTGGGTTCAAACTAAAAGAGAAGCCAAAGTAAAAATTGGTTACTGGAGAATAGATAATCCGGCTAAAAGGAATTTCACAAAAGAAATTCTAACAAATGAGGCATTCGGTTTTTCAACAAAACTAGTTTGTTCAAACTTGGAAGAGGGAAAGACTTATAACTATGAATTGTTTATTAATGGTAAAAAAATTGTAAGACCTTACGAACTTAAATTTCAAACGCAAAAACTCTGGCAGTGGAGAAGAGATGCACCCGATTTTTCCTTTGTAATTGGCAGTTGTAATTATGTTAATGAGCCGATGTTTGATAGACCGGGTAAGCCTTATGGATCAAATCACGAAATATTCAAGAGTATTGTTGAGAAGAAACCGGATTTTATGATTTGGCTTGGCGATAATTTTTATTATAGAGAAGGAGATTGGGATTCTTGGAGCGGAATTATTCATAGGAATACTCACACAAGATCTTTGCCTGAATTGCAGCCTCTTTGGGGATCGGTTCATCATTATGCGATTTGGGATGATCATGATTTTGGCCCTAACGATAGTGACCGCGGTTTTTGGAATAAAGAAAAAACTCTTGAAGCATTCAAGATATTTTGGCCGAATCCATATTTTGGAGTTAACGGAAATCCTGGTATTACTACTTACTTCCAATGGAGTGATCTTGAATTCTTTCTGCTTGATGACAGATATTACAAAACGCCAAATGATAGAGAAGATGATGATAAAGTAATACTAGGTAACGATCAACTAAACTGGCTGATAGATAATTTGAGCACAAGCAGAGCATCATTCAAAATTGTTGCTGTTGGCGGACAGTTTTTAAACCCGAATACATCTACGGAAAATTTCTCCCGTGTGCCTCAAGAAAAAGAGAAAATTCTGAAAGCTTTGGAAGCAAATAAAATTGAAGGTGTAATTTTTATTGATGGAGATATTCATCGCAGCGAAATTTCAAGATTAACAAGAGAAAACGCTTATCCAATTTACGATTTTACAGTTTCGCCTTTTACTGCCGGTCCATCGAAAGTATATGAGAATTCTCTTCGTATAGAAAACACTGCATATACAGAAAGAAATTTTGCAAAATTTGATATAACCGGAAAAAGAAGCGATAGAAATCTAAAGTGTACACTGTTCGATGTGAATGGAAAAGAAGTTTGGACTTATTCGATAAATGAAAATGAATTGAGGTATAAGAAGTAGTTGCGTACATATTTGAAAAAAGTCTAAAGATCATTACTTTTGTATTAGTTCTTATAAATGATGAGGCTATAGCTCAGTTGGAAGGCGTCCCGAATGAAATTCGGGAAGGTCATCGGTAATTGGTTATAGCGACACAAAAAGTTTTTTGAAATATTGGGGCTATAGCTCAGTTGGGAGAGCGCTTGAATGGCATTCAAGAGGTCATCGGTTCGAACCCGTTTAGCTCCACAATTTTCCCCACCCAAAAAATGTATTACGTTTATATTCTATTCAGCGCAACAACCGGTAAGTATTATTGCGGATCAACGGACAATCTTGAAAGAAGGCTGTATCAGCATAACTCCGGTTATTCTAAATCTACAAAAGGTGGTAAGCCTTGGATAGTCAAATATTCTGAAGTGTATTGTGATCGACCATCAGCAGTTCGTAGAGAAAATGAAATAAAGAAGAAAAAGAGCAGAGCATTTATTGAAAAGCTGATTATGGGGGAGAGCGTCCCGAATGAAATTCGGGAAGGTCATCGGTTCGAACCCGTTTAGCTCCACAATTTTCCCCACCCAAAAAATGTATTACGTTTATATTCTATTCAGCACTTCAACCGGCAAGTATTATTGTGGTTCAACAGACAATCTTGAAA
>JBAYTN010000061.1:0-22125 GCA_041675645.1 Melioribacteraceae bacterium
AAATAAATTGAGTAAAAAAAGAGAATAGTATTAGCAGTAGTATATTCTTTCTCATCTCTCCCTCCATTCAATTTCCGAATCTGCACTTACTGTTTTGCCCGTGTACTTATCTTTTATAGTTACTGTTATCTGATAGCTACCCGGTTCATATTTACCCATATCAAGTTGCAAATACATTTGAGCATCTTGTTCTTGGGTTTGATAATTGGAAGTAAGCATAACCTTATTTCCTTTCCCTTCAAGTCCAACTACACTTAGAACGGAACCTAAGACGCCATCTTCCCCTTTCTTTTGCAATGTAATAATCTGCTCAAAATCCGTTATACTATTTCTTGCCTTCAGATTGTAGATTTCATAGTAAAGATACAGTCGGGCACTGTTGGAGAATTGATTTGTAGGATTTGGAACAACGGAAATATTCTTTCTTTGTATTGAACCGACTAGTTTAGTTTCCAGTTCTATTTGACTGGCAAAGACTAAATCACTTAATTGTAATTCTGCGTCTTTAAAGCTGCGTACATTAAACTTTCCATGATACGCTGCAACCCCCTTATCTTTCTTACGCATCATCTCGAAAGCCAAATTTCCGCTTTGAGGAACAGCTTGCATGTAAAGGGAATTATTATAAAGAGCTTCGTTAACAGCAATCTTAGAAATCGTCTCCTTCTTCTCATACTTTCTATTAAAGTTGCGGTCATTAAAAAACAAACCGACTTCATAACCTTGTGCGAATTGTTCTTTGGTTGTTGCCGTATCATCAAAATTAATTTGATAACCTACATACAAATCCGTTTTGCCTTTATCCGATGATGCAAACTGATATGCTTTGTAGGGAACTCTAAATATTGGTCCCTTGAAGTTGGGATTATATTCTTCCGGCTTGGTATGGCGCATATCTAATTTAATAAGATCATCAGTATTTCCGGGATACTGGGGAATTGCTTTAGAAGTATATGGACTGTTGAACTGAAATTGATTTGTCAAAAATTGATCTGTGAATGCAAGTGTGAAGTTATTATATACCCAAATATCAGTCTTGATCAGTCTTATAAATTTAATTCCAGTATCAATCGTATTTGGTCTGTACCGTATTTTTTTGCTAGGGAAACCATATCTGATCAGCGTTTCTCCACGGTCGGATTGCCAACCTTTAATATTTTTCGCTTCGGACCCGAATCTCAAATTAGCGTATGTAACTCTCGCAAAATGTTCAAGCAGTCTTTCATTAACATTTGTAATAACTAACGGGTCTTTACTATTCCAATAGCTGTTTACTATTTGATTAAGCTCGTTTTCGCTGTACTGTTTCTTTTCATCCAAAAAAGATTGCAATAAAATCTTAACGCTACCAATTAGAAAATCTTCTTTTTCTTCATTCGTCATCAAGGCAATCGCTTTCTGAAATTCGGAGTACGATTGTTCCGGCTCATTTAACCGGTAATATAAAAAGGCAAGAGTTGCATGATAGCTGAAATCATTCTCCTTTTTCCTTAGCAATTGATTAAGAACACCAATTCCTTTTGGATAATCACCGGAATCCTCATATAAACCGGCTAAAGTTGTATACGCATCATAAAGTAAAGAATCATTTTTAATAGCTAGCTTCAAATATTCTTCCGCTACATCAAAACTATTCTTTGCCTCTTTTTCAAAACTTAACTGCGCATCTTGAGATACTTCCCATTGCTGTTCCTTCAACTTGCTTCTTGCGCTGGCAGAAGTAATAAAATAATTGTCTCCGGTTGTAAAAGTTTCCTTTTGAAAAGAATTGTGATAATCCAGATAGTCATTATATGCAAGTCTTCCCATTCTAAAATAAGCAGAAGAATTAGCCGGACTTATTTCAATAACCTTTTCGTATTGATCTCTTGCCCGTTTACGCGCGGTAAGATCATCCCTCACTTTCACATCTATCATTTCCAGATATTTTCCATACTCAAGTCTATACTTAATATTGTTCGGGTCTTTATCAATCGCCTTTGTAAAATAATCATCCGCTTCGTTCATCTTGTAATAATCATTGTTGTTCTTGAGTATCATCGCAATTTGAAAACTTGCTTCAGCAATCGAATCATCTTCCTCAACAAGCATAAAATACTGAAGAGCCTTTAAGGTGTCCTTACCCTTTAATGATTCAACCGCTTTTAGGTAATTTGATTTTTGTGAGGTTTGGCAGTGGTAAACTGATGAAATGAGAACTAATAACAGTATTCTTTTTATCATACACCCTCCATCCAGTAGTATGCAAAACAATATTTAGTTTAAGTACCACAATAAGCTATAAGCAATAACGTTTTTCTCGGAAATATTGTCAAGGTAATTTTATATGCCGGTAGGGTAAAACGTAAAGATGCCCGATTGTAACTCTTGTATTTAATTCAACTCTTTAGCACAGTGCCGGCGTGGCTTACTTATCCATTTTTATTATTGATAAACTCTTATTCAGCTCTTTTAATTCTATAGTCTTTGGATCAATTGCCGCTAAGGCACTTACTACTTTTTTGAATTCTTCAATATTTTTTTCAGCACTCATTATTATTTCTTCACGTACTCCTTCATCCTTCATATCCAGTATTAATAGCTGAAGCGAGGATGTTGAGTTTTGCAGAATATCTTGTACAGTTCGTATAGTTGCGTTAAATATCTCTACTCTTTCGTTAATAATTTTCCTTCTCATGTATCTATCGAACAGCCAGAATCCGCAAAGGAATAAAACTGTTATAGGGATTGTCCAATAATACTTCTCACTCTCCATAAACTTTAAGAAACTAAGAACCGGATATATATCCAATACCAGATTGAAGAATAGCATTAACACAACAATAGCTGAAAATATGAGGACGGTTTGCGAATTATTTTTCAATATTTTCATTTAAAACCGAAAATTAATTATGGGAAATTCGGCGATTACACTTTACAAAACAACTAACATTTAAGAGCCCCGCGACTATTTCGAAAAAATTTAACCCGTTCAATTTTCGGGGCGGTCTGGCTGAGAAAGCTTGTTATGTGTAATTTATTAAATATTAAATCCAATATTTATTAACAAGACTTTATTCCAAAGATTACCATAATGATAGGAGTAAAATTGGGAAAAATCTCCTGTGTATTTTAATTCTATTAATAACGGTAGTTTTAATACACCATTTACATTGCAACCCACTCCTAATTTATAACTAAATATAAATTTATCGATTTTATCATGTGTAATATTAATTGCATTCAACGTATAATCCGCAGATGAGCCTATTATTAAATAGGTCGGAATATTTCCAAAACGAATCGTCGGTTTTACGTTAAATCCAAGTTCCATATAACGTAGATCAATTTCAGCAGTGTAATCTGTTTTTAGTCCATCTCCATCAGGGTAGTCTAATGTTGTGTATACTACTTCCGTTGTTTTGCGTGAACCTTTTTGGATATAAGATAACTCTGATTCTAAAATCAAATTTTCATCTAATTTATAATTCAGAAACAGTCCAATAAATGGATTGATAGAATTACCTTGATAATAATCTCCCGAGTTAAAATATATACTTGGTTTTGTATCTGTTGCACTTATGCTACTACTACTTATTCCTACTTTAATTCCATATTCGAACATATTTTGAGCATTCAAATAGTTTGTAAAAAAAATTATTACTAGAAAAACTAATCGTGATAAATTTTTCATTAAGATCTCCAATGTTTAGTCAATAACGGCGTGGCTTTTCACCCGTCCACCCAGAACAGCAATGATACAATGAAAAACCAACACCAAATATTTTCAATTAATTTATTTATTAGAACAAATTTTATCACTACGCTAACTTTGCCTACCTAACACAATAACTTCACAAATGCCGCTTTGAAAAGGAGTTTATCCTGATGCCTTATATCGGGACTGACGGGTGGGAAAGCGGGTTAGGCATTTTATTTCAATAACAACATTTTCTTAGTTTGGACAAATTCATTCGCTTTAATCTGATAAAAATATATTCCACTTGTAAGACTATTACCATCAAATGTTATAGAATAATTACCGGCAGATTTTTCTTCGTTTATTAATGTAGAAATTTCTCTTCCTAACATATCATAAACTATAATTCTAACATTACTTTGTTTGGGTAAAGAATAGTTTATTATAGTGCTTGGATTAAATGGATTTGGATAATTTTGGTATAAACTAGAAATAGAAGGGGGATTCATATCTATCTTTTTTACACTTACTAAAGTTGAATCCCCATAAACTTTATTTTCCAGTAATGCAGCTTTTAAATATGATTTAACTTCAGGAAAGCCATGATTTTTGCCCTCCGCTTCTTTTACTCCAACACCTTTCAAATAATATACACTGTAATACGCGAAAGGTATATCGTAATACATATTAATTTCTTGCATTTCTTTACCCCAAAACGATATTGTGTTTTTACTTTTTACTAGATAACTGCCCAATGAATCACCAACATTTGAATTATAATTTACTAGTGTATCCTCCCTTGCGGGAAATTCCCAATTAGCATGTCTATATTTATAAATGCAATTGGTGTCCGATCTTTGGTATTCATATCCAATAGATGAATCAGTAACTATTTTTATAATACCGTATCTTTTTTGATCTATAATAGTATCTCTTATTACTTCTTCATATTTTTTCGAATAATATGAAAGTTGCTCAGTTATATAAATCCATTTATTACCAATTATTAGCGATTTTGCACAGGCATTTTGAGCTTTTACATTATTTGTCATCACTAGGGTTAAAATAATAATTAACAGGTGTAGATTTGTTTTATTCATTTATGTTATGATGCCTAACAGCGTGGCTTTTCACCCGTCCGCCCATAACAGCAATGACAAACTGAAAAGCTACTACCAATATTTTTTAACTAATTTATTTACTTAGAACAACTTTAATAGCTTACTTAACTTTGTCAACCAAACCCGATGACTTCTCAAATGCCGCTTTGAAAAGAAGCGGTCGGGTGGAAGAGCGGGTTAGGCTTGTCTTTATAATTTTTTCTTATTTGATATAATTGCACCATTTTTTATATCAAAGTATTCTTCAATTTTCGATATATCTAAATCTATTGCTGAGACCACAATTGGATCTTTCTCCTTAACAAAGAATATTAAATTCCAGAGCGGTAAACTCTTTTTCCTTATGTCTAATACCCACTTTTTATTTCCATTTATCTGGATATAATCTTTCTTAGCAACAATTATTTTTACATGCAATGAATCTATAATTTTAGTTGCGGTTCCTTGATAATATGAGTAATCATCAGCGATAGTTTCAAACTCGTCTTGTTCAGAATCTTTTTTCAGTTGCTTGTTTGTATATCAGTTGGATATACTAAAATCGCACATGAAGAATCAATGTTTTGTAATTTATTAGTATCAATCTTTTCTGAGGTTAAATAGCTTTCTAGCTTGTAGAGTAAATTGTAATCAACTTCATTTTGTATATCCATTGGTTTTGAAACAATTGAATCAGTTTTATTTTTATTTAGATCAGCCGCTTCTTCGGGCTTAATATTTTTTTGACATGACATTATAAAAATGCTAACGATGACTATAATCGATCTTTTATAAATCTTCATATTCTTGTTTTTAGATTCAAGCCTAACTATTAATTATCCCGATTGACTTCAACACTCTTGTGTCTCATATCTACCGGCATTTACTAAGTTTTTAATTTTGTTTGTAATAAGAACTGATGAACAAAAACTCTATTTATGTTATTTCACTCTTCGATCTACACTCTACGTTCTAAGTTCATTTTTTCGGTTCCCCCGGCAGTTTTCAATAAATGGAACCCCGTTTAACTGAATTCAAATTAGTTATTGAGGTTTATATAATCAAGACCATAAAAAAACGCAGAAAGACACGCAGTATAGAAAGTAGAGATGCACCGAGTGCGTCTCAAAAACCAAAAGAGACGGATTCGATCCGTCTCTACAAAACATTATGCTAAAACAAAATTTTGTTTTCTTATACCAAGCCCCACGCTTTAGCGTTAGGTTTTAGAAAACCCATTTCAATATTCTTAATGATAGCGCCACGCTTTAGCGTGGGGTTTATAGAGCAGTAGGTATAAATGGACTTTAGTCCAAAGCTTTTCTTTTCTGTTTTTACTGAATTCGACTTAGAGATGACTTACTTTGCTCTAAACCCAGAGACGGATGCGATCCGTCTCTGCTAGTTTATTGTAAAGACATGCCATGGCATGTCTCTACAAAAACAAACTAACCCAAACCATATCAAAATGCTTAAAATGAGCTAAAAACGAAATATTTAACAGTTTAATGTCTCAATAATTCACTTTCACACTTCATTTAACCACTTTAATTTTGCGGCAAATCACTTTAAGAGCTCATTTAAGCAGATTAACATCTCACCAAAGGACTTTAACTGTCCATTAATTTAGAATGAGAGGACGTTTAAGAACTTTAATTGTGCGTCTAATCAAATTAAGAGGGCATTTAAGGATTTTAACTGTTTAATAATTCACTTTGCGCGGGCATTAAAGGAAGTGAAGAGGTCATCCAATCAAACTAATTCTTCTTTAAATCAGCGGAATTCTTCTTCTATAATTTTAACCGCATTCAAACTTCTTTATGCTGGTTTCGTTACTCTTTATTCCAAATAAATTGTTCTTCAATTAAGAATGAGTTTCCATTTACAAAAAAAGCCGCTTCATCTAAAATGAGGCGGCTTTTCTAAATCTAAGTCTCAGTACTAACTACTAAATACCAAGTACTCAAAAAGCTATTTATCCCGGAAGCCGATCGTCATCGGCACACCTTCAAAACCAAACTGCTTGCGCAGCTGTCTTTCGAGAAAGCGCTTGTAAGACTCCGGTATGTATTTGTGTTCGTTGGCAAAGAATAAAAAGATCGGGTAATGATCTCCAACTTGAGTGATGTATTTTATTTTAACTTCTCTGCCCGTTGGTGTTGCCGGAGGAGGCGTCTGTTCAATTACCGGAAGCATTACATCATTCAACTGGCTTGTAGGAATTTTTTTGTGTCTTTCTTCATTAACTTTTTTAGCGACTTCAATAAGTTTGTAAATCCTCTGTTTTGTTAATGCGGAAATAAAAATTACGGAAGCGTAATCTGCCGTCGGCATATCTTCCTTAACTTTTAATTCAAATTCCCTAGCTGTGTTTGTATCCTTCTCAATTAAGTCCCATTTGTTAACGCCAATAATCAATCCTTTTCTTCTGCGTATTACTTCTTCAATAACTTTCTGATCTTGATTATTTATTCCCAGCTCGGCATCAAGAAGAAGAATAGCAACGTCGCAGTTCCAGATGGCGCGGTAAGTGCGGACGTTTGAGAAGAATTCAATATTCTCTTTCACTTTGGATTTTTTTCTTAAGCCCGCCGTATCAACAAGTACAATTTCTTCTCCGTAATATTTCAGAACAGAATCTATACTGTCGCGTGTAGTTCCGGGAATATTTGTTACAATACTGCGGTCGTAACCCAGAAGCGCGTTAACTAGAGATGATTTACCTACGTTAGGTTTTCCTACAATAGCAAGGTGCAGTCTCTTATCGCCAATTTCATTCTCATCCGGAAAGTTTAAGTTGGAAAGCATATCATCAAGCAAATTTCCAAGATTTCTTCCGTTGAGCGCGGAGACATCGTAAACGTTTTTGAAACCAAGCGAATAGAATTCCGCTTTGTACATTTCAAATTCGGGAGTATCGCTTTTGTTTACAAGTAAGTAAGAAGGCTTTGTAGCTTTACGTAAAATTGCTGCAACTTCTTTATCAATTGGTGTCATGCCGGTTCTGCCGTCAACAACAAATAAAATCATGTCACATTCAACCAAACCGATTTCAATCTGCTCTCTAATTGCAAGTTCAAATAAATCTTCTGTATTTGGTACGTAACCGCCGGTGTCTATTACACGAAATATTTTACCATTCCATTCAACGTCGCCATAATTTCGGTCGCGCGTAACTCCGCTCACGTCATCAACAATTGCTATCTCACTATGTGTTAATCTATTAAACAGAGTGGACTTTCCTACATTCGGTCTCCCGACAATTAATACTAATGGTGAAGCCATTTATTCCTTTTCCCTAAAATCTGTACTGCAAATGTAACTCCGGATAGTAATACGAAGTAAACCCATTTTGAAATTTTTCCAAACTGGTATGCAGTTCGATGTTTTTATTGTATGAATGAGCCGACCATGCGGCATCAAGTGCGCTTATTATATGATTAACGAACACTACAATAACCGCTTTAGAGGCTATATTGTAATAATCGTTTGCTTTTCCCCGTTCAACGGAGTAATAAACGAAGTTCTTAGTTAGATTGCTTCTATCAGCTTTATATTCAAAAGGAGTGTTTTCATCGCCAAAATCGTCCCAGCCTACATTGAATTGAGGATACTTGCCGATAAGTTCGAAGTATTGCTGCTCTCCATAATATGGAAGTTTGTGAGAGAAGTATGAACCGAGATCGCTTTCAAGTCTGTTTAGTTCAATCCAGTTTACTTTTCCACTTGTTGTTAGAACATTGTATTTGGATGGATCAATAGCGGAGTTTATGCTTTTTGTGTTAGCCGGATTGGAAACCCACTTAGCATATCTAACCGCGCTCCAATGCTGATCTGCATAGCCTTGGAAAAATGTTGTCTGATCATTTCCCTTTTTATCATAAGCTAAACCAACCGCAATTGCTGCTGCTTCAACAGCAATAAATATTGCCGATTTTAAATAACTCTCGCTGTAGAACTCTCCGGCACCCGGGAGAAGTAAAGAGAGTCCGGCGGCAACCATTGGTTTTTTCTTGCTTACACCTTCTTCCAGCGGCGATTTAATAACAAACTCTTGCGTAGAAACATTTGCAGTTTTAGAATCCAATGCTAAAACTCCGCTTAACTTAGTTTTGTTCTGCTTCAATTCTTGTGCATTGATGAAAACCAATGGAAGAAGAAGTAAAATCAGCAACCTTTTCATTCTATACTCAAATTTGTTTTAAATGATTAATGGAAGAAAACCGCAGAGTCGCAAAGACACAAAGTTTTACAATATGAGAAACGATTCTTCCCTTTGCGGCTTAGCGTCTTTGCGGTAATTATTTTAAAAGCTAAAGTCGAACAGAATTCCGCCGTAGAAATTCCATTCTTTGCCATACTTAATAACTTCGCCGCGAACGGTTTTATTAAACTCATCAAACGCGTATGCCGCGTTAAAGAATAAGCTCGTCGGGAAAATATAAAACGAATTAAGTTTTATTCTAAGTTCGCCTCCAATTCCCTTCTTAAAATCTTTCATTTCGGGGAATGAACCGGTCCACGCGTTTCCGTAATCGGCATAAACAGAGAAATAAACTTTGTCTAAGTATAAATGCCCAAAACGTGTATCAATGTTTTTAAACAATGGAAATCTGTAAGTTAAATTCAGCCAGCCCAACTCGTTTCCGCTTACGGAATAGAATGGATAACTCTTCATTCCTATTAAACCGCCCAGATAGAAATCGAAAAAGTCCGGTACAGCCGGGCCAAATATTGTTCCGGCGCGGAACTGCGCGCTTAATGTTTGATCTCCGCCAAGATGAAAATATTCTTTCCAGTTTAATTCCAGTTTAGGGAATTTGAAATCGTTGTAAAGGGGTTTTAGAATTCCATCAACAACAGTGTAGTTGTTCTCATTGTTGAAGCGGTTCATTTCGTAATCGAATTTGATCTCTACTTTTCTTCCAACCGGATTAATATCCGCATCAATAGTAGGAATTGTTAATTCGTGACTAATCTTTAATTGGAACGCACGCCCTATGTAATACTTATCGCTCGAAGCCGGATAAAGTATATTACCGCTTTCGGGCAATATAAAACTTCCCAGCTCGGATGAATACTGGCTAAAAATAAATCTTCCTTCCAGCATTGTTCCGTCGGAAAAGATTTTATGCTTTGCTACAATATCAAACTCGAACAAGCTGTAAGTAACTTCAGCCGGAATTCTATAATCAACTCTCGGCGGAATGAAAGTAGAATCAATACCGAAATCTAAATCAACATTTGCGCCGCGGCTTACGCTGTAAAGTTCAAAACCAATTTCTGGACGCAATCCAATATTATAAAAAAGAGGAAGTTTATCGCGATAATCGAATTGAAGAAAGAGATCTCGTTCTAATTTTCTATTTATCGAAGCACTGCCGAAAATTGAATAACGATTAAGAATATCACTCGACGCAACATAAATACCGGGTTTAATTCTATCCAAACCGGAATTGAAAGTGCTGTAATTATCATAACGTATAAATGGTAGAATACTGATCTTAGAAAAGAAACCCGAATATTTTTCCGGTGTGTATTCCGGAATTTTTGTGTCGTCATAATTTCTTAGCTTAACAATATCAAACTTGTTGATATCTCCGTTCGGTTTGTTTTCTTCAAGCGGAGGATTATTCAGCCAAACATATTTTTTTGTCAAATCGACTTTAGCTTGTTCCTCTTTACCAATTACGAAAATCTTGAATCCGCTTGCAGTATAGCCGGCATATGCAATTTCATTCTTGTCATTAACCGCCGGCATATATGCGCCGCCTACAACATTTGTTAACTGCTTCTTCTCTTTCGTTTTCAAATTGAGAGAATAAACATTGAAGATGCCGGTTTCATCGCTGGAATAGTAAAGCAATCCATCTTTAGTCATAAATGGATTTCTTTCATCTGCTTCCGAAGTTGTCAGCAGTTCATAACCGGAACCGTCGGCATTTATTCTCGCTACATCTCTATTGTCTTTAATAGAAAAGTCGAACAGAATTTGAGAATCATCAGCTGAAAATTTCGGATTGAAAAGCTGTTCCCCTTGTTCAAAGAATGTTAGCTTCTTAAAATTCTTTCCATCGATATCGACAATTCCAAGATTAACAGTTCCATCATTCTGATAAATGAATGCAATCTTTTTCCCATCATGAGAAACACTTGGATTGTTTGCGCGCAAACCGTGCGTTAATCTCGTTTCTTTTTCAGCATCTAAATCATAAACGTACAAGTCATGTATATTAATCCATTTTGGATTATCATCGCTAAGTTCGGCATAGATTATTTTGTTCGTTCCCGGAATGAATGAAGTGGTTGAGCGCACTTTTGCTTTTACAAGCTTTTCGCTCTTTGTAGTAAAATCATAAAGATATAATGAAGAGAGACTCATGTAATCATTCGATTTACTCGAGATATAAAGAAGCTTCGTTCCGTCGGAAGAATAAGTGGGATGAAAATTGCCGAAGCCTTCGGAAGCAATCATCGAGCCTTCAACTTTATTTGCCATAACATCGGCCATTCTCTTCTTATAATCTTCTTTTAGAAAACTCGACCATTCATTATAAATCTGATTGCCATCTTTGCCAAGAACATCTTCAAATGCCGCATCAATTGTAAAGTTGGTTAGTTTGCCAAGTTTATGACTTACTTCTCGCAATTTATCTTCACCATACTTTTGCGAAATGTAGCGTGTTAGTGCAAAACCGGAATTATAAACAGATTCGTTGCCTAAACTTGTTTTCTCAAACACTCCCATCTGATTCCATGTAAGCAGTTTATTCTCTAAAGCGTAACTGCGGAGAATCATATCTCTATGCGTGTCCCAATTATCATAATTAAATTCTTTACGCATGTACTGAGCTGTTCCTTCAGCAAACCATGCCGGAACATTTATTCCGGGAATTGGATAAGAGGCAATAAAATTCGGAAAGCCGTAAAGAATATCGGGCCGGCGTTTATCTTCATAATTCAAAAACTGCAAATAGAAAACCGGAAGCGTGCGGGAAAATTTTAATCCCGATTGTATCTGAACCATGTGAGTGAATTCATGCGAGATTACATTACGAAGCCAGTTGTGAGTTCCGCGTAAATCGAAATCGAGTGATGATGCCCATATCTCAATTTTGTTGTCAAAGAAATATGTTGCCCCGTTTGAGTAATCATCGATGTCTTTAATAATGTAATCAACAGTTTCCGGTTCATATTGATATAGAGATGTAATCGGTTCCCAAATTTCATCGGCAATTTTGGCAACAACTTTTGCAGTGCGTTCTGCTTCTTCATGATAATGAACGCGAACATACTTCCCTTTTATTGTTAGCCATGTATAATCCGGATTGTATTCATTGTACTGCGCAATAAGCGGAGACAACGAGAGAAGGAATATTAAAATTATTTTTCGCATGGATTATTTGATCACCGCAATCTTTATAATTTTGTTTGCTGATTTGCCGCTTGAACTTACTACTTCCAGATTGGCATAATAAACACCGCTCTGAACTTTCCCTATCTGCCATTCAATTTCGTTATCCATACCGCCGGTTGCATTGCCGGTTAGTGTTGTTACAAGTTCTCCGGAAAGATCAAATATTTTAACTGTTGCAGTTGAGTTTTCAGCAACATAATAACGAATTTTTGTAGAACTGCCGTAAACCGGATTAGGCCAGTTGTATGCTTTGGTTGTTGGGAAGAAATCTGAACTTGGTGTATAAGTATTTGTTAACTCTAAATAAGCGTTACCCGAAGAGTTGCCATATTCCGCTGCCCAACTAACTTTACCTTGAACCGGTGAAAGTTGCCATGCGCTTAAGTGTCCATTGTAATCAACAACACCAAAAACCGGTCTGTAAGTTGGTAATGGCCCCATTGTAGAAAGTTCTTCGCTAAATAAAACTGGATTTGAATATGGACCTAGAAAGATTCCGTTTCTAAGCGGATATCCACTTATAGTTTTGCCGTTTGAAGGATTAAAAGCGTAAAGCTCACCTGCATTTGAGATAACTAAAATTTCTTGAATACCATCTTTGTTAATATCCGCTACTAAAGGTGTGCCCATAAAAAATCTATCTTCAATTGTAATTGGGAAATTTTCGAGAAGAGTACCATGAAGATTGTAAGCAAAAAGTCCAATATTATTTCTAGTAATAAGAAATAACTTTCCATTGCTAAATAGATCCGCAACTGCAAAATTTGGCCACCCATTTTCACCATGCAATTCAAAACCATCTTCAAATTTGCCATTTCTAATTACCATTACTTTTGGAACTTCACTCTCATCCAAAAATGATATAATATTCAAATAATCGCCATTTGAATCTCTGACAAGAATATTTTGTAATACATTACTTGCGATGAATGGCATCTGATTTCCCTTACTATCAACTACTAATCTATTTGCTGCATCACCACTAATTAAGGAATAATAACCATCTAAGTCCTCAAATGGTCTGTTTATCTTTGTAATTGAGTTTGAGGAAACATTTTTGAAAGAATCTTTTGGAAGACTTCCATCATGTAATAGTTTTTCTACATCAACTTCAACCAAACTGCCATCATTCATCCCAAATGTTAAATAAAGAATTCCACTTCTTTTAAAAAAAACAAGGTTCGATTCTATTGATGATGGTGTTTTAATTGTTAGAACACTATTGTTTATATTGTTTGAAGAAATATCGTTCGAGTAAATGTTGAGATTGTCGAAATAAGATGAAGCAATAAATTGCTTGCCATTAAGCACGGTTCCTATCGCTGTATATCCTTCACCAGGCATTTCAGTCTCGAGAAGTAGTTTACCTTCGGTAGAATATTTTCTCATTTGCCAAAAACTAAAGACAATGTATTCATATCCTTTCGCCCCTTGAAGCATCAAAATATTGTTGTAAGTTTCTGGAGAAACTGAGGGAAGATTAAAACTGGCTACCAACTTTTGCTGATCATTTCCATACGAAACATTAAAACTCATCTTGTTGCTAAGTTCAGAAAAAGAATCAAGTGTAATTAGACTGTTGCTGCCTAAGTTGGAATTTGTATTCGGCTTACTGCTTGGCGAAAAAGTATTCTTGTAAAACTTTGTTTTGTTACCTTTATGCCAAAAATCCTCATACGTTCCTTCACCTATGATTAAACCATCTTGGAATATTGAAGTGAACGATTCACCAATGTCTTGGATGCCATCGGCTTCTTCAATATCAACACCTTTGTACATCAAATCGGAATTAATTTTATTTTCGCCAATCTTTGCGTTAATTATGCTTTCATCAATGTGCCAAATTACAATTCCATTTCCCGGAACTGCGGTATCATACTCATCTACGTCAATTACAACACCGCCTTTGATATCTGCCGGATAAATATTGAAAAATCCACTTGTATCCGGAAGAAAAGTCTTTTTAAAAATCTGATTCCCTTTTTTAATCGTAAGTATCAAATTATCTTTCTTTGCATCTTGCTGGCGGTTTTCAACAAGATAATATTCTTGTGAACTGATAGGGACTTTTAGCAGTGTCGTATCTGAAGCAGCTGCTGTTTCTCTAGTAGCTATATTAACTTTCCCGCCCGATATTGAAACTTCTTGTGGTTGTTCCCAGCCTATATACATTTTTTCCCAAGGCGATGTCATAGGAGGAAACAGACCAGCATTAGCAACCATGCCTTGACTATCCATCAAACCGAATCTTCCGATTGCACTTATGCCGGTTTCAGTATTGAACAAATCCGGTAATCCAATGTGGCTTCCAATATTTGCAACCAATATTCCGTTAATCCCAATTTGCTGAAGTACAACTGAACCATCAATATATTCTTGTTCACGAGATTCCGTTTCAGACATAATGACTGTATTCGGAATTATCCCGGATTTAGTTGAAAAGCCTTGGAATTGATTTCCAAAAATACTTTTTAACGTACTCGCACTAAGATAAAGCGAAGGCATGTTGCGGTTAACTATTCCGCCTCCAATGGAAGATGCACTACTCACCCCGGCATGGAAGATTATAAACAAATTATAATCAGAAAACTTCACGTTTGAAAATTTCTGATCAGCTTGTTCCCACACCTCTTTTGAAAACTTTCCGAGTGGAGAAAAGTCGTTTGATTTATAACCGGGCACATATTCACGCATCGTTTGAGAAACCGTAATTACTTCAGGCAAAACTTTGTAAGCGATATTTAACTTGCCTTTAGAAACTTTCGAGAAGTAATTCTTTGCAAACAGAAGATGATCAGCAAAATACTCGGCATTGTGAGGAAGCGGATCAAAAATTGTATCTCCATATTCATGCGTATAGTGAGAGCCGAATTTTCCCGTTCCAATTGTAGCATCATACTTATCTTCTTGAAAATCCACCATTACAGCTAAAATCTTAAGTGTATCCGAAGAAGAAAAATTCTGAACTTGGTTTTGCGGAACAGAGAATCGCTTATTATAAGATTGGGCAGAGATGCTGCCCAATCCAATAATCAATATTAGAAACCCAACTAAGTTTTTCATTTATGGTTAAATGCCTCTTGGAAATCCTAAAGTAGATTCGCTCTTCGCTCCCCAATTCATTGAAAGTGAAAAGCGAAGTGTGTTTGAAAGCGGATGGTTTTCACTGCCTTTAAATACATCTGTTGTAATGTAGCTGAAATCAAATCCGTAAGAATCGTAACGAATACCGGCACCGAGTGTCATGAATTTTCTATTACCGAACGCCGGATCTTCATAAAATAAGCCTGCTCTAAGGGCAAACATAAATCCGTCTTTTGGATTTCCATACCAATATTCTAATCCGGTTGATGTAACGATATCACGCATCTCTTCACCGAACGATTGATCCGACCATGCAGAAAATATTGCTTGATACCAATCTTTTCTCTTGGTTGTTGTGGTGACGGTTGTTGTGTCTGTACCTAGAATATCATCCTTAATATTTGTCTTACCCTTATCTACGAGAAGCTTGCTAAAGTCCAATGTCCATGTAATTGAATTGTATTCATCTGAAAATGGCTTAACAGCAAAACCTAATCTGAAGTTAGTTGGAATAGGATCGGCTTGCGCTTGATCTATGTAATAAATTTTTGGACCAAGGTTGCTAAGGTTAACACCTAAGCTGAATTTGTTTCCAAGATCGCCAACAAGTGGTATATCAAATGTTTCAGGTCTCCACATAGCAGCAACGTCGAAGCTTACGGAAGTAGCAACACCGGAACCTTGTTCTTGTTCTGTTGGTTTATCTGCCAAGCGGCTGTGGATTAATCTGAAGTTAACGCCAAGTCCCCAATCGTTGCTAAGCTTTGTAGCATAACCAAGTGTAAAAGCAGCATCGAATGAACGGAATTTTCCAACCGGATCCGGTGAGTTTGAGAGTGTTCTGACAAATTCGCCGTAATTCATGTATGTAACACTTACCAAAAGACTTCCGCTAATATCTTCAATGTACTGACGATAAGTTGCATAATCATAAAAGATGTCTAAATTAAATTGCGGCAGCCAGTTACTATGTGTTAAGTTAACTTCTGAACCGGTTAAGAAAGCAATACCAGCCGGATTCCAAAAGATAGCCGAAGAATTATCCGCCAAACCTACGCCTGACTCACCAAGTCCGCCCGCGCGTGAATCCGGGGCTAATAATAAAAACGGCACTGCTGCTTCGCCTTGAGCTTTCAATACATTCGCTGATATGAACATTGCACAAACAATCATCAGCATCGAGATTTTTTTCATTTATTTTGTTCCTCCTAAGATTAATTTCATTTTTTTTAATACTTGTCATGTTTTGTTCCGAATTACCGGTACTCAACATCTCAATCTATTTTTCAAAGAGATTCTTCTCCCACTCTTGGCGGGATCAGAATGATAAATAACTTATTTAATTACAGAGAGTTTACCTAAGACATTGTCTTTGAAACTCCCATCGGCTGATTCTACAATTAATTTATAGAGATAAGTCCCGTTAGCAATTTGATTTCCATCTTCATCTCTTCCATCCCAGTCTATCTTAACAAATTTTTCTAGGATATCATTAGATTCGATAGTTTTTATAAGTCTTCCGGCAATTGTATAAATTTTTATTCTGGAGTTGAATGTTGAACTATAATTGTGCTGAAAAGTAAAAGTTGTATTTGATGTCATCGGATTCGGATAGTTTACCAAATCTCTTATTACAATACCTTTATCGGCAGATACTACAGTAAATGCAGCTTCTTGCGATGAGAAGTTATTGAATACGTCCCACGCCTTTACTTTTATTTTGTAATCACCGGTTGCCATCGAAGAAAAAGTATATTTAGTTAAACCGGATTTGCCGCCGGAATTAAGATCACCTACAAAATTATTTGTAAGATCGTAAGTATTTGCCGCGTCCTCATTTAGAATCGCTTCCAGCTTATGTCCAATTCCGGTTCCGGTTGTATTCAAACCGGTTTGATCTTTGAGCTTAGCAATGAGAGTAAAGTTCGGATTAACTAAATAAGAACTCTCAAAGTTGGTGTCGTCAAAAAATATCTCTATTTCCGGACCTTTGTTATCGTTCGGTGTACTCTGATCAGTACCACCAACTATTATATTGCTTGTATAACCAACACCATCCGTATTCGAATTTGAAACATAAGCCACAATTTTGCCATTCTTATTTTCGTAAGAAATATCTTTTGGAACAACAAACTCAGTTTCAAACTGTCCGTTTTTAACTGATGCTCTTCCTTTAAATATCAAACCGCCTTGCTGCTTTGCAGTGTAATTCATTTCTTGATAATAGATGCTTCTTTCAGAATCATAAACAGTAAGTATTACTTCACCATCAATTTGGTTTATCTTTCCTTCAGCATTGCGTACGCTGCCTTTTAATTTAACAGTACTAAGTGCACTAAGTTGAATCTGCGATTGCGTACTTTTCCCATTAACAGAATCTATGTTCACCGGTAAAACCGGAAGATTCATTCTAATAGTTGGATCGCCAAAGAGATGATACTTTTCATCATTTTCTTTATCAACCATATATTGTTTTAAAAGGAAATAAGCTTTTCCAACTCTTATTGGAAGATTATTAGCATCTTTTGTTCTAAACAGATTTGTGTAAAGGGAGTCATTCAATGTAGCATTATATTGAGAATACACAATACGGGAAGCAGTAAATGCCAAAATGGAACCGGCATCCTTCATATTCATCATTGTCTCTGTAGAACTTTGCTGTTTTGGATCGTCATATTTTCCAAAATCGCAAGTAGCCGCGGTTAAGAAAAAGTAATTGGAATTCTGAAGTTGAGGAATTGATGTTGTCTTTTCAAAAACATTTTCATGTGCCCAAAGCTCTGGACTGCCGTGACCAACGTAATTTAGAATGAGTGTTCCATTATTAATTGCATTTATAATTGCTTTATTTACTTCCGGCTTTCTTCTTCCAAGTCCAACATAAACAGTAGGATACGCAACAAGATAAATCTTATTCTGGAAAAAGAATTTTGGAAGAATTTGGTTTGCTAATGTTTCTGATTGTGATGTATGCATATCACCATTATCTTCACCCGCACCAGCAGGACCATCATCAGCAATCAAAGTTATTGAAGTTCTCCAATCACCTTTACTTTGCACTGTTTCGTAGTTAATAATTTTATCAATTGCGATATCAGCTTCTTTAGCAGACTGTACATTTAATCGGCCTATAGCAACATCTGGTTTTAGGTCTGCACCGGAAACACGTGCAAAGTAATCATCAGATGTATAAGAATAAATCTCATCCAGCGATTGCTGAGTTTGATAGGTCGGTACAAGATTGATATTATTTTTAACAGTATTCAAATAATCATAAGTACCGTCGCCAAAAAGAAGAACATAAGAAGGTTTAATCTGCCAGCTATCATAAGCAAATTTTATAAAGTCGCGAATAGCAATCGGATCAAATACGCCGCCGGAAAATTCATTCATTATTTCATCAACATAAAAGGCTTGGGCTGTCAGTTTGTTTGGAGAATCAGTAGTTCTGTATTTGATATAACGTTCAGCTTGAGTTTTTAATTCCTTAGGTGCAATTACAATCAATTCACTACCGCCAATTGTCCCGCGTATGTTTGAATTTTCTACTTTAACGGTTCCGGTTGGAGTTTTGTAACCGGCTGATGTTACCGCAAAATATTTTGATACCGCTCCTTTTGTTTCTGAAGCTTGAAAACGTGCTTCGCCGCCGCTAATAGCAGAATTTGTAATCATCTTAACATTTGAAATGTCGGAAACATCAAAAATCTGTATCGCGCCGCTGGAAAAATTTGTAAATGTATAATCCAAAGTTGCAGTAGTGTCTTTAGAATAAACAGTAAGATTATCACCCACAGCACGGAGATACTTGTTATAAGCTATTTCAAAATAATCCAGATATAATTTGGTACTTGCTGAAGGATCTACAACCGAAATTTTTAGAACGCTTCTTTCGTCAGTCAGCCCACCTCTATAAGTTGCTTGCGCAAAACCTTCACCACCGTAATCATAATGGGAATCAATTCCCCAGATAGAACTTGTAAATATCTGGCTTCCACTCTCTTCAATTTTATAGTTTGTTGTTGAAGTTGATGTATGTGCAACTCTAACAGTATAGTCAATCGGAGTGTTTATAACCCAGCCATTAAGAGAGTTTAGAAAAGTGCGACTCTTTACACTAACATCTAACAGTTCTCCAAAATATTCTCTGCCCGATTCTCCAATGTTTACGCTGTCTTTTTCATAACTCTTAAATGCTCTTGTAAAAGTCTGCTGAGAAGCATTACTCACATTAAGCGAAGGTTTGTCTGCCATTCTCTTACCGGTTGAACCGCCAAACGTTAACCAATAATAATTTTTCTTTGAGTAATAATTCTTTGAGCGCATCAGCGCTTTATAATCCTTGTTGTATTCCCAAAAATCGGATGGTCTTGCATAGAATAAAATATAATCAGCGGCATCAAACTTTCCATCTTCTTCACCAAAAATCTTAATCGCGTTCTCAATTAAACCGGTGTTGTTTGTTTTGCGCAAATCTTCCGGAAGCGGCGCGCCGCCGTAACCAAATATTCTAATCGTTTTAGGATCTAAAGAATTAACATCAACCCCTAAGTTTTGCAGAAATGTTCTATCAATCTTGTAGATTCCCTCTTCATTAGTTTCAAAACGAAACCATGTTCCATCAGCTAAAACCGAATTCGATATTTTTTGTAAACGGGTCTGCTGCTCTCCCCAGTTCCTTGCTACCGACCAATTTAGAATTAATGAACTGAGAGTTTCATCATTAACTACTGTTTTCTTATTAACAGAAGAACCAAAGTTAATTCGAAATACTATTCTACTATAAACTTTAATTTGGCTTAAAGCCGCATTGAATTGAACCGGATAGATTTTAATAGTTTGCACGGGTAAATTTCTAACTAAACCAAAATCGCCAAAAGCGATCAAATCAGATTCTACTGCTTTGTAGTAATCGGGAATAACATTGTACACGAATTGATTGCCGGAGCTATCCTTTTGCATAGTTGGATTGGGAAGATATCTACCGGATAAACTAGTAAAACTTGATGAAATAACTTGAATTGTGTTTCCGGTTTCAGCCGGGACACCAACGTTTAGTTCTTTTAACAGAAGCTGAGGTAATCCGGCTTTCCAGCCATTTTCATTGCGTAGACCCGGTATATCTAACCTTATAAATGATAATCCACTATATGTAGCAGTAACTGTGTCTTTAACAATCGGTCGGTATTCGATAACAATAGAATTGGCGTCTGAGGAAAGAACCTTTAAATCTTGCGCAGACATAGCGAGATTTAAAACAAAAAAGAGAAACATTATTGAGAATTTGGTTTTCATAAACGCTTTAGAGTTATTTAAAAAATTTTTGCCAAAAAATGAATATCAAAAGCGGTAAACAAATTCTCTATACTATTTCTCCAATTTTCTAGGCAAAATTTATGTAAGAACTGCTTATAATGTCAAGACAATAAACAAGTTTTAAGCTTAGAGCTTATTTATTGCATTACCCTAAAATGTGACTACTTTATCTGCCCAAACAACAAGATCTACACAATCAACCATAGTAGAAATTGGGCAAGCTTCTGTTTCCGACAAGCTTCTGGATTTCAAACAAGTTCCGCATGCCAATATTTCGCCTCCAACAGCTACAAATTGTTTTAACTGCTCATCAACATTATACTTTTCATGAGTTAGCCCCTCACACTCTACGGCTTCTCCCATCAAAAACAATTTTACTTCGTGTCCTTGCTTTTTGGCTGTTGTTGCAAAGCGAAATGCATTCCATGCTTTTTCAAATTCTTTTGTTTCAAGAATGATTCCAATTTTCATTCAAAACCCTTTCAATAATTTATAAACAGTAAATACAAATAAACTTATTAAACACCTCGCTACTTCATCAACATTAATTTTTGCGTCTTCACAATTCCGCCGGATTTAAGTACAGCCAGATAAACTCCGGAAGATAATTGGGAATTAAGAACTGAGAATTGAGAATTATAATTTCCGGGATTTTTGTATTCATCAACCAATGTTTTTACTTTATTACCGATTGTATCGTAAATCTCGAGAGAAACATGACCAGCCTTTGCGAGTTGATAATCAATCTTTGTTTCCGGATTAAAAGGATTAGGATAATTTTGCAATAATTTAACTTCGCTTGGAATCTCTTCTGTTTTTTCAACATCAGTTACAAACTCATAAACACGAACGTAATCAACATTCATCGAAATTGGAAACTGCATCGTTCCATTCGGATTGCCCGGCCAGTTGCCGCCAATTGCCAAATTCAGCAAAATAAAATGAGGAAGATGAAATTCTTCTGTGCTGTTAACACTATTGGAAATGCTGAAAGTAAAATAAGGTTTGTTATCTACATACCACTTTATCAGAACAGAATTCCATTCGATTGTGTAAAGATGATATCGAGAAACATCGAATGTTGTTGTTTTTCCTTCCGAGACATGAGCCCCGGCAGCATTAGCCCAGTGAATTGTTCCGTTAACAGAAGTAGCATTGTTAACGTGTTCCATTATATCAATCTCGCCACACTTTGGCCAGCCGATAAAAGTAATGTTATCACCGAGCATCCAGAATGCCGGCCAAGATCCTTGCCCAATAGGTATTTTTATATACGCTTCAATTTTTCCATACTTAAAACTTCTTTTGCCTTGTGTTTTCATTCGTGCCGAAGTGTAACTCTTTCCGCCGTATGATTCTTGTCGTGCGGTAATGACCAACTGACCGTTTTCAATCTTAGCGTTTTCCGGTCGGCTCGTGTAGTATTCCAGTTCATTATTTCCCCAGCCGTTATTGTTTCCAACTTCAAAAACCCAATTAGATGTATTTATACTTGGCCCGTCAAATTCATCAGACCAAACCAAATTCCA
>JBAYTN010000062.1:0-21108 GCA_041675645.1 Melioribacteraceae bacterium
CATAGTAACGCTTTTCTTTTGTGTAATAACTAATACGTGAAAGGCCATTCTTAAGTAATTCGGCTTGAACGAAAATTGAATCCTTCCCTTTTGAATCAACCAACCAAACGTATGCGAGCATCCTTCCGAACATATCGAATGCTTTTCCATCAAAAACCAGCTTTACTGTTTTGTGTTCGATTAGTGATCTGGTTTTTTCGGATGCATCACTGGAAAATGATTCAGCAGGCTTGTTGTATCTGGATATTTCCGGGCAATCAACGCCGAGCATTCTTACACGTTGGGAATCTGAAAGAACAAATGTATCTCCATCGATAACGCGGGAAACGTGAACCATTCTGGAATAATTATAAGGATATGAGAAGTTGGGATTTTGGGAATAAATGTTTTCTGAGATCAAGAGTAAGAGCAAGAATATTTTAATGTACATATCAGTAATTCCTTTTTGAGAAAACATAATCGATAATGTGAAAGAGTGCAACGCTCGATGTTTATGATTTGTTTTCTTTTGTTCTCTATTAATCTGTGAATAAGAACGAAATGAAATGGGACGCAGATTGAACGGATTAAACTGATAAACGCGGATTGATTTGAAAAAGTGTTGCGAAGTGGAATGTGTGCGGCGAAGACGCGACATGAAGCGAGCGACATAAAAGCATGTAAGCGAATGAAGGTGTGTGAGGAACGAGCCACCGGAATGAGCGATGATGAGGCGAGTGCCGAAGGCACTTTATAAGCCCCGTTAAGTAAAAGATGAAACTAATTATTGTACTGAAAATATTAGAAACGCTATTTATTGGTTAGCAGAATTAAATGACTTAACGGGGCGAGGTGCCGAGTTTATATAATGCAACATTATGTTGCTGGATTGGAATTGAGATGTGCTTTTGCCGGGACTGTCACATTAAAAACATAATGTTTTATTATGTAATCTGGCTGTCACATTAAATGATGAACTGAGACCCAACCATAAAAGGTTATCCCTTCTAAACAATATTTCTTGTTTTTACTTTCTGCGAATTACAGTGGATTGATAGCATTCTGCAATTAGCTTTAAGCCATAAGCTTAAGAATAAAAGGAAATGAAAATGAATGCATCGACAGTTCGACAACGCTCACTGCAGGCTTCACTCAGCATAAAGTTAACAAAGAACTTCTATTTGGAAGAGTTTGTCACTTCGCAAATGGCCGAGAGGAATGGTTACAGAAATGAACCGAATGAAAAGCAGATTGAGAATTTGAGATTGCTTTGTGTGAATGTACTTCAACCTCTAAGAGAAATCATCAAGGTTCCGATTTTTATCAGTTCTGGATTTCGGTCATCCATAGTTAATGCTGCTGTCGGCGGAAGATTCAATTCTCAACATCTTGAGGGGAAAGCGGTGGACTTTACCGTACCGGGTGTGGATTTGAAAGAGGTGTTTGAATTAATTCCGAAACACTTCCCTTTCGATCAGTTGATTTATGAGTTTGGTATGTGGATTCATGTTTCGTGGGATAGAGAGAAGAATAGAAATGAGGTTTTGATTTCGAAGAAGGTTTATGGGAAAACGGTTTATGAAAGAGTATAACAAATGTTCCTTTCTCTTGAAAGAAAGGAACCGAAAGTTCAAGGCTGCAAATCCTTGGCTAAGAATTTCATTCGAAATGCTATGGAAATTAAACTCGTCTCCCGATATAATCGTAGAGTTTTGGTATCGGGATACTTCGAACAGAAATTTCCATTTAACGCATTTCTTATTCATTCTTTTAACGCCAAGTATTTGAGGCCAATGCAAGATAAGAGCATACAAACAAAAACTTATGAATGAAAAGATTTACATATGGATAATTGGAGGATTGTTGAGCCTCGTCAATTTTTTATTCTGGTCAAGGATTAAGCGGATTGAGAAGGATTTGGAAGATGAGAAGAAGAAGTCTTCTTCTATTGAGAAGAATTACATTTCTCGCTTTGAGGAATTGCATTCGAAGTTGAATGAAGTTGAGAAGAATATTATTCGAGAGATTTATGGAGTAAGGCTATCAGCTGTAAGTGCTTCGGCTTCCTCTTCGTTAAACTCAGAGCAGAGGCTCAGCACAAGCTCACAGCAGTTAGCAAAAGATTAAATAACCTCACCCCCGTATAAAACACGGGGCAAGCTAAACCCTCTCCTTTCCCTCGACTCCGCTCGGGATGACGGAGAGGGCTTTATAAAAGGAGGAATTATGGGAGTGTTAGATTTTTTAGGTGGAATTGTAAAACCGATTACTGATTTGATTGATAGTCTTGTTACAACTGATAAGGAAAAGAAAGAGTTAAAGAATGAATTGTTGAGAATTGAAAATCAGTTTTTGGGGAAGGCTTTGGAATACGAATCCAAGTTATTGGATTCACAAAGTAGGATTGTGGAAGCAGAAGCGAAAGGGCAAAGCTGGCTACAACGCAATTGGCGGCCGATCACAATGCTTACTTTTTTAATTCTTGTGGTTTGTGATTCTTTTGGATTCTTGAAATTCCGGTTGAGTAATGAAGCGTGGATCTTATTACAAATTGGTTTGGGTGGATATGTGGTTGGTAGGACGGGAGAAAAAATTGTTGAGAAGATTAGAAAGTAGAATAGTCACGGAATGATCCGTGACCGCTAAAAATAAAGTGGAACTATGTATTTCCTAATCAAAGAGATTTTAAACAGTGAAATTATTTAGTTCGTTTTTATTGTCATAAACGAATTACAAACGTTTAATTAGCCAACCTTTTAATTTGTCATTGTTTTTCAGTGCCTTGGAAACGGCATTAGTGCTTACTTCAAGAAATAAGGAGGCCGCTTTAATTGACTTACATTCTTTCTTTGATTTTCCTTTCAGTAAAATTAATGGTACCGGTTTACCTTCAGCTTTATCCAGATAGAATTTAACATCATCCTTAACATTGTTACTTCCTCTTAAATCTTTGAATATGGTTGTATTCTTAATATCATTTTTATCTAACAACCATTTAATAACAATTGCCGGAATATTTGTTTCAAGAGCTGCTTGTTTTAGTGAATGACATTCCATCCAAGTTGAAGTAGCAGTTTTTTTGTAAGCAAGAATAACATTTGGAGATTTTTGAACAGCAGGATACTTCTTAAAATATATTTCTGAAAAGTAAAAGCCGGCAGATTTGTTTTTCTTAATAATGGCTTTTCTGATATTCGATTTGACTCTTTTGACATCCGAAGCTGCTGCTTTATGTGATTCATATTTGCAAATGAAATTCCCTTCTGCATCATATTTATAAACTGGTATACGTGTCATGTTAAACAGTTCCTTATTTAATTACTTAGTTAAAACAGAGTTGATTCTTAACCAAATAGATCTGTTTTTTCTTCTAGCATTATTTCCGGATTGTTATTCTTTACATTACCGACAAGTTTAGAAACTGCATAATATTTCAAATCTTTCTGGACAATCATTTCTTTTTGAAGCTGTTCAACTTCAAGTTCATTCATCAACCATGCTTTTGCGGCATCTGTATTTAACATTACAGGCATACGGTTATGTATTTCTGCAAGTGATTGATAGGCGTCGGTAGTAATAATTGTAAAAGTTGGAATTATAATTCCTTCTGAGTTTTTCCAATCCGTCCAAAGACCAGCGTAAGCGAAAAGAGATTCATCTTGTTTGCATATTCTCATGGGCTGTTTAGTTGAACTATCAATCTTTTTCCATTCGTAGTAACCGTCTGTAATTACCATGCAACGAGTTTTCTTAACTAAGGATTTGAAAGATGGTTTTTCGTTAAGTGTTTCAATACGCGCGTTAATCATATTGAAAGCCATTTTTTCATCTTTGGACCATGATGGAATTAAGCCCCATTTAAAGAACTGAACTTCACCGGGTTTGTTATTAGCAATTAATGGGAGTTCTTGCGTTGGTGCTGCATTGTAATTTTCTTTATATATTTTTTCATCGATTTTAATGTCGAAAGCTTCTTGAATTTCTTTAGCTTTTTTTGATGTTTGGTAGCGTCCACACATATTAGACCTCGATTGTTAATAAATCGCTCCACCGTGTTGTATAACGCGGTGATAATCTTTCTTGCCGGAGATTCCACTTCTTATGATTGAAGCCTTGTGAAGCACAACGAACAAAGTTTTTACCGTAAATCTTATTAAGTGAATCCATTGATTTCATAACTGCGTTAATCTTCGGATTATCTTGTTCGTAAAACAAATTAGATTGAACGTAATCTGCCGGGACAATTCCAGAAACAATTACACCAGCTTTTTTATAATTAAAGCCAGATTTATAAATATGTCTTAGACAAGCTAACGCATATTTAATTAATCCGAAAGAATCGTTCATGGGTTCGGGGAGCTTTATAGTAACTGAGCGGCTATACTGTCTATCATATTCGCGGAAAGGATTTGTATGTATGAAGACAAGCAATATGTTAGCGCAACTATTTTGCTTACGAAGTTTTTGGGCACAACTTGCCGCGTAATTGGAAACGGATTGTTCAAGTGTTGGTAAGTCTTTAACAAGTACTCCGAATGAGCGTGAAGTGCAAATGTTTTTCTTTGCTGGTCTTGTCATTTCGAGATCATGGCAATGTTCGCCGCGAAGTTCTTTAACCATTTTTAAGCCAACAACAGTAAGGTAATTAAGAATCCATTTATCGGGCATTTGGATTAATTGCAGAGCGGTTTTAATATTGAAGCGGTGAAGCAATCTTGTGTATTGGCGACCAACGCCCCAGATTTCTTCTACGGGATAATCTTTAAGAGTTTCTTCAATTTCGTGTGGTAAGATTTTGAACACACCACCATTTTGCCTCAAGTGTTTTGCAATATGATTTGCTGCTTTGGCAAGTGTTTTTGTTGGAGCTATACCAACGCTGACGGGAATACCCGTCCATTGCTTTACTGTTTTCTTTATTCGTGTTCCAAACTCATAGTAATCATGATTTTGATATAGAGATAAATCAAGGAACGCTTCATCGATTGAATAGATTTCAATTTCGGGAACGAAGTCTGTTAAAACACTCATTACACGGTGGGACAAATCCGCATATAAAGCATAGTTGCTACTGAAGACATGGACATTGTGTTTCTTAATTAGCTCCCCAATTTCAAAAGCTGGGACAGCCATCTTTATTCCAAGAGCTTTAGCTTCTTGAGAACGTGAGACGACACAACCGTCGTTGTTGCTGAGTACTACAACCGGCTTGCCGTTCAGTTTTGGGGCAAAGACTCTTTCGCAACTGACATAGAAGTTGTTGCAATCAACAAGCGCGTACATGGCTAAGTCTTATGAATAATATATGTAACAACACCGAAGACATCGAACTGCATTTCACCGGATATTTTAATTGGCTTATACTCGTTATTGGCGGGAGTTAGCAGAATGTGATCCGGTTCTTTGTAATAGCGTTTAACAGTGAATTCACCATCAATAGAACAAACTATAATTACTCCATTTGTGGCTTCAATGGATCGATCAACCACAAGAATATCACCATCATTCATATTGGCATCGCACATTGAACGACCTTTAACACGGACGTAAAAAGTTGCTGCCGGGTGTTGAATTAAATGTTCGTTAAGATCGAGGTTCATTTCGATGTAGTCATCCGCAGGTGATGGAAAACCCGCAGCAACAGGAGAAGAATACAATGGCAATTTGAGTGCCGTTGTAGTATTTGCTGAGAAAAACACTAAGGTTGTTGACTCTGAAATTTTATGAAGTTTCATGAATTCCTTGGAAGTAATACTTAAAAGTAGTGAGAGAGGCTAGAACTTAGCAAGTATAATTGAAGTTGATAATTATTTTTTGAGCGGAGGAAAGGCATTTAAGGGGTCTATTTTGAGAAAGTTAGTTTTTAGGCTGAAAATTAAGAAAGGTAGCGTACTTGAAAGGAATTCAAAGGCAGCGGGTTGAAATACTGGTGTTCTCTTAAGATATAAATGTTTAACGATAGGTTTGGGAAATTTTATTTAGGACTGTCAGTGGTTAATGAATCAACCAAACGGTACATATCCTTAGAATATCTTATTTGATATTCTTCAATTTTATTCTTCATAAGCTCAATCTGAATATAAGACCGAGATATTTGTTTTTGATATTGATAGAAACTGATGGATGTGAATAGCGAAATAGAGGAAATAATAATTAGGAAAATTACTAGAATGAATTTTGTTGATTTAATATTGTTAAGATAATTAAGAAAACTATCAGAAATATGAATACGTTTAAAGGATTTTCCTATGCCAGGAAAAAATTGATATAATGTAATAATTGATGCAAATATTCCAAGCAAACTTGATATGGTGCCAACCACAATTGTGACATTAACAAAAAATTCATTCATTATAATTCTCCAAACGTATTTAGACATTTCTTGTAGTTTTCAATTAAGGAAAGGTACAAATCATTCTGTTTCTTTATTGTTAACGACATCGGATTATATTGATTCCTCAAATAATAAATAATTCTATCCTTAATTTTATGCCAATATTTTGAGCACAAATTGTTATTTACTTTTTGATTATTGATGACTCCGTAAGATAAGGTATAGGTCTTACCATTGAGTTCAAACCACCCTATTGCCAAATGAATATATTGATTAACGGGTTGTGTATTTTGAAAATGTCCTTCACTAAATCTATTCGTATTTACGGCATACATGCCAGAAACTGTCAATAAATTGTTTTCAGTACTTGTAGTATTTAATCTGCGTTTGGGAATTCTACTCTCATTATTTAGATAAGGATAAAAACTTACATCGAAAAAGCTATGACAATAAAGATTTATTAATTGATATAGATTACATATAATATTATCACCAAGGAAGTAGTTTTTATTGGCAGTATAGTTATCTATTCCAATAGAAATATATCCAGGATCTTGCAAGGTAATATCACTTGGTAATGTTCTTCCAAAATATAAAGATTCTAATATTTTCCTATTATTTGTATTCCGCGCTGAAACTCGATGGTTTGAGGGTATAGAATCGAGAAGTACTTTATTATTCAATTTACTATTTGAAATATTTTTATTCTTATTTAACTCAAGAAGGTAATCCAATACCCAGCCCGGTATAAAAGTATGGTTAAATGATCCATAATTATGTATAAATAGTTCATTCAATATTGTTGAATCTTTTTCAGGAGAAATAATAAAATCATTTATTACTTTATTGGATTCGACCTCAACCAAATTTACAATTAATGAATTATTTGAGGGAAATGATTGATCCTTAATATATTTGAAAAGATAATTTGATAAAATCAGGTCCAATGATACCTTAAAGTTCCTACCTTTAGGTGGATTCTTTGAAAAACTTGAAAAATCGACTATCCTTCCCTTTGGATCAATATTAGCATTAACATTTATCGAATTACCTCTGATCTCTTTTCGAAAATTATAATCAAGTGGGCGTAAGAAATTATATTGTATGCATTTTTGTGCGGTGTCAGTAAATATTTGACTAATTGGGAATTCTCTTTTTATTCTGTTCTGAACAATCAAGCCAAGCGAATTAAAAATATGAACACCCATTTCATTGGATGGAATAGTGGTCAAATAAATATATTTTTTATTAGTTTCATGAATTAATTGTCGGATACTGTTTGCTCTCATATTTAGAATCTTTTCTAAAATAGAATCAGCCCGAAACTTCGAATTTATATCTAAAAAAACGTCATAATAATTTATATTCAATCCTATTGGCAAACTATTTTTATCAAGAAGTAATCCATTAGAATTTGAGAAAGTAAGAACTCTGGTATTCTGATTTTTATATATCTTTTTATACTCTCCGTGATATAATATTTGAATATTGAACAACTTGATAATTAGTAATAATAATAGAGCAAATAAGAATATGATAACAACCGATATTCTACTTTCCACTTAATTCAATCCATATAATGGTTGATTGTAAAGCAACTTAAAGAAATCCGAAACAAAAAAAAGTATATCATTATAATTGAGTAACAGAAACACCTTGTTTCCATCCCTAATTCTTAAGTCTTCTATTAAATAACCGTTTACAATTGAAAGATGTGATCATTAACCAACTTTTTCTTCACATCGATGTAAATTATTGTTCACCGAAGACTGCTTTGGAATTATTTACAATTTCTTGTTCGAATTCCTTTTCAGGCTTGTATTCGTACGGAATAAAAATTTTCGCTGTTATGTATGAAATTGTACATATTATTATTAAAAGTTATTGATCTGGCTTTCAATTAATTTAAACTTGTCTTTAATCTCTTCACCGCTATAAAATTCAAGTAAGTCTTTCTTTGTTAGTTTCCCATCAGAAAGAAATTTACCAAGATATTTTTGGTTGAATTCCATTAGCAGCAAACTTTTTTCGAGTTGTTTAAGAATTGCTTTATTGTTCTCAATGTTTGCTTCAACTAGATTACGGATAGTCAAAGTTTCGTTAATGTCTTTGATAATTCTGTTTACAATGATTGATAACAATTCTTTATCGAGCTCAACTTCTTTTGCATTTAGCGCAATATCTCTTGCAAGCATGTATGCAATTGCAAGATTTGAATAATCTCCACGTTGAGAATCAACTACTACTATAAAACCAACAGCAGGAAGGAAACCAACATTCTCATAATTCTTAAGAATTGAATTATCGATCAAAGCTCTATCGAAAACAATTAAGCTTATTTTTGCTTCCCGGTTGGCTTGCGCTTCTATTAGTTGGCTCCATGCAGTATCAGTTTTACGAGTAAAAATATCTTTGCTTTCGATATCGCCAAGTTTTAGACTTTTATCGAATTTACATTCGATGGCGATTTTAAGATCTGACTTGCCGTCAACATCACAAATGATGTCACCAGTTTTATTGCGTGGAAGTAAGCCGGTTGTATTTCCGGTTAATGATGCACGGTCTTTTAATTTCTTTTCTATAAAGTAATTATTTAAGAATTCGGCAATATCTTCCTCTGCAAGAGATCCTTTAATTGTGGTTTTATAAAAGAGCTCCTTCTTCATATCGAAGAGCATTTTTAGGCTTTCAAGTTCAGTCCCAAGTTCGTTTGTGGTTTTTGCAAGAAAAGCTGAAATGCGGTCTTCCATGAGTGCGAGAACACCAATGTATATGGTTCTTAAAAATTTCTCATCTCGTTCATTTGCGGGAAGATTATTGAAATAGTTAAAAACAATTTCGTTGGAGATTTCAAAAGAATCAATTTCTATTCTATTGAGCTGCTGATTTATTTTAATGCAAGACAATTTTTACCCTACCTTTTCATATGGATATTGACCTTTAATATTTTTATGTAAATATGATCCAATGGAAGGAGCGTTAAGTAAACCTTCATATTCCATTTTACCAACACCGCTGTAGTCATAAACCGAACCGTTTAAGAACCACACTCTCATGGTTTGTGAATCTTCATCATATCCTACTGCTTCGATATTAGATGAGGATACATATTCTTTCTCGATATCCATTTTAATACCTCTTTAATTAATTAATGAATTTTTCTGTTTCGCCATCTTAAAAGAAGCTCATCATATAATTTTTGATGTGGTTTTCTCAATATCCATCTTTGTGAAACTAATGGATCGCTACTCTTTGGTGCGAAAGCGATTTTATCGAATTTAACTCTTGATGGTATTTTTACAGCCTCTCCCATTACTAATCCTTCACCAGTTCGTAAACTTGGTAGAAGTGTAACTAAATCATTTAAATCATCTTGTATAGCACTACTAATATGACCTCTATCTTTAGAATTTGTCATACGCAATGATACTAGCGTACCTAGCTGACTTAAGACCGTTTCGTCCAATTCGGAAGGACGTTGTGAAATCAACAATAGCCCAACACCGTATTTTCTACCTTCTTTTGCAATAGATTGAACAATTCTTGAAGCAATGGAATCCTCACCAGCTTTAAGGTAGTTATGAGCTTCTTCAAGTGCAATAAGAAGAGGTTGTTTTCTTCCGCCAACGTCTAGTTCTTGACCCCAAAACAAAGCATCGTAGATTATCTTAATTAAGGTACCAGAAATGGAAACCATTATTTCAGGAGGAATTCCCGAAAGGTCAAGAATAGTGATTGGTTTCTCATGATTAAGCCAATCTACCAGTAAGTGACTTATATCTTTTGTTACTTTACCATCAATATCTGGATCATAGTCTTTTGTTGTCATCAGAAATTTATATCTTTCATCAAGTAGTCTGTTTTTCATTCCATTCAAATATGATAAAATACCAAAAGCATTCTTGTTTAAAAATGGGCTACCTCCGCCGGGAGCTGGAGAACTATGTTTACTAGGTTTTAATTTAACTGGATCGCCAACCTCGATTGGAACAATTGGTTGGAATTCATATTGGCCTTTTGTAATCTCTACTTTATCAAAAACTATTTTTTCAAAATCATCTAAGTCATACCAAAGTTTTCGTATGCTAAAAGGTATTGGACTATCGGACGTAATTGAGAGTTCATCTGGTGTTTTCTTTAGAAACTTTGAAGAGTCAATTTTTCTTTTCTGAATTTCAAGCCTAATGTGGTCTAATGCATTTTCTTTAAGAGTTCCAGGGAAAATATTAAAGAGTTCATTGAAAGGTAATGCCCAAAACGGAATTTGTAATTCATGTTCGTCCTTCTTCTTGTCGGCATTTATTTTGAATACTTTACTATATTTTTTTAATGTTTCGTTATACTCTCCATGTGGATCAATTAATAAAATGCGCGAGGATTTAAATTTGGTATTCGAAGCAATTGCTTCTAGTATGATCGATACTGAATTTGATTTACCACTACCCGTAGAACCTACAATTGCAGAATGACGAGCAACAAGTTTATCAAGATCAAGATGAGCAGGTAGGCTCTCTGAAGCACTAATATGACCAACTATGATTGAACTCTCTTTGTTAACTTCACTATAAATAATTTTTAAATCATTAATAGTAACAAGATGAACTTCATCGTCTGGTGCAGGATATTGAATGACACCTCGTTCAAATCTATTGCCGCCAATTCTTTCGCCAATTAAAACTACAGTCAGCCATCTTGAAGCAATGTTTGAAGAGTTAATATCATAAGATTCTTTAATTTTATCTGGTATAGCTTCAGCGCCAGCTTGAGTTATGATTCCATAAAGATGAGCATAGCCTAAAGGAATTCTAACAAACGAGCCTATTTGACCAATTCTATACACCACACCCTCAACAATTGGCATTGAAGATTTGAAATCATCAGACAGTTTAATGGAAATTCTGCTTCCATTTACACTCTTAACATAACCAATTACAGTTTGAAATTTTTCTTGTATCATCTTAATTAGCTGTAGGATAAGTTAACGAATTCAGAAAATCCATAAATTCTCTAAAATCTATTAGTTTTAAAGTGCCAGTAAAGTTAATTAGTTCATCATCTTTACCCTTCTTTTTAATAGGTAATGGTGCGTCCCTATCAAAATATTGATCAATAAATTCGAAATCTTCTTTTGAAGGTTCCCGTTTTAATTTCCAATCACCAAGTACGCCTCCAATAAGTGCTTTCCTTTTTCCGCATATAATCGTTTTCTTTGATCTTTTCCCAATTTTTATTGGGATAGCGTTTTCATCGAAATTTTCATCGTAAACAAAAGCAATAACAGCAGATAACTTAGATTGAGCTAATGAATTTACAATAGCTTCGTTTATATGTTCATCACCAAATGAATATCCATTTACAAATAAAACTCCATCATCCTTCTTTAAGAATGAACATAGACGATCAATGTAACTTACATAAGGTTGTTTTCGGGAATCATCATACTTAAGGAGAGACGGATAAATTACAATTCGATCATCTGAATATTGTCGACTTCTAATTATTCTTTTTTCAGTTTCATCATAACCCCAACCAAGCGAACCATGTAATTTCCACAATCTTGTCCAAAGAGGAATTAATGAATCATTCTCAACACTTACAGGATCAAAGAACGGATTGTAGCTACCTACAAATCCATCAAAGTACGAAAGATTTTGAGATTCAAAGCCCAACTCAAATAAGTAATCATAATTTGTTGTAAATATTTCTATAGGATGTTTTCTGGAAGCATTAATAATCCATGTTGCAAATTTTGAGTGTAGAAAATCAGGAGTAAGCAGTTTGATATTTTCATCGTTATGTACAGAGACAATTTTTTTAACAACATTTTGAATTTGTACTCTAAGTGATTTTAATTTGTCTTTATCTACCCCGCATAGATTTCCCTTGCCAATAACACGTAGTTTTTGGTCAATTGAGGATATTATGTTTTCGAGCATGAAAACGTTTTTCTTTTTTATCACATCTTTTTCCGCATCCTCTAACTCTTCTTTAATAATACCTAAAGCAGTTTTGAGATCTTCGTCCAAGATTTCCTTAATAACTTCATCTGTCATTATCTTAATACCAGGAATCAATGGTAACGGTTTTGTTTTTTTCTCATCTTGATAAACAATTTCGCCCTCTTTGTCCCTCATTTCGGCCGCCATAGAAGTACCGGCACCACATAAAAATCCAATTCTTTTTGTGTCTGAGATTAATATTTGTTGTAATCCTCTTATAAATTCTCTTGGGTCATGATAGTTACTCATAAATTAACCTTGTATTTTTATAAATTATTCCGGTTACATATAATTAGAATAGTGTTTTCAACCATTTCTTAAGAACCAACTAATTTCATAATGAACGTCAACAAAATTGATGAATAGACCATATTTGTAATAATATGGTGGTTGTTCAATAAAGCCATTTATTTTCAAAAAATCATGCTCGCGATCAGACGCCGTTGCCTTCTTTTTAATTTCTACAACAAGCAAATTATTGTCTGTATTATAATTATTGTTGTTTTGACCACGAACATGAATAATGATATCGGGCCTTACTATTACATGGCTACCATTAATAAAGAGTTCTTTTGGTAAATCGATATTCTTATTATACTCACAGTCAATATCCCATCTAAAATTTGGGATTCTATTGGATTCATTTGATAAATATTTAGCAAACTGTGCTGCAATTGTTCCTTCGTGAACATTATTTAATAATAAATAACTTTCATTCTCAATGAAATTATTTAATGCTGTTAAAACCAATTTTTTTATTTCGTCAAACAACATATATTTTACTTGTTGAGTTTAATAACAAAGCACGATAAACCGTTAAATAATTTGCCAAACTGCGGGGGATTCTAGAATTCTTTTCCTTGGCAAACTATCACATATTTTTTTTTCTTGTTCGAGTTCGTAAGAGTATTTTCCCATTATCTAACCAATATATAATTTGATATTATTTTATATCCAAAACATAACTTAATGCCTTCCAGTCTTTGCCATTCAACATTTTGAAGCGGCATTTGCCACCGCTAACGGCATGATAGAAGTCTCCGATTTGCCGTTTCTCTTTTGAGTCCGGAGTATCATAAAGGTGTACACCTTTGTATTCGAGAAGTACAATTGTTCCGTCTTTAAGCTTAACTATAAAATCCGGGTAGAACTTATCTGTTGGAGTTTGCAGCCAGAATGAATGAAACTCTTGCCTTTCTAAATTTCTTATCCAGAATTCTACATTTGGATTTATGTCAATGTTCTGTGCACATTCAATTTCTTCATTATTCATTTCACCAATGCGGGGATAAAAATGGTGTGAGAATCTGAATGAACCGGTGTAATCATTATTTGGGAAATAGGAATCAGAGAATTCGAATTCTTGACCAACTGAAAATCTACTTAGCTGTTCTTTGACTACACCAGGTTGTGAGAAAAGATAAGTTTGGAAACCATGTTTCTTACCCTCAGCAAAATGGAATTTTATTTTTGTACGGAATGCATCTCTTAATCGGAACCGAATGAAAACGAGCTGTTCGATTGAAAGATTGCGCGAGGTTATTAAGTTTTCTACGCAGTTGGTTATAAAGACAATAATCTGTGAATAAGAAATAGATTGATGCCTACATTCTTTGACAAGCCATTGAATTAAGCCGTCTTTATCCATAGTGCTAGAAACTATTATGCTGGTAAGCTCTTCTTGAATAGTTTGAGCATCGTAACTGTAAACATTCCCTTGAGAATCTACATCTATCAACCCTTTTTGCCCAGCGTCGACTTTGATTGGTAATTCAGAATCCGAAATGTTGGAATCGCATTTAGCTAGGTTCCAATCCGGAAGAAGAAGCACTTCATCATCAAACGGTCTCCACTCTCCATCAAAATCAATTAGAAGCTGCGGGACAGAAAACTTTTTACCTTGTTTGTATGGAGATTGAACCGAATGAGAATATGATTTGAGTTCTTGATAAGTTTTTTCGATTACTTCTTTATCATTTTCAGATTTGGCAATTGATTTTATTTCTTCTTTTTCCGATTCGGTTATTGTTTCTTTAAGTATGATTGTCTTTTCATCTTTATCGAAAACGATTTTATTTTTTAATTCAGAAGAAAGTTTTGTTTCATCGAATGCGGAAGTTAACGGAATTTTAGCATTGCCAAATAAAGGAGCGAAGCTTAATTGTTTTTGACTGATCTCTATCAATTCCGAAGCTTCCACAGAAGTAAATCCGGATTCAACAAGTGAATCTTTTAGATTATTTGCTGTATTATAAAAACTATCTGAAGAAACAAAAGCGTAAGCGCGATTGAGTTCTTCCCTTTCTTTACGCTGGACTTTTGGCATTCTTAATACACGACCTAGTAACTGCTCCACATCTTTACTAGAATTTACTTTTGCGACCGAACAAAAGATGTAAGCAAATGGACAATCCCAACCTTCTTTTAGAGCTTGTTTGGTAATTATGAAACGAATAGGTTCTGTTTCAGAAAGGAGATCCTTGTTTTCAATTCCTCTTTCAGTGCCGGTTGCAACTGCAATTTGTTCCGGAGGAATTTGCATTGTTGTAAGAAGAAACTTTTTAACTTCCTCTACATTAATTGTGCTTTCAGCTTGTCTATCCGGCTGAGCTTGAATTAAAACTATTGGACGAATGTATTCGCCGGACTTCTTTTCTTCTTCTTTTGTAATCAGTTCTAATTCTTGCTGTTTTTTAACCGCGTCTGAAATTGTTGTCTGCCAATCTTCCGTTGTAAAAAGTTCGATAGGCATTTTGATCATGTCTTCATTTTTTAATTCAGCTGCAGAAACAGAATAAAGAACATTACTTCGATCACTTCCTTTAGTTTTTGGTGTTGCTGTGAATTCAACTATGCACGATGGATTTAATCTTTTGAGAACTTCGAATGTTAATTCAGTTCTTGCGTTATGAGCTTCATCGATAATAAATATTGGATGGTTCAGATAAACAACATTTGCCAAAGATGGAATAACAAGATTGGATTCTTTGAATTTTTCGAGTTTCTCTTTTTGCTCCGGTTTAAGGTTTTCGAAGTGAGAAGAAAGACTCCCGTTTTCTTCATAAACTTTTCTACCCTCGGTTCTATCCACACGCCATGAAGCAAAAGTAGAAATGATTACGGTTGTGTTTGATTGAAGTGATCCTTTGGAAATGCTACGGGCATCTTCCACCTTAAGAATCTCAACATTACCATTAAAGTATTCGTTTAGAACTTGGCGGTATGGATGATTGTTATCTTGAAGACAGTTGAAAGTTTGTTCTAAAATTGCATTGCTTGGCACTAACCAAATTACAAGAGAAAAATCTCTTGCTAATAATTCTTTGCAGGCAATTGGGATAGAATGAGAAGCTAAAATTGTTTTTCCACCACCGGTAGGTAAACGTAAGCACACGTAAGGAATATTTGCAAATCCGGCATCGTTATAAATACCTTCTTGCTTAAATTCTTCCAGAGTGGTTTCGGCATAAGCGCGTTTAACATCTTTGTAGATGGCGCAACGATGCAAATAGTTTGAAAGAACATCCAGAGTTTTTTGTTGGTAGATTTTCAGCATAATTGACTGTTCGCTTTTTTCTGGTTATTCAACTGTTCGGGAATTCCGAATAGTTCGATTATACCCGATTTCTTCATTTTGTTGACGTCAACGAAATGATAAATCTTGTTTTTTATTCAAGAAAGTTGATTTATAAAATTCTCAATATTATCTTTGCATCAGCTCGTTAAGGTAAAAGTCGGCCTTGTGCCGGGTGTAAATTGAGCAAGTCTCTTTTTACCTAGCCTTAAACGGGCTTTAGTTTTTTTAAAGCCAACGTATTTGAGTCTGTATACCACTCACCGTAAGGTTTATTTCTAGTATCATCCAAGTCCATTATTAAGCGGTAATCATTTTTAATGATTTCGAAGAAACGATCTTCTCCTTTTTCGAATAACCTTTGTAAAGCCCAGAGATAATAATCAACTACTTGAAGCCCATAAGATTCATGAGAATATGCCGAATGAATTTTAACGGGTTTATCAGATTTCTTACTATAGGCAATTTCGAAATTGCGTTTTGCTTTTTGGATAGCCTCTTCGAGAGCAATATTACGATTTGAAACACCACGACGTGCAAATAAAATAACATTCTCTTCAGCTTTATGAAGAACGTTACGGAATAAGCGTTTGATCAGATCATCGTAAATGTCATTTTCTTTTATTTTTTTGTTAGTTAGACCAAACATTTGTTTTGCAAACAAAGCCAACTCACTTTTTCTTTTAATTGCTACTTGAACTTTTACATTAAACTGAGGAAGAAGTTTAAAGACTTCTCTTCTTACTTCGGGAAGATCATCTTTGGCGTGAAAAAGTAGAGCAGTCTTTTTACTTGTAAGCTGCATTGATGGAACGTTTTTGAAATATGGGTCAGCTAAAAGCGAACGCCGGAGATTTTCCAATTCACTTTTTACAAGCTGTGGATTTGGAATATAAGCGAAACCCACCATAAAACATTTTGAGATACCTTCGTTACCAACAAGTATTTGTCCCTTCTTATTAAAAAGGGTTAAATCTCCGGCTTCATCAACATAAAAATGATTAATGCTTGGAGCTTTCTCTTCCACTATCAGCTCGTTTTTATTTCGTAAGGAATTTGTTTGAACATAATATTTTCTTTTTTAAGACGTGCCGCACTTAATCTATTGCTTTCACCAAAAATAATTTTAGGACCATTATGTTTTGGAAGTGATTCTAGAATTCTGCTTGTAAGAACGTTGCCACCGTTTACAGTTTTATCTCCAAGGATTCCGTTAAATAATAAATAATAAGCAGCACCTTTATATATGCCAATTAATGGAGTATTGAGTTTAGCTTTTTCTGAAAGAGGAACACCATTTTCCGAGAAGAAAATATGACGGGCAAGTTCTTTGAATTTTACGCCTTGTCTTACATTGCCATATTTATCAAAGAGAGGTTCCCCAAGATTACAATACCGGAAGCCGCCGCCAAGACCTTCAACTTGTTCAGTTATTCCATTTATTTTTTGAATTGTGTAACCATTAATCACTCTTTTCATTCTTTCGGCAGTTGCATTTTTTGCTATTTCTTCATCCATCTCTATAAGAATGAAATTCCTATTCCCACCATCTTCATAATTTAATTCTAGTAGTGCATGTGCAGTTGTTGCACTTCCAGCAAAGGAATCCAGAACCAATAAATTTTCATCATCGTGTAGAGAAATTAACCATTTTAATAAGGAAACTGGTTTAGGTGTATCAAATACTTTTTCCCCAAAAATTTGTTTCAATGTATTAGTTCCATCAGAATTATATCCAACGTTATCAAGCCAAGTAGCCCAACCAACAGCCTTTTTGCTATCTCTTATTTTTTCAAATGGAACCCACCGTTCTGTCGCTCCATTCACTACTATCCCATGATCATAAGGACATTTTTCCCAATGAGCTACATCAGGATCAGAAATGATATTTTTCATTTTTTGCTCTTTTCCCCAACGCCAATGTCCTTCTTTCCCATCGTTACGATAAGGCAAAACTTTCTCTCCAGTTGGTGTTGCAAGCTCGTACCATTGACCGGGTCTGTCTTGTCTCAACGAAGTCCCACCCCACTTTCTTAATTCCCGTCCTTTTCGATAAGGTCCAAACTTATCTTTTAGATTTAATTTGCCTACAGATCTCTCTTCTTTTGTAACCACAGATGAATTTCCATTGTGGTAAATTAAAATATACTCATGCCCATTTCGTAAAGCATTTTTTTCCTTACCACCACTTGGCTCTGCAAGCCAAGGAGCACAAGCTAACATGTTTTTTTTACTGAAAATTTCATCTAGTAAGAATATTGCATAACTAAGCTCATTTTCATCAATACTCACACAAATGAGCCCGTCCCTATGTAACATCTTTTTTAATATTTTTAGTCTTGGATACATCATGCAGAGCCATTTATCATGGCGTGATAAATCATCATCTTCTCCTTTAACAACTTTATTGAACCATTCTTTTATTTCAGGAGAATTAACATTGTCGTTGTATTTCCATTTTTCATTACCAGTATTGTAAGGAGGATCAATACAAATATATTTTACTTTCCCGGCATAATAAGGTAGAAGTGCTTTTAAGGCGTGAAGGTTATCCCCTTGAACAATAAGGTTACCGCTTTCTATATCACCAACGGAAAGCGATTCGTCATATTCCAATAAACGGTAAGGAATTTCGAGATGATGTTTTTCTACAGCTTGTTTACCAATCCATGTTAATGTGGGCATAATTTATAAGAGTAAAATCAAGTTAGAGTTAAAATTTTATTTTATTTGCAAATTCTTTGGCACTTGGGGGAATTTCGTTACCCTTATACCAATAAATTGTATCTACATTTGAAGTGGATGAGATATCACCAATTATACATTTTTCTTTGCCATAATATAATACAAGTAAAAATGCGTTTTTCTTAGCTTTGAAAAAATAATCATCTGCTAGTTTAACTTTAGCGGTTAGCCCTTTGGATGAATAGACTTCATTTTCGCCCAAGTAACGCAGATAGTATTCGTAAGTTAATGATTCAATATCATAATTAAATTCCTCATCCAATAAATCAGCAGCAATTCTTAAATTTTCAGTACCAAGATCATTCCGGAAATCATCATTTACAATAATTGAAGATGAACAAGCACTAACTATAACGATAAAAAATAATAATGTAATCTTTTTCATTTCAACTCCAGTATTTAGGAATTTCATTAAGATCATTGTTAGCTATAAATCTCCCGGTATCTAAATTAATTGGAGCAATGTCCTCTTCAGTAAGTTCAGCACCATTTTCAAATACAAACTGAAATGCTTTTTCTGCAATAGGAATAAAAACTTTATAAAAGTGAGGAATTATTTCATCGAAGTAATTGATGCCTCCGGTCTTTAAGAAGTTTTCCGGTCTATTATCACTAGTTGATTTGCCCAATGTTAAAAGTGAATCATAATCTGTTAATAACCTTTCGTAGTTATAGAAAATTATATCTTTGATAACCGGCAGCGAATAATAAAATCCAGGATGCCCACCCTCAGCAATTGCAAACATTCTGTAAAGTCCATTTATCCAGCCAGCGATCATTTCAGGAGGACACTCTATATTATAAACTTGCTTTATGTATTTACTAAAAAGGCCTAAAACAACGTCTGTTTGTTTATAATTACTATGCGTTATGTTTAGCAATTCTTTGTGTAATTCGGTATAGTTTAATTGAATGGGTTTAACAGTTCTTTCAGTGAGATGATAATAATAAAGAACATCAAGTTTCATTTCTAAAACTCTGTGCTCGACTTTGTTGTCATCATAATCTCCAACCATATCGCGAATGAAAGGATGGATAATGCCATCAGCTATAATGTGTGAAAGGTAACCAAGAAAAAAGCAAAAACTATATTTGAGGACTTTTGGTTTTAATTCTTTTCGAGCAAGTTCCTTAAATGCAAGCAAAGGAATTTCATTTGTGTTCTTATAATGAAAACTATCCGCAAGCTCCATTTCATTTGAAAGGATTAAATCGCCATCAGCAATACTAGCATACGGAAGATCGGGTGCTACAGCGCCAACTTGAAGGAAATGAATTCCAGATGAAATTTTTGTTTTGAATTTGCTCTCATTAAGTAGGTTGGGTAAATTCTTCATAAGAAGAATATGTGTCATTCCACTAGCCATTAAGCCTCCACTTGTTCAAAAAAGAAATGCCAATTAACAAAAGGATTCCCCCGAAAGTCGCTTTAAATGGAATCCGCCCTAATTCAAACTCAAATTAGATTTAAAGGATAAGATTGTCAAGAAGAGTTACTGAGTGCCGGATGGCAAAAGTACCTTAGTTCCAAAGTGCCTAGGTGCCTAAGCAAGAAAACAAGAAACGTGAATCCCTCGGGTGACGAGTAACTGAGTGTCAGAGTTCCTAAGTACCTAAGAAAACAAAAAGAGGATTGATATTGGAAAATGTAGGAGAATATTTGTAGTGCTTTTTAATAAGGAAATTACTATTTAAAGGAAGGATTAGTGAAAACTAATTGGTTTGAGGGTTTATATGCTTTAGCTTAATAACTGCTGTCCCGTAACCGGGAAAACCAATCTTAAGGATGTGTGTATCCAACTAGTGTGCGAATTAAATAAATAATTCTCTCTCTATTTTGGGGGAAATATGTCCATTGAAAGGTTTTCAATTATTAGCTTCAAAAAACATTTATCTGAAATTGGGACAGAAATTGAGAAGATCGAATTCATTTCATCTGAAGTAACAAAATGTATAGATGCAATACAAGATGTAAAATATGAGGCGTCGAATTTTGAGACAACTGAGATAAAACTTACCGTAAAGACCACAAGACAAGAAACACCACTCATTGAAGTACTGAACACAGATAGAAGGATAAGAAGATGTATAGCGAGAAAATTTATTAAGCTAAGCGCTAAAAGAATAATAAATGAACTTACAAATTATTTGATGCGGATTGAAGCACTTCTAACACATTATAAAACAAAATATGAACTTACCATGAGGAATGAGATTCCGGGAAGTGAGAAAAATGCTGCAATTAGTAAAACCATTGAACGAATAGTTTGGAAATATAGTATAGAGAAGCTGTTGGAATTGTTTGATTGTTTATACCGTAATGAAATTATACCTAAGTACACCAAGGAAGAAATACTGGTACACTTTAAGGATGAGAAACAAAACCCATTTTACAGTGATCTTTGTTTTTACAAAAAGTTTAGCTGGCTGGATAGCGACAATAGATTTGCTGTTTTTGCTAATGAGCTTGCAGAGCG
>JBAYTN010000063.1:0-21075 GCA_041675645.1 Melioribacteraceae bacterium
CAAGGTGAATTTGGAGTTGACGGATATTACGTTGGCGTTCCAACTGTTCTCGGTGCAAACGGCGTTGAAAAAGTTGTAGAGTTTTCTCTTGATGCTGAAGAACAAACAGCTCTTGATAAATCTGTGGCTTCTGTTAAAGAACTAGTTGAAGCAATGACAAGACTTGGCTTCTAAATTGTCATATTGAGTCCCGATTTATCGGGGCGAAATATCTCTGTTTTTAATCAAAGAGATTCTTCCCCCGCCAACTGCGGGATCAGAAAGACAGTGGAATCATCTTTATACATCTTAAAATTTTTCCCTAAGCCCCGCCTCCAGCGGGGTTTTTTATTTTGTGGCACTAACTATTTGAGACCTCCCAATAATTAATTTGGTGTCACACTGAGCTTGTCGAAGTGTGATAATTTAGCTTGGAATGTCATGGTTCGACAAGCCCTCGGCGTGAGCTCGGTCGAGCGCTCACCATGACTTAGTCATAATATTTCATAGGTTACTATTTCTTAAAATAATCTGCGTTAATCCGTTTCATCCGCGTTCTTTGTCCCGCGCTTTTGGCGGGAATCTGCCTTCTATTTCTTTTCAGCTTACTGAAAAATTGGTTGCTAACTGCTCACTATATATTTTTGCTCACATTATTTTTACTTATCCTCAAAGGAATTGAAATGATTAAGTCAATAAAACTTATTTCTATACTAATGATGGTTTTGCTATCCAGTTTTTCATGTTCAACCGAACCGGAAAGCAAGCAAGAAACTACTTCTACGTCACCGGAGTTTTGGCTTTCTAACGCAGATAAATCCGCAATGTTTAAGAAGCAGACCTTCCCTCAGAATGTTACCACAGATGCCGCAACACAGACAATTGAAATAAACGATGCCGATAAATATCAATCGATAGATGGCTTTGGCTGCGCGCTAACCGGAGGCAGCGCCATATTGCTTAATAAAATGAGCGCCGGCAATAGAGCCGCATTGCTAAAAGAATTGTTTGCTACCGACGGCACTAACATAGGGATGAGCTATTTAAGAATCAGCATAGGCGCTTCCGATCTTAGCGACCGTGTTTTTTCTTATAATGATTTAGCCGCCGGGCAGACAGATACTTCAATGACAAATTTTAGCATTGAGCCGGAAAGGAAAGATTTGATTCCGGTCTTGAAAGAAATCTTAGCAATTAATCCTAACATTAAAATTATGGGCTCTCCTTGGTCCGCCCCAACTTGGATGAAAACAAATAATTCATCAATCGGCGGAAACCTTAAAACACAATACTACTCTGCTTACGCAAAATACTTTGTAAAATATATCCAGCAGATGAAAGCCGAAGGAATTAGAATTGACGCTATTACAATTCAGAATGAACCTCTTTACGGAGGCAACAATCCAAGTATGTTAATGTCTGCCGCAGAGCAAACAACTTTTATCAAGAAAAATTTGGGACCGGCATTCGCATCAAACGGAATTGATACAAAGATTATTATTTATGATCACAACGCAGATAGAACCGATTACCCTATTGCAGTTCTTAACGATCCCGAAGCAAGAAAATATGTTGACGGCTCAGCGTTTCATTTGTACGGAGGCGCAATTACCGATCTTTCAAAAGTTCACGCCGCTCACCCGGATAAAGCATTATACTTTACCGAGCAGTGGATTGGCGCGCCCGGTAATTTTGCCGGCGATCTTGCATGGCATATTAGAACTTTGTTTATAGGCGGTACACTTAACTGGTGCAAAAATATTATTGAATGGAATTTGGCTTCCGATCCAAACTTGGGACCGCATACAACCGGCGGCTGCACACAGTGTTTAGGTGCAGTTACACTTAGCGGTAACACAATTACACGCAATCCGGCCTATTATATTATTGCGCACGCTTCAAAGTTTGTGCGTCCCGGCTCCGTTAGAATTGGCTCCACGCTGCTTTCTGCTTTACCTAATGTTGCTTTCAAAACTCCGGAAGGAAGAATTGTTCTTTTAGTTCTTAACGATTCCTCTTCATTGCAGACATTTAAAATTAAAATTGGATCAACAACTTATTCATCACTTTTGCAAGCCGGTTCGGTGGGCACTTACGTTTTATAATCTTGCTATGCTGTCACGGCTAACCGTGACAGCATTTATTTAATTGGCTGATTATTACTTCCCCCGCCAGACCACTAATTTTTCTGTATTACCAAATGCACCTTCTCCAATTATAAACGTCTCGTATCCATTTGTCCATGCTGCCCTAAATGTAAAACTGGAATTTGCCTTTACGAATAAGTTACTTACATCAAGCCAATTAATTCCATTAAAGTATTTGAGTGTTCTGTAAGCACTTGCAACTACTAAATAATCATTACTAGTTCCAGTGATTTCATAAAATTCTCCATCATGCTCGGCTATTTTTTCCCAGCTACCATTACTATACTTCCACGCACCTTGCAAACCCACAGAATACAATTCCCTTTCATAAAAAAGCTTAAAATTCCCCCATTTCATTCTTGAGTTTGGTCTCATTAAAACAGAATCCATTAGCTTCCAAGCCTCCGCTTCCCGTCGACCATAGTAATAGGTTTCATCTAGTGTAACTAGGTCTATCGAGGAAATAATAAAATGAATTTGGTTGTTAGTCGCCTCAATGGATTTAATAAAATAATTTATATCCTTTTCTTTTTTAAGGTCAATTCTATCAGCTATCCATTTTGTTTTATCATATTTCATAATTAATCCGTTTCTCCCACCAGCCCACAGATTGCCATCAGCATCTTTACACATTTTAATCAATTCACCTTTTATACCATTTGTGTTATACTTTGTCCATCTACTTCCATCATAGTGTGCTATAAAGATTTCGTCACCAGTATATCCACAAGCCCAAAGGTCACTGCTGCTGTAACCGTTAACATCTTGTATTCGCATTCCACCAACGTCTTTAGCTATGTTGCTCTCATTCCAAATCTTTCCGTCAAAATGCCAAATCAATCCCCTCGCTATATCGCTCCAGCAAGTTAGCCATGCATCATTAGCAGAAAAGACTAAAAGATTTCTTGGCAGCAGTTGTGCATACTGATCAAATCCCTTTAATGTGTCCGCCGTCCAAATCATATCTTGCGGTGCGCGGATAATTCTTTCTCTGCTGTCTGTTACTCCTTCACTGCAAGAAAGTGTTGGTAATATTGTTAGTGTTACTATAGCCAAGAATTGGAATGTTTTCATGTTGTCCCGTTATTTTAGAATAATAAGTTTCTTTGTCTGCACAAAACCTTGTCCAGAGCTAGCCGAAGGATAGCCAGCTATTAACCGGTAAAAATAAACACCGCTCTGTAGAGACACGCCATGGCGTGTCTCTACGTTAAATATTGCTTTATAATTCCCTGCTTGCTTGTATTCATCAACAAGCGTTGCAATTTCACGACCCAGTACATCATAAACTTTGAGAGTTACGTGTTGTAAAGACGAGGCATGCCTCGTCTCTACCGGAATTGTGTATTCTATTGTCGTTTCGGGATTAAATGGATTGGGGTAGTTTTGAGAGAGTGAAAATTTATCTGGGATTATGTTTTGCTTTCCAACACTGGTTGTTATTTGTCTGTTTCTAAAATAAAGGTAAGGAGCGCTTACAAATGCAAGAGAGTAATTGCTACTCAAAGTATAAGGAACTGAGAGATCATGTTTCTGCTTGTTAATTGAATAAACATATAAAGAATCACTCTTAATATATGTTATATAATTATTCTCTTGATCAATTACATATTTGGCGTTTGCCAGATTTAATAAGGTAATCTTATTTTTGGTTTCCTTATGTTCAAGATCAACAGTTTCTTGGTAGAGTACAGATTTGTTTATATAGAATATATGGTTCTCATTGAAGAAATAGATACTGAAATCGGGATAAGTTGTTGTGGCTGTATCGGGTTTTAATCTTTTTGTGAAATTAATCTTGTTATTCGAAAGGGCTGTTAGATAAAGCACATTTGAGCCATCAGTTTTAAATAAGAATAGCGAATCTCTTAAATAATGAAACTTAATTGGGGGAGAGAAGTTTGCAGTTTCAATTTTGTTATTGAGAATAATTCGAGGCGAATTTGATAGATCAGCGTTATAAAATTCATACTTTCTGCTTGTTAGGTTTTCAACAACTAAAAAACAATTGTTATTAAGTTTACCAGCTTTATGAACGAATTTGTAATTGTTATTTACGTTTCCTTCGTAAATAGAATCGTTTCTAACAAAAAAAGCATTTCTTTGCCAACCGAAGAAAACCCAAGCTCCGTTATTTATCTTTTCGATGATTGGTTTTTCGTACAAATACGGGATCAACGGATCCATCCAATTCAGCATGCTAATAATTTCTCTGTTGTATTTTGCAGAAAGGTTATGCAAGTAATTCATGCGCCTCTCAATCCACGGTGTTGATTCAAAATAAAAAGTAATCAAATATTTTGTCTGTCCTTCTTCAAAATATTCAACTCCGGTTTGGCTTAAACCACTATTGCCTGTAGTAATATTTGTCCAATGCCAAATTGTATCAGCCAAATCAATTTGCGGCTTAGTGAAATTATATCTTAGCAAATTGCCTGATGTAAAAGTGATTTGTGCTAGCAAAGCGCTACTTGTTAGTAGTGTAAAAAGAATAATTACTTTTTTCATAGAGCTCCCATGTTTTATTTCATCAAAATTAATTTCTTTGCCGCGATGTAACTGCCGCTTTGCAAACGATAAAAATAAACACCGCTCTGTAGAGACAAGCCAAGGCGTGTCTCTACATTAAATATTGCTTTATAATTCCCCGCTTCTTTGTATTCATCAACAAGCGTTGCAATTTCTCTTCCTAGTACATCGTAAACTTTTAGGGTAACGTGTTGTAAAGACGAGGCATGCCTCGTCTCTACCGGAATTGTGTATTCTATTGTCGTTTCGGGATTAAATGGATTGGGATAATTTTGATTAAGTGAATAATTATCAACCAAAGTATTCGTTACTTCTACCGACGTTGTTCCATATCCGTTAGAAAACAATTTTAATTTTGGTTTAGTGATAGAGTTACTATGAACAAAAATTGTGTCCCTAAATGGCTTTAATGATGAACCACTACAAACCGGACATAAATCGGGTTTGGAGAAAATGAACTTCACTGAATCTTTAGGGTTAATTGTAACATTTATTAAATCTCTTGGATCATAAATAAAAAAAGGAAGTGATATAACTTTGCCTTTTACTAGCAAGCGATAACCGTAATGCATTTGGGAGTAAACTGTATCAATTAATAAAGTCTTTGTCCCGATATTAGTAATTGTCACGCTGTCAATTAAATTTTCTGGATGGATTATTGCTCCAATTCCAAATTGAAGAGAATCTCGATTGACTATATAATCTTGGGCTAGCAAAGTAGTTGTATTAAAAAGAAGCAGTAACAACGCATGATTTAGTTTCATGTTTAAATAAAACCCCGACAAATTTATCCACAATGTAATAAATGGGTCGCAAATATGTAATGGTATAACTACCAATAATTAATTGTGTACAAATTTTTGCACATCACACCATATTACTACCTCTCATCAAAATGTTCCTATGCTTCACTCTTAATCTTGACCTTGATCTTGCTCATAATCTTAATCATGATCTCGCAATTGACTTTCTTCCCCTCTGTATATAATTTCCAGCACAACGGGAGCCTTTTAAACTGCTCGGTATATCATTTCTGCTTAGAAGACGCATTAAATGATATAAGTAAAACTAAGTTTTGCCGAAACTGTTATAAAGTTTTTAAGGAGTGCAATTGGGTGAGATTTTAAAAATAAAAAACCCCGACAAAAAAATTGCCGGGGTTCCCATTTTCAACTTTGCTTATTGTGGTTTAAGCGCGTGTTTCCAAAACACTAATAAACTGGCGGTCGTTTTTGCCTTTTTCAAACTTTACGTATCCGTCAATTGTGCAGAAGAGGGAATGATCGCCGGCTAACTTTACATTTTTACCCGGATGAAAATTTGTTCCTTTCTGTCTAACTAGGATAGAGCCTGCCGAAACTTTTTCTCCGCCAAAAGCTTTAACGCCTAAGAACTGCGGATTACTATCGCGACCGTTACGGGATGAACCTTGACCTTTTTTATGTGCCATTAAAATTACCTCCGGCTACTAAGCAATCTTAGTAACTTCAATTCTTGTTAATTGTTGTCTATGCCCTCTTAATCTCCTGTAGGAGATACGGATTTTCTTTTTGAAGACAATAACTTTATCGTCTTTTGTATGTTCGAGAACTTTTGCGTGAACTTTCACACCAGCAACAGTAGGAGCACCAACTTTTGTAGCTTTTTCATCGCCATAGAGAAGTACATTATCAAACACTATTTCAGAATTCGGCTCAGCTTTAAGATGAGGTACATAATACTTAGTATTCTCGGTTACCTTAAATTGTTGTCCTGCTATATCAACAACAGCAAACATCATTCCTCCGATGTATCAAATTTTGAGGCGTAAATATATAGAAATGAGCCTATGTAGTCAACAAAAAGGATAGTTTTAAAAACAACAAAATTCAGCAATTTTTCATTTTTTTAGCAGAAAAGAGAATTCGCTCCCCAATCCGGTCTTGCTAACCACCTCAATTTTGGATTCGTGGGCATCAATTATATGTTTTACTATGGCTAAACCAAGCCCGGTTCCACCCATTTCCCTAGAGCGATCCCGGTCTATTCGGTAAAATCTTTCAAATATTCTGGATAAATCCACTTCCGGTATTCCTAGTCCGGTATCTTTAACATAAACTTTAGCTCTTTGCCCCTCTTCCACCACCCCAATCTCTATTGAGCCTAATTCTGTGTATTTAATTGCGTTTGTAATGAGATTGGAAAGCGCTTGTTTAAGGCGCTGCTTATCTCCATACAAATCTAATTTAGGATTTGGTGAATGAAGACTGAGAACTAAATTCTTCTTTTCCGCTTCCGGTTGAAATTCTGTCTCAAGCATTTTAAGAAACTCGTGTATGTTGAAATACCGAAAACTCATCTTCATCTGTCCCGACTCTATCATAGAAATGTCTATCAAGTCGTTAAGAAGATTATTAAGGTTGATAGTATGGTTATTCGCTTTCTGAAGAAAGGTTCTGTTCACGCTTGCGTCTTCCAGTGCGCCGTCCAGCAGAGTTTCTATATAACCTTGAATGGAAAATATTGGAGTGCGTAATTCATGAGAAACATTTCCTAAGAACTCAGTGCGAATCTGTTCTAATTTTTTAAGATTCTGAATATCATTTTGCGTTCTGCTGAACATCGCTTTAATTTCATCTTCAAGATCACTTAAATTTTTACTTAGCGAGATTTCATCAGATGAACCAAATTCATTCCTTCTAATTTTTTCAATCACCTTTTTAATTTCGCTTAGTTCTCTGCGCCTTTCAAGACGAAGCATCAAAATAATTGCGAGATTAAAAAGCAGAAGAAAAAAAATCAGAACAACTAATTCCAGCTTAGTAGGTGAGAATATAATTAGAAGTAGAAGTAACAATAGAAATGAAAGTGACCAAATAAGAGTTGAGATATTCCGTATTGAAAGCACCTTTTTCAAATCAATCCAAGTTCTTGAAACGGTAGCCAACGCCTTTAATTGTTTCAATCATGTCGGCATACTTATCTAGTTTTTCACGGATTTTTCTAACGTGCACATCAATAGTACGCGCTACAACAAACACTTCACCTCCCCATACATCGCTAAGTATTTTTTCTCTATCAAAAACCTTTCCCGGATTGGAAGCAAGATAGTAAAGAATTTCAAATTCTTTCTTAGGGAAAAACACCAGCTTTCCCTTAATAGTAATTTCATATTTAGCGCGGTTTATAACCAGAGGACCAATTTCAATTTCTTTAGCTTCAGTGTTATCGGCATTAACCGATTCGGTTTTGCGGAGATTAGATTTTACTCTGGCAACCAATTTTTTAGGAGAGATTGGTTTTTGTATAAAATCGTCAGCGCCAATATTAAGCCCATGTACTTCATCTAGTTCCGAAGATTTTGCGGTAAGAAAAATAACCGGAGTGTTTTTGAATTCATCAATTGCTCTGATTCGCGAGCAAGCTTCGTAGCCATCCATCTTTGGCATCATTACATCAAGAATTATCAGATCCGGTTTCTGCGAAAGCTTATCTAGTGCTTCTTGTCCGTTATATGCAGTAATTACCTTAAATCCTTCGCTGGTAAGATTGTATTGAAGAAACTCGACAATATCTTTCTCATCATCAACAAGGAGAATTTTAGTTTTCATTATAACATCACTTCTTTTTTTAGTTCGGCCGATTTATAAATAGCCTCTAATAATCGCATTAGCATAAGTGCGTCTTCTCCGGATGAAACCATAGGAGAGTTATCTCTTACTGCGGCAATAAAGTGTTTCAGTTCATTTTCAAAAGCTTTCTTATATAAGTTAGATGCGGTTGCGCTTGTTGGAAGAGTATAATCAATATGCCCGGATTCCAAACGTTTATATGCTTTAAGCGGATTTAAGTGAGCTGTTCCTTTTGTACCAAAAGCCGCAAGATGAAATTTGTCCCACTCAGCATGCAAGCCCCAGCTTACTTCAAACGAGATTACTCTTTCATCGCTGAAACGAACCAATCCAACAGCGGTATCTTCCACATCTTTTGTAGTATGAGAAAATGTTTCTACCGATACACTTTTAAGTTTGTGATCGTTCATTATCCATAAAGCAAGATCGAGAATAAGAATTCCAAGATCTATTAGAACACCGCCACCCGATTGGCTTTTATTTAGAAACCATTTCTGTTCGCTGCTCTGCTTGCGAAGCCAACCACAACGGATATAAAAAATATCGCCAAGTTCACCGCTGTTAACCAAACTGCGTGTCAGCATTGAATCCGGACGGTAGCGAAGTTTCATACCAACCATCACTTGTTTCTTGTATTTCTTTGCGGCCGCTTGTATTTCTTTTGCTTCCTCAAGATTTCTTGCAATAGGTTTTTCTATAAGAACATCTTTTTTAGCCTTCAAACAATTAACAGCAATTTCCGCATGAGTATCGGTTGGGGTTGCAATTACAACTCCCTCAATTTCCTCTTTAGCAAGCATCTCATTATAATCTTGATACAAATTCTTAATGGTATACTTTTCACCAATGGCTTTTAACCTTGTTTTATTTGTATCTGATACTGCAACAAGCTGAACGTTCGGAAGTTTTGTTAATATTGGAAGATGCGCAAGCTGCGCAATTCCGCCTAAGCCTATAACCGCAATTTTAGTTTTTTCCATATACGAGCAGTAATTTATTTTGGATTAATTAGATTTTTAACTTTTGCGTAAATTCCTTCCGGATCAATTCCAAGAATTTTGTGAAGTTCTTCTTGAGTTCCATGATCTACAAAATTATCCGGAAGTGCTATGCGTAAAATATCATTCTTATAATTCTTTTCAGAAAAATATTCCAACACCGCCGAACCAAAACCGCCTAAAATTGTGCTTTCTTCCAGAGTAACAATCTTAGAAAATCTTCCGGCAATAGAATCAAGGATTACTTCATCCAAAGGTTTTACAAATCTTACATTTATAATTTCAGAGCTGATTCCCTCTTCCGCTAATTTTTCTGCTGCTTTCTTAGCATAAATCACCATATTTCCAACTGCTAAAAATGCAACGTCTGTGCCGGTCTGAATTGTTTCCGCTTTCCCAATTTCAAGTTTGGTAAATCCATCTTTTACTTCGACGCCTAATGCAGATCCGCGCGGATAACGAATTGCAATCGGGCCTTTTCCATAATTAACCGCAGTGTAAAGCATGTCTCGCAATTCCGCTTCATCTTTTGGAGACATAATAACCATGCCCGGTATCATTCTTAAATAGCTTAGATCAAATGAACCATGATGAGTTGGTCCATCCGCACCAACCAAACCGGCGCGGTCTAATACGAACACAACATGCAGTTTTTGAAGAGCTACATCATGAATAATTTGATCGAACCCGCGCTGCAAAAAAGTTGAGTAGATTGCAACAACTGGAATAATTCCTTGAGTTGCAAGACCCGCAGCAAATGTAACAGCATGTTCTTCTGCAATTCCGCAATCATAATATCTCTCTGGAATTTCCTTTTGAAGAAAATCCATTCCGGTTCCATCGGGCATAGCAGCTGTAATACCAACAACTTTCTCATTTTCTTTAGCAATTTCAACCAGCGCTTTGCCAAAGATGGTTGTGTATGCCGGAACTGAAGATGATTTCTTTACTGCCTTGCCCGTAACTTTATCAAAAGGTGTTGCAGCATGATAACGCTGAACATGTTCTTCGGCAGGTGTATAGCCTTTGCCCTTTTCACTTAATACATGAACCAATATTGGTCCATTTAAACTCTTTATGTGCTCAAATATTTTTACAACTTGAGAAAGATTATGAGCGTTAATCGGTCCGAAGTAGCGGAAACCGAGTGCTTCAAAAAGAATTCCCGGTGTTATTACAGATTTGATTCCACGCTCCAGCCGTGCAGCAACTTTGCGAATTCTATCTCCGAACAAATCGAGCTTGCCGGTTAAATCCCAAACTGCACCCTTGAATTTATTGTACTCAGGATGCGCAATCATTTCATTAAAATAATTGTGTATCTGCCACACGTTTGGAGCAATTGACATTTGATTATCGTTTAACACAACTATCAAATTGCTGCTTTTAACTCCGGCATTATTCATCGCTTCGTAAGCCATTCCGCCCGTCATAGCACCATCGCCTATTACTGCAATTACTTTCTTATTGGTATCTAACTGTTTGCTTCCTTCAGCCATTCCCAATGCAGCTGAGATGGAAGTTGTTGCGTGACCGGCACCAAAGGCATCGTATTCACTTTCAGTTCTTTTAAGAAATCCGCTTAAACCGTTTAGCTGTCTAATCGTGTTCAGCTTATCTCTTCTTCCGGTTAAGATTTTATGCGGATATGCTTGATGACCAGTATCCCACACAATTAGATCGTTTGGTGTATCGAAAACTTTATGTAATGCAACAGTAAGTTCAACTGTTCCAAGTCCGCCGCCAAAATGCCCGCCTACTTCTGAAATAACATCTACCATATATTGGCGCACTTCCACGCAGAGAGTTTTAAGCTCCGGCATTGTAAGCGTACGAATATCTTTAGGTGAATTTACCTTGAAGAGAATTTCATATTTGGATTCATCAACCATTAACACTTCCTCGTTTATTGCTTTATATTTTCTTCAAGCTGTTTTTTTAGTTCGGTAACTTTTAATTCTGCATTCTTCAAAGTTGAATAACAGATTTTAGCCAGCTCAATTCCCTCTTCGTAAAGACGAATTGATTCTTCAAGTCCAACTTCGCCGCTTTCCAACTGCCCCGAAATTTCTTCGAGACGTGACAAGGAGCTTTCAAAATTATTTTCCTTTTTCTTTCCCATCTATTTTAACTTCTCCATCAAAAAATTTTATTGTAAAAGAATCGCTTTCAGTTAAATTTTTCTTCCGAGCAATTACTCTTTCATTCTGTTTGATATATGAAAATCCACGTTTAAGAACACTATCCACGCTCATCGCTTTTATCTTGCTTTCCAGCAAATCCACGCGCGATCTTGAGTTGCCAATTTTATTATCAGCCAAATTAGAAAATTTATAGAGAATGCTGTCGAGCAACTGAGTTTTATTTCTGATAAAATCTTGTGGCATTCTGAAACCGTAAGAAGTGATATGTGATGTGATTTCATCTCGGTAACTTCTAAGAATCTCAATCATTTTCTGCGAATTATAATAGGAAAATTCACTTATATAACCAAAGAGATCATCTTGGTTTGGTGTGGCAAGTTCGATTGCTGCAGAAGGTGTTGCTGCTCTTAAATCTGCAACAAAGTCAGCAATCGTAAAATCCACTTCGTGACCGACAGCGCTTATAACCGGAATCTTGGAATCGAATATAGCTCTGGCTACAATCTCTTCGTTGAATGCCCATAAATCTTCCAGAGAGCCGCCGCCACGCCCTACTATCATCACCTCTATATCTTTATGCTGATTAAGAAGCTTAATGCTTTTAACGATGTCCTCTGCAGCACCTTCCCCTTGAACACGGCAAGAAGCAATAACTAGTTCAGCCAACGGGTATCTGCGCGCAGCTATACTTTTAATATCTTGGAAAGCCGCACCATCTATTGCAGTAACAACACCTATTTTCTGTGGATATCTCGGAATCGGCTTTTTGAATTCTTCGTCGAATAATCCTTCTTCAAAAAGTTTTTGTTTCAGCTTTTCAAATGCAGCTTGAAGTTCTCCAACTCCGGCGGGCTTCATTGATTTTACATCTAACTGGTAACTTCCTCTTGGCGGATAAACACTAATTTTGCCATTAGTGATTATTTTCATTCCATCTTGAGGAGTAAAAAAAACATAGCTGTTTAACCCGCGCCACATTGTACAATTAATCTGAGCATTGGAATCTTTCAAAGTAAAATACCAATGTCCGGAAACATGAGCTTTGAAATTGGATATCTCCCCAATCACGCTCACTTCGTCAAATTCGTTTTCCAACGTTTGTTTAACTAGTCCGGTTATTTCACTTACAGAAAGTATTTCGCTCATAATTCTTTTCTAAAAATTAAACAGTATTGATGATGTCGGTTGCCCACCCAGGCATTATTAACTCCCAGAGCAACAAGTTTCTTATCATTCTGAAGCCAAATTTTTTCATCCTTCAGAGTCCAGCTTTTTGCACCTCTTCTTGTTAAAGAAGTTGCAGTATCAAAAGCTAAAGGAAAGAGTTTGCCGCCGGTGTAAACATTATTAGTAATTATTGTTAAGTATCCATTCCTTTTTGTTAGATCAAAAACTTGATCAAAAACGAGAGCTTGCTGCTCTAAAAATTCTTCATAATCTTCAATATTACCAAGATCAAAATTATTTCTTGTACTATAACGTGTATCGAACCCGTTTTGTTTCCTATCGCTTTGGCGAATATTGTTCCGAACAAGCTGATTCCAGTATGGCGGGGATGTTATAGTGTAATCAAACTTTAGCTTGGAAAGTTCCCAGGAAACAAGACAATTCTTTAATTCAGTTGAATTACCAGACAGAGGTATTATGTCTTTAGGATTACCGAGTTTTGCAATTCTTTTTTTTGTAAGTCCAAAGTACTTTTTATTTATTTCAACACCGACAGCTTTTCTTTTCAAAGTTGAAGCCGCTACTAAAACACTCCCGGTTCCGCAAAACGGATCGAGAATCCACCCATTCTTCTTAGTGAAAAACGAAATAAACTCTTCTACTAATGTTTCCGGAAACTTTGCCGGATGAAGCACTTCCTTATCTTTCCTCTTAGATGGATGATGTATAAACCAGCTCTTGGTAAATTTTAGCCATTCTTTTCCGGTAAGTTCATTCAATTTATTGTTGGGATTTAATCTCCCTCTTTCGCCTAGGTCTATATATTCAGTTTTCTTGTTCATCAAAACCGATTAGAAATTAAGAGAGAAGAAATTCGAATAAAGCCCAAGCGAAAATTCATAAAAGTCTTTTCCGCCGCTTTTAATTTGGAAATTATAGCGATAACGTGTGTATACTGTAAAAATATTTTGTATTTGGAAAAGACCAAGAGACACCTCAGCACTTAAACCATTGTAGCCTCTAAAGTCGCCAAAAATTGAAAGCCCCGGTGATATATATTTTATTTCTTGAGATTGAAAAACATGCTTGTAACCGACTCGCATAAAGTTTTTGCGAGGTGCTTTTAGATAATGCGAGTATTCAAGGTCGATATAACCAAAAGGATAATTATATCCGTTAGAGTAAAAACTAAAAAGCGGAATTTCTTTACTCAACCCCCAATAGTCTGTTCCATCCATTACCAAATACTCTACTGATGGAATTGCAAAGACTAATCCTCCAATACACATCTGATACCAGTTTGAGCTTTTAGTGGCTAGTAATGTCTCGCTAGGAAGAGCAACTTCGTATTCTTCACTAAGTGTTTCTTGGCTGCGTTCATTCTTTACAGCGATTCTGTACTTGATAGATGAGAGATCGAATAGATCAGTCAGATCAATTTCTATAAGATGATTCTCTGTGAGCGAATCCGAGACATTGTAATCTTTATTAGACTTTATCCTCAACACGGAAGTACAATCCTCGCTGGTAGAGAATGAAATTATCAATCTGTGAGGTTTTTCCGGCGTTACATATGAATCAATAACATAAATTTCAGTTGGCTCGGTCGTTTGTGCTGTAATTTCAATAGCAATGAAAAGCAAAAACAAGGTTATAATTCGGTTCATTTCTTCGTGATTTTTGTTGGCAAAAAATAATTCTTTTTGGGTTAATAATTCTCACTTTCCGGTGAGAAAGAATATTCAATGCTTCGGGGCAAATGACTATATTTGCACAAAATTATTTACTATCCAACGGAATAAAATTGAAAATACTTGTCTCGAATGATGACGGAATTTCCTCTCCCGGAATTGCAGCTTTAGTAGAAGCTCTTAAAAAAATTGGCGAAGTAACGGTTGTTGCACCTTTGACAGAACAAAGCGCAGTTGGTCATGCAATCACCATGAAATATCCGTTGCGCGTTTCGGAATATTACAAGAATGGAGAATTTTTCGGTTATGCTGTTGACGGTACTCCGGCTGATTGTATTAAAATGGGAGTGAGAAATATTCTTCAGCAAACGCCCGATATTGTTGTTTCCGGTATAAACCTTGGCTCGAATGCTGCTATAAATATTATTTATTCCGGTACGGTTTCAGCTGCTCGCGAGGCAGCTATTATGGATATACCGGCGATTGCAGTTTCCGTAACAAGTCATAACGCAAAGCATTTTGAATTTGCCGCACGTTTTGCCGGAGAGCTGGCACAAATGGTCGTTAAGAATGGTATTCCTAACGGAACACTTTTAAATCTCAACGTTCCAGACCTTCCAGAAGAGCGATTGAAGGGAATTTTGGTTACACAGCAAGGTAAAACTAAGTGGGATGATGTTTACCAAGAAAGAGATGATCCATATGGAAATAAATATTTTTGGTTAACCGGCAGTCTGATTGAAACTGACAATACAATTGAAGCAGATCATTACGCGCTTAAGAACGATTATGTTTCAGTAACTCCGATCCATTTCGATTTAACAGACTACAAGACATTTGAAACAATGAAGACTTGGGATTTGGAAAACAATTTCAAGAAGAGTTGATAGAATAAATGTTCGGATTTGAAAATATCAGAATTGCTTTTTCCGGCAGTGTTTGGTTGTACATAATTCTTGCCGCAATTCTGATTGCGTTTTCAGTTTTTGTTTACAGATACACACTGCCAAAGATTTCGAATTCTTCCAAAATTCTATTAACTATCATCCGCTCTTTAATATTTGCTCTAGTGTTGTTTTTGATTTTCGAACCGATGCTGTCGCTGACGAAAAAAACAAACAACGAGAACAGCACATTACTTTTAGTTGATAATTCGAAATCAATCTCCTCAAAAGATAGTTTAAAGAGAAGCCAATCAATCCTTAAAATGATTAGAGATTTGAATTTGGAAGAATCCATCAATGTAAAGTTGTTTTCGTTCGGGAATAAAATTGATTCACTTTCCTTTGACCAGCCAACATTAAATTTTGATGTACACACAACAAATTATTCTTCACTGCTTAGTCTACTAAACAAACATCAATCCGATGCCTCCTCTGCGGTTTTAGTTAGTGATGGCATAATTACAGAAGGTGCCGACCCATCTTATCAACTTGAGAAAATGCAAATTCCGATTTTTACTGTAGGTGTTGGAGATTCCTCTACAAAGAAAGACGTGGAATTGTTTAACGTTTCTCACAATCAATACATCTACGCCGAAACGCAGACCAAAATTCAAGCAACTATAAGGCAAAATGGTTTCGATGGAAACAGAGTAATACTTTCTTTCTATGAAGAAGATTTATTACTCGAATCGAAAGAAATTTTGCTGAGCAATTCCGGAATCAATATTTCGGATTTTCTTTATACACCGAAAACCGGCGGCGAAAAAAAGTTGAAAATTTCTGCTAGTCCTTTAACCGGCGAATTCACGCCGCTGAACAATCAAAAAACCTTTTTCATTACTGTCCTTGATACGAAATTAAAGATCGGTTTGGTTGCCGGTTCTCCTTCGCCGGATGTTTCTGCAATCGCTTCCGCGCTGGAAAGTGATAAGAATATTAAGGTTAATAAGTTTATTCAAGTCTCCCGAGATAAAATTTGGGACGCAAAAAAAGTGAATGCGCTGGACAGTTCTTCAGTTCTATTCTTGATCGATTTCCCCTCTTCCAATACTTCGCAGCAATTAATCTCTCAAGTTGCAAGTAAAATTGAGAAAGGAACACCTTTCTTCATTTCACTTTCATCTTCCACTGACTTTGGCAAATTAAAAGCATTGGAGGCATATCTGCCATTTTTCACTAGAAATATTTCACCGGAAGCTTTTCAAGTGCTGGCGGAAATTCAAAAGAATGAATTCGCTTCTAATTTTTCTCAACTCGGTAATGCAGTTACTGTTTGGAATAATTTACCTCCGGTTTTTCAATCAGCTTCCGAAGTTATTCCAAAGCCGGAAAGCAAAGTAATTGTCAAATCGAAAGTTCGCGAAGCTACTCTCAACTCACCGCTAATTGTATTACGCTCTATTGGAAATCAAAGGTCTTTCGCAATCAACGCAAACAACTATTGGCGATGGTCCCTTCAAGCATCCGAGCGAAATCCGGACTTCTTCAAAAATTTTGTGAATGAAATTGTGAAATGGTTAAGCCTCTCGGGAAACAAGAAACAGTTCAATCTTAGTTTGAATAAAAAGACATACTCGGCGAACGAACAAGTTGAAATTATGGCTGAGTTGTATGATAACTCTTTCAACCCAGTTGATACGGCACAAGTAAAACTTGAAATTTCTCATGCTGATCAAAAGAATGAATTGATCTTGACTCCACAAGGTAATGGCATTTACACCGGCAATTTTATTCCGGAAGGAAATGGTGATTTTATTTGCACAGCTTCAACCCAACTGAATGGAGGTTCAGTACTAAAATCAACTACACGTTTTTCTGTAAACTCTTCTTCTATAGAATTGCTAGACACAAAAATGAGAGTCGATTACTTAAAACTTCTGGCTAATTCGAGCAATGGTGAGTATTTTGGTATTGAAAACTATGACAATCTGGCTCAGAAACTTATTGATGCTTCTAAGAAAAAAAGTAGTGGAACTTTGATTAAAAACGAACTTGAGCTTTGGAACTACTCTTGGATACTTGGTTTGATAGTTTTATTGTTTGCCACTGAATGGTTTTTGAGAAAACGTTTTGGAATGATCTAACATAAGATAGACATAAATGGACTTTGTAACTTTCACCAAAGAAGAAAAAATAAAAATTTGCTTGATGGATGAACAGCACGAGCAGATGACTCACATTATCAACAAGATTTATACTGCATTCATACTGAAAAAAGCTCGAACAGTTCAAGCCCAGCTAAAAATCCTCGTTGTACATCTCCGCAAACATTTTGATTATGAAGAAGGATTAATGAAGCAAACTAAATTTGATGGATACTACTCCCACAAGTTGGAACATGATCGATTTTATAGAAAGGTGGAAAGTGTTCTCCAATCTTACATAGATAAAAAACCGATACTTACTCTTGAAGAACTCTACAATGTAAAAAGCTGGTTTTACAATCACATTGAAATCAGCGATAGAAAATGTGGGGCACATTTTGCGAGGAACGGGATTAAATAATTTTGTACGCACAACCTCTTTTTCATTACTGGATTTTTTCTTTCCGAATTTTTGTGCTGCTTGTAAAAACAAGCTTTCGGTAACTCAAACTTGCATCTGTGTTGAGTGCCTAAGCAATATCCAAATAGCCACTCCGGAACGTATCGAAAGAGAATACGAACGTAAATTCCAAAACGATAATATTATCAGCGGATTCCAATCTGCCTTTGTATTTGAAAAAGATAAAGAATTGCAGTCGATCCTTCATTCATTAAAGTATAACGGCAAATTTTTGGCAGGCAAAACTTTAGGCGAATTAGCTTCGAAGCAAGTTTATTCAATATTACAATCTTGGAATGCGGACTTCGTTGTTCCCGTTCCTCTTCATCCGTTAAAGAAAGCTGAGCGAGGTTATAATCAATCTGATTTTATTTGCAAAGGATTGAGTAAGACAATTAATGTTCCGGTTAAAGCTGATATATTAAATCGAACAAGATTTACACTCTCACAAACAACAATGACGCTTGAAGAAAGAAAAGAAAATGTTCTTCAAGCTTTTGTTTGCAAAAAGAGAAAAATTGTTGAAGGCAAAAATATTATACTAGTTGATGATGTTATAACAACTGGAGCCACAACTGCAGAATGCGGTAAAGTGTTGTTAGAGGCCGGAGCTGCAAAAGTCTATGCTTTCTCAGTTGCCATTGCCGACTAACTACATTTTATCGGGGGCAGTAACTCCAAGAATGGAAAGCCCGTTTCGCAAGGTAGTTTGAGTTGCAAGGCACAAAGCAATTCTTGCTTCAGCTAGATTCTTTTCACTTCCGATAATTCTGCATTCAGTATAAAATCTATGGAATTGTGCTGCTAATTCTTCAAGGTAAATTGCAACGCGATGAACTTCATAATTCTCTGCGCTTAGTAATACTTCATTCGGAAATTCAAAAAGCTTTTTGAGCAAATCTTGCTCTGATGGCTGGTTCAGTAGCTCTAAATGTTCAAGTGAAGAATTTAATCCTTGTTCTTTTACCATTCGCAGAATTGAAGCAATTCTTGCGTGCGCATACTGCAGATAAAAAACCGGATTTTCATCCGATTGCTTTTTAGCGAGTTCAAGATCAAAGTTAAGATGGCTAGTAATACTTCTCATGTTGAAAAAATACCGTACTACATCTGCCCCAACTTCATCAACTAACTCATCCAAGGTAATGTAATTAGCTTTGCGTGTTGACATTTTTACTACTTCACCCTTTTGCATGATTGTAACAAACTGGTGAATCAGAACTTTAATTTTTTCTGCATCATATCCTAGAGCCCGCAATCCGGCAAGTACATCCGGATATGTAGCGTTGTGATCTGATCCAAATAAGTCAATCATCAAATCATAACCGCGCTCAAATTTTGTAATGTGATAAGCAATATCTGGCAATCTGTAAGTCGGCTCACCGGTCGATTTAACAATTACTTTATCTTGCTCATTTCCAAGCTCAGTAAGTTTTAGCCAAATAGCATCTTCCTTTTCGTAAGAAAGATTTCTCTTCTTAAACTCTTCAAGCAGCTGAGTAATTCTTCCATCCTCATACAATGTATGTTCATTGTAGAAATTTTTCATCTTAATGCCTATTGCGTTCATCGTCTTAATGATGTCTGCAAAAATTTCCTTTTCAGCAGTCTGCTTAAAAATTCCTTCGGCATCTTCGTTCAGCAGCTTTTCACCTTTCTCGGCAATTAGTTTTGCTGCAATTTCTTTTATGTATTCGCCTTGATAGTAATCTTCAGGGAATTCAATTGTATTACCTAACAACTCCAAATATCTAAGTCGGACTGAATCGCCAAGCACACGCATCTGTCTGCCGGCATTGTTAAAATAGTATTCGCGATCAACTTCAAATCCAATCCACTCAAGTAAGTTTGCAACAGTATCGCCAATTACGGCATTTCTTCCATGTCCAACAGTTAACGGACCGGTCGGATTAGCCGAAATAAATTCGACCATAGCTTTTTTACCGGCATATTTTTGAGAGCGCCCGAAGTTTTCTTGTTTAGATAAAACTTCTTTTATAATTGAAGGAACATATGATGGCGAAAAATAGAAATTAATAAAGCCGGGTCCGGCTATTTCAATTTTCTCAATAATACTTTGATCGATTTCAAGGTTTGCAATTATTTCATTTGCTACATCACGAGGATTGCGCTTCAGTTTTTTCGAAAGAATCATTGCCGCATTAATTGCATAATCGCCATGACTCTTTTGATTTGGTATGCTAAAAATGTATTCAATTTCGTTAAGGTAAGGTAACTTTTCGGCAGTCTTGTTAAATAAATCTATTAGATAATTCTTCAATCTTTTCTCCGTTAAGGAAATTATTGTTCATCTGGAATTGAAATTACCGGAGCATCGCCCCAAAGTTTTTCTAAGTTGTAATAGGTTCTCGCCTCAACTTTGAAAACATGAAGAACCACATCAAAGTAGTCCATCAAAACCCAATTAAGAGTTTCGAAGCCTTCGCGATGATAACATTTAATTCCACGATCCAGAAGCTTTTCATCAACATCATCCGCAATAGCTTTCACTTGTCTGTCGGAATCTGCAGAGCAGATAACAAAGTAATCTGCTATAGCTGAGACTTTTCTCAGATCAAGAATTTTTATGTTGTAGCCTTTTTTACCTTTTGTTAATTCAGCTATTTCTTTAGCGAATTTTAGTCCGTCCAATGTTTCCTCACTTAAATGGTGTTAATGAAAAATAATCTTTTCCTATTACAACAGTAACATCGATGAAATAATCTTTGTTCAATTGCTGAATGACATTTTCGTTACGAATGCCGAGAGATTTGGCAACTTTGTAGGCGTTCGCCATATTTCCGATCCGATCAATAATCAGAGTTTCATCAACATCTGTAGAAATATAATTCCCAATATCCGCAACATCAAAGCCTTTGCTTCTCAAATAGTCGGTATATCTGTCGGCAACACCGCTAACACCACAGCCATTTCTTACATCAACTTGAATAATATCTTCTGCGCCTTTTGCGTCCGGAGAAATTGGTTCTTGATCGGACTTATAGGACAATTTGATATATAGAGAATAAACCATGAAAATAATCACGGCGGTGAGTAAGAAGATCGAAACATTTATCAGAATGTTTACTGTAGGTGATTTTAGGTTTGCCGGTTTTTGTTTTGGCTTTGCCGGATTATACTTTTCCAATTTTTCCCGTAAATAAAATTTCTTGTACTTTCAAAGCCAAATTTAATAAAAATGAACTACTCTTTCCCGAATTCATCTCCTCCGAAGAAATAATCTCTTGAGCCGGAAAAGAAGCCATTTGAGTAGTAAGGATTGTAATAGCCGAACGGCGAGCTTCGATATTGAAGAATTAC
>JBAYTN010000064.1:0-20987 GCA_041675645.1 Melioribacteraceae bacterium
ATAATTCGATTATCACTTCTTCGTCAATATTGTCTTTCCATCTTATATAATACTTTAGTCCCTTCTGAAGCTTTTCACTACCATCTGGATATGTAACTACAATTCCCGGTGCGGCAGTTATAAAACTAAATGTCTTTGACCAATCGCTTGTACTGGAGATATTGGTAGTTCTTACTCGCCAATAATAGGTAGAGCTAGCATTCACAGAATTGATTTGAAAGAAAGCTTCGGCTAATCCATCCAAGTTTGTAATTATATTTTGAAAGTAATAATCGGATGCTATTTGTAAATGATATTTACCAGCATATCCTAGTGGAGTCCACTTTAGCTTTACAGATAAAGACTGATTTACTGAAGAAGAATCTGCCGGTGAAATTAGTAATGGGGGATTTGCTGTTGTGTTTACAACAGGAGTGGCAAAAACAAATTCACCAAACTTTGTAAATGTAGCAGTTAGTCTCTTTGTTATGAAATTGTAAGAAGTGCTTAACGGTGTAAATACTCCACTACCTTCATGTTCTCTGTGATAAATTACAATTGCCTTGGGATCATTAACCCCTAAACTTTTAATGGCTTCAATGCTTATCTCAGCATTTATTCCATCTATTTCATTCGCACTAATAGTTAATCTTCTATTCAACACAATAGGTGCAACATCTATAAACTCTGGTTTTATAGTAGCTGTTGAATAATTTGATACAGTTACAGAATTGTACCCGGAGCCGCTAAAGTTGTTAATCTTAAGAGTGACGTACGTGCTGTCACCTTCACAATTGAAAGTATATTCATTACCTTTTAGAATTTCTTGTTCTGTTACTGAAGTATAGTTTTTTACTTTCCACAAATACTTGAAAGCATGGAGTGAAAGTATTCCTTTATTTTCAAAAAACAATTCACTTGTAATAGAACCGTTAGGTTTAACTTCCGTAACAGAAGGCCATGTAAGTTTTGTCATTGGTGCGCTTCCCCAGCAGATAAGAGTATTGCCGTTCGAAAGTCTTTGCACACTTCCTTGCGTAGCACCATAGACACCATCGGGATGTTTGTATTCCCAAACTAGTGTTGCCGTTTTATTTGTTTCATCAATTTTATATTCAACTGCACGAGAATATTTCGGAGAATGATCCAGTCCGTTATCAAAAAGCATAATGTTTCCATTTGGTAATTCTACAACACCGTGCGGTCTGGAAAAATAAAGAGGCGCGTTTTCAGCATGCTCACCAATAAAAGTAAATTGATTCTTTTTCCCTCCAAGCCGCCAAATAATATTTCCATTAGATTTATCAATTTTTATTACTTGACTAAGATTTCTAAATGAAGCAATTATATTGCCATCATTAGATTGAGTGATAGTATTTGCATGAATCGGATCGAAAGCTGCAAGTGTTAAATCAAAATATGATTCGACGATTGGAATGTAATCCCAACTTCTCCATTGGAAGACAACATTTTTGTTTGCATCCAACTCTTGTATAATTGAACCGGCAACCATAGCGGCCGGATTTCCGCCCGGGACAATTTTACTCATATCAACTTGCTGTAAATCGTATGCGAATAACAGAGCATGTCCATTAGGCAGTAGTTTAAAATCATGTCCATCTGCAACATAACCATTCCCCATTTTGAATGAATCTACAACAGTGTAAGTTGAGTCCATCAATTTATGAACCGCTTCTCCGCCACCGGCATAATAGTAGTCATTCATCATATCTGCGTATGAAAGCATTCCATTCGGCTGCATTTTAAAATCTGCCGGATAGTGATTATCAAACTTTTTATACCAGTAAGGCTTCCCGTCATCTTTAATCATCATTGCATAATAGCCTACGCCAGCTACCTTAGCAGATGTAGTGATAAATATGTATCCCGGAGTCGGGTTGTTATTGTTCTTCACGATAATCTTGGGAAAATCTGCCGGAAGAGTATCTTCGGTTGTAACTAAAAATTTATTTTCTACCGGCTCATTCTTGAGTGGGAGAATTTCCTCTTCACTCTTAATCACCGAATAACCGATTCTATTTTGCAATGGAGAAATCTTAAATGAAAAATCCAGCATCGGTATTCTAGTCCCTCCAATTGTTCTCACATCGGGATTGAAATGGACATTTACAATTTCATTAGGATAAAAAGGAACCGGAACATTTAGGACAATTGTTTCATCATCATCTGAAAGGATAATGTTGGTTTCGTGCGAACCGCTGGCGCTACCTACTATACTTATGTTGCACAGACTGGAAATCGATTGCCGAGAGATTTTATCACCATATCTAATAATTATATTCGTTTCCTTCGAAACAAATTCGGAATTAGGAATTGGAGAGATGTACTTGTAGTTAGAAATTTGTTGTGCGTGTAAAAAAAAGTTACTTAACAAAAGAACAAAAAGAATCCGTATGGAACGAATCATCATTTTCTCTATAGCTATTATGTTTCAGTTATATAAAACGCAAGAATTCAGAAAAGCGGAAAAACCCGCACCATCATTTTTGATTTTTATGAATCTCATGCCAGCTTAATGCACTTGCACCAAGAATTGCAACATTGCCTTTAACTAACCCGGATAACAGTATTTCTACTTTACCTTGGAAAAGGTTTAGCATGTTTTTTTCCATGTGAAATTTTGTAGGAACTAAAAGTAAATCGCCCGCTGCGGCCAAGCCTTCCGAAAGAATTACTGCCTCCGGACTTAAGTATGCAACTACATTCGCAAGAGCTTCTCCTAAAACTTGACCGGTAAATTCGAAAGCATTCAGCGCTAGTTTATCACCATTTTTTGCAGCTCTTGTTATTATTTCAGCGGTCAAATTATTCGGGGGAAATTCTTTTATTAAACTAAGCTCGTTGGACTTAGAAAGTAATTCGAAACAAGTTCTGATCAATCCTCCGGTAGAAACATAAGTTTCCAAGCAGCCTTTTCTTCCACATCCACACGATCTTCCGTTTTTTTCTACAATGGTATGCCCAATTTCTCCGGCAAAGCCATCGTTACCGTAAACTATATTTCCATCAACTACAATTCCGCTTCCAAAGCCTCTACTTAAAGTAAGCTGAATGAAATTTTTCATTTTTTTAGCAACACCAAATTTCATTTCGCCAAGCGCGGCGGCGTTTGCATCATTGGCAATTACAATTGGAAGATTTGTATATTTTTTTACGATGTCTCTGATATTAACATAAACCCAATTAAGGTTGGATGAATACTCTACAGTGCCCTTATAATAATTTGCACTCGGTGCACCTATTCCAATTCCAATAACTTCATATTCAGAAGATTTCTCTTTATAAATCTTATTGAATTTTTTGAAAAGTCTTTCAAATAAAGCTTCTGGAGATTCATTAGGTTTAGTTGGGATTCGGCTTTCCACAAAACAATTGCCGGAAATATCGACCAATCCGAAAGAGGTGTTTGTCCCGCCTATCTCAATTCCGAGTGTTACTTTTTTAGCTGCCATATCTAAACCGAAATTTATTTGAAATTTTTATTCACACCGAATAAACTACTTGGCCGCAACGGACAAAAACTGTATTTTTTTCATTAATTCGTTCCACATGATTGCAGCAGCACCAAGAATAGCACCGTTTTCAGACTTCATTAAACTGGATTGTAAAACTTTGGTATTACCTTTATAGAGAGACAAAAGATTAGCCTCGAGACTTTCTCTAGTTGGAGTGAGAATCAATTCACCAGCTAATGCTAAACCACCAAAAAGAATAATCGCTTCCGGCTCAAGATGAGCTACACTATTCGATAATGCCAGTCCCAAATGCTTTCCCGTAATTTCAAAAGCCAGCTTGGCTATTGTATCTCCATTGGTAGCTGCTTTGTAAATGAGTTTGGATGTTAGATTGTTAAAAGTAATATCTCGAAGTTCACTTTCATCATTATGGTTTGCAAGTAGTTCAAAAACAGTTCTTTTGATTCCATTTGCAGAGACATATGTTTCCAAACAGCCTTTTCTTCCACAGCTGCATTGTCTGCCCTCCTCTCGGAAAATTATGTGTCCAAGTTCACCGGCAAAACCATGACTGCCATAGACAACATTACCATCTACTACAATCCCGCTTCCAAGACCGGTACCGAGTGTAATTTCGATAAAGTTAGATAGCCCAATTGCAGCCCCGAATTTCATTTCGCCAATTGCAGCTACATTTGCATCATTGGAAACCGCAACCGGTACAGAATAGTATTGGTTTATTAGCTTTACAATATCAACATAACCCCAATTAAAATTACTTGGCTTATCAATGGTTCCGGTAAAATAGTTAGCCGATGGCGCCCCGACTCCAACACCTACCAATTCATAAGTACCGTTAAACGATTTATACTCTACATTGAAAATACTGAATAGTCTTTTCAAGAGTAATTCCGGTGGCATCTGCCCTTCAGTTGGTATTTGGTTTTTTGAGTAACAGTTACCCTTTTCATCTACCAATCCAAAAACCGTATTTGTCCCGCCAATATCAATACCAAGCACAACCTGAGTAGGATTCATATTTTCTTTTTTCTAAAATTTTTGTTATTGAAAAATCTTCCGAATGTAACCAGCCCGTAACAATCTGTTTTCATTTTAAGATACATTCTCGGTTACTTTTTTAATTTCGATAGATTTGGTAAGGAACTCTTCTACCGTCATTTCATTTAGGTAAACCATACCGTGCGCTGCTCTTACTCTTGGAATTTGATGATTAAGAAAGAAGTCTTTACCAAGACATAAACGTATAGTCTTATATTGATCTACTTGTATATTTTGAGCGAGTCTGTAGAAAGGGCCATCATATTCATAACTTGGAAAACTTGCATCTTTCTGAGAACCGTAACTATTCATGAATGTGTTTTCTGCAATTGCAAAAGAATTGAGACTTACCGGGATGTAAATGTTTGCTTCTGCCGGATGAAATCTATACCAAACATTTCTGTAACCCCAAATCTTAAGTTTTGATAAATCCTCTTCTTTGCCATATAATTTAAGAGCTTCGCTAATTGCTTGTAAAACTTTATAATGAGTGTCCGGTCCGCTCCCTTCGGGATCCAGTGCGACGGTTATAATTGTTGGTTTTACCTTTCTCAATAAGTTTAGAATCGGAAGAACATCTCGATTAACTTCAGGAGTTTCGGTAAACATTTCTCCTTGATAGAATCCAAGACGCATGTGTGAAACGCTATCGCTGTTAAACCCAAAATATGCCCAAATAATTTCTTCTTCCCATTCTCTTAACATTCCCTTCAGCTTTTGAACATGCGGAACATCTTTCTTCCCGGGATATTGAGTTTTAAAGTAATTAATCAATTCATCAACACGATCAATAATATACAGCAGATTGTCCTCTTCGTAAATTTCAACAATGTTGCGCAGCATTCTTCTAGCAGTAGCTTCTCTTTTTATTGTTCGGCTTCTCGCAGCTAAACCATCAAGAAATAAATTTACATCGCGGTTTTTTCCAATTTGAAATGCCGGATCAAAATACTTTTCGGAAAAGCGGGATTTGAATTCATCATTGTCTAAATGTTCTCTCAGACTATTCATCAGATTAAGCATGTAATCATTGGTTACAGCTGTAAAACCGCTTGTAAGTGTTGTAAAATGATGTTTGTTTGAAGCAGTTCTAACCGAATGCACTATGGATGGAAGATAGCCAAGCATTATATCATCGTGGTGAGGAGCTGTATGAAGAATCGATTGGTTTTCAACTAACGAAATGCCCTTACTAAATCTACCAAGCACCGAATCATGAATTAACTGATTTACTTCCGCAGCATTTTTCTTTGTTTTTTCAAGAACGAGTTTTCCAAATTTATCCGATTGGTAATCTTCATCCGTTAAGCATAAAACTTCTTTTTGTTTTTCAACAGCAAGGTTTATAATTGATCTTTCTATTGAAAACTGTGATAGTGATTCTTCTTCCAGCATATCGGCGTAACGACGTTCCTTTAGTCTTAACGAAGCTCCATTCGTTAAATAAAACTTAGCGTTTTTAAGATTCTGTAAAACTGTAGCCGGATATTTGTTTGAAAGACCGCTTTCAATAGAATCCCTAACAATATTTGCCTTCGCTTCTCCCGATGCTGTAATGATCGCAACCGCATTTTTATTGTAACATATTGTATCTAGTCCAATAGTTATAACCAGTCTATTTCTGGCTATTTCAATTCCTCCTAAATCACCGGAAGCCGCCGCTTGTGTTTCATAGTTTGTTTCGATTAACCGTGTTGTCGAAAAGTGATCGCTTCCTTGAATATTAAATCCTATATGTCCATCCGGCCCGATGCCGCCTAAGAAAAATCCTATTCCACCCATCTCTCTAATTTTTCTTTCGTAGTCTGTGCAAAACTCATCTACAATTTCAATAGTCCGCTTTTGGATTCTCTCTAATCTATTGCTGGCCCATCTTGTTCTAAGAGAAAGATCAACTTTTTTATCCGGAAAAACTTGATTGAGTGGAAGATTCTCTGCCGTACCAATTTCGTTCACATTTATCAAAAGAGCTTTAGCCGGGTCTAGATTAAAATTTTGGAAATAGTATTTCTGAATGTAGTAATAGAAACTATTGTGTTGAAATGAATCGATTGGATAGAACTCATCTATTTGCACAAATCTAAGACTTTGCATGTCCGGTTCTATGGCTGTATTAATTCCTACTCTTTCGAAAGTTTCTACTACATCTTTCTTATTCCAATTTTTAAGATAGTAACCAACCCACTTAATAAAGTGTTCGGGTGTTTTACCAGTTGGAAGAGAAATAACTCCATTAGGATTTTTTTGAACCCATTCAATAAACCTTAAAGCCGTAAGTCTTCCAAGTTCCGGGAAACTATTTACTTGAATGATTGGAATTTTTTCTGTTGGAGGATATTGCAGTTGCTTACCGGAGTTTGTTAGATAATACCGTTCTACATTAGACAGAGCATCAATATTCAGAGCTTCTAATGAAACATTCTTACGTTTTCTTGTACTCTTTATTTCTTGTTTAGATAAATCTTTTTTACTGGTCATTTGTTTCTAAGTTCTTCCATTATTTATAACGACTAATTAAATTTTCTATTACAACTTCACTACGAATTGATTACCACTTACGTTTTTTATGTCCTTTCAATGAATAATAAAGAATGAATAAGTAGCAAGGGAGTAGAATCCAATACGAACCTTGCGGTGAATAATTATCTGATAACAGACCATACAACGGCGGAAGCAGCGCACCACCGGCAATTCCCATTATCAAAATGGCGGAGCCTTTCTTAGTAAATTTGCCAAGTCCTTCTAATGCAAGAGGCCACAAAGTTGGCCAAACCATTGCATTAGCAAATCCTAGTAGAGCAAGGTAGAATATCGAATCGGGAACAGTTGCTATTCCTAACCATCCAAAGACAATACTTGAAATTCCAACACTTGTTGTAGATGAGAATATCACTCCCAGACTAAATATGAGACCGAATATTGCTGAGAGTATAAGTGCTTTTTCTTGTTTGATAAATCTAGGTATTGTAATTATTCCGACTATATAACCGATAACCATAAATGCCATTGTATAAGAAGTTAGTTGTCCAAAGAACGAAACGCCAAGATTTTTCCCATACATTCCGATTGTATCGCCGGCAATAACCTCTACTCCGACATAAAAGAATAGCGCAATTGCACCTAATATTAGTTGCGGAAATTGGAAAATACTTGTTTTACTTTCTGCATCACTCTTCAAGCTATCTTCTTCGCCGGTTTCAATTTCCGGTAGCGGAGAATAATTAATCATTGCAGCTAAAAGGACTAAAACTACCGCCATTATAATGTATGGCATAATTAAGCGTGAGGCCAATTCATTAAATGCAACAGCTTTTTGTGCCGCATCCATTAATTTAAGATTTTCATCACTGAAGCTTTCCATTCCATGAAGCATCATAGCTGTAAAAACAAGTGGGCTTAAAATTCCGGCAAACTTGTTTGCGATCCCCATAAAACTAATTCTTACAGCCGCACTTTCTTTTGGCCCAAGCACTACAATGTATGGATTGGATGCAGTCTGAAGAATTGTTAATCCTCCACCCATTACGAACAGTCCGAGTAAAAACAAAGCGTAAATTCTTGTTTGCGCAGCCGGAATAAAAATAAGTGCACCGACCGCCATAGCCAGTAGTCCAAGTACCATTCCCTTTTTATACCCGGTTCTTTGTAACACCGCGGACATGGGCAATGCCATTACGGTGTAAGAGATATAAAATGCCAATGTTACAAAATATGCTTCAATCTGATTAAGTTCGCAAGCAATTTTCAAGAATGGGATCAAAGATCCGTTCAACCATGTTACAAATCCGAAAATAAAAAATAACAAGCCTATGATTGTAATCGATAGCAGATAGTTGTTAGATTTTGTTTGAGTATTGCTATTCGTTGTTACCATATTAAATCCTAATTAACTGATGAAAAGTTATTTGCTGCTTATTAACTAAAATAATATCCTTTTCCGGTACTCATGCCACAAGCTAGCCTCGTCTTAATCTCAGCTACTACTTTCTGGTAAAAAATCGATGCAAAGTCGATCAATTTTACGCAGTTTAAGTTAAATAAAGATAGAACGGGTACTAAATTAAATGCTGTAAGCGCGCAAATTAGGCTGTGAATTTGCAGTCACTAGCAAATCTTATCAATTTTTAAAAGAAAAGACTTTTTTTCAATTTGGTTAAATAACGTTGACTAATTATAAAAGGTTGTTTGATATTTTTTAAGTAAACCAGATATGATCTATCATAGAATTTTTCAATTCTATCCACATGCTCAAAGTTAATAATTGTTGATCGGTGGATTCTGATGAACATATTATCCGGCAGAACACTCTCCCACTCTTTAAGAGATTTTCTTATGATTAGTTTTTTGGAATTATTTAGATAAACATTAGTGTATTCGTTAAAGGCTGCAATACATTCAATATCATGTATCTTGATAAATTGTGGTTTATTTCCTTCTGTGATGAACAAATGCTCGCCAATGTTCTTTTTAGATTCCGCATCTTCCGTAATTGTTTTACTAGGCGAAGAAGATTTCTTTGTCTTACTGCTTTTCGCAAGTCTAACTTCAATTGCTTTATATAAATCTACTGCCTTAAACGGCTTAATTATATAGTCATCGGCGCCCAAATTCATCCCGTAACGCATGTCTGTAACTTCAGCTTTAGCTGTTAAAAATATAAATGGAATTGAAGAAAGCGCTTCATCTTTCGAAATTCTCTTTAATACTTCGTAGCCATCCATTTCGGGCATTTTTATATCGCAAATGATTACATCTGGCAAATTGTCTTTCGCATATCTGATTCCCTCGGCGCCGTTTTCAGCAGCAATCACTTTATAATTCTTTAGTTCCAACAAATCTTTTATTCCCGTGCGGACGGGAGTTTCATCTTCAATAATCAATATTTTTTTCATGTCCTATTGCTCACTTTGATGCTTACTGTTGCACTGTTTTTATATTACCGTCAACATTGGAATTGTTACCACAAATGTAGAACCCTTATTTAGTCCACTCTTAAATGCGATTTTTCCACCGTGAGATTCAACACATCTTTTTACTATCGACAACCCGAGTCCCGTCCCTTCAATCTTACCGGTGTTGCTTCCTCTATAAAATGTTTCGAAAAGATTCTTTTGATCTTGTCTGGAAATACCAATGCCATTATCGGTTATTGTAAACTCCAAATCCGATTTCAAACTTCTAATTCGAAAAATAATGTTTCCTCCTTTCGGAGAATATTTTACTGCATTCGAAAGCAGATTTGACAAAATGTGCTGAAGCAATTTGCTGTCTGCAATCATCTGTTTAGTCTTAAGTTCATATTGTAACTTAATTTTATGATTGTAGAATCCGCTGCTTTCTGCCTCCTCCATCATCTTAGTCGCAAAATCATATAAATTAATTTTGGTAGGACTAAACTTCCATTTCCCTATTTCAGTTTTGTTAATAGTAAGAATATCGTCCAGCAAGCCGGTCATATATGTAACTGCGTTTTGTATCTGAACAATATAATCAACATACTTCTCTTCGCTTATTGATCGTCCCATTAGAAGAAGCAATTCCGATGAAGTAAAAATTGTAGTAAGCGGTGTACGAAATTCATGTGAAGATGTAGACAAGAATCTCATCTTCATTTCATCAAGTTGCTTTTCCTTTTCAGCAATTGTTTTAGAAACAACTTCTCCATTATTTATATATAGAACTATTGCGTTAAGAGGGATATCTAAATTGCTGTATACTTCCACGTTGCGGACTGTCCCATCCTTTAAAGTGTGGCATGTACTAAACTGTTTTTGCTTGTATAGTGTAATTATTTCCGGAATGGATCGCGATCCATAAGAAGCTTCAACTTGAGAAATGTTGAGTTTTTCGAAAGCACTTTTGGTGTAACCGTAAAATTCCGATGCCGCTTTATTAACATATTTTATAGCAAGGTTGTGCGAATCCAAAATAAGAATTGGGGAAGGAATTTCATCAAATAACCGGGTGTGAATATTCAAAGGATCTGTTTTCACCGCCGCTTTACTGGCTTTCTGCGCGCTTTTACGCAAAGTGTAATTCTTGCTTCGCTTATGTAATATAGTCATTGCTAAAGTAACAGAGATTTTTCCATCTGAATAGTTTTATTATTTGTTTCGAAATGCTTTCACAAAATTAATTTCAATTTAGTTACTTCCGGTCATTTTAAGTAAGCAATTTTTTTAGTCAGCATATTATCAACTGTAGATAATTGCACAAAGTATATCCCGCTCGAAAGCCCGGAGGCATCAAACTTTAAAGTATGAACACCGGCTTCATATTTTTTCGAAGCTAATTCACGGCACAACTTACCTAATCCGTCGTAGATTCTTACATTTACATCCGAACGTTTTGGTAAAGTAAATTGCACACTTGTAGTTGGATTGAATGGATTCGGGAATAGGTTTAGTTCAATCTGATTTGGAATCATTTCTTCTTTTATTACCGAAGTTCCAGTTTCTTCCTCGATTATAATTCCGTGAATGATAGATGATCCAGCCTTGGCAAAGAAATAAAGTTCCAGAAGATTGTCCTCAACTTGAACACTGGTAAATACCTTTTCCAAGGATGAACCAGTACCAACTTCTTTGTAAATATCAAGATTCTCTATCAAAGGTTTTCCATTTGCATAAACATCAAAAACTCTTCCACCTATAGTTTTAATAGTAGGTTCGGCAAATAAGAATTTTATTTTGTAAACACCACTTTTCAATCTCTGTCTGTAAAAAGTAATTCCTTCGTTAGCATTCTTGTACAGGTGGGCATATTCATTTGAAACATTAATGTTGTTGGTAATCTTTATTGATCCGCCTATTGAACCATACTCTTTCGTTTCATCCCATTTCTGTTCCCTTAGCCAAGTACTATTACTAACACTTGTGTCACCTAGATTTGAAACTAATGGACATAGGTGGGTACTTTTAACTGATAACACTTTTAGTTTTGCTTGATTCGGAATAGGCGCCAAATCTTTTATGTTTCTAATTGCAACCGGAAAGTTACCAGCCGGTGCGGCACCACCTACATCAAACGAAACAATTCTATTCGATGAACTTATTGAGAAATTTGACAATGTTAGGCCAAGCGTAATGTAGTTAGATATATCTTCAGCAGAAGCTTTTTCCACTTCTTCCGAGAATTGAATTTTAAGATTATCTTTGTAAATCCAGCCGCTCATAGCGTAAGGTGCATCAATATCTACATCATTTATCGAAGCATTATAAGTTGCTGTCTGTCCCTCTTTAGTCATGCATAGAATAAGATATCCGTCTTTTGTCAATACATTCTGTGCCTTAAAATCACACAAGTTCGATCCGAAAGTAGAATTAGATTTAACCCATCTGTTGCTATCAAAGGTGCTAAAATTATCCGTCCATCTTAGCGTGAAATTATTATTTACACCCGGAGTGTAATCATAAAATTTCACCCAGTCATACATCGCATATAGAGGAATGCTCCGGTCATCAAACTTACCTGCCCACTCTACAGAGTTTGGCATCCAAAAATTCATCATAATAGCCTGAGACAATCCAAGCGTTCTAATACGGTCCGAGTTGTCGCGATGGACTTCATAACCATCAACATACCAAGCCACATAATCGGGCGTCCATTCAATTGCGTGAACATGGAATGCGGCATGAGGATTAAAATTCAACGCTTGACGAAAATTCACACCCTTTTCATCCGGGGTAAATGTTGTATACTGAACTTCGTTATTATCCTTTCCCATTATTTCAATATCAATCTCATTGTAAGTACTGGAAAGAATATTGTAAGTAAAAATGGTGGATGTAACACCGCTTGCACTTGCGGATCTCATTCTGGTTTCAATTCTTCCATAAGAATAAGATTCTTTTGTTCTAACTTCTCCGCTCCAATAACTTTTAGAATAAACAATTTGGCTTAAGTTGATTACTAGAGAAACGACAAGTATGAATTTAATTGCAAAGAAATTTTTCATTTAGTTTACCCGCTTTATTTGTTTTCCCAAACTAACTCCCCCTTCGTTGAAACTGTCGATACTAAAATAGTACTCACAATTACTGTTCAAACTTCTCAGAGTAATTTCACTTTTCTCATAAATCATGAAGTGGTTGTTTAATTTTTCTTTTGATATGCCGTAATTGATAATGTAGCCGTTCGCGTTTTTGTCTGCTTGCCAATTAAGAGTAACATTACGCTTATCGTTTTTATTTCTAAGTGCTGAAAAATCATCAATTCTCTTTGGTTTTGCCTTATCTGCAATTCCAAAAATCCTAAATCCTGAAAGTGCAAACTTGCCCGATGGGACATACTTGTTTGTGATTCTTATAAATCTTGCTATGGTTGGTTTGTCCAACTCGATATAATCGTGAGGACTATCAATTGTGTTTTTGCTTTTATCAATTAAAACGTTCCAATTAATTCCATCATTTGAGTATTCAATTATGTATTGATAATAAATGCCGTCATTTCTACCGAACAGTTCAGAGTCTTGATCGGCAAAGTTTATTTGAACTGCATTTATTGTTTGTTGTCCATCAAGATCAACGTTTAACCATTCACCGGCTTCTCCGGTTTTTGCACTCCAATGAGTTCTAATATTTTCATCGAATGCATTCAATATTGAAGATGAGTCCAAGGTTGATGAAGCAGACGCCTTTTTTTTGTATGAAAGCAGCATCCAGCCGGTAAATGTATTTTTACTTTTTTCTTGTTTGATATAATGAGGATAGTCTCCCCATTTTGTATCTGAGTATAAATTCGCTTGTCTATCAAATTCAGCTGGGAACAAACCAATTCTTCTTTCGAACATGTGCTTAACTGAAATTGATTGAGTAGCAACATGCCGGTAATTTCCAGATATATCCTTAAATGTACTTCCATGGCCGGCACCGCAAATAAAGCCGCCTTGCTTGATTGAGAAAGGACTGTACTCTTGATATACAAATGGGCCTAATGGAAATTCTGAAACATAAACTCCATCGCCGTAACTCTTAAATTCTGTTCCGGGTCCGGCATACTGCAAATAATATTTCCCATCGTACTTGTTCACCCACGCGCCTTCTATCCATGGCGCACTGTTTAGCTCGTTATAATCCCCTTGTTTTTCCCAGCCATGAATTTCCGGTTTTCCATTCAAGAGAGGAGTTGACAGGCCAACCGGATTAAGCTTGTTATTAAAATCCAGTTCAACACCGTAAAGTGGATTCTGGTTTGAGCATCCGTAATACAAAAACATTTTACCGTTATCATAAAGGAGTGCCGGATCAATAACTTGAAACGGAAATCCCGGATTAACAATTTCCCACTTACCCGATTTCGGATCACTTGTTCGTAATATTGGGCTATTCTCTCCCGAAGCCATAAAATAAATCCAATCTTCAACTACAACTGCTGTTGGTGCGTATTCTTCAATCGGTAAATCATCTGTAACTATCAAATCCCAAGCTAGTAAATCAATCGAATGCCAGTATCCTCCCGACTTTGAAGCAAACATGTAATATTCATTTTGAAAAATAATTACAGTAGGATCAGCAGCCTCTCTGCGAGATGGAGTATCTAAACAATATCTATAGCTAATATTAATTGGATTGCAGTATGTACTCATTTTTGTCTTTACCGGCTTTTGTGCTACAATAGTATTTGAAATAATAATCAGTAAAATGGTACAACAATACTTCACGGCGTTGAGAAAAAATTTTCGACTACTGGTACTCACAATCATTCGACGACCACAGTTACACTTTGCATAGCCGGATCAGCCGATGATGTTCCAATTAATATTGTATGTTCTCCTTTTGCCACTTCAAATCCCTTTCCCTCTTTGAATTCAGAAAGTGTCTCATCATTGATTGTGAATAGTATAGTCTTCTTTTGCCCGGCTTTCAACTGAACACGTTCAAAACCTTTTAGAGATTTTATTGCACCGTTATCAGTCATTCCTTTTACATAAAGCTGAACTACTTCTTCACCGTTAATTTTGCTCGTATTTTTAATACCCACAGAAAGCTTTATAGAATCACTTTCACAGAGTATCTTTTTATCTAGAGAAACTTTACCAATCTCAAATTTCGAATAGCTTAATCCATATCCAAATGGATAGAGAGCCTCACCGATGAAATAGCGGTAAGTTCTTCCATTATTGGAAATACTTCTCACGTTATAGTCTTTGAAATCGGGGAGCTGGTCCACAGACTTGTAAAATGTAACCGGTAATTTTCCGGAGGGATTATAATCGCCAAATAATACATCAGCTATAGCTGTGCCGGCTGCTTGCCCACCATACCACGACTCAATTATTGCCGAAACATTTTTACTAGCCCAATTAATACTTACAGCGCTACCATTTAGTAATACTAGAACAACGGATTTACCGAGAGAGGTAATTTTTTGGATTAGCTTTTCTTGAACTTCAGGCAAATCTAATGAAGTTCTATCTCCGCCGACAAATCCTTTTACGGGAACATTCATTTCTTCACCTTCGAGACGTGGAGACAATCCCATAAACATTAGCACAGCATCACTTTGCTGCGCAATTTTGACTGCGCGCTCTTCAGAAGTTGAATCCATCAGAGACCAGAGCAACTGCATTTGCGAATAGCCTAGTTTAGAATGAAAATCAATTTGGATTTTGTAAGCTCTTCCTTCGGTGAGTTTTAATTTTTTATAAGTCTTGATAGGATGATGATCGCTGTAAAAATCAATAATCAGTGAATCTTCAAAAAATAGTTTAAAACCGGTGTAGCCATATCCACCCAAATAATATTCACCGGATTTTTCGGGAACAAGATAGCCGCTCCATCTAATGCTTTGCTTGTCATTTACTTCATTGCCATTCTTAAGTAATAATTTATAATCAACAATACTATCAATTTTTCTTATAGTTGGATCACCCTTCCATTCTGCATTATCAAAATATTCTACAATCAATCCATTTTGCTTTTTATCAATAGTAGTAAAAAGATTTTGCGTAGGTATAACATCAAAACCGGGCATGTTCTCGGCTAGATCGCAACCTTTCTCATAAAGAACTTTTACATCTTTGCCTACTTTATTTATAATGCCTTTTAATGGTGTAATGGGATCGGCAGGTGTTCCGTTATAGTTGCCGACCAATGCTTCTTCATCATTTGCGTTTGGGCCAATAACAGCTATAGTTTTTATTTTCTTACTTAGCGGTAAAGTATTTTTTTCATTCTTTAACAGTACAATGGATTTCTTTGCTGCTAACTCAGCAATTTGTTTATGCTTTGCAGAATTTAATATGTTTATGTTAATTTTGGAAAAAGGCACTCTCTCTTCCGGATCGAACATACCAAGTTTAATCTTAGCTTCCAGCAATCTTCTTAAAGAAATGTTAATCTGACTTTCATCAATCTTATTATCTTTTGCTGCTTCAATTAATGAAGGATAAGAAGCTCCGCATTCCAGATCGGTACCAGCTTTTACTGATAGCGCCGAAGCTTCTGCCGCATCTTTTGCTTGCTTATGAAATTTGTATATATCGGAAATAGCCCAGCAGTCGGAAACAACATAGCCATTAAACTTCCAATCTTTACGCAGAATCTGATCAATCAATTGGTTATTACTGCAACACGCAATGCCATATAGACTGTTATAAGCACACATTATTGATTGAACATTTCCCTTTTGAACACTCATTTTAAACGCCGGCAAATAAGTTTCATGCAAATCATACTCACTTACTACAGAGTTGAAACTATGACGATCGGGTTCCGGCCCACTATGTACGGCAAAATGTTTTGCTGTTGCAATTGATTTGAAATATTTCGGATTGTCGCCTTGTAGTCCACGTATGAACTGAACGGCTATCGATCCGGTTAAGAAGGGATCTTCACCATATGTCTCCATTCCTCTTCCCCATCTTGGATCGCGAAAGATATTTATGTTTGGAGTCCAAAAAGTTAATCCTTGATAAATATTTCTCTGATTATTCTTTACTGCAAAATTATACTTAGCACGCGCTTCATCAGAAATTACTGATGCAACTTTGTGTATCAAATTTTTGTCCCAGGTAGCGGCTAGACCAATTGCTTGAGGAAACACGGTTGCTAATCCGTTTCTAGCTACGCCGTGTAAACATTCATTCCACCAATTGTATTTTGGAATTTTCAGTCTATCAATTGCTGGAGAATCATAGTTAAGCTGCGATATTTTTTCTTCGAGAGTCATGTTGGCAATTAGAAAGTCAATTCTCTCTTCAACCGAAAGATTACTGTTAAGATGCTTTAGCTCGTTTTGAGAATAAATTATAGAGAAGAAAAAGAATGTTAAGAGGAATACTTTTTTCATTGAATACGCCGTTTTGTTTATTGTACTTTATAGTTAACTAATAGAACAATTTTTCCCTTGGACCAATATTAACGCCTAAAATTGCCATTTATATTATCCGGCAATTCCGTAGGGCGAAAAGTAAATATAAATTACAATAACAGTTGTTACAATTAGAACAGAAAGTACAAAATCGAGTTTACTCCATTTTGTCTGCGGTACTGCATCAATTTTAGTGACTATTTTCGAATAATTAAAATCGAATATATTCGGATCAGAAAGTTTCTCCGCAGCTTGGATAGTACTTCTCATCATTGTCACATTCTTTATATCCAATATGGCTATCTCCTTCCAGCGTAATAAAACATCTTCATCAGATTACCAAGCACCTTTTTCAAACTCAAATCCCAGTGAATTAATATATGATTTTACATTCTTCACCCTATTCAAAAATTCCGGATAATTCTTCTCTGGTAAACTCCACACAACTTCAGTAAAGGCTAAAATTCTTGGAAACAAATGATGTTGAACATCATACTCCAATACTTGTTCGGTCCACAAAGCACATTCGCTACCTATTACTAGGTGTCTCTTGTCAACATCCAATGAATCCGGTGTTGGATTAAAAGAATAGGCTTTTTCCAAATTAAGCACCGGCATCCAAGAAGGTTTGTCATTTCTAGGATAACTTGGATAATCAAAGTAAACGTACCAATTATCAGCATTCACAGTAGTGTACCCTCTGTTTGCCGCATCCCAAGATTCGCCGGGATGCCATCCCTCTACAATTTGATTTTGTGGAATGCCATCTTTAATATTTTCAGCCCAAGCTAAAGTCTTTACTCCTTTTTTGCTAATATGGTTACATATTTCCTTCATAAAATAATTTTGAAGCATATCTTCGTTGGCCAGACCTTTTTTTGTAATCATCTCTTTGCATCTAGGACATTTTTCCCAAACACCTTTTGGTCTTTCATCTCCACCTACATGAATAATTTCCGATTTGAATAAATCAACGATTTCCGAAGAAATATTTTTTAAGAACTCGTAACTCTTTTCATTTCCGGCGCAAAATGTTTTTCCACCATCTCCGGTTGGACAAAGTAATTCCGGATAACTATTCATTACCGCTCTCGAGTGCCCCGGCATTTCGATTTCCGGAATTACTTTGATATATAGCTGCTTAGCATACTTTAGAACTTCTTTAATTTCTTCTTGAGTATAATATCCGTTTCTTTCAACAGCATTAAGTGAATCTTGATAAGAACCGATCTTATTGAGCAAAGGATACTTCTTACTTTCAATTCTCCAACCTTCATCATCAATCAAATGCCAGTGAAAAATATTCAACTTTAGCTTGGCCATCATATCGAGAGTTTTTTTTACGAAAGCTACAGATTGAAAATGGCGGCTCGCATCAAGCATAAAGCCTCTGTATGAATAACGCGGATAATCATAAATTTTTGTACAAGGCAGATATACTTCTTTGTCGCGAGCTAAAATCATTTTGATTGTCTGAATACCATAAAATATGCCTTGAACATTGTTGCCAATTAGAGACACATTATTCTTTTCAATTGTGAGTGAGTACCCATCCTTCTCTTTTACCAGCTTATCATCCACTTTAAATGAAAAACCAGATCTGCCAAAGCCAGACTTTGCAATAAGTTTTAGGCCGGTCCGTCTTGCAATATCGCCACTCAAATTATCAGCGAGTCTAATTAGTTCATTATTACCTGAAGAGATATTAATCTCACAATTATCAGTAATAATAAACTTACCCTCTTGAACGCTTTGCATTACTGGTTTAGGAATAATGTTTAGCTCTTGTGCTGATAGTGCATGCGAAAATATCATAGCTAGAAAAACAATTAGGATTGTACTCTTTTTCATTTCACCACCAGAAATATTTTTGAATTTAGATTCATTTCGTAAATCGGAAATGGTTATGCGACCAAATAATATTGAAACTGCCGTAAAATATATGTGGGACAAAGCCAGCAACAGCTTTATCCCACAATTTAGGAGGGCTACTTAATCAACATCATTTTGATACTTTTTGAAAAACTTCCGGAGTTGATTTGGCAGAAATAAATTCCGGATGGAAGATTTGAACCATCAAATTGTACTCTGTAGTTACCGGCTGCTTTGAATTCGTTAACCAAAGTCTTTACTTCGCGGCCGAGAACATCATAGATTTTCATAGAAACCATTTCGCTGTTTTTAATTCCGAAGGAAATAATTGTAGATGGATTGAATGGATTCGGATAATTCTGCGATAGTTGATAATCAATAGGAATACTATTTGTTTCAACTCTTTCAATTCCAGTGGTCCATGCTTTTCCAATCCAGGTGTTTGTCCAAACGGAAACGTCTCTGTATGATTGATCGTTACTCTTAGCAGAGTAAGTTAACACACATTCTCTGGTTTGTGCAGGCAATGTTCCATCGTTGTCGTTACCAATAAAGTCAATTGGAATTCTCATACCTACTTTTGGTTTGAATGTATATCCGGTAGACAATTTAGCGGCTATAGCGGAGAATGGAATTTTTGCTTCTAACTTATATCCGGAAGGAAAACTCTCAACAAATTTGAAATCTGTAGATTTATCATCAATTAAAATTCCGCCGCCACTTTGATCTAAGATTACTCCCCATTTGTTAAATCTAAAATGGTAATCTGTTTGTGTACCTTTTTGATAGCTAACATGAGACTCACCTCTCCAATCATAAAGTCCTAAGAAAACATCGATGCCGTCATATAAATATGACAAATCTAGGTTATTGGTCGGATCTTCAAAAAGTACATCATCATTAACATTAATAGCTACATAAAGATTGTTGTCATCAACAGCCAAATACGCATCAAAAGAGAAATCTGCATCATCCTTTAGCACATATCCCATTCCATCTGGAATGTGTGTTGTTCCGGCAGCTTGAGAAATAGTAAACGGAGTAATGGAACTCCATTCTGTTAGCGCGCCATCAACTATGAAATTGGAAGGAGCGGTTTCGTTAATAACGGCAACACCCTTTGCAATATTTACAGTTCCAGTTGTAGATGCTGTAAAAGGTCCTACATTACCGGCAGCATCTGTACAAACAACAGCATAATAATATGTTACATTTTGATCGGTAGCCGGTGCAATTATTGTGTGATCTAATGATTGTTGATTCTCTACTATATTCAAGCCAATATGATCAACATCCGGCGATGTTAGGTTTGTGATTGGTTTCAAACTGCAGTAGATGTTATATACCTCACCTTGTTCAAAAGGAACATCTTCCCACAATATTAGATTATTATACTTAGCAGCAGCGGCACCATTAATTTTTGCCGGAGCTTGTGGAGCCAATACATCGAACACCGGTGAACCGGTCCATATTTCATCTAAGTAAACAATTTGGTTTTGCCATCTTTGGTCATTTGTTCTAAGAATTTTAAATCTCCAAACCTTTGTAGTATCAAATGTGCCGTCAACTTGAGCCGAGGTTGCATCATCCCAAACACCGGCTTTTTTATCGAATGCTCTCAATGGAATTTTTACTGTTTTCCATGTACCGTCATATTTCATATCATCAGCTTTTAGAACATAAGCTGCTTCGAAAGGATAGTCTAGTTTTAAAGTGCTGTCAGTATCGGCATCTTGGAAAATTATTCTTAAATCGCCAATACCAGCCGGAGCTTTGATTTTGAACTTTGCCGTATCAAGGTTCCATTGTTCCAACAAATTAACCGGTTTTTTGAATGCCCAAATTGGTCCATCCCACTGACCCGGTGTTGTCCATTTTAGAGAGAAAAGATGGGTACTAGGATTTGATGATTGTTCATTACTTACAACACAAGCACCGGCTCTTCCCGGATTAAAAACCAAGTTAGAAGGAATAGCCTTTCCATTAAAGAAGGTTAGCGCTTTGCTTTGTACACCATGTAATTCAAGTTGATCAAAAATAATTGTACCCTCACCAATTTTAGTCGTCTGCTCATCAACTACAAATTCCCACACAAATCCCTTAATCATATCCAAATCTAATTGCGAATTACCTTGCTGCATTCCGCCCCAAGTTCTTTGAGCAAATCCTTTACCTTCTAGGTTGTCATTATTGACTAAAGGAATAGAAATGTAATTCCAACCTTGCTTCGCGTTCTTAAGAATATCTAAGAAGCTGAAATACTTTTCGCAATCTGTTTGTACTTTAGTA
>JBAYTN010000065.1:0-20606 GCA_041675645.1 Melioribacteraceae bacterium
GACCTTCTTCGCTTCAATTCTTCATCGGCTCAAGATCAGAAAGAACTTGTTTCATTTTCTGAGTATGCAACTCGCATGAAAGAAGGACAAAAGGAAATTTATTATATAAGCGGAACTAACCGTGAAGCGCTGGCAGTCGATCCTCACATAGAAATCTTTAAGAATAAGGGATTGGAAGTTTTATATCTCTATGATCCGGTTGATGAGTTTGTAATTCAATCAATCCGCAAATACAAAGATTTTGAATTGAAGTCGGTTGATAATGCTGACATGAAGAATCTGAAAGATTTGAAAGATGTTGAAGAGAAGAAAAACGAAGTTGAACCTCTGGCAAAAGATGATCAGAAACAATTCTTCAGTTTACTCACAAAGATGAAAAGCATTTTGAGCGACCGCGTTGAAGATGTTGTTGAATCTAAGCGTTTGGTAGATAGCCCGGCATGTTTAGTTTCGAAGGATGATAGCATGTCTGCACAGATGAAAAAGATTCTGAAGATGACCAAACAAGATGTTGGTATTGAAAAGAAAGTGCTGGAAGTTAATCCCGATCATGCATTAGTTAGAAATCTTGTGAAAGTTTTTAAGACAGACAGCAACGACGAATTTATTCTCAAAGTTACTGAACAGCTAATGGATTCTGCTTTGCTTCAAGAAGGCAATCTAGAAGATCCTCACAAGCTTATTAAGAGATTAAACGAGATGATGGAGCAATCCAGCAGTTGGTACGTCGATCTAAAAAAGATGAATTAATTTGGTTAAAAAGCCCCGACTAGTCGGGGCTTTTCTTATTTTGCATATCAAAAGCTAAGAATTCTGCTAACAATAAAACGAACTCAAATGAAATCAAATAATTCCGGCACTTTTAACTCTTCAGTATTAACAAAACTATATGGAAAAACCGAACTCCAATTTCAAAAGAAGAGGTACGAAAAATTAGTATCCCTATTCAATAAAAAATTTATGAGTTCTCCGGAATTATTTTTTAGTTCACCTGGAAGAACTGAAATTGGAGGTAATCACACCGATCATAATCACGGTAGAGTAATTGCTGCAAGCATTAATCTTGATACGATAAGTGCCGTTTCGAAAACGGATGATATGAAAGTGAGTATTTACTCGGATGGATTTGCAGAACCATTCATAGTTGATTTATCTAGATTAACTCCTTTTGAGGACGAAGTTGGAACAACAGCTTCATTAATTCGCGGAATTGCAAAAGGCTTTGTAGAACGTAAATTTCATGTAGGCGGATTTCGTGCTTATATAACAAGCAACGTGCTTGTTGGAAGTGGTTTAAGTTCTTCTGCTTCTGTTGAAGTGTTGATTGGAAAAATATTCAGTTTTCTATACAACAACAATAAGGTGGACGCGGAGACACTCGCAATAATAGGTCAGTTTGCTGAGAATGAATACTTTGGCAAACCTTGCGGATTGATGGACCAGATGGCTTGCGCGATTGGCGGAATAATTACAATCGATTTTGAGAATCCCTCAACGCCAAAACACGAAAAGTTGAAAGTTGATTTTAATAAGTCTGGTTATAATTTAATAATTGTAGATGCTGGCGGTTCACATGCCGATCTAACGGAAGATTATGCCTCAGTCCCGGCAGAAATGAAAAATGTTGCTAAATTTCTTGGCAAAAATGTCTGTAGAGAAATTTCGTCTGATGAGTTATTAGCTAACGCGCTAAAGATTAAGAAAAAGTTAGGAGATCGTTCTTTCTTGCGTGCATTTCATTTCATTTTTGAAAACGAACGAGTTATGAATCAAGTTAATGCACTTAAGAAAAATAATTTTCAAGAGTTTCTAAAACTTGTAAATGAATCGGGAAACTCTTCTTATAAATTGCTGCAGAATATCTACAGCCCTAAAAATGTTCAAGAGCAAAATGTTTCCGTTGCGCTGGCTATTGCAGAAAGAGTAGCTCAAAAAATGAAAGGCGTTTGTCGTGTTCACGGCGGAGGTTTTGCGGGAACGATTCAAGTATATATTCCTAAAGATAAAGTAGAGAAGTTTGTCTCTGCAATTTTCCCGTTGTTCCAGAAAGATGCTATAAAAAAGTTGAGTATCAGAAATTACGGCGTGCTTTGTTTGGATGAACTTAACTAGTTGTATTAAGAGTATTCTCTTTCTTGGATTTTAGAAACTCATATACTATCAAAAACATTACCGGTACGTATTCTGCAATTTGAACAAGCTGATAATCTTTCCAAACTCCATTTAACTGATAGTTTAATACCGTAAGTGATGTTAAACTTGCCGCTGCGGCAAAATAAATTCCACTCCATTTTTGCGCAACTATTGCTAGTATCAAAGTCCACGCTATGTACCAAGGATGCACAACCGGGGAGAAAATCATCAGCAGCAATACCGCGAAATAAATCTTATCTATAAAATTCTTTTTTATGAAATAAACTGGTGAAAGAGAAATGCATAGTAATATACTGCACCAAAGTCTGCTTATTTGATTGTTGTGAATAAAAGAGTTCAGCAGATTGAAAACCAATCCGTTATAGAACCAATTTCTTGTGTAGATTATAAATGCTTCAAATGGATTTGAAGTAAAAATATAAGGTAAGAACTGAACAGCGAAAGCGATAAAAGGAATAGCACACATATATAACTTGTCGGTTATTTTCTTCTCCCGAAGAAACAAAATTGGAAGAATTAAAACTCCAACCGGTTTAATTGAGAAGGAGAGACCGAGAAAAATCGCCGAGATAATTTTGCGATCATTTAGATAGTAATAAATAAATGCCAGAAGTAGAGGCAGTCCAAAACCATCAAGGTGTGCATCTAATGCAAATTGAATAATTGGTAGCGGTGCTAAAACATAGAGTAGGATGAATTTGGTTTCTATCTTAAGCTTTACCAAAATTTTAAATAAAAGAAATATTGTGAGAATCTCAGAAAGCAAAAGCAACAATTTGTAAGCCCAAACAGCTTCACCGCTCACCTTATAGCCCAAATAGAAAAGCCACTGACTTAATGGGAAGTAAATGGTTTTCATATTCTGAAAATTCATTTTTGAAGGGAGAATATCGGAATGAAGAGAATTTAGCCCTTCGTCAACCGGTTTATATAAGTAGGGATTAATCCCCGCATCTTGAATTTTTCCATCCCACATGTAGCGATAAACATCGTCGGAACCTATTGGCTGACTAATAATGAAAAAGAGACGAACTAAAACTCCAGCATAAACTAAAAAGTAAAAAAGCTTTGTAGTAGGTTCCCATTTCATTATGGAATATGAAAAGCATAAATAAAGAATCGATAAGCCAATCCATATAGCAGAATAAAGAGTTATTGGTTTTGTTAAATCAAAAAAGAAAAAACCATGTCCTAGAACCAAGGCAATTGCAAGAGGAAGAAAAGTTTTTTTAGCAGAATTCATTAGAGTCTCCGTTGCTAAAATAGCAAACTATAATAATTATAAGAAATTCCTCATTTTCTGTCTTTAGAGGTTAATGTTTTAAGAAAAAATTCTTAGTTAGCAGTTGACTTATAGGTATTTTTTTTAGATTTTTATTTCAGCGATAAAGTAAACGATTAAATAAACAAAAAACAAGCTTTATCAACTAATCTATCAAATGGAGTTAAGATGGAACAAAAGGTTCGTATTGGTAAATACAGATGGACAATAATCGCCTTACTCTTCTTTGCTACTACTATCAATTATATGGATCGACAGATTATTGGAATACTTGCACCTACATTAGAAAAGGAAATCGGCTGGAATGAAATGGAGTATGCTTCAATAGTTTTAGCATTTCAAGCCGCATATGCTTTAGGATTATTACTGGTAGGTAGGTTAGTTGATCGAATTGGAACAAAAAAGGGTTATGCTGCATCATTAACAGGATGGAGTTTGGCCGCTGCTGGTCATGCACTAGCTTCAACAGTTATGGGTTTTTCAGTAGCCCGGTTTTTTCTAGGTCTTTTTGAAGCAGGCAACTTTCCGGCCGCAGTAAAAACGGTTGCAGAATGGTTCCCTAAAAAAGAAAGAGCTTTTGCTACCGGAATTTTTAATGCCGGTTCAAACGTGGGCGCTATCGTTGCTCCTCTTGTAGTTCCTTGGATAGCAATTACATGGGGTTGGCAAGAAGCGTTTATAATTACCGGTTTGATTGGATTAATATGGTTGGTATTCTGGTACATTTACTACGAAAGACCGGAAAAACAAAAAAGATTAACTAAAGAAGAACTGGAATATATTCAATCGGATCCGCCGGATCCTCAAGTTGCTATACCTTGGCTTGCATTAATGAAGCACAAACAAGTATGGGCATTTGCAATAGCTAAATTCTTAACTGATCCGGTTTGGTGGTTCTATCTTTATTGGATTCCGAAATTCTTATATAAAAACTACAGCATAACATTGGATAAGATTGGCCTTCCTCTAATCATAATTTACGTGATGGCAGATGTTGGAAGTATTGGCGGCGGCTGGCTTTCATCATTCCTTATCAAAAGAGGTTGGAGCGTTAATAAGGGAAGAAAAGCCGCTATGCTTATTTGCGCAATTCTAGTAACTCCAATAGTATTTGTGTCTCAGACAGATAACATCTGGGTAGCAGTTGCTCTACTAAGCTTAGCAACAGCAGCTCATCAAGGTTGGTCAGCTAACTTGTTTACCACCGCATCAGATGTTTTCCCAAGAAAAGCTGTTGGTTCAGTTGTAGGTTTTGGCGGAATGGCTGGTGCAATTGGTGGAATGCTGATAGCAACTGCTGCTGGATTCATTTTACAACTTACCGGTAGTTACTTAATTCTATTTGTTATTGCCGGAAGTATGTACTTGATAGCCTTTGCTGTTTACAATTTTATGATACCGACATTAGATGAAGTAAAGATTATATAAAAGTTTCTTTTTATAGTGCCTCCTATAAAAGAGCAGATGGCGACAAACTCCGAAATTCTTGTTGCCATCTGAATTTTTTCATTTGAAAAACGAACGGCTATGAAATCATTAAAAATATTTTTTGCATTAATGCTTCTTCTTGTTTCAACCAACATTGCACAAGAAAAGTCATTTATTATCAAAGTGAAAAATCCAATTGCTAAAGAAAGAATTGATGCCACTATTAGTCTTTCTTCTAAGGATATTATTTCTGCACACTCTGATTTCAATCTCGATGCTTTCTCAGTCTTTGATGGTTCAACTGAAGTTGACTACCAAATAGAAAAAAACAAAACCAAAGGTGAGCAAATTCTGGTTACATTAAACATGAAACCAACTGAAACAAAAGAGTTGAAGTTTGTTATAGGAAAGAAACCTTCTGAGTTCCCTTATAAAACCTACGCCGAAATTGCTATGAAGAAAAATCTTCAGCATGATGGAAAGAAGTTTCGCGGAACAAAATTTACTAATGTAAATAAGGTTAAAGTTCCGGCAATTCATACAGATCATGATGCACTTTTTAAGTATGAAGGTCCGGGTTGGGAAAGTGAAAAAGTCGGTTACCGCTTTTATTTAGACTGGCGTAACGCAACTGATATATGGGGCAAAAAAGTAAATGAATTAGTACTCTCAAAGGTTGGTAATACAGATACTCTTGGTTTGAATGAGGATTCCTATCATACAATGCAAGATTGGGGAATGGACATCTTCAAAGTCGGAACTTCTCTCGGTATTGGTGCGCTTGGAATGTTTGCCGATGGAAAAGTGAATATGGTTTCGAAAACCGACAGTATTCTCTGCCAAGTTTCAAAGAATGGTCCGGTTAAATCAGAGATCAGAACAAATTACTTTGGTTGGTTAGTTGGTGATAAGAAATACAATTTGGAATCAAGATTTTCAATTACGGCAGGCAGCAGATTAACCAAGAATGCTGTTACAATTAATGGTGAAGCAGAAAATCTTGTAACCGGATTAGCAAAATATGCCGGAACAAATCTCACCAAACTCGATCCTAAAAAAGGATGGGGCTATTTGGCTTTGTATGGTAAACAATCTCTTTCCGGTGATAATCTTGGTATTGCAATTCTTTTCAAGAAAAAAGATTTGATTGAAATAACTGAAGACACTGTAAGTCAAATTGTAAAACTCAAACCTAATAATGGGAAACTTGAATATTATTTCTGCGCTGCATGGGAACAAGAACCGGGTGGAATTAAAACCCAAGAGGAGTTTAATAAATACTTATTAACAGTTGTTGAAGAACTGAATAATCCATTAACGATAGAATATTGATTTGAGGTTTTAATGGCTCTCTATAATTTACATGAAGATAGATTTTTTGATCCTAACCCTATAATTAGAAATTATGCGCAAGAGATCTATTTAACGATAAAAGATTTACCAATAATTTCTCCTCACGGACATGTTGACCCGCAGATTTTTGTTGATAACAAACCGTTTCCAAATCCTACACAGCTATTCCTCATACCAGATCATTATGTTTTTAGAATGCTCTATTCAAAGGGTATTTCAATGGAATCTCTCGGTGTTCCAAGTGTAAATGGAACTCCAGTTGAAACCGACCCGAAAAAGATTTGGAAATTGTTTGCTGAAAAATATTTTTTGTTTAACGGCACACCTAGCGGCGTTTGGCTAGATTATGAATTCAACATTGTTTTTGGGATAAAAGAAAAGTTAAATGGTGAGAACGCTCTAAAAATTTACGATGAGCTGAATGAGAAAATCAGTTCACCGGAATTTCTTCCGAGAACATTGTTCGAAAAATTCAGAATAGAAGTATTATCAACAACAGATGCGCCTTTTGATACACTTGATCCTCACAAAAAAATTATTGAGAGCGGATGGAAAGGAAAAGTTGTTCCGGCTTTTCGTCCCGATGGCGTAACTGATCTTTCCAACTTTGCTTGGAATTCTAATCTGAAAAAGCTAGAACAAGTTGTTGGTTATGAAATTTCCTCTTACAAAAAATTAGCCCAAGCGCTGGAAGAAAGAAGAAAGTTCTTTAAGGAAATGGGTGCTACTTCAACAGATCATGGAGTTGTTTCTGCCTATGCGCATGATCTAGGTGATACTGAAGCTGAAAAACTTTTTCAGAAAGGTCTTAATGGAACTAGCAATCAAGCGGATGCTGAAGCATTTACAGCACACATGCTGATGCAAATGGCACGTATGAGCGTTGAAGATGGATTAGTAATGCAAATTCACGCCGGCGCTTACAGAAATCATAACAGAGATATATTTGCAAAATTCGGAGCTGATAAAGGCGCTGATATTCCAACAACTTGCGAGTACACAAAGAACATGCAAGAGTTGTTAAATAAATATGGAAACGATCCTCGGTTTACAGTAATTGTTTTCACGATGGACGAAACAAACTACTCTCGCGAATTAGCTCCGCTTGCGGGGCATTATCCGGCAATGAAACTAGGGCCATCATGGTGGTTCCATGACAGCATCGAGGGGATGACTCGATTTAGACAGCAGGTAACAGAAACAGCCGGCTTTTATAACACCGTTGGTTTTATTGATGATACTCGTGCTTTTGTTTCAATTCCAGCACGTCACGATGTTGCTCGCAGAATAGATTCTAATTTCTTGGCTGGTTTAGTTGCACGTCATATAATTTCAATTGACGAAGCGCTCATCATTGCAAAAGATCTTACTTATAACTTAGCAAAAGAAGCTTACAAACTTTAAGAAAAGGAAAGAAATGGATTCACAAAAATTATTGGAAAAATTCTCTGAATCGAAATCAGTTACAAACGATTTATTTGAGATGAAAATAAATGACGGCTATTCTGTTCAAGTTTACCCAAACTCGATCAACAAATTAAACGATGTTTTATTTTTTATTGGAAAAGAAGGAATTGAAAAATCTTTATACTTAGTTTCATCAAGTGCAACTGATGAAATACTTGCTGGATTTGAAGGAGCGATAGTTGAAAGTGAAGGACGAATGATCAAGAAATGTTCTCTTACAAACAAGAACAGAATCCAGCTTCAATCACTCTTCAGTTTTACAGTACCTAAAGTTCTTGGAGTTGATGATTCATTCGGGTTTGGAGACAGACTTGGGTTGGCAAACGGTGGACACATTCGTTCTCTAACAATTGGAAATTTCAAACCGATTCTTGCTCAGCAGTCAATTCGTGAATTAACTAGGACACAAAGAACTGCCGACGAAGTTATGGATGCCGCTGTTTGGGCAGTTTTTCAAGAAGGATACAAAAATGGTTTTGGCTCCGATGCAGACCACTTGAAAACTCCAGAAGATGCAACAATGATGCTTAATGCCGGTTTCACAATGTTTACATTCGATCCGGGTGAACATGTTGATAACGATGCTGATAATTACGATGAACAAAAACTTTTCAGTGTTGTAGCTAATTTACCTTGGAGTGAACTTAGCGATACTTTCCCAGCGGCAGAAAGACGTTACTCAAAAAAGGAGTTTAAGATTACTGACGATTTTGTTCTTGAAGTTAACGAACAAGATTTCTTGCGTGCTTATGCAAAATATGGTAAAGCGATAGCTCACATCAAGAAAATGTTTGAGCATTTGAAAGCAATAAGTAACGGTCGTCCATTTGAAGTTGAAGTTTCCGTTGATGAAACGGAATCTGTTACATCAACATTCGAACATTTCTTTTTCGCGAACGAACTTCATCGGTTGAAAGTTGAGTTTGTAAGTTTAGCTCCGCGTTTCATTGGTTCATTCGAAAAAGGAATTGATTATAAAGGCGATCTGAATTTGTTCAAGAGTGAATACGTTAAACACTTGGCAATTACAAAATACTTTGGCAATTATAAAATCAGTCTACACTCCGGCAGCGATAAATTTTCTGTTTACAAAGTAATTGGTTCACTTCGCGGCGCGCATACACACGTTAAAACAGCCGGAACAAGTTATCTTGAAGCACTTCGTGTTGTTGCTGCTGAAGATTCAAAACTGTTTAGAGAGATTTACGATTTCTGTTTCGATTTATACGAAACGGAAAAACTTAGCTATCACGTTTCTGCAGTACTAAGCAATTTAAAACCTTCTTCGGGTTACTCAGATAAAGAACTGCTTGATCTTTTCAGCTCTGAAGATGCACGCCAAGTTCTTCATGTAACTTTCGGAAAAGTATTAACCGAGAAAACATCGACCGGATATTTATTCAAGGATAAAATTCTGAATTGCTTGAAAGAAAATGAGAAAACTCATTATACTTTTTTAACTAATCATTTTATTAAACATATAGAACCATTTTGCTAATATGAAAAAAGAAAAAATCTTAGAGGAAATTCTAAAAAGAAAATCTGTCGCGGTAATCAGATTAAAGGAAGCCGACAAACTCAAAAAAGTAATTGAAGCACTTGCGCTCGGCGGAGTTTCTGTAGCAGAAGTAACTATGACGGTTCCAAATGCGATTGGCTTGATCAAACAAATTACACAAGAACTTAGCGACGAAATTATTGTTGGTGTTGGCTCAGTTCTTAATGCTGAAACAGCAAAGCAAGCAATTGAAGCCGGAGCTAAATATGTTGTCAGCCCGATTTTCAAAAAAGAAATAATTGATGCGGCACATGAATATGATGTTCCGGCAATGCCCGGCTGCTTTACCCCAACTGAAGTTTTAACAGCATACGAATATGGCGCAGATGTTGTAAAAGTATTTCCGGCTGATGTTTTAGGAATGGCTTTCTTCAAAGGAATTCTAGCACCAATGCCACACTTGAAATTGATGCCTACCGGTGGAGTATCTTTAACAAATGCTGGCGAATGGATTAAAGCTGGTGCAGTTGCTGTTGGAATTGGTTCCGCACTTTTAGATAAAGAGGCTATTGATTCTGAAAACTATTCTAAGTTGACTGAAAATGCTAAGCTAATAACTCAAAGCATAAATAACGCTATTAAGAAGTAGGAGATTAAAATGGATTTATCATTCACAGATGTTAAAGATAAAGTTTGTGTAATTACCGGTGGTTGCGGAGTGTTCGGAGGAGTTTTCTCTCAAGCGTTGATTGATGCCGGCGCTAAAGTAGCAATCCTTGATTACAAAAAGGGAAGATGTGAAGATTGCGCGCGTGGAATGGCTGTTCAAGCCGGCAAACCGGTATTGTGTGTTGTTGGTAATGTTCTAGATAAAGAAAGTTTGATTGAAGCAAAGAAACAAATTAATGAACAACTTGGTAAAGTTGATGTGTTGTTAAATGGTGCCGGTGGGAATTCTCCTAAAGCAACTTGTGCAAATGAATTTTTAACAACTGAAAATATGAATGATCTTTCCAAATCCTTTTTCGGAATGGACCTTGAAGGATTTAGAAGTGTATTCGATTTGAATTTTCTTGGAACGGTTTTACCGACAATGGTTTTTGCTGAAGATATGTTAGGTAGAGGCGGAAGCGTAATTAACATTTCTTCTATGAATGCATTCAGACCTCTTACAAAAATTCCAGCTTACTCTGCGGCAAAAGCTTCTGTAAATAATTTAACAGAATGGATGGCGGTACACTTTGCCAAAGCAAACGTTCGCGTTAATGCAATTGCCCCCGGTTTCTTCTTAACCAACCAAAATAGATTTTTATTAACCGACGAAAAGACCGGCGAATTGACTGCGAGAGGACATAAAATTATATCCGGAACTCCTATGGGAAGATTTGGTGAGCCGGAAGAATTACTCGGAACTCTTTTCTATCTGATTTCTGACGTTTCAAAATTTGTTACCGGTGTAATTGTTCCGGTTGACGGCGGTTTTAATGCTTACAGTGGTGTATAATTATTAAGGAAAATATAAAATGAGCGAAGTACTAAATATTAAAAAAGATGCTGCTATTGATTTACTCTCACTTGGTGCACTTGTTCACCGTTTAGATCCCGGAATAATTCCATTCAGAAAAGCTACTCAATGCCAAATTCATGTTAGCGGCGGTGAGTTTAATGTTGCAGCAAACTTAGCAGATTGTTTTAGAATGAACACTGCAATTGCTTCAGCAATGGTTGAATATCCAATTGGAGATTTAATTGCAGAACGTGTTCGTGCTATGGGTGTAAAACCATTCTATAAAAAAATGAAACATAATGGTGTTAATGGTCCCAACATGGCAACTGTATACAGCGATAGAGGTTTGGGTTCACGCGCGCCAGTTGTATTTTACAATAGATGTAATGAAGGCGCTTCGTATCTTAAGCCTGGCGATTTTAACTGGAAAGAAATTTTTGCAAATGGAGTAAAATGGTTTCATAGCGGAGGAATTTTTGCTTCGCTTTCTGAAACAACTGGTCAATTGATAATAGAAGCAATGAAAGAAGCAAAAGCCGCCGGCGCCATTACAAGCTTCGATTTGAACTTCCGCGCTAAGCTTTGGAATATTTGGGGCGGAGAGCAAAAAGCTGCCGAAATTATTGATGGTATTGTAAAACATGTTGATGTTCTTGTTGGAAATGAAGAAGATTTACAAAAAGGATTAGGAATCACGGGACCGGATGTTCATGCTAAATCGAAATTAGATCCGAGCGTTTTCTTTGGAATGATTGATAATGTGATTGCGAAATATCCGCAAGTTAAAGTTGTTGCAACAACATTGCGCGAAGTTCAATCCACCAATCATCATAGCTGGAGTGCGGTTGCCTGGATAAATGGAAAAACATATTCAGCGCCAACATGCGAACTTGATGTTTTGGATAGAGTTGGCGGAGGAGATGGTTTTGCTGCCGGATTTATTTACGGCTTGTTAAATGGTGAATCTGCAGAAGAAGCTGTAAAACTTGGCTGGGCACACGGTGCGCTGTTAACAACAACTCCGGGTGATACTACAATGGCAACAGTTGAAGAAGTTAGAGCCTTTGCTAAAGGCGGCTCGGCAAGAATTCAAAGATAAATTTAGAAAGGAAAAGTGTAACGATGGTTTATTATGCACGCGGAAGTGAAAGCGATATTCTGAATGAAGATGATTTACGCGAAGGATTGTTTACTGCACTAGGGAAACTTGGGCTAAAGGAAAAAGTTCTTGCAATTCCGCCGGACTTTACACGCTTTCATTCTCATGCGGGAATTCTAACCCGCTTTGCGTACAAATACTATGGCGAAAAGATGACCGACATTCTTCCGGCACTTGGTACGCACGTTGCTATGAATGAAAAAGAACTTGAAACGATGTTTGGAGATGTACCTAAAAATATTTTTCGTGTTCATAACTGGCGGAGCGATCTACAAACACTTGGAGAAGTTCCATCTGAGTTCATAAGTGAAGTAAGTGAAGGTAGATTAAATTATTCTTGGCCGGCACAAGTAAATAAACTGTTAGTTGATGGAAATTATGATCTAATTCTTTCCGTCGGTCAAGTAGTCCCTCACGAAGTTGTTGGAATGGCTAACTACACAAAAAATATTTTTGTTGGCACTGGCGGGAAAGAGGGAATTAACAAGAGCCATTACCTTGGTGCTGTTTACGGGATGGAAAGAATGATGGGTCGTGCCGATACTCCGGTTCGTAAAGTTCTAAATTATGCTGCTGATAACTTTGCTAAGCATTTGCCGATCGTTTACGTGCTAACTGTTGTTGGAAAAGACATGTTCGGTCGTTTAGCTGTTAAAGGTTTGTTTGTCGGCGATGATAACGAAACCTTCAAACTAGCCGCAGACTTATCTCTCAAAGTTAATTTTGAAATGCTCGATGAGCCTTTGAAGAAAGTCGTTGTCTATCTCGATCCTTCAGAGTTCAAAAGCACTTGGCTTGGCAACAAAAGTATTTACAGAACAAGAATGGCAATAGCTGATGAAGGCGAACTAATTGTTCTCGCTCCCGGCTTAAAAGAGTTCGGCGAAGATAAAGAGATTGACCGCTTGATCAGAAAATATGGATATGTTACAACACCGGAAGTCTTGAAAGCAGTTGAAGAGAATGATGAGCTGAAAAATAATCTAAGCGCTGCTGCTCATTTGATACATGGTTCTTCGGAAAATAGATTTAAGATAACTTACTGTCCCGGAAATTTGACTAAAGAAGAAATTGAAAGTGTAAATTTCTCATACTCTGATTTGACTAAGATGATGAATAAGTACAATCCACAGATTTTGAAAGATGGTTTTAACGTAATGCCCGATGGCGAAGAAATATTCTACATTTCAAATCCGGCGCTTGGCTTATGGGCTTACAAGGATAGATTCAAAGACTAACCAGATGAATAACCGAATTAAGATAATAGCTGATGATAAGATTCCCTTCTTAAAGGGAGTGCTGGAACCATTTGCAGACGTCATTTATCTATCGCCGAAACAAATAACTAAAGAAGCGGTTAATGATACCGATGCACTTCTCGTAAGAACTAGAACAAAATGTAATGCTGAATTGCTGGAAGGCTCAAACGTAAAATTTATTGCGACTGCTACAATAGGTTACGATCACATTGATGGCGCATATTGCGATTCCAAGAATATAAAATGGATTAGCGCGCCCGGTTGTAACTCAAGTTCTGTTCAGCAATATATTGCCTCTGCACTTGTTACTATCTCAGATAGAAACAAAATCAAACTGACGGAACAGACTATTGGAATTGTTGGAGTTGGAAATGTTGGCAGTAAAGTAGAAAAAATTGCTAAAGCATTTGGAATGAATGTTCTGCTTTGCGATCCGCCTAGAGAAAGAGCTGAAGCGAACAATCAATTTATTTCGCTGGATGAACTTGTTAAGAAAAGTGACATAATCACTTTTCACGTTCCGTTAAACCGAAGCGGTGAAGACAAAACATTTCATATGGCAGATGAACAATTTTTTGAAAGTTTCTCGGAAAGTAAAATTGTCTTTAACAGTTCTCGCGGTGAAGTGATTGACACAAATGCTTTGAAGGATGCCGTGAAAAATGGAAGTGTCTCTGATTTAGTTCTTGATGTTTGGGAAAACGAACCTACTATTGATTTGGAATTGCTGGAACTTGCTGATATTGCAACACCTCACATTGCCGGTTATTCAGCAGATGGAAAAGCGAACGGTACAGCTATGTGTGTGAATGGGTTGGCTGAGTATTTTGGTCTTCCGCTTGATAAAGACTGGTATCCAAATGAAATTCCTAATCCGAAAAGTTCTGAAATTATCAAGCTTGATTGTAACGGATTGGATGAACAAGAAATTATTAGTAAAATAATTTCACATACTTATAATATTGAAGAAGATGATCAGCGACTTCGAACTTCTGTGGATACTTTTGAAAAACAACGCGGCGATTATCCGGTTAGAAGAGAATTCACTTTTTATACACTTGATCTTCAAAATTGTAGAGAGAGTGTACAAAACAAATTGTATCAATTGGGATTTAAGAGAAATTAAAAAATAGAGGAAACAAAATGAGTAAAGCTGATATTGGTTTAGTTGGTCTTGCCGTAATGGGCGAAAATTTAGTGTTGAATATGGAAAGCCACGGTTATACTGTTGCAGTTTATAACCGCACAATTGACAAAGTTGATAGCTTTATAAACGGACGAGGTAAAGGGAAGAATGTAATTGGCGCTCACACTTTGGAAGATTTGACAGCAAACTTAAAATCTCCGCGCAAAGTTATGCTGATGGTTAAGGCCGGAAAACCGGTTGATGATTTCATTGAATTACTGATTCCTCATTTAGAAAAAGGAGATATAATTATTGATGGAGGTAACTCACACTTTCCTGACACTATTAGAAGAACAAAGTATTTGGAAGAGAAAGGCTTGCTTTACATTGGCACCGGCGTTAGCGGCGGTGAAGAAGGAGCGCTCAAAGGCCCATCAATTATGCCGGGCGGATCTATTGCAGCATGGCCTCACGTAAAAGAAATTTTTCAATCAATTTCCGCTAAAGTTGCAGATGGAACTCCTTGCTGCGATTGGGTCGGTGAAAACGGAGCTGGCCATTTTGTTAAGATGGTTCACAATGGAATTGAATATGGTGACATGCAATTGATTTGCGAAGCATATCAAATAATGAAAGATCTTTTAGGAATGTCTGCGGATGAGATGCACGAAGTTTTCAAAGAGTGGAATGAAGGTGAGCTCGAAAGTTATCTTATCGAAATCACTCGCGATATTCTTGCTTTCAAAGATGCAGATGGCGCTCCGCTAGTTGATAAAATACTAGACACAGCCGGACAAAAAGGAACCGGAAAGTGGACTGTAGTTGCTTCTCTTGATACCGGAACTCCTCTTACTTTGATTGGTGAAGCAGTTTATGCACGCGCTCTTTCTGCTTTGAAAAATGACCGCGTTGAGGCTTCAAAAGTTTTAAGCGGTCCAACTCCAAAATTCAATGGCGACAAAAAGCAATTCATTGAAGATATTAGAAAAGCAGTTTACGCTTCAAAGTTGGTTTCTTATGCACAAGGTTATGTTTTAATGCGTTACGCAGCTCAAGAATATGGATGGAACTTGAACAATGGCGGAATCGCATTAATGTGGCGCGGCGGTTGTATTATTCGTTCCGCATTCTTAGGAAAGATTAAAGAGGCTTTTGATAAGAACCCAAATCTCACAAATCTTTTACTTGATCCTTTCTTTGCAGAAAAGATTTTAGATGCTCAAGCTTCGTGGAGAAAAGTTATCTCTACTGCTGTTGAAAATGGTATTTGGATTCCGGTTCTATCTACGGCATTAAATTATTTTGATGGTTTCCGCAACGGAAGATTACCTGCTAACTTATTGCAAGCTCAGCGCGATTATTTTGGTGCACATACTTATGAAAGAGTCGACAAACCTCGCGGCGAGTTCTTCCATACTAACTGGACCGGACGAGGCGGAGATACTGCTTCAACGACTTATAATGTATAATGTAGAGTTAAGAAAGTAGAACGAAGAGTGTAGAGTGAAATATTTTATATTTTCGTGTATTACAAAAAACATTTGGAGATGAAATTGGATATTAAGAAACTAACTGCGAATACGATAAGAATTTTAGCAGCTGAAGGCGTGCAAAAGGCTAACTCGGGTCACCCTGGAATGCCAATGGGAATGGCTGATGTTGCAGCAATTTTATGGACAGAATTCATCAAACATAATCCCGACGATCCAAAGTGGGCGGGCCGCGACAGATTTGTTCTTTCCGGTGGTCATGGCTCTATGTTAATCTATTCCATGCTTCATTTAAGCGGTTACGATGTTACGATGGATGATCTAAAATCATTTAGACAGTGGGGAAGCAAAACTGCTGGGCATCCGGAATATGGTCACGTTCCCGGCGTTGAAACTACAACCGGTCCTCTTGGACAAGGTTTTGGAAATGGAATCGGAATGGCGATTGCCGCAAAGATGACAGAAGCTCGTTACGGAAAACTCTTTGGTGGAAATTACATCTATGGGTTTTGCGGCGATGGTGATTTGATGGAAGGCGTTTCTCACGAAACTGCTTCTACTGCCGGACATTTAAAACTTGGCAATGTCATTTATTTCTACGATGATAATACTATCACAATTGAAGGACACACTTATTTAACTTTTTCGGAAGATATACAAAAAAGATTTGAAAGTTACGGCTGGCAAGTATTACACACTAATGCTTATGATCATGAAGGAATTAGAAAAGCAATTATTGCCGGACAAGCCGAAACAGAAAAACCAACGTTAGTCATTACAAAATCTACGATTGGATTTGGCTCTCCAAATAAAGCAAACACACATGATGTTCACGGCTCACCCCTTGGCAAAGATGAGATGATTAAGACAAAAGAAAATTTAGGCTGGCCGGTTGATAAAGAATTTTACGTTCCGCAAGAAGTTGCAGATTTATTTGCATCTCGTAAAAGTGAAATGAAAAAAGTATATGATACTTGGAAGAACGATTACGCTTCATGGAAAAATAGCGAAGTAGAAAAAGCCGATCAGTATGAAAAAGCAATAAGTGGCTGGCTGCCGGAAAATCTTGAAGAGGAATTGGTAAATGCAGTTCCAAAAGAACCAAGCGCTACGAGAACTTTATCAAGTAAGGTAATTCAGAAAATAGCACAACTTATTCCATACTTTGTCGGCGGTTCTGCTGATTTAGCTCCTTCAACAAATACTTACATGAATGGATTTGATGCGATCTTTGCAGATAAATTTGGCGGAAGAAACTTCCATTTTGGAATTCGTGAACATGGAATGGGCGCAATTCTAAATGGAATAACTCTTTTCGGTGGATATAAAGCTTTTGGTGCGACGTTCTTTGTGTTCTCGGATTATATGCGTCCGACAATTCGATTAGCTGCTTTGATGCAAATTCCTACAATTTATGTTTTCACTCACGATTCAATTTTTGTTGGAGAAGATGGACCAACTCATCAGCCGGTTGAGCATTTGGCTGTGCTTAGAGCTATTCCAAACTCAACTGTACTTCGCCCGGCAGATGGAATTGAAACAGCAATGGCTTGGGCTTATGCTTTAAGAAAAACTGATGGACCGGTTTCATTAATTTTAACTAGACAAAAAATTGATGCATTTGACAGAGCAGAAGATTTTATTCCTAGCGAAGTATTAAAGGGTGCTTACATTACAAGCAAAGAAAAAGATGGGAAGCTGGACTTAGTAATTGTTGCAAGCGGTTCAGAAGTTCCGGTTGCTGATTCAGCAAAGAAATTGCTCAGCGATAAATTAAATATTAGAGTTGTTTCAATTCCTTCGAGAGAAATTTTTGAAAAGCAAGCTGAAGATTACAAAACGAAATTATTTCCGGCAGATGTTCCGGTTGTTGTAGTTGAAGCCGCAACAATGACTGGATGGGGAGATTTGTTCCGTCAAAAATTATTGCTGATTGGAATGAAATCTTTTGGCGCTTCTGCTCCATATCAAACACTTGCTGAAAAATTTGGTTTTACTGGCGCGAGCGTGGCAGAAAAAATTAAAAGCTGGTTATAAAATCTCTTATTAGAGAAAGAGGACAAAATGGAAGTAAGATATTCGCCGGATCAAAATGGATTCAAGAAGATGGACACAACTGAACTACGTAATTCATTTTTAGTTGAAACGCTATTTACACCAAACGAAATTCCAATGGTCTATTCAGATGTTGATAGGTCTATTACCGGTTCGGCTGTTCCGGTTGGAAAAACACTTCAGCTTGTGGCAACTAAAAAGGAAATGGCTGCTGAGCATTTTTGCGATCGTCGTGAAGTTGGGGTAATTAATATTGGCTCTACTGGTGTTATAACTATTGATGGAATTGATTACAAAATAGGTTACCGCGATGCGCTTTATATCGGCAGAGGTTCCCAAAATGTAGAGTTTAAAAGTGATAATGCAGAAACTCCAGCTCATTTTTATTTTGTTAGTTATCCGGCTCATACAGCTTATCCAACAAAGCATGTTACTTACGATCAAGCTATTCATCGCCACCTTGGTTCGACCGAGACTTCCAACAAAAGAACAATCAATCAATATATTTTGCCCGACATACTTCCTACTTGCCAACTTGTAATGGGATTGACAGAGCTTGAAGATGGAAGCGTTTGGAATACAATGCCATGTCATACTCATCAGCGCAGAAGTGAAGTTTATATGTACTTCAATTTGAATCCAGATGCGTTTGTTGTGCACTTGATGGGTGAAGCAAAAGAAACACGTCACATAATTATCCGCGATAGACAAGCAGTTCTTTCAACTAGCTGGTCCCTTCATTCCGGATGCGGAACACAAAGTTATTCTTTCATCTGGGCTATGGGCGGAGAGAACCAAGTGTTTGATGATATGGACGCAATTGCAATGACTGAACTAAAATAAATGCAATGGCAAACACTTATACACAACTATATGTACAAGTTATTTTTGTTGTAAAGAATAGACTAGCTCTAATCAGTGAAGAATGGAAACAAGAGTTATACAAATATATAAGTGGTATCATCAAAAATAACGAGCATAAACTGTTGGCGATCAACGGCGTTGGAGACCATGTTCATATACTGATTGGAATGAAACCTACTCAATGTTTATCCGATCTTATGCAAGATATTAAAGGTAGTTCTTCTAAATGGATTAATGATAAGAAGTTTGTTCGTGGCAAATTTGAATGGCAAGCTGGATATGGTGCGTTTACTTATTCACATTCTCAAATTTCAAGGGTGATTGAGTATATTCAAAACCAAGAAGTGCATCATAGGAAAAGTACATTCAAAGAAGAGTATACTGGTTTTTTGAAGGCGTTTGAGATTGGCTATAATGAAGATTATCTCTTTACTGATGTTGGGTAATATCATCCCTAAAGGGATTCACTTCATTTCCGGTTCTAAAGTTATAAAGATATTGTCCCTACGGGACATAGTAGTAAAGTGATTTGATTTTTCAAACGGTATTTTGTTTTAAGAATTTTGTCCCTATAGGACTAAGTATTAGTAGAGAATAAATAAAGTTTTGATCCCGTAGGGATCAGATTTTTATAAAAATGAATTTGTTACAGAATTATAGTCCCGTAGGGACGAAATTAAACTTTAGAATTAGAGGTGAACATGGTACTTGATAAATTTAGCTTAAAAGGTAAAACTGCAATTGTAACTGGTGCTAACAAAGGCATTGGTCAATACTATGCTTTAGCGTTAGCTGAGGCCGGTGCAGATGTAATAATTAGTGCATCGTATGAACAAGATTTTTCCGAGACAGAAAAGTTAATTACAGATCGAGGCAGTAAATTCAAAGGTTACGTTTGCGATTTCTCCGACCGAAATGCTCTGTATGAATTTATTAAAAAAGTGAAAGAAGATTTTCCACGCGTTGATATTTTAGTAAACAATGCTGGAACAATTCTTCGTCAACCGATTGCAGAACACTCCGATGAATATTGGGATAAAGTGATTGAGATAAATTTATCTGCTCAATTCATTTTAACTCGGGAGTTTGGAAAAGAAATGGTTGCGCGTGGATATGGAAAAATTGTGTTCATAGCTTCTTTGCTCTCGTTTCAAGGCGGTATAACCGTTCCCGGTTATGCTGCAAGCAAGGGCGGAGTTAAACAACTGACCATGGCCTTTTCAAATGAGTGGGCTGGCAAAGGTGTAACAATAAATGCAATAGCACCCGGCTACATTGCTACTGATAATACAAAAGCATTACGAGAGGATGAAGAAAGAAATAAATCAATACTAGCAAGAATTCCAGCCGGACGATGGGGAACGCCGGAAGATTTAATGGGAACGGTTGTGTTTCTTTGCTCTGATGCATCAAGCTACCTCAACGGAAGTGTTGTAACTGTTGATGGCGGCTGGATGGGACGTTAATAATAAAAATATTTTAGGAAGTGAAGATGAAGAAAAAAGTAGTAACCTTTGGCGAAATTATGCTTCGGCTTTCAACACCGGGCTTTACAAGATTTGTACAATCACAAAATTTAGATGTTACTTACGGTGGAGGAGAAGCCAACGTGGCTGTTGCACTTTCCAATTATGGATTTGATTCCTACTTTGTAACAAAATTGCCAAAACATGAAATTGGTCAGTCTGCTGTAAATCACCTAAGAAGATTTGGTGTTAAAGATGATTTTGTAGTTCGCGGCGGCGATCGAGTTGGAATTTATTTTTTAGAAACCGGTGCTAGCCAAAGAGCCAGCAAGGTTATTTATGATAGAGCTAACTCTGCTGTTTCTCAAATGAAAAAAGAAGAAGTTGATTGGGATAAGGTTTTTGAGAATGCTGATTGGTTTCACTGGACGGGAATTACTCCGGCGCTTGGTAAAAGTGCACAAGAAGCATTAATGCAAGCATGTGAAACTGCGAAAA
>JBAYTN010000066.1:0-20573 GCA_041675645.1 Melioribacteraceae bacterium
CAGCCAGCTATCTAAATTCTTTTCTCTTTGGACTAAATGTTTATCTCTCCGGAATGTTTTTGCTAAGACATCTGAAATCATTCACATTGGTTTGCTTGGGTACTCTCTCTGTTTTACTTTCTTTTGCACTTATTAAAGTAGCATTTATAGCATTGTCGGAAACACTATTTGTTACGTTGGTCATAATCTTTCTTTATCATATTGACACATACCAAAGAACTGGAAAGATTTTCTCGTTTATTATGATTTCGATTTCTGCTTCCTTGGCAAGTCTTACTCGTTACACTGGTGTTGTTTTACTTCTAACCGGAATGATCTGCATTCTTGTTAGAGGGGAAAATAAATTCAAAAATAAAATTGGTGATTTGTTTAGCTTTATAATTATAGCCGTTTTACCAATAGGAGGGTGGATAGTTAGGAATTATTTAATTTCTAATACACTTGCCGGGGAGCGGGCATCCTCTTCGTATACATTTCTTGAAAACATTAATTATTCATGGAAAACAATACTCCCATGGTATTTACCGATACAACATTCCGGCATTTATTTGGTATTCATTTTTATCATAATATTTGTCTGGGTTTTGGGTGGTAGTGAAAGGAGTATAAGAAATTTTCTGTTTCAGCAAGCTGGTCCTAGTACTCTCTTTGCACTTTTGTACAGTTGTATCATAATTATTACCTCTACAACTACAGCATACGATAAAATCTCTGATAGATTGTTGGCTCCAATTTACATCCCTATCGTCTTTATATTGTTTATTACAGCAGATAAAATATTAAGCTGGCTCATCCAAAGCATCAAGGTAAGATTAATTACAGTTCCGTTTTCTATTGGAATTATTCTCTTGATAGCATTACCGATGAATAAGACCACACTATTAATCGACGAATATTTGAATCAATCTGGTTGGGGATATAACAGCCAACAATGGAAGAAAAGTGAAATGATCAATTACCTTATTGAGCATGAACCTTGCAATTCAAATCTATCGTATTATAGCAATATACCAGAAGCTGTTTATATTCTAACTAGCATTGTTAGTAAACGGAGTCCGGCCAAAACATTTTACAATTCTGCTGAACCATTTAGTGGGGATAGGAGGGACGATATTTGGGCGGGAAATAAGAATGTGTTTCTAATTTGGTTTAATGAAACAAGGTATAATTTTCTATTTACTCTAGAAGAACTTCAAATAAAAAACAAAATGGAAAAAGTAGTTCATCTTAAAGATGGTGATATTTATACCTTTTCAAAATGGGTATTGAATTAGATCGTCCTATACAACATTCTATCTTTAAAGAACTACTTTTGCTCCCTACAAATGGATTAATCGTGACTCTCGTTATGTTTAAATGCATTATCTATTTCTTCAAATCTAGATCTCAACTCTAACTTAAAGTCGTTTTATTTAAAACTGATATTGTGATGAAGAGAATGTCTAACTCTCAGAAGCGAGAATACTATCCTTGCGGCCGAATTTATCGGATAGTTTTTCAAGAAAATAATTTGAGAGTAAAACAATATCTTCTTTTCTTTTAAGAAGTGAGCGAATGAAAGAAATTGGAGTTAAGTTCCCGCTTATTAAAGATATTACAATGGGAGTTGCTAAGAAAGATGGAATAATTCAGTCGGGAGAAAACAACACAAAAGCTGTCCGCGCCGTTTTTGTAATTGATCCTAAAGGAATAATTAGTACAATAATTTACTATCCGCTGAGTCTAGGAAGAAATTTTGATGAATTGCACCGTGTACTGATAGCATTGCAAACGGCAGACGCATTCTCAATAGCCACACCGGCAGACTGGCGCCCCGGCGATCCGGTAATTGTTCCACCGGCTGGTTCGTGCGGTACTGCTAAGAATAGAATGGAGGGCAAAAAATATATGAAATGCTACGACTGGTTCTTCTGTACAAAAGAATTAAGCAAAGAAAAAGTAATGGAAGCAATCAAGAAATCATAATTAACAAATAATGGAGTGTAAGAAGTTTTTATTATAAGAGCAGATAAAAATTAAGTGAAAAAGTAGTAAAAAGATTGGGTCTGCAAATCTAAAAATATTTACAAGAAAGCCGTCTGTTGTCAAGACGGCTCTCTTAATCACTGGGAGGAATTGGAGGAAATTTATTATTACTGTTATTCCAGCACAACCACGTGAGAGGTGTACGAAGTATCCTTTATTTCTTTAGTTATTTTTAGTTGGGCATTCTCTGCCAAGCCAGCTATTCCTTTACCGGCTAGATAGGACTTATAATTTCTGTAATGTTCTTTTCCGGCAACATACTCTACCACTTCATTTAAAACGCTACCTAAGCCATTTGGTTGTGGAAATAAATAATCACCAACGATAATTTTATCTGCAATCTGTGCCATATCTTTTAGAAGATTTATTCTGTCACTATCATCAACTTCATGAATAACATAGGTTATTACTGCATAATCAAAATGTTCTTTTTTATCAGCTAATATGCTGTTCACATTATTATGCTGAAAAGAAATTTTATCGTTTGGTTGTTTCGAAAGCAACAGATTAGCTCTTTCAACGTTTCGCTTTGATAAATCTATACCTAAAATGGATTTACATTTATCAGCAACTGAAAAAGAAAAACGCCCAGTACCGCAACCCACATCAATTATTTTTGAATTAGGCTCGATTAGTACTTTGATCTGTGCAAACAACCCATCTTGGTTTGGTGCAATTAGCTTCTCATAAAACCAGCCATCATACCAATGTTCTTTATTCAACGTGCTCATGGTTCTCCAATTATTATCAACAACCTCCTAAAACTCTTTTCGCTTTTTTAGTTCCACCGGAAGATTGTTTTTGTTTGTTTTCTTTTATCAACACTGGAATTGCTGTTGCAGCGCTTTCTCTAAATCTGTATGTATCAACCAACTGCTTTGAATCCGCATTACCGGGATTAGTAAAATTTATAATCTCTTTAGCAAAATTATTCATACCACCTTGCAGAACATGGTTGTTTTTGTATCCGAGTTCTGATGAAATGAAAGCGGCCTTCTGTGCAAGAGTATCATTACCGGAAATAAATACATTAATCTTTCCACGTAAGGAAAGCTGCTTAATTATATCTTTCTCAAAAAGATTTTCCAGCTTAATGTTTTGAGATTTAGGCAAACTTAACGTTGAGAAATCTTTAGAAGAGCGTAAATCAAATATTTGTAAGTCGGCTTCATCATCCATAATTCTAAAAGCTAGTTCATCAGCAGTCATCCATTCAAAGGTATCTCTATTAAAATCTTTTGTTGAATAAGCTTCTGAAATCAAATCTGTTTTTTTATCGGGAAGTGCAAAAGCAGTTAGTCCAATTAAAATAGATGCAGCTGCTAAACCAAGATACATTTTTTTGTTTGCAAACTCGAGGTTTGCTCTGCCGTTTATTTTTGCTTCAATGATTGTTGTTGCTACAAAAGCAGCAATTGCAATTGCAGTTAGTAAGAAGGCAAATAGTGCTTGAGACATTCCAAGAGTATCAAAAATTCTTACATTACCCCATGAAGCCGCTTTATATAATCCTTCAAATAATGGATAACCTTCGGCGAAAATGAATACGCCAATAATTGAACCGCCAATAAAAATCATCGCGTCAATTTTGCCAATTGCGGCAGCGCAGACACTTGTGCCGGGGCAAAATCCTCCTACGACAAATCCCAATCCCATAATTAGACCGCCAACAATAGCTGACCATAGGAAAGTTGGATTTACATAGACCAAACTCATGTCAAGTAAACCAAAGTGGCTAAGTGCTATAACTCCTATCATAGCTGTTAATCCGGCGGTATAAAACACGCGCAGAACTGTAAAATCGTAACCGTAGAATAAACCGACAAGTTTTTTCGATGTTGAAAAGCCAGCTTGTTCAAGAACAAAGCCAAATGCTATTCCAATAAACAAAGCAACAACAAAATTTAATTCGTTGCCAATAATTTCCGGTACTAATGGTCCCATAGTTGTCTTCTCCTTATATCCATAGTTTTCTAAAGAAGTAAGCAAATGCGTAAGCTCCGCCAAATATTGCCATCATCGTAATTAATCCTCCGGCAGAAAGTACGGCCATACCGCTTAATGCAGAGCCGCTAGTGCATCCTCTTCCAAGCTGAGCACCAAAGCCGAATAACAGTCCTCCAATAGCTGCCCCGATAATTCGGATTTTTGTAGTTGACTTGGGAGAATGTTCCAATTTTAATTTTAGCCGATTAGAGATTAATCCGGAAATAAATGCGCCGATTATAACACCAATAACTTCGAAGACAAGCCAATTCTTTAATGCGCTCCCGTCATGCTCTGAACTATATTCCTTGTAGAATTTTGTTTCTTCTGCATGAGTTGGTGCAGCTGCCTCAACACTGGCTACAACAACACTTTTAACTGCACCGCTTGCGCCCAAACCTCTGCCGGTAATGTAAATAGTGACTAACAAAACTATTCCTAAAAAGAATCCGGCTAAATAGGGATTCATATATTTTGATTCAATCATTTTTAACCTCTGCAGATATAATTTCTTTCGATGATTTATTTTCATCGTTATGATGATGATCTAATTCTTCAAATCCGGTAATCATTGCTTTTAGATTTGATGTAGGTGTAGTACCGGTTGTAATTAGATAAAGGTGAACAATAATAAACGCTACTAAAACAAATGCAGCCGCTGTATGGAATAATGCAATGACTTCAACGGAATCTATATTGAGCCCGGCTATTGTTCCTTTCTGCGGATAGCGATAAAACATATATAGCATGCCGGAGATCACCATTGTAGGTATAACCAAAATTTTGAGAGAGAGATAAACTAGTCTTTGCAACGGATTCAATTTACTTAATACTGCTTTTTTTGTTGGATGCGGTGCATTCTTGAAAATTCCAAACAAGTAAAAATTTAGTTGTGCTTTAAGATGTTCCGAAGTAGGGATGTATTGCTTCCACTCACCGGTAACAAAATGCCAGAATATGGCAAACACAATCAGCACAATAAAAATATAGGCTGAAATATTGTGGTATTTTACAGCATTCTGATAACCAAAAAAGCTTATTGATCCATGAATCTCAAAGCCAGTTGCGGCAAGCATAAAAATTAATACTGCTTGCATCCAATGCCAGAAACGCTCGAATGATCTATATATGTAAACTTTATTTGCCATTTTTAGCCTCTGCTTTTCTTTTTCTGGAAGCGGAAATTCTTATTGATGCATGAACGACAATGCCAAGCAAAGAAAGAACTAACATTCCAGCTCCGGTATAATCGATAATTAAACTCCTATCTCTTGCCGGCATGTAAAAGTCTTTTAGATTTTCCAATCTGCTTCCATTATTTGTATGGCATTCAATACACTGAACTGTGTTTTCCTTTGAAGAGACCATATGATTTACCGGCCAGTACATTTCGGTTTTGATGAATGATATTTTTCCACTGAATGGCAGATTAATGTTCTCCATTCCAATTTTAGATGCGGTTTGCCAATTGAAATCTTTCCAGAAAGCACCTTCTCCGGTTTTTTCTGCAAAGAGTTTGGGCTGTATCAACATTTTATTGATAGGATCAAAAGGCTGGCGCGCAGTATGTATTTTTACCGGTATAATTTTGGAATTTCTATCTGAATATGAACCATTAAGTTTGTTGATTACAAGTGAAGTAGTTGTATCAGAAATTGTATCACCCAAGAGATAATGATTTGCCGTACCGTTAAACCATATATACTCTGGTTTTAAATTCTTTCCCCATACAAAACTTCCTTTGATGGAGAGATAAGTGTGGTTGCCATCTTTATCATCAATTTCTATTGGCTTTCCGTCTTCAAGTTTTCCAGCAGTCGACCAGTCCCACGCAGTTTTTGTAGCATTAACTTTTGCATAAGTTGGGATGTGACATGTTTGGCAAGCAACCTTTAATGTATGCTTATTTAGAATTGCATCTTCGTGTGGGTTTTCTGTATGGCATTCCTCGCAAGTTGCTCTATTCCTATTCATTGATGAAAGGGAATACATTTTTCCGCTAATGTTATGGTGTTCTGTTTTATGGCATTCAACGCATTCCATTTTGGTTCCGTCAACACCCATGTGTACATCAACATCTTTATTGGCATCGAAGAGTGCTTTTTCCAAATCGCCATGTTTTACGTTGTTACCACCGCCACCAAAGAAATGGCAAACTCCGCAGTTAGATCTTGACGGCTTGCCAACATGTTGTGCGATGTTACTTAAATCTAGAGTCGCAACCGGTGCGCCACCTTTCTCCGGTGCTTTTGTGTAAGTCTCGGTATTGTCGTGACAGACAAGGCAATCAATGTTTGTTTCATCGTTATAGGAGAAGGTGTTTGCGTTGCTCATTCCATAACCAATATGGCATTTAGCACAGCTTTCTTCGTTTCCCTCTACACCGATACAAAAATTGTTTATTGCATTTTTCTTACCCAGATATACAATTCCGCGTCCCTTAATATATTCCGGTCGTTCCCAGTTCCAGTGATTGGATTTCATTATTTCTTTAGAACTTTCGGTATGACAAGAAATACAAGCTTCAGTAACTTTTTGTGGTGTGTTAAAGTTTTGTTTTAATATGGCAAACTTGGAATGGTCCGCGCTAGGTATCGATTTCTTAGAATACTTAGTCTTTAGCAGTTCAACGGGAGTTTGCTCGGTTTCTTTAGAACTAAGTATTCCAATTGCTGCAAATATTAGCAAACTAATTGAAACTAGAGTTAGAATTATTTTTTTCATAATAGATTTATTTTTTGAACATCTTTTTTGTTAAGAATTTATTTGCCTACATCTTTTCTGTGAAATACACTTTTTAAAACTCTTTTATAATATTGCGTGCGTTATCTTGGTCTCGGCTTTTGAGAACATTTTTAATTGTGGTTATGGTTGCACTGATGACCATTCCCGTTACCATGATGATTTTCATGTTGTCTGCAAGACTCTCCGGAATCTTCAACGTTTCCAATTACAAATTGCTCAACTAATTGTTTAACATCTCCTTCGGCACCTCTGTAAACTGTAATTCCGTTAGATTGAAGAACGTTGACAGCACCTCCACCCATATTGCCGGCTAACATAATCTCTACACCCATTTCGTGCAAAGTTTCAGCTATGTTCGATTTGCACCCACACCCTTGTGGCGATTGTACGATTTCGGAATTTACTATTGCTTGATTTTCTATGGTGAAAACGGTGAAAAACTCACAATGTCCAAAGTGAGCATCAACTGTATTTGATTCTGTTGTAGGAACTGCAACTTTCATTTTTTACTCCTTGAATTTAATTTTTTGCAATTAATGCACTCGCCATCCTTATTCCCGGTTTTCTTCTTTGAACAAGATTTGCATTCGTCACACTCCGTAGTTTTGTTTCTAAGAAGCTGAGGAAGTTCATCGCTAATCTTAATTGCTTTTCCATTCAAAATAGCATCTACCACTTTGCATCTAGCTTTCTCAACTATTCGGCCAAATGTTGCTCTGGAGATTTTCATTTCCTCGGCGGATTTTTCATGGGATAATGCGAGAAAATCGGCAAGCCGGAGTGACTCAAGTTCATCTGACTCTAAGACTATTTCTTCTAAGCTGGAAAGCGATATTGCTCGCGGCTTAAAGTAATAAGCTGATGGGGAACACTTAACTTTTCTATATTTTTTGGGTCGTGGCATATATATTATTAGTTATGAGCATATGCTCATAACAAAATTATATCAAAATGTCTTCATTATCAACAATTATGATAAAAAAGGTGAAGTTGAATTTTGCCAGTCTCTGTTGGAATTTGGAATCTACTTATTCGTAGTAGGAGGCGATTACCGGTCGTGAATTTGTAGATGATGGCCAGAATTGATTAGTTAAGGCAGCATTCGCCGGTCTGTAAAGTATTGTTGGGTTTCCGGCAAGCTGAACATTTTTCTTTGCAGTCATTGATCCTACTAGTGTAAAGTTTCCATTAGCCTGAATATCCCCTTGGGCATACATTTGGCCGGCAATATTAATATTTCCGTGCGCTTGAATATTTCCTCCAGCATAAAAACCGAGGTTACTGCCTGTAGGATCAACCGAATTTACAACTACATTTCCGTGGAAATTAATATTACCCGTTACTATAAAGACTCCATAACCAGTTGTTGTACCGCGAAAATTTAGATCACCATTAACGTAATAAATTGCTGGATTAGCTTTGGTTCCTAAAACGGTCGATCCATTAATGGTAAGGCTACTATTTGAAATGTTCGTGGCAATGCTTTTGTAGTCATTAGGATTAAAAGTTGGTAATGTAATTGGTGCTACTTTAGAATTAACCGGATCAGAATTTGGATTTACATTTGGTACAAATCTATTCTTTCTTGAATCAATCTCCTTAGAGTATGTTCCAAAACCCTTTACATTATAAGCATTGCCGGATGTCTGCAAATTTCCATTCGAATGAATATTTGAATTCCATGCTGAATTATAATCGTCTCTAATGTTAATACTTCCTTGAATTTGCAGATCGCTTCCTGCTGCTATGGCATATTCAAGAAAAGGAGGGGCAGAGGCCGTGCTGGCCAGCTGAACAATTGAGCGTATTACAATAGTCTGATTATTTTCTACGCCTGTGCTTGTAATTTCTTTCATGCCTGTCAAACTCATATTAGGTCCGCCCGGGTACTTGCTGGTTGTGTTAGCAACCGTTATGGTTAATGTCCCTTCTGCTATTTGCAAATTATTAACACCTGTCCAAGTGGTATCTTGGTTCAGATTTGCTATTGCTAATTCAATACCGCTTGCCGCAATATTTCTAGCTTGAGTTTTTTCATACTTTTCAATTGTAGTATTCACTAATCGAGAGTTGCTATAATTCATATTTAGCGTTGCAATGTTAAATAATCCTCCCATACCAATTACTAAAAACAATAACATTTTTCCCATTCGGGCTACCTTAAACTAGTTTTTAATAAAATACTTTCGCTTGTAGTATGAACCATAATTGGCAGTAGTATCAGTCCTAAAAGCATTGTTAGTTATTACAACTTGTACTTCCAAACTTTTTATTGCAGATAAAGTGAGAGTTGCATTGTTTAGTGAATCATAACCGCGGACTTGAAAGCTGGATATTACAATCTTTGATTCTCTAATTTGACTAATAGTTGTTCTTCTCACCAGATACTTGGTTCCGTTAGTGTTTTGGACAAAATATTTTACGCTATCTGCTGAGCCATTGTTATCTAAATCAGCAAGATATACAATGGAGGAATCGTTGAGAGAACTAACTTTAGGATTTGAATTTACACGGTAACCAACTTTACTGAAATCATAATCCAGAACATCTGCTAAACTTGTCATGCTGGATTCTGTAAATTCATTTATAACTTGAGAATGATTAATGTCTGTGAAACGAAAATATATATACAATAATGAAAGGAGAACAATTCCTCCAATTACAAAAGAGCCTGATAAACCGATGTTTCCCATAATTATTTCTCAATAACTTGCGTAATAATATAGCCGAAGTGTATCTGGTAAATATACCGAAGTTGCTTTAACTTCAACTCTCTTCATTCTAGTTCTAGTATTAACTGCTACGTCAGGCTGTGCTGCATTAACGTACCGAACATCAACATTGATATTTACATTTCCTAATCGAGGAGTTGAAATTACAGAGAAGTAATTTATATAATCATCAACATCATCATATTGACTTACGGTTTCACCGGTTATGGTTCCAAAGGAAGCATAAGGAGTAAAATCATTAATGTCTGTAATATCAGCATTCACCGTGCTTTCATCAAAAGATTTTGAGCTAATTAAGTCTATAACCTGTTGGGCAACACTATTGGTTGTTGTTATAGCTTCTGCCTGTAATGTGTTGTTGTTGGAAGAGAGTATAGTGCGGTTTACATTCAATATAAGTATTGCAAGGAGCACTATTGCTGCCAGTACAAGACTCAAATGACTATTATCCATATCTGAATCTCCACCTGTGGTGCCTAAAAAGATAATAAAATCTATTGATTTAGTTGAATCTCATCGGTGATCCAAATCAAGAAAGTATAATTTGGGCAGATGCTTACATGTTAATTCAAAACTGATGCTCTTGATCAATTTAAAAACCTTATTAACTACTTAATGATTAACTTAAAGAACAAAGTCGCTAGAAAAAACATCTTATTTGTTAGCTTGTTACTGTTGAAACGTCTGAAAAATCAGTCATTCTAAAGGTGTCTCATTTCTCATCCTAAATTTTTTATTCATTCCCCAAATTAGTTTTTCATCAGCTTAAAGTTTAATTGGGAGATTAACTACAACCACGGTACCTTCGTTAAGTCTACTCTTTACATATACCTTACCACCATGGAGTACTACTGCCTGATTAATAATAGCTAAACCAAGCCCGGTTCCGGAAATAGACCCGACGTTACTACCTCTATAAAAGGAAAGGAATATTTTATCCAGCTCAGTACACTCTAATCCAATTCCATGATCACTGACTTCGGCTATTAACTGATCATCTTTTTCGTAAACCAATACATTAATTTGCCCTCCTTCAGGAGAAAATTTGATCGCGTTTGATAATAGGTTGCTAAATATTGATTTGATAAGTGTTTCGTCCAATTTGTATAATTTTTCTTGAGTTGAATAGTTCAAGAAAATATTATGATTCTCTTTCTTTAATGGTGTTGACTCGGAAATACAGTCTTCAATTATTTTTTGCAGATTAACTGGTTTGGGCTGGAAGCTAGTATTGCCGGTTTCTGATCTACTAATCAACAATATGTCATCTAATAATTTAGTAAGATATTCTACCATTCCTCTAATGCGATCAAAATGTTCATTTTTCTTTTGTAATTCCCAGCTACCATTATAACGTTGCAGAAGTTCTGAAGACGATAAAATTGCTGTAAGCGGGGTTCTAAATTCATGTGAAGTGGTGGAGATAAACCTAGACTTCATCTTGTTCAATTCTTTTTCTTTTTCGAGAGAGCGATGAAGAAGTAATTCATATTCATTTTGTTTTTCAATTTCTCTCCTTAACCAGTTGTTAACCTTGTCTAGCTCATTCGTTCTAGTTTTGACTAACTCTTCAAGATGATTGCGATATTTTGCCAACTCGTTTTCTGCTAGGATACGTGCTGTAATATCAATAGAGCTACATTGAATTGCATAATTAACACCATTTAAGTCCTTAATACACCTGTCGATAATCAGAAATATTTTTTGCTTGCCGTTGAGTGTGAATGAATCCTCATACTCTCTTGATCCTCCGGAGTCAATTAATTTAAGGTTATTCTCGAAACTTTTTTGAGCAACTTGAGGCGGGAGTAAATCGTAAAGAGATTTTCCGATAATCTCATTAACAGCTAACCCAAATTGCTCAGAGGCTTTCTCGTTGGCCATTAAATAAACTCCATTGCGGTCAACTATACAAATACTGGTTCCGGAGTTCTCAAAAAGGTTTTTGTAGGTATCTTCCTTTTGCCGAAGAATGCTTTGGGTTTCTTTGTTTAAGCGAATCGCATTTTCAAGTTGGAGTATGTATTTAATTAAAAAGATTAATGCAGTTCCTATGACGATAGCAGTCGCGGACCCAACTATAATATGTTCAGAATCAAAGTATTCGATTTCAGGATGCAAGATTAAATCAATTATTGCCCCAAGATTGGCCATCAAAATAATTAGAAGTAATCCTAGTATTCCCCATAGCACAGATTTGTGCTTAATAGAAGAGAAATTTAAACTAAATCTACTTAGTTTTTTCATTGATGAATTCCAACCTTAAGCGTGCTGCACCTTTTAGACTAGTTGCAAAAAATCCGCTATACTAAGAACAAGTTCGATTAAGAATGTCTTTCAAAAGACTTAAGAAATCCTTTCTATTAACTGCGTCAAGAACGGTTTCGTTAATATGTTTAGACTACTATTGACAAATAATGAACTGTCTGCCTTGAATACTACACTATGCAGTAATTCAATGCAAGTATACTTTTAAGTTCATACAGAAAGAATTAAGCAACAAATACAATGCCGTATAAAAGAGCGCAAAACTGATTGAATAAGAAGCATTTAAGAATACATTTCGACAAAAATGTCGAAGCCATAGACTAAAATGTCGAATTTATTTCCATATTGATTAGAGAATGAGTTGAGAGTATTACAGCAATGACATCTGTAAATAAAAAATTTCTCGGTCACTTTGCTTAATAAAGATTTTAATTCATGATGGTCAATTATTACCATCCATCACGTTTCTTTACCATCCATCCTATTTTAGTGTCCCTTCTGTTTTAGCATTCTGAAATTTCAGTTGCAAATAAAACAGATGGAGTTAAAATGAAAAATCAAATGAAATTATTTTTTGCATTGTCAGTAACATTATTATGCAGCATTCAAGCAATGGCACAATCCAAAATCCTTGGTGATTGGGAAGGCATGCTGAATATTGGCTCAAAGAAAATTAAAATAATCATTCATGTTAAGTCTGAAGCAAATGTGCTAAAGACATTCATGGATAGTCCAGACCAAGGTGCTATAAATATTCCAATCGAACAAACCGTAATTACAAACGATTCAATGATTATTAGTGACGCCAAAAAAGGAATTACTATTAAAGGTAATTACAAACAAGAAAAAGATTCTATCAGTGCAAACTTTATTCAAGGTGGGGGAAATATTCCTATAGTGTTCGGGCGTTCTTCGGTTAAAGGATTCGTACTTAATCGTCCACAAACTCCTAAACCACCTTTCCCGTATCTTGTTGAGGATGTGGTGTTTGTTAATAAAACTGCAAATAATATAAAGTTAGCTGGAACAATTACTATTCCTAAAGATATTGAGAAACCATGTGTGGCAATTTTAATTAGCGGGTCCGGACCACAGAACAGAAATGAAAAAGCATTCGATCATGAGCCGTTTTTAGTACTCTCAGATTATCTAAGCAGAAATGGTATTGCGGTTCTTAGATTTGATGATAGGGGAACTGCACAATCGGAAGGCGATTTCAAATCTGCAACTTCTTATGACTTATCCACCGATGTAGAAGCAGCTTTCGAATATTTGCTTACTCGAAATGATATTGATAAGGAAAAAATCGGATTAATAGGCCACAGTGAAGGGGGATTGATTGCCCCTCTTTTAGCAGCCAGAAATGATAATATAGCTTTTGTAATTTCCTTGGCTGGGCCAGCAGTTGAAATAGATAAGCTCATGTTAAAACAGATAGAGGATCTTGCTGTTTCTGAAAGTAACACAGCAGAACAAATAAAATATAGAATAGATCTAAACTCAGAAGTGTTTACGGCAATAAAAAGTATTGATGATGTTACTCAGTTAGAGATAAAAACCAGAGATATCTTGACTAAAAATAGTTTTGCAAACAATGATAAGAAATCGCATGATAATTTTATAAAGCGAATAACCTCTCCATGGTTTAGATACTTTATAAAGTACAACCCAAAGCTTGCGTTGGAAAAAATCCACTGTCCAGTTTTAGCAATAAATGGTAATTTAGATAAGCAAGTAAATGCTGAAATGAATCTGGAAGCAATGAGAGCCGCTTTAACAGAAGCTAATAATCCGGATTTTACAATTCAATATTTACCGGGATTGAATCACGGTTTTCAAGAAGCAAAAACCGGTAATGTTGCTGAGTATACTATGATTGAACAAACAATGTCGCCACTAGCATTAGAGACGGTAGCTAAATGGATCCGGAAAAGATTTTGAAAAATTATCCATCTAAAGAGTTTTGGATTACTAATACTGCGGGATGGACATTTGCAGCAACCCTAAATATCATCTCGCAGTATTTAGGAAATAATTTTGATGTGGTGAAAGCAATTTTTGGTGTAATACCAATGATAGCCGCATTTGTTTTCACTTCCGCACTAAGAATATATTGGGGATACAAAAATATTTATTCTTACTCTCCTCAAAAGTTGATCTTAGTTCTTATTCCTCAGTCGATTATAACTACGTTGCTAATTGTTTTCTTTGGAGTAGGGAGCATTGTTTTAGTTAGAGACTATAGCGGTAATATTCCAAAACTTTTAGTTAATAATTTTCTTAGCCTTTATTTCATAGTATTGTTGTGGATTGCCGTTTACTTTGTTTTTGTATACTACACATCACTACAGAAAAAAGAGATAGATAACTTGAAGTTGTTAAACTCTTTGCAGCAAGCACATTTAACCAATCTTAAGAATCAACTTAATCCTCACTTTCTGTTTAATGCATTGAATAATATCCGCAGTCTAATTCGCGAAGATGCTGAAAAGTCGAGAGCAATGATTACTTCTTTAACCGACATTTTACGCTACTCATTGAATTCAAGAAATGAACAAAAAATTTTGTTAAATAGTGAAATTGAGTTCATCAGAGAATATTTGCGCCTCGAACATCTTCACATGGAAGATAGATTGAATTACCAAATTGAAATTGTTGAAAAAGCAGCAAATGCTTTGATTCCCCCGATGATTGTTCAACTCTTGGTTGAAAATTCAATAAAACATGGCATAAGTAAATCTGTGGAGCCGGGAACAATTTCAATTCATGCTACAATTGAAAATGAAGAGTTGATTATCAAAGTAAAAAACAGCGGAGAGTTAGTTTCCAAAAGAACTGACGACAACACCGGAGTAGGGTTAAGTAATTTAACAGAAAGAATAAAACTCTTATATGGAAACAAAGCAAAATTTGAATTACAACAAGTAAATGGTTTTGTGTCTGCTACATTAAAATTACCATTAGAGTATATAAATGAAAGCATTAATAGTTGAAGACTCTCGTTTAGCTCGAAAGGATTTAGTAGAACTTCTAAAGTCCTATCCTGAAATTGAAATTGTTGAGCAAGCTGCCAACGCAAATGATGCTTATTCAATTATAACAAAGGAGAATATAGACTTAATCTTTCTTGATATAAATCTGCCGGGTAAAAACGGATTTGATCTTCTTGAAATGTTAGATACAGTTCCCTTGGTAATCTTTACAACTGCTTATGATGAATATGCAATTAAAGCTTATGAATACAATGCGCTCGACTATTTGTTAAAACCCATTAAGCCAGAAATGTTAAGCCGGGCGGTTGCAAAAGCGGTAAAGACTTTCGAGAAAGAAAAACCGTCTGATTCGATATTATTAAAAAGAGTTTTTATTAAAGATGGAATGAAATGCTGGCTGGTTAATTTGAGTGATATTATCGCTTTTGAAAGTGAAGGGAATTACTCACGGGTACATTTTGAAAACAACAAACCGTTGATATATAAATCGCTTAATATGATAGAAGAAAAAGTTGACCCAGCGATTTTCTTTCGTGCAAATAGAAAACAAATCATAAATCTGAATTATATTAAGTCGGTAAAAGAGGGGATAGCCAATACTCTAAAAATTACCATGTCTAACGAATTAGTAATAGAGGTCTCTCGAAGAAACACACACAAATTTAAATCTCTCCTTAGCTTTTAAATGACATCACCACTCAAACAACTTTACCATTAATTTCAATTGAGCCGAGAGATTGGTTATTTGAACTTCGGAAATATTGTTTACCCTAATTTCAGCACCAATTTTATATGTAGAATTAATCGGGTAAGCATATCCCAATGAAACTAAGTAGCCAAAATCCCATTCACTGCTTTCAATTGTAGAATTGAAAACAGTTGATGTTGACATAACATTGTAATATCCCAGTCCAGTGAATAATTGTAGGTTGGCGTATTGTGCAGTAACAATAAATAATGCTGGAATTGCGTTTAGACTTGCAGAAATATCTGTAACTCCGAGTGGAGTTACTTGGCTTGTAGATTTGAGTGATGAAATAGCAATATAGCCGGTTTCTATGCCGGCACCGAAAATATTACCCAAACCCCATTTCAAGCGTAAAGTATAATTCATACCGGAACTAGAATAATCTCCTTCCAATTTGTTTGTTGAGCGAAGTTTAAAACCATAACCTCCGCCAAACTCAACACCAATTTTGAAATTTGAATTGGCATTTGTTAATATTTTAGATTGTGCTTCTAAGGTAAAAGAAGAAAGTACAAGTAAAACTACTAATATGCTTATTAAGTGTTTATCTGATGTAATATTCATAAGCGACTATTGAAGGATAATTTGAAAGAATTCCGTCTGCTGCACCTTCATCTAAAAATACTTTGATAAACTCCGGGCCATCTAAAGTCCAAAAGAAAACTCGCTTTCCCAAGCCTCTCATTCTACTTACTTCATCAATCATAGGTCCGCGTGTCCATGCCGGCGCCCATACCAAAGAATTACTGTTGATAACAGTATCAAACTCAAGTTCACATAACGAAGCGGCGTTTTGAAAATTAGGCTGTTTTTGAAATTCTTCAACTGCAGTATCATCCGGCAAACCAATTAATATTTCTAATTTTCTACCGGCGGCAATTGCTAAGTTTACATACTCTTCTTGAAGTTTAATTATCTGCGGAATCGCAGCCGGATCTTTAACATCGAGCCAAACAACGGATAGGTTTGTTTTGTTTATAATAGTTTCTAATGCTTCCTTAAGTGTTGGAATTAACTCTCCGTTTTTCAATCTGCATAGAGTTAATAAATGAGCATACGAATAATTTTTAATCGGTCCAATCGCAAATTCTCCAACCACCAATCGCGGACTAAGATTTTCATCATGATAAATGATGGGTACATTATCATTAGTTAATCTAACATCAATTTCAATTCCGTTCGCGCCAAAGCTTTCTGCTATCTGCATCATACCCAGACTATTTTCGGATTCCGGCAACTGGTCTAGATTTCTCCCGCCACCCCGGTGCGCAAGGATCTTAAAATCAATCTTACTTTTATTGATGGGCCGTATATATCTCAAGATAAGTTCATTTTGAGTAGAATTATTCCCGTCTCCAAAACTGCCGCGCAAAACAAATGAAGAATTTGGTGTATTGTTTTTAATAATTTGTTTTCCACCTTCATTAGCGTCTAATCTAAGAATTGCCAAACCGGTTTTACTGTCTTGTGCAAAGCGCCAGTAACCTTCAAAAACAATAGATGAATCTTTTATGCCGACATTCAAAACAAAGTAAGCAAAATTCTTTCCGGTAAATATGCTAAAGGTATTCCCAGTGAATTTAATTACAACATTTCTTCCAAAATTATCCGATCCGCTCTCAACTGAATAAATTCCTTCAATAAGTTTTGAAGTGGTTGCTGAAAGTGACGAAGTGTTTGCCAGTAGTCCTCCATTCTCAAATATCGGAACGGTAACAGACTCATCACCCGTACAAGAAAGGAGTGTAATTAAAGGAATCATGCTCAATATTATTTTCAATAGCTTGCTCATAATTCATAGCCAATAAAAAATTCCGGGAATAACGCCCATCGGTACGAAGTTGAAAAAGCAAGCCACGTTTGGTACATAGGCAGAGAGTATTGGAAACGTGCACCAAAAATAAAATAGTTATTCTTCCATAATTCTTCTTCAACAGCTAATGTAACAGCATAACCAACATATTCTGGTGAGAATCTACCTACAGAAGCGGTGCCAAAGTAAGTATGTTGCGATAAAGTGATCAAAGCTTCTCCGCTTAAACTTACATTTAAGTTGTTAAGTGATAAGCCCAATGTGATAGTTGGATAATTAGCCAATCCCATTGATTTAGCATCAAATCCTTGAAAGTCGGCAAAGCCAAACCAATATCCAAAGTGATCTGCTATTGAAAGAGAGAGATTTTTATAAGAGTATGACCACCCGAAGCCGAGAGATATTTGATTAGTTACATAAACAATATTTGCTCTGCCGGACAAATAAAACTCATCAGTAATTCCTAAACGGGCGCGGGCATCAAGCATGGGTAGTTGTAAAACTCCTTCCTCTACAATTAACCGAGGAACAACAGTCAAAGAGAGTCCAATAGAAGAATGAAATTGTCCGGCATTAATTGGCTTAGGAAAAACGACAAAGCCCTTTAATGAATCTTGCTGTGCTGTAATTACAGAAGGTAAGAATGACAATGCTAAGAACAATGCAGCAATTGAAAACGATATTAATATTGCCGGAAGCTTTTTCAATTAGCCAACTCGATATTTAGTTCGTCTGCTAAAAAGAATGTTTTGAAATCTTGATTGAGCATCATCACTCTAATTTTAAGATTTGTTCTATTCAATTCACAAACAACATAATGAAACATTCTAAGCGAAGTTGGGATCGGGAATAAGTCTTGCCAGCGACGTGACGCTCCCATTAACAAAGGGTGTTGAAGCCCACCGCCACCGCCGATGACCAAGAAATCTTTGCCATTTCTTCTAAAGTGTTCAAATGCGTGCGAGTGACCGCTGAAGAAAACCTTACCTTTTTTACTTTTTAAGAAAGCCGGTACAAAATCTTGCTGAACTTCTTCTGCCGGCCCGACCATTTTACTGTTAGTATATGGAGAATGATGAATTCCAACAACGATTGTGTTGACAGTACTATCAATCTCCAACTCATTTACTTTATTTAAATACCATTTCTTTTGCTTTTCTATTTCATCGTTGGATAGCCGTGAGTAATTTGAATTCAAGATTATTACTGCTAAATTTTCAATTCTAACAACGTACCAGGTTTCTTTCATTTCCGGAAATCTTTTTCTAAACTGCGCGAGCGCATAATTCTTAAAGAAAAAGTAATCGTGGTTTCCGAGAGCGGGATAGACGGGAATTTTTGCTTGGCGGAGTTTGTTAAGATGAATATCCATCCATTCCCATTCGCTAGCAAACATACCAAACGCGGTCATATCACCTAAGTGAAAAAGATATGAAATAGTATCCCTTTCAATTAGTGAACTAAAGATTGCATCTGTAGCAACTTTATTATTGTTTTCATCCAAACGAATCTTTTCAATCCAAATAGGCTGCTGTGTATCGCTAACAAAGCCAAATCGGATTGATGTTGAATCTTGCGCATTAAAATTTGAAAAGCAGATAATGAAAATGAACATTATCTGCTTTAAAAAAACCTTAAATGAAATCTTACTATTCCAGTTCAATATGAATTCCACACAGAAAATACTCTATTGAGTTTTAACATAGAACATTGTTGTATCACTTGCAAAGGCACTAAACACTCCAAGCCCGTTCGAGATATTGGTTATTGGTTCGTTCAAATTACGAGAGTCTTGTGTTCGCGATTCATACAAATCAGCATACTCTTGATTTACTCTGTAAACAATAGCTCTATGATTTCCCAAGTAAGTTAGATTTCTTCTGCCGATTAGAAATTGATTTGTAGCCATCGGTGGAAATACCATTGTTCTGTTTGCACCTCGCTGAGTATTTGTAGAATAAATGGCCACTGGATTTGTTTCTAGGTTTTCAAGTACAACATAGTAGAGTGAAGAATCGGAATTGCTCCATCGCAAGAAAATAGAAGTTGTATCTTGTACCGATCCCATGCCATAGCCAGTAGCGGCGAGTGTTAATGTTGTTTTAGAAATTGAAATATCTCTCGGCTTGCCGGGGACTGTAGTAGAGCCGGTAATTATTTTGTTTTTGTAATTTATCTTTAGTGAAAATAAATCTCCCGACTCAATCGACAAGTCACTTCCTTGATATGAATAAGTTCCATTCAAAGAAGAGGTAATATTTAATTTGTAAGCCTTATTTCCTTTTAGCAAAAGGACTTCAGCATCATTAATTGCGGCTGAAGCGGTATCGGTCGATCCCAAGGCTAAGGTGTTTGTTAGTTTAATTTCTGCATTTGCTTCTCCGGCGCGCAGAAAACCGGTTACAACTACTAATTCATTGTTACTTTCGGTAATTGTATCTTCACTGCAGCCAATCGCCGTTATTATCATAATTAATAGCATTAAAAATCTCTTTATCATTTCTACTCCAATGGAATTTTTCATCAATTATAAATTAAGTTTTAGAAATATCGTTGGAGTAATTCCCAACATAGAAACATTAGTTACTTCAACCGGACTAACACTCAGATCATATTTTTTATACCAGATATTGTCTTGATCATACACGTTAAAAATAGAGAGCCCAAATTCTCCATTGAATTGCTTGTTCTTAAACATATAGGATGCGCTTAAATCTAATCGATGATAATCGGGAAGGCGATTAACATTTTTTTCACTTACGTGAATGTAACTCTGTTTAGTTCCATCGAGCAGCTCGATAAAGTACTGACTTTCCGGTGCAGTATATGGAAGTCCGGTTGAATAAACCCACGACGCTGAAAAATTCCAGTTGCCGGTTTCGTAAGAACCAACAATTTTGAATTCATGCGTTCTATCTTGATTGGCTGGAAACGGATCTCCGGAATCGAAATCCGGGAAAGTATAGTCTACTTTTCCTAAAGTATAACTTACCCATCCGTTTATAGCACCAAATTTCTTCTGAATAAGAAACTCAATTCCTTCTGCAAAACCAGTCCCTTTAAAGAAATTCGTTTCGTAATTAGTCAAACTTGTAAGTCTACTCTGTGAACTTCTAACAATTCTTTGCGTGAACTCTAACAAATTATTGATGTTTTTATAATAACCTTCTATGCTAAATAAAAAATCTGTTGTTTCGTATTCAGCGCCTAATATGTAATGCTGTGCAGAGCCCGGCTCCAATTCTGAATTTGAGATCAGCCAG
>JBAYTN010000067.1:0-20568 GCA_041675645.1 Melioribacteraceae bacterium
GTCGATTTTCTTAATACCCAGTTTATCCAATAACGGGATAATTACGCGCTTTCCATTATCAAATTTCTTTGTTGCCTCGCCAGCATCTACCAAAGCAATTTGCCCATTAGGAAATTTTATTAAAAAAGAATCCCCTTGGCCCACATCTATTGCGAGAACTGAAAGCTTATTGTTAGGAAGTAATTCAGAGTTATCGAATGATATTGCTTCTATAAAAACTGCAAATGAAAGCGTAACGAAAAGTAACTTAGTGATGAACTTCTTGAATCTAGTCCATAGCGAGAATATTAATCCAAAGGTTAGATAAAAAATGACACTGTCATAGAGAGAAAACTGGGTGATATTTATAAACGAATAGCTGGGATTACCAAATACTTGAACTAAGTAAAGCATCAAATAGGTTAAAAATTCATTACAAGCAGCAAAAACTTCCGCAAGCCAAAAGGAGAATGTTGAGAATAAAATCGAGACTATCCCGAGCCCTACTATTACTCCAGATATCGGTATAACGAACAAATTTGCAAACAAAGAAGTAACTGATATTTTACCAAAATAAACCAATGTAAATGGTAAGGTTCCAATTTGTGCTATTAATGTAGAGCCGAAAAAGAGCATCAAATAGTTTGCAACTTTGCTCTTGAAATTTTGTGCCTTAATAAACTTACTTAAGACCGGGTAAAGAATAATAAGTGATAATATTGCGGAGAACGACAGTTGAAAACTGGGATTGAACAATTCCTTTGGATCAAGTAGAAGAATTATTAGGGCTGCAATTGAAAGTGTGTTATAACTATTCGATTCACGGCCAAAGAATGGAGTAACCAGAATTACGCTTGCCATAACTGTAGATCTAAATACCGGGGCATCAGAGCCGGTAATTATTGTGTAGACTATCAATCCCACCACTGTTAAGGATACCCGCCAATAAAGGTTAAAACGGTTAAAGAGAAACAGAAAGATTATAACAATGTAACCAACGTGCAGTCCGGAAACCGAGAGCACATGAACAACACCGGCATTCATAAAATCGCTGTTGGTTTGATAATCTATTCCACTTCTATCTGCTAGTAACAGACCGCGAAGCATTCCTTGAGTTGTTTTGTTGTGAACTAGTGTAATCCGTTCATCAATGTATTTTCTGATTTCGAATACAGAATTCTTGACTAAACTGTAATCAGTGTTTTTGACCTCAAGCGACTCAATACTATAAGCCGTAGCTAATGCTGTTACACCTCTATCGTTAAGGTATTTTTTATAATCAAACTCGAATGGGTTACGCTCATTTCTTGGTCGGCTAATCATGCAATCATAAACAACTCTGTTCCCTATTTTAATTACGTCATACACTTTCCTAATTAAATTATCATCATCATAAAGATTACAAAGAAAAGTTGTAGTGTAAGAGTATTTCTTATTACCGATAAGAATTGAATCTGGGGAAAGATTAAAAGTAAGTCTCTTTTCTTTTATAAGATCAATTTTGGCGACTTTACCATATACTCTAACATTTTTAATCTTAGGATCGAGAAAAGGATATTTTTTAATATTGCTAATTGAGCTCGAATACCAAACGCTTCCAAAAACTATAACAGACGAGAATATCAATACTGTAGGCAATAAAACATTTTTGTTGTAACGATATATACAAACTGTACCAACCAACAACATTACGATTAACAAAACTCCTAACACTACGCCATTAATCGCTAAGTAATATTCCAGTATAACTCCGCAAATAAACAGTAATGTAAATTTTATGAGCGGATAATCGTTCACTAGTAGTTCTCCATAATCGCTTCCTTAATATCAACCAAAGATTTTATTTTTTGAGAATACTCTTTCGCATTTACGCCGGCAGCTAAACCAAGAGCCGGATTTTTGGTATGCATTTTAATTGATAAATCTTCATAGTTACCATGATCTGAGCAGATTAAAAGTGAAACTGATTTGGGAAGGTGTAAAATCAGATTTAATAAAAACTCATCCAGCACTTTTGAGAAATACTCTAGCATTTCAATATTGCGGCCATGCCCAAGATGATCAGTGTGAAATATTTCGAACAATGTGAAGTGATTCTTGCTTGCTAGCCTTAGCAACCGGCTTGCAGCGGTTTTGGGTTGAATGATAGGAAGTTTGTAACCTAGCCGCTTAGTTAAGCGCTCATTATCAATTTCTGCGCTTAGAGCATTGCCTCTGTGTAAATCTGCAATATTATTTAGTCTTACACCGCTTAGCAGACAGCTTAGTGTTGTAACGCTTAATCTTCTTCTGCCGGAATTAACATAATCGAAAAACACTTTTGGATATGCATTAGCAAAGTGAACACTTTTCTTTAGCTTCTTAAATTCTCTGAATATGTTTCTTTCTTCAATAACCGGGACTAATGTTGAATAAGGATAGGGTCCAAAATGTTTACCTATAAGCTTTGGTGCATTAACTCCACAGAATATTGATGTCTGTCCGGTTCCACTTAAGGGAATTCCTTCAACGCCCAGAAGAGCATCTACCGGAAAAACGAATGCATTCTTTCCTTCTAGAAATTGGTCGCCAAGATGTGGAATTGTCCCGAAAATATTTCGAAATGTTTTGAAATCAAACTTGAAGAATGGATTGCTTTCGGTATCGGGCTTACCAATTCCAATTCCATCAATAAAAACTACTAGTGTTGATTTCATCGTGTCTTTATTTCTGCTTTGATTCAACGGTAACAGTAACCGGACCATCGTTATGAATTTCAACTTTCATCATAGAACCGAATTTACCGCATTTAACTTTTTCTTCACCAAGATTATCTTTGAATTGTTTTAGAAATAATTCATAAAGAGGAATTGCTGTTTCCGGTCTTGCTGCTTCAATGAAACTTGGTCTGTTTCCTTTTTGCGTATCACCATACAAAGTGAATTGTGAGATGATTAATGCTTCTCCCTTAATATCTAATAGTGATAAATTCATCTTGTTATTATCATCTTCAAATATTCGCAAGTTGGAACATTTATCGGCAACATATATTGCATCTTCTTGAGAATCGTTGGTTTTTATTCCCAGAAGAATAACCATCCCCTTATTTATTGAAGCGAAATATTTTTCGTCAGCAATATCAACACTCCCATATGTTACTCTCTGAACAAGCGCTCTCATTATTTAGAACCTTGTATAACTCTTTCAATATTAGCTAAATCCTTTGTAACGGAAATGTTTGAATATCCTTGCACTTTCAGTTTCTCTTCAACAAAACTAAATTGTCCCTTGCCCAGTTCAAAGTATAATTTGCCGCCATCCTTAAGCCACAACTTAGCCTTTTCAGCAATAAAAGAGTAGAATTTTAAGCCATCTCCTTCATCGGTAACAGCTTCTTTGGGTTCAAAATCCACAATCTCTTTTTGCAAAGTAAGATATTCACTTAGCGCAACGTAAGGAGGATTTGACACAATTAAATCAAAACTTTGCGCACTAAACTCCGTAGAAAAGATATCTTGATTTAAGAAATTGATACGATCTAACACACTATGTTTAACTGCATTTTTTTTAGCCAAATTGATAGCTTCCGATGAAACATCTATCGCTGTTAAATTTGATTCGGGCAGATTCATAGCTAGAATGATTGGTATAATTCCGCTTCCGGTTCCAATATCAAGAACATCTAATTTTGAATGGGACTTATTCTGAGCTATTATATGATCAACTAGAATCTCAGTTTCGGGTCTAGGAATTAGAACAGAACTATCAACTTCAAACTGCAACCCGAAGAAATCAGCTTTACCTAGTATATATTGGAGCGGTTCATTCTTTCCTCGTCTGGAAATCCATTGCCGAAGTTTATCTACTTCTTCATCTTTAAGCGGACGTTCAAAAGTAAGATATAGGTCCAACCTCTTACAGTTTAGCATATCCGCTAGCATTAATTCAGAATTTAAACGCGCCGATTCAATACCTTTTTTTTCGAGATATTCTGTTGACAACTTAATGGCTTCAAGAATTGTAAGCATTGGTGAACTGGAAAGTTAAAAAATAAGGGATGCTTGCTGCATCCCTTTAACAAAATTACTTTTTATATGTAGTTAATATATATTCTGCAATTGCTTCAGCTTCGCGGGGTTTTAAACCTTGGTTTGGCATAGCCGGATAATCCGGATTTATCTTTACCGGATTCAAAATGTAATTTACCAAATCTGCTTTTTTACCTTCATACTTCGGCAAAGTCTCGTTATATGGAGGGCCTACTATTTTCTTATCAAAGCTATGACAAGCAATACAGCGACCATTATAAATATCGGCACCGCTAATTGCCGGACCGATCCCCAAATCCGCCTTTAGTGAAGTTTCATACTCGGTATAGTTTGCGGCTAATACTGCAAAGTGCTTTTTAGTAGATGTATCGAAAGCATATTGATCTTTGATTATTATCAAAGTAAAAACTATTACATATAAGAAGAGTACAGCTAAATTATATTTAAGATGGTTTTCGCGAAGCATGTAATAAATTAATCCGCTTACAAAAAGTAACACTAAGATTGCAGCAACTGCATATGCAAAAACCATAAATGATAGCGCAAACTTTGTCTTAACTACTGTACCAATAGCAATCATAAGAGGGAATACGATTGTTAAAACAAGAGAATTGCTTAAAGAGAATTTCTTTATGTATTCGAAATATTCACCTTCTCCTTTAACTGTTGAATTAGGTCTGAAATACTTATAGAGTACGACAATAGAAGTTAGTGCGAGTGAACCAACAAAGAATTGCAGAAAATTTACCAATGTTGATAGAGAGAAAATAATTGAAACAACATTGATGTCTCCGCTCCAGCGCTCAGAATCAATTGCAAGTTGAACAGCACCAACATAAAAGTAAACAGCAAAAATAGTTGCGTATAAAGCTATCATTCCGGCTTTCTTGTTCATCGCATTGGTATTGCTTGAATACTTGGAGATTTCTTCCTTTTCAAAATCATTAGCGCCAATTCCCTTTTCATCTGCAATTTTAAAAATATCTTTGAAGTGAAATGAGTACTTAAAAGTAAATATCATAACAACAGCAGCTAATAAAAAGATTGCAGCAAGAAAAAGATAATTCGGTACTTCCGAGTTTGAAAGATGAAGCAACTGAGCATATCCGAAAGCTGAGCTTAACAGTGGAACAATTCCAAGCGCAATTGCAACACTTTTATTGAATGTAACTAAGTCAACTAGTTCTTTCGAGAATCTGTAAGCAAGCGGAATATTACTTTTTTCAGCTCTCCTTTTGAAGAAGATTGAAAATATTAAAGATCCGGTCAAAACACTTAAGTAAGGAACCAAAAGAATATTTGCTAGGACCAGCAAATATTTTATTAGTACCATATGATGAGCAGATTGCGGGAGAACTAGTTTGTCTAAGAAATCCATATTAATTCCATTAAAATTCGATGAGTATTAATTTGTCGATTGAAATCAAAAGCACAACTAGAAGAACGAAAATGTTAATTCTGATAAAAGCTTTTCTGAGCATAACCTTTTCTATGTATGTAGTAAGAATACCACGCGACTCGAAAATAAGCCAAAGCGCCAACAAGAAAAGCAATACCGGTGTATATGGTTGAGATGAAATATCCGTAAGCGGAATTAAGATACAGCTAAATGCGAGAGCTACAATCCAAACAAAAGTTATTCTGCTAACTTGAAAAGAGGAAAATACTTTTGTTAGGGTTGGAAAACCCGCTTGCTCGTAATCCTTACCATGCATCAATAAGAGAAGCCAAAAGTGAGGGACTTGCCATATAAAAAAGAAAAGGGCAACAATTAGTATTTTCGTAGCAAATGGATTTCCACCACCAGCAGTCCAGCCAATAACCGGGGGAATTGCCCCAATTAATGCACCGGGAACAACTGCAAGTGCAAATTTTCTTTTAAGCGGCGTATAAAAAATATTATACCAAATAACTGCAAGCCAGCCAAGCAGCAACGAATCTAAGTTAGAGCTGTAATATAAAAACATAGAGCCGACTAAAATCACATTTATACCAAGAAGAAGTGCTGAAAGCGGATCAATCCTTCCCGATGGTAATGGTCTTCCTTTAGTTCTCTCCATTGCTGCATCAAACTTTTGCTCTTGTAAATGATTTAAGCATGAGGCTCCGGATGCGAGAAGAAAAACGCCTATAGAAGGAAGAATAATTCCTACATCAATTTTTCCGGTAAATAAAATGTAACCAAGAGAAGTCGTCATTGATACAAAAAAAGTTATACGAACCTTCCCCAGTTCTAAGAGAATATTGAAATATTTTTTTATGTAGATATAAATTGTCATTACTTTGTGATCGTTTCTACCGGTTTAACTGCATACCAAGTATCAAAATCTGTTTTTGGTAAAACTTTTACGGCTGTGTACATCATTGAATGTTTCAGACCACAGTATTCTGCACAAGCAACATCGTACATTCCAAGTTTTTCGGGTTTGAAATAGAGATTAGTTACTTGAGAATTTAGTACATCTTCCTTTATTCTAAACGCCGGTATGTAGAATGCATGATTTACATCTACAGACTTCATTTCCAAATGAATTGGTGTATCAATTGGTACATACAAAGTATCCGTCTGCTTTCCGTTTTCATACTTAAAAGTAAATTTCCACATCATTGCTTCAACTTTTACCTTGAATGCATTTGAAGGTATATCTCTTATTTCTCTGAATCCGGTGTAGCCGAAATAAAACATGGACAAGACAAGAATTGTAGGAATTGCAATCCAAATTAATTCAAGCCAGAAGTTGCCATGAATATCAACCGGCTGGTGTCCTTTTTTTCTATGATATTTAAAAACGAAATAAATCATTGTAGCTGTAATTCCTAATAAAAGGACTACAGAAATTCCAACAATATAAAGCATAACAAAATCTACAGTTTCAACGTGTGTAGTTGGAGCTGATGACATTTTCTAACCTCAACGATAAATAATATCAAACGATGTTAAGATGAAGATGATTAACAAAGTACTAAAGCTTAATGCAATGAACACTTTGAAAATTTTCTCTTCAAATTTTATATGCATAAAAATATTTACAACTAGAATCGATTTTACTGCTGCGATGCCTAAAGCAACCAGCATAGTATACTTTCCTAAATTAATTCCGGCTACAGTAACAGTGATTGATGTAAAAGCAAGCAATGCAAGCCAAACAAAAAAGTATGTCGAATATCCCGGATGATTATTTTTTGAATGATTATCCATTGATCAGCCTCACTGAATTAAATAGAAAAGTGGGAACAAGAAAATCCAGATCAAATCCACTAGATGCCAGTATAATCCGGCGTTCTCAAGTTTAACATGATTATCTTGAGTGATCTTCTTCTTCATTAATTGAATCTGCATAAAACTAAGTATAACTACACCAATAATTACGTGTAAAGCATGTAAGCCGGTCATCACATAATAAAGTCCGTAAAACAATATCTGTCCATTTGGAAGATCTAACATTGCTTTTGAACCGGGATATAACCCGTGAGAAATTTTAGCACTCCATTCAAAATATTTATTAACCATAAACATAAGAGCAAAAACCAAAGTAATATTCAGCATTAAAACTGCGAGAAATCTATTTCCCTTTTGGACTGCCGTAATAGCAAGTGCAACTGTTAAAGAGCTGGTAAGAAGAATTACTGTATTTAAAGTTCCAATACCGGTATTAAGCTCCATAGCAGCAACACGGAACTGATCCGGATGTTGAAAGCGGTAAAAGGCATAAACCAAAAACATTCCACCAAAAAGAAGCACTTCAGTAAATAGGAAAAGCCACATGCCCATCCTTGCACCAATATCATCGCGGTGAACGTGAGCGACTGTTCCTTCTTGACGACTACTCATTCTTCATCTCCTTAAGTTGACTGAAATCGTACGGCTCATGCGTAACAGTAGGAATCTCTTTGAAGTTTTCCAACGGCGGCGGCGATGGAATATGCCACTCTAATGTTACACCGCCCCAAGGATTGGAAGTAGCCTTCTTCCCTTTCAGCAATGCATGAATCAAGTAACCGATTATGAAAAATATAGTTCCAGCTAGAATCCATGAGCCCACAGTAGAAACTTTCTGGAGAGGTTCAAATTGCGGCAGATAATCGTAATATCTTCTTGGCATTCCCATATATCCCATAATAAATTTCGGGAAATAGAGCATGTTGAACCCAATAAAATAGAGTGCAACCGCAATTGTTGCCAATTTATCGTTATACATTTTGCCAAACATTTTAGGGAACCAATAATGTAAAGCGGCAAAGAAAATAGTTCCGGTTCCACCAAACATTACATAATGAAAATGAGCTACAACAAAGTACGTATCGTGTACATGAATGTCAGTTGCAAGCGAGCCAAGAACTAATCCGGTCAATCCGCCAATAGAGAATAAGAAAATAAAATTCATCACCCAAAGAAATGGTGGTTTTGGATCAATTGAGCCTTTGTACATGGTTGCAACCCAGTTAAATACTTTTACACCACTAGGCAACGCAACGATGAAAGTAAGCAAGGAGAATATCCATCTAGCAGTATCGCTCATTCCGCTTGTAAACATGTGATGCGCCCATACTAAATAACCAACAAAAGCGATTGCCAAGCTAGACATTGCAATTGCTCTGTAACCAAAAATAGTTCTTCTGGCAAATGTTGGAATTATTTCCGATACAACACCCATTGCCGGAAGAATCATGATATAAACAGCCGGATGAGAATAAATCCAAAACAAATGCTGAAATAGAATTGGATCGCCGCCTAGCGCCGGGTCAAAGATTCCTACGCCAAAAGCTCTTTCCAGCATTACTAAAATGATTGTAATACCTACTACCGGTGTAGCTATAATCTGAATCCATGCAGTAGCATAAGTTGCCCAAACAAACAAAGGCATCTTAAAGAATGTCATTCCCGGTGCTCGCAAACGATGCGTTGTAGTTATAAAATTTATTCCGGTCAGAATTGATGAAAATCCAAGAATGAAGGCTGCAAAAATTGCCATGGAAACATTTGTTGTGCTTCTAACACTGTAAGGAATATAGAATGTCCAGCCCGTATCAATTGGTCCTCCGGGCAAGAATAAACTGACAAGAGCTAACACTGCACCTATCACATAAATATAAAAAGAAAGTAAGTTCAGTCTTGGAAACGCGACATCTTTTGCGCCTAATTGAATAGGTAAAAAGAAATTGCCAAAGATAGCTGGTAAACCGGGAATGATGAATAGGAATATCATTATTACTCCGTGAAGAGTAAATAATGTGTTGTAAGTCTGTGCATCCATTATTTGTCTACCCGGCGCAATTAGCTCCCAACGCATCAGCAATCCGATAATAATACCAACGACAAAAAATGTTAATATTGCCATTAAATACATTAACCCGATGCGTTTATGATCTACAGTAAGCAGCCAAGATAAAATTCCCGTATGCTTATTTGTGCTTTGATTATAAAAATTTTCGGCTACAGTATTATTTCCGTTAGCCATCTATATCGACTCCTTCGTTCTTTTTGTTTTTCTTTTTCTTGAAAACTAAAACTCCCAAGAAAGCACCAACGCCTAAAAGCATAATGCTTCCAATAATTCTTGTTACATTTAATGTGTATTGTCTTCCTTTTGGATCGAAGCTAAAACAAAACTCTAGCACTTTAGAAATAGTTGGATTTGTTTTACCGGCTTTAGCTTCTAGTAAAGCCATTTTCACATCAAACGGATTAAAGTCTCTTCCGAATAAATAACGTGAAATTTTTCCATCCGGTGCAATAGATATGACTACACCGCCATGAATATATTCTTTTTCGTTAGGAACGAAATAAAAACCAGCTGCTTCAGTTAGTTTTTTAATTGTAATTGAATCGCCAGTGAGGAATTGCCAATCATTTGTACCGAATTTTCTTTTAATCGTTTTTAGGTAGTTGGCTTTCCATTTAGCAGCTATCGCAGAATTTTCGTGATGATCGAAACTGAGACTAACAACTTGAAAATCTGTTCCCGGTTCCAGCTGCAATTTATCAATTGTCCATGCTAGTTCATTCTGCATCGGAGCGCAAATGCCGGTGCATTCAAAATAAACTAAGGCTAACAAAGTTGGTTTGTTAATCACTTCTTTTAGCGAAATCTCTTTACCTTCACTTGTAGTAAATTTTAGATCAAGAGGAAGATAAGAACCTATCTTTTCGTCAACCCCGGCTTCTATTTTCTTTTGAGAAAATGTTTGGACGGAAAGAATTATTATAAGCAGATAAATTAATTTTGAGCACTTCATTATCTATTCACATTGTTACTGTTTTCAAGTATATATAAATCTGGGCCAGTTCATCTTTCGAATAACGGCTTATTGCCGGTTTGAATCCATATTCAATCGGATTTGCAACAACTAAGGAAGCAAAAGTATCCATACTTTGATTCTGCATTCCGTTAATAAATGATCCAAAAACTTTATCTAAATTGGCAGCAGCTTTTTTAACTAATTCCGCACCTACGTTTTCTTTTGTTACACCAATAATTTGCTTAGCAGTAGATATCTTTTTGACAACATTAAAATTCTCATCAATCAACTTGGCTTCAGCATTGGCAACCGGAACAGTATTCGGAACTACAGTACCTTTTGTAAGCTGGTAAGTCTGATCTAAAGCAGCTACTTCTTCATCCTTGACTGGTGGAAATTCAACAAACGTTCTTAAATAAGAAATGATTGCCATGCGATCGCTAGCTGATAAGTATTCGTACGCAGCCATTCCGTTTTTAATAATTCCCTCTTGAAGAGTTTTATACATCTGATCAATAGTTCTGCCGTTTGTCCATCCATCAACTGCATGAAAATTTCTTGGCTTTGGATTTAACATTGCACCGGCTGATCCATCACCCATTCCAGTTTCGCCATGACAAGACTGGCAGTTGCTGTTGTACAACTCTTTCCCTTTTGCAACAAAATCCTTTGTCGGAGTCTTTATTACAGCTAAATCCATAGCTGGAGTAATTCCACCAAGTTTGGCAACAATTTCTTTTTTCACATTAGTAGTATCGGTTGCACCAACCGGCTGTTCATTCAAAGAAATGAGGGATAAGTTTTTCACATAGTAAACTCCAACTCCGATCAGTACAACAATAAAGAGAGGGAATATCCAGCCGAACAATCTTATCGGATTCTTAAGTAAATCTTTGAAATCAATTTCGTCTTCGAGTTTCTTTTTTGTATTCATAACTTTTGAGATTATAGTCTGAAATCGATACCACGTTTAAGTTTGGGATCGCCAATTGGAACTAAATTTTGCTTCTTAGATTTTGCAACAAAAACTAAAATCATTAAACCGACTAAGAGAATTGGGAATCCTAATTCATACCAGCTTAATGCTACTCCATCTCTACTGTAATTAGGCATTACAAGAAAATATAAGTCATAATAATGTGCGCCTAAAATCCAAAGAGCAAAAAACTTTAGCTTCTTAGCATCCATTTTAGATGGCTGAGAAAGCAACCCGAAATAAGGGATTAGAAAATGAACAACCATTAATCCTACAGTCCATATTACCCAGCTTCCTTCCCATCTTTGTAAAAACCAAAAGGTTTCTTCAGGCAAGTTTGCATACCACACAAGCAAGAACTGGCTGAATGCGATGTATGCCCAAAAGTTTATAAAAGCAAAAAGCAAAGCACCTAAACTGTAATAATGATCTTCTGTTAATCCCTTAACCAAGAATCCATTTTCATTTAATTTTATTGTTATGTAAGTAATTGCAGCAAGTGCCGCAACTACAGTACCTGAGAAATAATAAATTCCGAAAATTGTTGAGAACCAGTGAGGCTCCAAACTCATTAACCAGTCTATTCCGGTAAAGCTTATTGTAAGCGCAAAGAATGGAATGAATACTGCCGATAACTTTATGTTCTTTGTTGTTAAGTTCTGGTCCTTTGTTGAATCTTGTTTTCGAGAATTTCTAGTTATCAAATATTGAAACAGCATCCAAATTCCAATAAATGCAACAATGCGAATAACAAAGAAATTTATGTTTAGATATGGAGCCTTACCGCTTAAAACTTTGTCTGCGTTAACTACTTCCGGATGTGTCCAGTGAAATACTGAATGCAAATTGAACAAGAGTGGAATCACTATAATCGGAACAAGTATAACGAATGAGGAAATTATTTCACTTACTCTTCTGAATGGTGTACTCCAAACTGCGCCGGAAAGATATTCAACAGCAACAAAGAACAAAGCTCCAACTGCTATACTTATTATAAATGTTAATCCAATAATATTATTAAATGCCATTCTTGCCGGATTTACAAAATATCCGCCAAGTACAACTATTAATCCTAGCACAGTTAAAATAAGCCCAAGAGTTTGAACTCTTGAAGGAATTTCTTTTTTCTGATATTCTACTTTTGAACCGGAACTCATTTTATATCAGACTCCTTAGCATTAAGCGATCTTTGCAATGCTCTTATATAATGAATAACAGCCCATCTTTCATCGCTATCTAAAAGATTTGCATAAGATGGCATCACATTTTGTCCGTCCATAATAACGGCATAAATTCTTCCATCCTTCCAAGTTCTAACTTTTTCGGAATGCAAACTTGGCGGATTTGGAAATTGTCCTCTCAATCGGCTTAGGCCGGTCGCATGGTAGTCATGGCAAGGACTGCAATATGTATCATATTTCTTTTGACCGAGTTCTAAAACACTTTTAGAAACCGGAAGCGGATTAATTAATTTTTCTGCTGCCACATCGGGCTGACCTTTATACTCATAAGGTAAGTAACCTCTTGCAATCGTTCCCTCTACCGGTTTTCTCATTCCGAAACCGTCTGCAAATATCAAACTCTTCTGTTGAGGATTCTGCTTCTGCTGTTCCATCATCCAAGTGAATGGTGCCATATTCATCAACTTGTTTAAAGTAAAATAAGTTGCTCCACTTGTAAACAGACCGGCTACCAATAGAAATCCTAAAAACTTAGGTGTAAGAATTTTATGCTGATGATTAATTTCTTCTTCGTCCCAATAAACAGCTTCAATTTCGGCAGCGTGCAAACTTTCAAAGAAACCTTTTATAGTTGTCTCATCAAACTTTGCATCATCAGCTTGAATCAATAAGCCGTACTTATCAGATGCAACTTTCTTCATGTATTCTGTTCCATGAAGAGGATGAGAATTATTCGGCAATTTGAAGAACACAAACAACATAGCCAAAACAGTTCCTACCGAAGCTGTAAGCACTGTAACTTCGAACATTACCGGTACAAAAGCCGGGAATGCAAAAAATGGTTTACCGCCAACTACCAAAGGATAATCAACAGCGGAAATCCACCACAATAAAAATATTATACCGAACAATGCAGAAAGACCAAGCGCTAAAGCAACATAACCAAGTTTGGAAGGTGCAAGACTCATTGCCTTGTTCATACCATGTAAAGGATATGGTGTATGCACATCAAATTTCTTAAAACCCTTCTCAACCGCCTTCTCGGAAGCGTGAGTGATTTCATCCGGTGTATTAAATATTCCGGTATAACCGTATAGTATCTTCTCTTTCATCATTCATGCCCCTTATGAGAAGGTTGAGCACCATCGACAACAGCTTTAACTTCCGCTATAGATACAACGGGCAATCCTTTGGTGAATAATAAAATCCAAGTGAAGAAGAAGCCAAAGCTTCCAAGCAAAATCATTCCATCCACCAATGTTGGTTTGTAATAAGCCCAACTCGAAGGCAGATAATCTCTTGAAAGTGAAGTAACGATGATTACAAATCTTTCGAACCACATGCCTACGTTTACAAATACTGCAACAACAAACATTATTGGAATTGAACGGCGGATTTTCTTAAACCAGAAAAGCTGCGGCGAAATTACGTTACATGTAATCATTATCCAGTAAGCCCAAGCATAAGGACCGAGTGCTCTGTTAAAGAATGTAAATGTTTCTGCTTGTACACCGCTGTACCATGCAATAAAAAATTCCATTGCGTATGCGTAACCAACCATAGAACCGGTCAGCATTATAATCTTATTCATTTTCTCAAGTGTATCAAGAGTAATTATATGTTCGTAGTTGAAAATTTTTCTTACAAAGATTAAAACGTTCTGAACCATTGCAAATCCGGAGAAAACGGCGCCAGCAACAAAGTATGGTGGAAAAATAGTTGTATGCCATCCGGGAACTATTGAAACTGCAAAGTCAAAGCTTACAATTGTATGTACGGAAAGAACTAACGGAGTAGCAAAACCGGCAAGAATTAAATATACCATTTCATAATGCTGCCAGTGACGGTTAGAGAATCTCCATCCTAAAGAGAAAACTGAATAGATGACTTTTTTGATTTTACCGGTTGTTTGTTCTCTCAATGTTGCAAAATCGGGAATCAAACCGACATACCAGAATATTAAGGAAACAGTAAAGTAAGTTGATACCGCAAATACGTCCCACAAGAGTGGCGAAGTAAAATTAACCCACATAGAATGCTGATTTGGATATGGGAAAAGATAACCGGCTAACCAAGGACGGCCAACGTGCAACAACGGAAAAAGACCGGCAGTCATAACCGCAAAGATTGTCATACCCTCTGCAAAACGTGCTATACCGGTACGCCACTTCTGCCTAAACAAAAATAGAATTGCAGAAATAAGTGTTCCCGCATGGCCAATTCCAACCCAGAAAACAAAATTGACAATATCAAAAGCCCATCCAACCGGATTGTTATTTCCCCACATACCAATTCCATAGTAGATGGTCAATCCAAACCCGATAAGCAGAAGCGACATCAAAGAAACAGTTATAGATAGAGCAATATAAAATTTCTTATTTGGCTTCTCATTTAGCGGTTTGCTGAATAGATCGTCAAGCTCTCTTAGTCCGGGCTTGCCTTCTACTACCGAAAGCTCTTGTGTATAATCGACTGAACTCAAATTACTTCCTCCGAATGAGTATTCCGAAGTTTTGCTATATATGTTACATTCGGCTTAACGTTTAATTCTTCTAAAACGTGATAAGCTAGATTGTGATTTCTAAGTTTTGCAATCTGTGATTCTTTATCATGCGCATCTCCAAAAACAATTGCGTTTGATGGACATGCTTGCTGGCAAGCAGTAACTACATCTGTTCCTTTCAATTCTCTTCCATCTTTAATTGCATCGGAACGGGCTTCCATAATTCTCTGAACACAGAATGTACACTTCTCCATTACACCGCGCGAGCGGACTGTAACTTCCGGATTGTGAACCATTGCGGTTAAATTATTTTCATAATAAGCGTCAGCAAAATGATCGCGGAAATTGAAGAAGTTATAACGGCGAACTTTATAAGGACAGTTGTTAGAACAATAACGGGTTCCAACACATCTGTTGTAAGCCATTTGGTTTAATCCATCAGGGCTATGATTAGTTGCGTTTACCGGGCAAACATTTTCGCAAGGCGCGTTATCGCAATGCTGACAAAGCATTGGCTGGTTGCTTGCAATCGGATCATCCGGTGTACCGCTATAGTATCTGTCAATTCTCATCCACTGCATTTCACGTCCGCGCCCAACTTGATCTTTCCCTACAACCGGAACGTTGTTTTCAACGTTGCAAGCTGTAACACATGTACCGCAACTTGTACATTTATTAAGATCAATTGCCATTGCCCATTTTGTACCGGTGTATTCATGCTCACGTGTTATGCTGAATTCTTCTTTAACTTCTTCGTGCAAGAACTTTGGTTCGTTCTTGTACTTCTCTACAGTACCTTCTTGAATAATTTTTCTGATGCGGTGAAAATCTTTTACAAAAGTGTCATCAAGCGAATGGTGTTCTTGTGTTGAAACAAGTTTATGTGTTCCGCCAGCTTTTTTAACACTTACATTCTGGATGATTGAACTTTCGAGTGAAGGAACGAAAATGTTCGCGTCAAAGCCTACATTCTTTCCAACATCACCAACAACTTTTCTTCCGTAACCAAGTTCAATGTTAATTGTAGTATTGTGGACACCGGGTTGAACTATAACCGGGATTGTTAACTTGCTTCCATTAGCACTAATCTCAATTAGATCATCCATTTCCAATCCAAGTTCATTAGCTGAATCGGGAGAAATTGCAGCATAATTATCCCATGCAACTTTTGTAACCGGATGTGGAGTTTCGTGCAGCCAGCCGTTATTTGCAAATTTGCCGCTGCCTACAAAATAACTTTCGGTTAAATGAAGTGTGTAGCTCGTTTCATCTTTCGGAAGTTGAATTGCGCTGAATGATGATTGAGAAATATTCTTTGACGCGCCGGCTTCATTAAATGTAACAACACCGTCATGCAGTGCCGAGTACCAGAATGTTTTCTGATCTGCCAAAGAATTTTTCTTAGTGTATATAGTCTGATTAAAATTATCCACTAAATACTTATGATAAATTTTATCATTGTAAGATGATGAATTTCCGGCAAGCCATGTAAGTAGAATCGCTTCTTTCTGTCTTGTATTAAATATTGGAGAAATAACCGGCTGCTGCAAACTGTAAACGCCGCTCTTTGCGTAAGCATCTCCCCAGCTTTCCAATGCATGATTAATAGGCAAGCTGTAATTGCTTACTGCCGATGTATCGTTTTCAGCTTCTACAAGAGACACAACTGTTTTAACTTTTTTAAGTGCGGATTCATACTTGAAAATTTTCGGCAAATCAAAAACCGGGTTTATATCTATATGAATTACAACATCAACATTGCCCGAATTCATAGAGCCGACAAGTGCTTGTATTTCCGCTGATGTTGAAGTATTCATTAATGATTTATTTACAGCGCTATAATCATAAAGTGCCGTGTTGCCCAGAATTTCATTTAATAGATTAACCGCTGTGTGTACTTCTTTTGATAAAGTATCGCCGGCATAAACAATTGACTTACCTTTATTCGCGATTAAATCTTGTACCAGATGAGTTAACTTCTTGCTTTGTCCGCCGGCAAATTTTGTCAATGAACATTTGCTTATCAAACTTGAAGCCGCAGCATCAATAGAAACTGCTGAACCGGTTTTAACTACCTCATTAGCTATTGCTAGAACAAACTCCAACTGCTTGCTTGGAGAAACTCTTAAGCGGTAGTCGGACATCATTCCTGTTGCGCTCATTCTTCCTTCGGCAACATACAATCTGTTCACATCAAGATTCTCAACCACTTCTCTTCTTGAAGCAAAGCGTCTTGTGTTTTCAATAAATCCACCTTCGTTTCCTAAGAAATCCGCATCCAGAGCAAGAATTACATTTGCTTCTTCCCATTTAACTGTAGGATATTCAACGGTGCCGTAAGTATCTAACCAAGCGGCGCGGCGCGCAGAATCTCCCAACAAACTATAAGAGTAAACTTTTGTGTTGCTGTATTTGGCTGCAAAATCATCAAGAACTTTTTTAGTTGTAGGCGAAACAATCTTATCGGTTAAAATCGCAATCTGCTTTCCGGCAGCTTGTGCGTTATTTAAAGCAGAAATAATATCGGAATCTACTGAGCTCCATGAAGCAGTATTTCTTCCGGCAAACGGCTCGCTCATTCTTTCCGGATCGTACAATCCCAATATGCTTGCTTGACCTTTTGAGCAAATCTTACCTTGATTTGTCGGATGATCGGGATTACCATCTATCTTTATCGGTCGGCCTTCTCTAGTCTTAACAAGAACACCGCATGCTTGCGAACATCCGGCACAAGTGGAAGCATACAAGTTTGCTTTTCCCGGCAAAATTTCTTCCGGACGTTTGTTATAAGGAATAATCTCTCCCTTATCTCTGTAATCCGAGCAAGCAGTAGCTGCAAACGCGGCTGATGCAGTAAGAGCGGCTAAAAATTTTCTGCGGGAAAGTCCCGATAGTTGTGAAGGATTGAAATCGTCAGTAACACCTTCATTAAACTCATTTACTTTGGCTTCAAACACAGCCGGATCGTCGTAATAATCCTTTAGACTTTTCCAAAAATCTTTTTTATTGTATTCGGAAGAACTCATTTTTAAACCTTACTCGTTCTTTTAACAGCTTCTGGATGAATTTTAATTGACACTTTTTTATTTGATAAGTTTGCAACATTCTTAACTGTCTTCGATGCTTTGCTGCCTGTAAATGCTAACCCCAGCGCGCTTAGTCCAATCATACTAAAAAATGTTTTTCTGTTTAGTTTATTCATCACCTTCTCCTATCTATGGCAAGCGGAACAGTTTTCCGGACCATTCTTAACTTGTTTTAGGTATGGAATATTTTCGTGAGGCTTACGATGGCAGTCCAAACATGCTGTCATTGTAAATCCTTTTGCTTGTGCTACAACTTCCATCTCTTTAACATCACCGTGACAGCTTATGCAGTCAATTCCCTTGTTCACATGAACACTGTGGTTGAAATATGCATACTCCGGAACCTTGTGAATCCTCTTCCAAGGAATAGGCTTGCCGGTTTCATAATATTGAGTCAGCTTAATGATCTCGGGACGGTCTTTTCGTGCAAGTGTATGGCAGTTCATACAAACATTTACAGATGGAATTGTTGCATATCTAACTTTTTCAACTCCTATATGGCAGTATTTACAATCTATTGCCATCTGTCCCGCGTGAAGTTTGTGAGAAAACTTAATCGGCTGTTCCGGTGAATAACCAATTCCGTCTCTCTCTGCGCGGGCAATGTAAAATGTAAGTATGAATGATATTACTATAACGAAAAGAGTTAAAGGTAAGCGAATTTTTAGAGCGTAATCCAGCACCGTTCTCTTCATTTAGGACCTGTAAAAGAGTAAAATATTAACAGAATTATTTTTTTGTTTTGGAACTGACCGTGTACCCTTTGTCAGTTTTCTTTGTAAAAGACAAGATATATAATTTTCTGAATTTCATAACCAAAATAAGAAATGAAATTCAAAAACCAAAAATTTTTTCTTTTAGTTAGAACATCGTTATCTCTTTTAAAATCATAATTGCATTTATCAAAACTGCGATAAAATATTATTGAGTAAGAAAAGCAACTTGGGAGTAATAATGAATTCTGATTTAATAAAACAATTTTACTCTTTAGAATAAATTATTTTGTACGCTCTACAACAAACAGAGCTAAATCTTCTAAAGCGGATTTGTATTCGGAGTTTTCGAAAATGGAAAGATTTTGGATTGCCTTACTGGAATACTCTTTTGCAACCTTATCAGCGTATTCAATTCCCCCATTCTTTTTTACAAACTCAATAACATAGTTAACATCAATTTTACTTTCACTTTGCTTCATAGTTTTAATAACACTTTTTGCGTTATCCGAAGAGGAGTTCTTTAATGCATAGATTAAAGGCAATGTTATTTTCTTCTCTTTAATATCTCCGCCAAGCGGTTTGCCAAGCAAAGTTTTACTGCCAACTAAATCCAAAATGTCATCTCTTATTTGGAAAGCGATTCCCAAATTTTCTCCATACTCTTTCATCGCGTTAATTTTATTTTCATCAACAGTAGCGGCTCTTGCGCCAACTTCGCAGCAAGTGGAAAGAAGTGAAGCGGTTTTGTCCGAAATTATTCTGAAGTAAGTTTCTTCATCATTGTTGAGCTTGCGGGTCTTACTTGTCTGAAGCAGTTCCCCTTCCGACATTCTCTTAACTGTATTTGTTATCACTTTCAGAAAATCGAAATCGGAGCCGTCAACTGCTTGCATTAATCCGCGCGCAAGCAAGTAATCACCCATTAATACGGCAATCTTATTTTTCCAAACTGCATTAATCGATGGGAAACTTCTGCGTGTTTCTGCGCTGTCAACTACATCATCATGAACTAAAGTTGCGGTGTGTAAGAGTTCTACAAGTATAGCGCCTCTGTAACTTCTCTCGCTAACTCCTCCGGCAATTTTACTTGATAGCAAAACAAGCAAAGGACGAACTTTCTTCCCTTTTTGCTTAAGAATATATCGAGTAATTAAATCTACAATGGCGACTTTAGATTTGAGCGAATGTTTAAACTGCTCATTGAAGTGTTTTAAGTCTTCATCTATTAGATGAGAAATGTCAGAAATGTTTCTTTTAGGCACTCTTCTTCTGGAATATTTTCGAAACGAAAATACTTATTTCATATAAGATTACCAAAGGTACTGCTAGTAGGAGTTGTGAAACCGGATCGGTCCCCGGCGTAAGAAAAGCAGCAAGGACAAGTATTACTACAATCGAATGTCTTCGATACTTGCGCATCAGCTTTGGAGTTAATATTCCTATGGTTGATAAAAAGAAAGACAACATTGGAAGCTCGAATACCAAGCCAGCGCCAAGCATTATGCTAAGTATTATTGATAAATATTCATCAACCGAAAAATTATTTTCAATTGTAGCGGAGCCAAACTGAGCAGCAAATTGTAAAGTTAGAGGAAGCATAACAAAGTAAGCGAATGTAATTCCGCTCAAAAAGCAAAAAGTTGTGAATAGTACAATCCACTTTATATATTTCTTTTCTTTTTGTTTTAAGGCCGGAGCAATAAACTTCCATAGTTGATAAACTACATTCGGGAAACTGAAAATTAAGCCAAGCATTATTGCTACTTGAAAATATAAGAATAGTTGACCGAATGGACGAAGATTCTGAAGTTTAAGTCCAGATGTTTTTGCCGGAAGTAAAAGAATGTGCTCAATAAAAA
>JBAYTN010000068.1:0-20547 GCA_041675645.1 Melioribacteraceae bacterium
ATAGAAGTATTGCCGGCGCCAATAACTGCAACTCGTTTACCTACGGGAACTTCTTGCCAATTTTCCAATTTAACTTTTTCTATAAAATCGAGTGCACCAATTACACCGGATAATCCTTCTCCGGGTATTGATAACTGCGGACTTTCACCTAAACCAACTCCAAGAAATACTGCATCATGCTGTTTCAAGAGTTCATCAACTTTTAATGTTTTGCCAATCGTAACTTCCGTCTTCAGATTTACTCCAAAACTTTTTACTAATTCAACTTCCTTCAAACTATCTTCTCTTCTCATTTTGTATGGCGCAATTCCCCATGTGTTCAATCCACCCGGAATTTTGCTAGCTTCATAGATAGTAACATCATAACCCATTAGCGCAAGTTCAGCGCTGCAAGCTAAACCCGCCGGACCGGAGCCAACAACACCAACAGTTTTTCCATTCTTTGGAGATTTAGGAAATAAAGGACGTATTCCCTCTTCAAAATATTTTTCAATTACGAAACGCTGAAGCCTGCCTATCTCAATTGGTTTTTCACCCTTGGCATTATAGACGCAAGCACCTTCACAGAGCATAGCTACCGGACAAGCTTTTGCACAAGTGAGCGGAACCCAATTCGATTCGTAAATTGTTTTTGCTGACCCAAATAAATTTCCGGTAGAAATCTTTTTGATAAATGTCGAAATATCAATGTGTGTAGGGCAAGCTTTCATGCATGGAGAATCGTAGCAGTAGAGGCATCGGTTTGCTTCTGCAGTAGCTGAACTTTGAGCAAACGGTGGATGCAGATCAGAAAAATTCTTCTCGTATTGTTCACCCGCAAGTTTTGGAGCGATGTTTTTCATAAATTAATTCCAATCTGAACAGTGAAAAAGAACAATTAACTATTTACTGCTTCGTCAGCTATTGATAAGCATTCATCAAATTTAGCAACAGCGAAATCAATTTCTTCTTTAGTAATTATCAATGGTGGTGCAATAACAAAATGACTAACCCATGATTGAACATAAACGCCGTGTTTCATCATCTCAGCCGAGATTTTATCGACCAGCAGAGGTTTTCCGCTAACCTTATCTTCTTTAGTGTTAAAAAGCTCTTTTGTTTTTTGATTCTTCACCAATTCTACTGCATAAAAAAGTCCAATACCCCGAACATCACCAATCGATGGATGATTTATTTTCAGCGCTCTTAATTTTTTGCCAAGATATTCACCCATTTCAACTGCGCGCTCTATTAAACTATTATTTCGCAACTCATTGATCGCTGCTGTTGCCGGTGCTAATGTTAACGGATGCGCTTCATACGTATGTCCGTGAGAGAAATAATGATCGTTAAAATAGTCGGCTATTTTCATCGTTGTTGCAGTTAACCCAAGAGGAACATAAGCCGAAGTAATTCCTTTTGCTGTAGTAAGAATATCCGGTTGTACATCCCAGTGGTCAACAGCAAACCACTTCCCGGTTCTTCCCCAGCCGCTCATTACTTCATCAGTAATAAGTAACACATTATTATCATCACAAATCTTTCTTAATCTAGGCAAGTATTCTTTTGGCGGAATTAATATTCCATTTGTACCAACAACCGGCTCCAGAATAATCGCCGCAACATTGCTCTCATTTTTTATCATGTGTTCAATGTAATTTGCACAGGCCATTTCGCATTCCGGATAAGAATGATTTAACGGACAGCGATAGCAATTACATTCCGGCGCAAAGATTACTCCATCAATTTTCCCGGAAGGTTCTACTGCCCACCGTCTTGGATCCCCGGTCGCTGCAATTGATGCTGCAGTTGATCCGTGATATGAATTGTAGCGGGAAATAATTTTGTATTTACCGGTATACATTCTTGCAATTTTAATTGCCGCTTCATTTGCCTCTGTTCCGGATGTAGAGAAATAAAACTTTTCTAAACCCTTTGGCAATACTTCCAATAGTAGTTTGCTCAACTCCGCACGCACATCTGTTGCAAAACCGGGTGCGGCATAAGGAAGTTTATTTGCTTGATCAACTATTGCTTGTATAACTGCCTTGTTTTTATGCCCAAGTGTAACACACATAAGCTGCGCAGAAAGATCAAGATATTTTTTGCCGGCTGCATCATAGAAATAACAGCCTTCGGCATCTACCACATTTAGCGGAGTCCAGTTTTTTTGATATCTCCATGTACCATAAGTATGCTTAGCAGTAATTGCAACAACTTCTTCGGGAGTCAAAGTATACCTCATTAATAAACAGTTTTGAAATAAGAATTAAGTAGTCAGCAATAAGAATTCCTAATTCATTTTGAAATTCTAATTTTTTCCATATATGAAGTTAGCAACTTGCTTACCTCTTCAATTGCAATAATTAACTTTGAGGTATCCGCATACTCTAAATCCTTTACCAGTAAAATGTAATATCTGCATTCTTCTAATGAACCTTGAGCAATATTGTAAAATCGGAGCTTATCCAGTTTTCCGTTTTTTCTAAAACCTTCCGCAATATTGGCAGCAATAGAAACTGACGCTCTTCTAAATTGGTTACTCAATGCATATAGCTCTTCTCTCGGAAATAGTTTTGTTATTTTGTAAACACTAAGAACAAATTGATGAGCTTTTTGCCAAACAATTAAATCTTGAAAGCTCTTCGATTTTAGGTCCACAATAACCTCATTCATTTATCTTACTTCTGACTACTGATTTCTTACTTCTTATTTCTGAATATCCGTTATCGCTCCGTAAGTTTCCGGCCTTCTATCTCTATAAAATTGCCAAACGTTTCTAACTTCAAGAATTTCATCCAAATTGAGATCAGCTACAACTAGCTCATCTTTATCTCTGCTTGCTTGAGAAATAATTTTTCCTCTCGGACTGCAGAAATAACTTTTGCCATAGAATTCACCAATATTCCAAGGCGCTTCAGTTCCAACACGATTAATCGCGCCAACAAAATATCCATTAGCAACTGCATGGGCTGGCTGTTCCAATTCCCATAAATATTCCGAAAGCCCAGCCACAGTGGCTGACGGATTAAAAACAATTTCAGCACCGTTTAATCCAAGTACTCTAGCTCCTTCCGGGAAATGGCGGTCGTAACAAATGTAAACGCCAATATCAGCATATGCCGTTTTGAATACCGGAAAACCAAGATTGCCCGGCTTGAAATAAAATTTTTCCCAGAATCCGGGATCGCAATGAGGTATATGATGCTTGCGGTATTTCCCAAGGTATTTTCCATCTGCATCAATTACTGCCGCGGTGTTGTAATAAACACCTTTAATTTCTTCTTCATAAATAGGAACAACAATTACCATAGAATGTTTTTTGGCAACTTCTTGCATTAGTTTAACAGTTGGTCCGTTAGGAATGCTTTCGACTAAAGAATACCATTTTGTTTTTTGCTCAGCACAAAAATATGGCCCGTAAAAAAGTTCTTGCATGCAAAGTATTTGAACACCTTTTTCAGCGGCTTGATCAATCATTAACAAATGTTTTTCTATCATTGACTGTTTTACTTTTTCTATAGGTTCTTCAGATGAGATTGAAAGTGTTGCCTGGATTAAACCGCCCCTTACTATTCTTGACATATACGTACCTTTATTTTTCTTATAGAAAAATCTTGAAAGATCTGTATCAGTAACTATTTTTAACTCATCCAGTTGATTTGAGATTCCGGATTCCACTTTACAGTAGTTTTTTTCAGCTTAGTCCAAAACTCAATAGAGCTCTTGCCGGTGATGTCACAAGTTCCAAACTTTGATTCGTTCCATCCGCCAAAAGAGAAAGGTTCGCGTGGAACTGGAACACCAATATTTACACCAATCATTCCCGCACTTGCTCGTTCACTAATATATCTTGCCATTCCTCCACTTTGCGTGAAGACAGCAGCGGCATTTCCGTATAATGAACTTTGCTGAATTGAAAGAGCTGTATCAACATTATCTGCTCTAATTATTGCAAGCACAGGACCAAAAACTTCTTCTTTTGCTATGCGCATCTCCGGTTTAACATAATCTATTACAGTAGGGCCAACGTAAAATCCATTTTCTTTGCCAGAGACTACGCAGTTTCTTCCATCAAGAAGAATCTTTGCGCCATTATGCTCTGCTTCAGTTATATAGTTTTCAATCCTCTCCTTAGCTTGAAGTGAAATGACAGAGCCAAGATTTTTGCCGGGTATGATTTTCTTAGCCTCTTCTACAAGATGGCTAATGATATGATCAACATTTCCAACTGCAACCATTGCTGAAGCGGCCATACATCTTTGTCCGGCACAACCAGACATTGATGCAGCTACATTGGATGCCGTCATACCAACATTTGCATCTGGTAAAACAATAAGATGATTCTTTGCACCGCCGAGGGTTACTGCCCTTTTAAGATTTGATGTAGAACGGATGTAAACAATTTTAGCAACTTTAGTTGATCCAACAAATGAAACGGCTTGAATGCCGGGATGATCGCAAATAGCTTCTACAACTTCTTGTGCGCCATGAACAACATTGAAAACACCGTCCGGTAATCCGGCTTCTTTCAATAACTCTGCAATTCTGTTAGCACTTATTGGAACATGTTCTGATGGTTTGAGAATCATGCAGTTTCCTAAAACAAGTGCATTTGGAATTGTCCAGTTAGGAACCATATTAGGAAAATTAAAAGGTGTTATACAGGCAACAACACCAACCGGAAAGCGTTCCGATCTGCATTCAACTCCTCTGCTAACTTCCATTACTTCGCCGGCTGCAAGTTGTTCGAGTGAGCATGCAAACTCAGTTACCTCAATACTCTTTTCTATCTCTGCGATACTTTCGGAAATCGTTTTACCATTTTCTTCATGAATTAATTCAGCTAATTCATTCATGTTTTTTTCGAGCAGAGTTTTGTACTTGTAAAATACTTGCGAGCGTTCTTTGATTGGAGTTGCAGACCACTTAGAGAATGCACTTTGAGCAGATTGTACAGCTTGGCTTACAGCGTCCATTCCGGAAATCGGAACAGTTGAAATGGTTGATCCATCGAGCGGTGAAATTACATCAATACTTCTTTCACTTCCGATGATGGCTTGACCATTAATAAAATTTTTCAAAGAAGGGTACTTCATTTAACCCTCATTTCTTTTAGTGAGCAAATGTTCTCTCTTCCACTAAGAAAATATCAATTTAATATGAAGAATGAAAGATTTTTATAACGTAATTAAATTGGCTTAGATTGCCTCCTCTTTAGATTTACAAGTAAAGCTATTGTTATTAGGAAAATTTAGTATGCGCTAGCGAATTGTTAGTATACTATCGAACCCGGTTATTTTGAAAATCTCTTTCACCGTATCATTTAATCCGGTGAATTCCATTTTAGTCCCGGCTGCGGTCGCTTTTTTCTGAGCAGCGATTAAGACTCTTAAACCGGAACTGCTTATGTAGCTAAGCTCAGTTAAATCAAAATAGATGTTAAATTTTCCTTCAGAGAATATTTGATCCAGCTCATCTGATAATTGAACGCTATGGTATGTGTCCATAGAACCTTCAATAGAGAGAGTTACATTATTATTTAGTACCGATTTTGTAATTGTCATTTGTTCACCCACAAATTATTTAGATTATTGTGTTTGTATATCTTGTCGTTACTCTTTAACCAACGCAGCAATACCGCCGGTATAGTAAGGCGCAGAAAATAAAACGCTCTTAGCGCGTTCTTCAGTAATTGTTATGCATGCACCAATCATGTCAACTTTACCGGATATTAATGCCGGAATCATTGCACCAAAATCCATATTAACAATTTCCAATTTCATTCCTAATCTTTTTGCAACCAAGTCTGCAATCTCAATATCCAATCCTACAATTTTTTGAGAAGCATCTATAAATGAAAACGGCTCTGTAATTGCCGAAGTACCAAATCTAAGCACACCATTGGTTCCTTCAGAATCAATAATAGGCATTGGCTTTGGAGCGCCAACTTGCGGCAGCCATCTTGCTAACATTGCAACATATTCACCATTCAGTTTTAACTGCGAGACAACACTATCAATTGTATTCTTCAATTCCGTCTTTTGTAGCTGAACAGCAAATCCGTAATTATCAGTTGTAATCATCTTGTTAATAACTTTTAGTCCTGGATTTTTTCCAGCAATATTCTTTAGGATAGGCTCATCGTATGCAGCCGCATCGGCCTTGCCCGCTTTAACCGCCATGCATGCATCTAAAACACTATTGAAATATTTGAATTTCGCATCCGGAAATTGTGAAAGGACAAGTTTATCAGCTACTGTACCGGTTGGAACAGCAAATTCTTTTCCAGCCAACTGAGAAAATTCTGTAATCTTTTCTCGTTTAGCACAGCTTGTAAGAAGCGCTAATGAAAGAATAAACATAATTGCTAAAACACTATTAAGAGCATTCTTTTTCAAATTTAATCTCCTTTATTATCTCTGTAATTCTCAAATTTTCTTGGCCAATTTCTTAACTGGAATCCATGATAAGAAAAGATGAACACATCTACCATTCCCTTTTTATGTCCTTTCAATGAAAAACCAGCAAGGAAGTAAAATCCAAGACAAACCTAACGGCGAATTGTATCTCCGACGTTATTTCAGCAATATCATTTTTCTAGTTTCAACATTATTATTTGTTCTAAGTACACAAAAGTACACACCGCTGCTTAAACTGCCGCCATCAAATTTTTCCGAATAAAATCCTTTTTTCTTTTCCCCATTTACTAAAACTGCTAGCTCCTTTCCCAATACATTTATGATCGACAACTTAACATATGAATCTTTATTTAACGAGTATTCAATTACAGTAGAAGGATTAAAAGGATTGGGATAATTCTGCTTGAGCCTATAGTCGTCGGATACTATTCGAACGTCCTTATTAATACTCGTAGTAATGTCTGCTCTTTTAATTCTCCATAAACCATCGTTGCTATTGGCGACGTAAAGATACTTTTCATCCGGATATGTCCAAGAAAAATTCCTAACCGTAACGGGAATTTCCATCTCCCGGAATGTTATTCCCCTATCACGAGAAATCATTATTCGATCTACAGAAGAAGAATATAGTACACTGTCTTTGTAGCTAAGTGATTTTATAGAACGGCGCTCATAAGAAGTGATTGTTAATCTTGCCCAATTCTTGCCCATATCTTTTGATACCACAATCCCGCCATCTGATTGTGGCGGCTCACTTTGAAAGCCACCCGAGTAGTATTTTCCGGCAAAAAATAGAGAATCTACTTTCACTGATGAAACAATATATGACCCAATGTAACTATTCGTTTTTATCCACTTCTCGCCACTGTCTGTTGAAATGAAAACACCATCAATGGTGGTTATGTATAATTCATTATTCAATGCTATGAAGGATGTTACATATAATCCGGAAATTCCATTGTTAATAATTTTCCAGTTTTTCCCTCCATCTACTGATTTATAAATATCTACTGTCGCACTCGGGATTACATATAAAACTCCGGAGTCACTTCTTACATTTCGTATTTTTTTGTTATCAAAAATTGAATTTAACAATTGCCAATCATTACCAGTCAGTTTGGAATAATAAACTCCTTTATTAGTGGAAACGTAAATTATATCTCCATCTATCATGAGGTCGTTTATCTTTGCATCCGCGACATTGATGTTAAATAATTCCCAACTTCCGCAGTTATCAAATGATCGCCAGATATTCTCACCTGAACTTACATAAGCACATGTATCACTCACTGCAAATGAAGAAGGTGATGTAGCTGGACAACTTGTTTTTTCCCATTGTGCAAAAAGGCTGGTTATGTTATTTATAAAGAAGAGTGTTATTAATAAAAAGCTTTTCTTATACCTAAAAGAGTAATTCATAATTTCCCCTTATCCTAATAAAGAGTTACTGGGGCAAATTTATGTACTTAAAAAACATAAAGCCACTTTTCTATAATATGTTTTTATAGTTGCATGTTGCTTTTAGTATAGTTCAGACATCATTTGGGTATTTATGTCTGCCTAACAATTATTTCATGAATCGATATCATTGATTTAACGGCCTCGTCATAACCACGCTTAATTATTTCCTTACCTTTATAAAACTCCAGCATATCATAATCTTCTATTTTCGGTAAGATAAGAATATCAGGCTTCGAATGAAGAAGGCGCTGCTCAATCAAACTGTTTGTACTTATTGCAATTGATTGTAAAAAAACATTCAGCAATGTGGGAGAGTATACTTCGGTTTCAACAGCAGACTTTTTCTTAGTTGTCTTATCAATACCCGCAGATAACCGAAGATTGTTATTCAACATATTTGAGAACATTTCCGGAAGTGTCTTAATCAACGACTTAAATTCTTCCGTTTTTCTTTTTTTGATTTTGCCGGTTATCCGCTTGGGATTTGGGGAAACATTAACCACAATAATTTTCTGAGCTTTCATTTCGAGTGCGACACTAATTGGCAAGGGATTGCTTAATCCGCCGTCAAGCAAATAGCGATTATTAATTTGCACGGGTTGGAATATTGTAGGAATAGCTATACTAGCCATAATTGCATCAGCCAGACTGCCCTTCTTAAAAACAACTTCTTCACCAGTTATAAGATCGGTCGCAACGGAGGCAAACGGAATCTTTAGATTCTCAATTTTGATATCCCCAACCATTCCTTTAATAAACTCTACGACACGTTTATTGTTGATTAAACCGGGCGCGAAAAATTTTGGAACAAGAATTTTAGCGACAAATACTTTATCAACTTCGGCAACTATTTTTTCCATTTCTTTTATTGATACACCCGATGCATACAACCCACCGATAAAAGCACCAATACTGGTTCCAGTAATTATATCGATTGGTATACGATTCTCTTCAAGGGCTTTAATAACACCAATATGAGCAAGACCTCTTGCCCCGCCGCTGCCAAGTACTAAAGCTATTTGCTTCTTCTGTTTTGTCAAATTGCTGCCCATTACTAGTGTACAACTCCTACTTTTAAATTGATTTATCCGAACGAATAAATATAATTAGACAGCTTACTTTGAGGATATAACTTGCCCATAAACGAGATAATTCGTGCAATAAAGAAATTGGTTGGTTACATTTTTGAATAGTTTTATTGTGTAAATAATTAGTACATGTACGATTTTATTCAAATGACTTCTTAAAATTCTCGAATTCGGCTTTTAGATTAATACAAAATTCTTTTAATGTGTCAACTTCTTTTTCTAACAAAGCTACTCTTTCGTTTATGTCGGGTTCTTTTATTTGTTCTATAATTTGAGGTTCGCCGCAGAACAAATGCGTATATCTATTTTCTCTGCCCGACTCTTTTGGCAGTTTAATCACATAAGGGCCACCTTCCATATTTATCAGACCATCTAGTATTTCTTCAGTTTCAGCCAAATCCCTAAACTCATATATTCTGTAACATCTGCTTTTTATCTCACCAATTGTTTGGGAGCCACGCAGAAGCAAAACACATAAAACAGCAACTTGTTGTTTGGTCAGATTGAGATACTGAGAAAATTGCTGTCTATATTTTGGAACTCTTAAATCCGGCCCGGTAACTTTAGCAACCAGCGACTTGTCTCTTAATTTCTGAATAGTTATCTCAACTAGAACTTCATCGTATGAAACAACCGGATTTCTACTTGACTTTTGGTTACAAGCATTTGTAAGCGAATTAATTGTAAGAGGATAATACTCGGGCGTGGTATACTCTTTTTCAATTAGTGAACCGATAATTCTAGCTTCTTCGTAGGATAATATTTCCATACTTTTTTCGCATTGTTCCAAAATTATAATTGAAGATATAGTAGTGTTTTCAAATATTCAAATCGAAACCTAAGCTTAATGTAATATCCTCTCGTTTACCAATTTTATTCGTGAGTAGAAAAGCCGCCGCTTGATTTACAAACAACGGTTTAGGAGAAGCTACGATGTATTGTAACTCAATTATTTACAATGAGACTATTTTATAAGCATCATCTTTTTAGAGTGAACGAACTCTCCAGCATTAATAGTATAAACATAAACTCCGCTTGCTAATGAAGAAGCATCAAATCTTACACTATGAGAACCTTTTCTTTGGAACTCATTAACTAAACTGGTAATTTCACGTCCGAGTACGTCGTATATTTTTAAGCTAACAAAACCAGCCTTGGCAATAGAATAATTTATCTGAGTCGTCGGGTTAAAAGGATTTGGATAATTAGCAAACAACTCGCAAGATTCCGTCAAACTTTCCGATTCAATTTTTGTAAGCACACTTAAGCTGTCAATTATTTTTTTAGCTTTCTGGAAATCATTATCAATAATTAGTTGAAATGCATCATCCAAACTTTTGCTTATGAGCAATGCCCAGTCGCTATTTTTGCGGAGCTTAAAAATTCTAATCGGTAATTCGAGATCAGCTTTAGCAAACACAAAATTAGTATCGATAGAACGTTTCTTTACTTCTTGTACTTTTTCTAAATAAGAATATCCAAACTCAACTGTTGGTTCTATGATAGTCCCTTCTCCATAATCATTCCAAGTTACAAGTTGAATTACGTCGCAATTATTATTTATAGCTCTATCAAGAGTTGTACTAAATGTAAATCCATTTTGGGGATCTAAGAATCCGTAGCTTGTACCAACACCGGCTTCTTTATAAATATCATTAAATGCGGGGAATGCACTTCCAACTTTGTAATTCCAGTTTGCTGCCTTTTGGTAAAATTGCGAAAGATAAGAAGCTAAACTTGCTTGAGATAATACTCCGTTTACAGATTTATCCATCGGCGGCCATGGATAAGCACCGCTTGCAACCGGATTTAATACATTATCTAACGTAATGAAAAGGGGTCGGGGATTTATTCCGCTAAAGATTGTTTCCCAATCGCTGCTGTTTTTAAAATATTGGGGACCAAAAGTTAGCAGAACTGGCTGACCATCTTTTTTTAAGTATGTACTAGTGCTTGCCCAATTTGCATTGATATAATTAATAGCTTTTGAAGCGTAGGTTTTTGCGTCGGCAGAACTAATTTTCCCGCCGCTAACCATATGCTTAATTGTTTGGTCTTCATACACAATTGCAAATTGAAGTTTGGCTCTCTTAATCCAATTAAATAGTGATCCGGTATTCTTGTTGATAATTTCATAGTCATTGTAATTTTCATCACCATACCAATCAACCATTACTCCATCGATGCCACTCAACTTCATCAGCAAAACTTGATACTCAAGAATATCTGGATCTTGACTGTCGTAAGGCCCGGTTAAAGGATAGTATTTAGAAGCAATTTCTCTCTGTCCGTTTGAATTCACTTTGTTTGGATCGAAATGATTCATCGTCCAATGCCAGCCCCATGTGCCACTGTAATCTTTGCTTTGGTACCATGGCATGTAATGAGCCATCAACACCGGCTTTTTTTGGTTTTGAGCATATATTAGATTTTGGAAAGCACAAAGAGTTAAGAAGACAATAAGTGCCGAAGAAGTTTGCCATTTACTGAGTCCGTTTTTCATATTCTTGCCCACAGTGTTATTTAACTTCACTTTCGAAAAATGAAGTTGCCAAAAATAACTAAAAATTCTTGAGGCAAAAGAGTCTTTAAAGTGAAGAATATTTCGAGGGTTATGAAATTTATGTATTTAATAAATATAAAAACCTCGGATACAGAGGGTAAACTTGTATTCAAGGTTTAATTTTGTTATCTGAATAGTAAAAACGATTTTAATTTATCTCTTAGAGTCAATCTTATTTATAATACAACTCATTCCATCTTAATTCTTTTTTGAAATCATGAAGCTTCGTTGCACTATCAATTAGCAGATATTCAATTCCGGCAATTTCAGCAAAGTCTTCAAAATATTCCGAAGTTATTGCTTGACTGAAAACAGTATGATGAGCGCCACCGGCTAGTATCCAAGCAGCTGCACCGATTTGAAGATTCGGCTTTGGAACCCAAAGCGCTCTAGCTACCGGAAGTTTTGGCAAATCATGTTCCGGCTTAACAACATCAACTTCATTAACAATAAGTCTGTATCGGCTGCCCATGTGAATTAAAGATGCATTTATTGCATAACCGGTTGGAACGTTAAATACCAATCTTGGCGGATCTTCTTTACCACCTATACCTAAATGATGAACTTCCAACTTTGGTTTACCAGAAGCAATTGATTCACAAACCTCAAGCATGTGCGCTCCTAATACTTGCATACCAGTTGGATCCATATGGTATGTATAATCCTCCATGAATGAAGTACCACCTTTCAGACCAACTGACATAACTTTTGCCGCACGAAGAAGTGCTGCGGTTTTCCAATCTCCTTCAGCGCCAAATCCGTAACCATCCGCCATCAATCTTTGGACTGCAAGTCCAGGCAGCTGTTTTAATCCGTGCAAATCTTCAAATGTTGTAGTAAAAGCTTTGAACCCGCCATTCTCTAAGAACTTACGCATACCTAGCTCAATTCTCGCTGTCTCACGCAAGTTATCATACTTTGCTTCACCTTTCTGTGCTTCTTTAGCAACATCGTAAGTTGCGAAATACAAATCAACTAGTTGATCAATTTCTTTATCGTTTACAGAATTTACTACTTTTACTAAATCGCCAACACCAAATCCATTAACAGAATATCCAAATTGAATTTCTGATTCTACTTTATCACCTTCTGTAACAGCTACAAAGCGCATGTTATCGCCAAAGCGAGCAACTTTAAGCGATTGTGTTTCTGCCCAAGCAAGAGCTACTCTCTGCCATTGTGCAATTTGACTTTGAATGCTTTGATCTTGCCAATGCCCAACAACAACTTTTCTCGCCTTCTTCATTCTGGTGCAGATAAAACCAAATTCTCGATCGCCATGTGCCGATTGGTTGAGATTCATAAAATCCATATCAATCGAATCCCACGGAATATCACGATTGAATTGGGTGTGGAGATGAAGAAACGGTTTTTGTAAAATCTTTAATCCGTTAATCCACATCTTGGCCGGAGAGAATGTGTGCATCCAAGTTATCAAACCAATACATTTTGATGAAGAGTTAGCTTCTGTTAAGAGTTTAGTGATTGATTCCGACGTAGTTAGTACCGGTTTGAAAACAATTTTTATTGGCAGCTTACATGAATTGTTTAATCCATCAACAATTGATTTAGAATCATCAGCTACTTGTTCTAATGTCTTAGGTCCGTACAAATGCTGACTTCCAGTAGCAAACCATACTTCATAATTATTTAATTCGATCATATTGCTTCCTTTATACAAAATTATTTTTTGTTTTGTCCGTAATAAGAATTTGGTCCATGTTTTCTTTGAAAATGCTTTTCAGAAATGTAATCCGGAAGTTTTTCGACAGAACCACTTATCTGCATAGTTCCATAAGCCATTTCTGCTATGCGTTCTAAGATGAGTGAATTTCTAACTGATTCACTGGCGTTTTTTCCGAAAGTAAATGGTGCATGTCCGGCAACTAAGATGCCGGGCATAGAAACCGGATCAATACCTTGAAATTTTTCTACAATAACTTTACCGGCATTTACTTCATATCCTTGTTCAACTTCTTCATTAGATAAAAAACGTGTAACAGGAATATTCCCATAAAAATGATCCGCATGGGTTGTTCCTAAGCATATAATTTCTTTACAAGCCTGAGCAAACATAGTTGCATAATTACTATGCGTATGAGTGATGCCGCAAATTTGTGGAAATGCTTTATATAGTTCTAAGTGAGTTGGAGTATCAGAAGATGGTCTTTTATCACCTTCAACAACTTTGCCATTTAGATCAACTACAACCATATCTTCAATAGAAAGTTTGTTGTAATCAACACCGCTTGGTTTAATAACAACTAAATCTTTCTCGCGATCAATTCCGCTTGCATTTCCCCAAGTAAGGACAACCAGCCCATACTTTGCAAGGTCCATATTTGCTTGCATGACTTCTTGTTTTAGTCTCTCTAACATTATTTTCTCCTTCTAACTTCATCGCGAATATCCAACAACTCTTTCATTACGTTATACATATTACCGTTCCAATCTTTTGTACCAAAGCCATCATGCATTTGTTTATATAGTTTGTAAAGCTTTTTATAAACATCAACATTTTCTAGAATAGGATTGAAAACGTTGCCGGTTCCAGTCATATATTTCTGCGCTTCTTCTACTGAATCATAACCGCCATAATTTTTACCGGCAGCAACGGCAGAAAACATAGCTGCACCTAAAGCAGGAGTTTGATCGCTTGAGGAAATTTTCATCGGACGGTTTGCAATATCAGCGTAAATCTGCATCAACAAAGGATTTTTACTTGCGAGTCCGCCGCAATTAACAACCTCTTTAATTGGAACTCCATATTCTTCAATTCGATCAATTATTGCGAGTGCCCCGAAAGCTGTTGCTTCAATCAATGCTCGATAAATTTCGTGGGGCTGAGTGTGAAGTGTTTGGCCAAGTAAAAGTCCTCCCAAGCGAACATCAACAAGAATTGTTCTATTTCCGTTATTCCAATCTAGCGCGAGTAACCCGGTTTCACCGGGCTTTAATTTGGATGCTTCACTTTCAAGATTCTTGAACTTTTCTTCTTGAGTTTTGCCGTAGCTTTCCGGGACAAGATTATTAACAAACCATAAGAAAATATCTCCAACTGCAGATTGTCCGGCTTCAATTCCAAAATAATTATTCATAACAGAACCATCTACAATTCCGCAAACACCGGGAATATCGTTCAACTTTTTCCCATTCGGCGAAATCATAATATCACAAGTACTTGTACCGAGAATTTTTACAAGTGTCCCTTCTTTAACACCGGCACCTACTGCGCCAATATGAGCATCGAATGCACCCACAGCAATAGCTACATTTGTAGATAGTCCCAGTTTTTCAGCCCATTCTTCGGAGAGATTGCCAATTTTTTGTTCTGCAGAATATGCTTGCGAAAACAAACGATCCCTTAATTCACCAAATCCGGAATACAGTTCATTTAAAAAATCTTTGTCTGGCAAACCGTTCCAAGAATTGTTGAACATTGCTTTATGCCCCGCTGCGCAAATACTTCTTTTTACATTGGATGGTTTTAAGTCACCAACTAAGTTCGCGGGGATCCAATCGCAGATTTCTACCCAACTATATGCAGCATCGAAAACATCCGGAACTGTATTCTTGCAATGCAATAGTTTACTCCACCACCACTCTGAAGAATAAACCCCTCCTATCTTTGCTAGATATTGCGGACGAATTTCTGCAGCAAGTTCTGTTATCTTAGCCGCTTCTTGGTAGCTTGTATGATCTTTCCAAAGCCAAACATAAGCTGCCGGATTATTCTTGTACTTTTCATCGAAGCATAAGGCATTTCCATTTTCATCAACCGGCATTGGACTGCTTCCAGTTGTATCAACACCAATTCCAATAACATCCATCGGATCAAAATTTTCATCAACACTTTTGGCTTTAGAAATTGCCTCTGTAACTGTTACTACTATTCCCTCTAAATAATCTGCCGGGTTTTGCCTAGCCAAATTCGGATCTTTTTCATCAACTATAACCCCAGCTTCACCGCTTGGATAGGCAAAAACGTGCGAAGCCAATTCATTTCCATTAGCAGCATTTACAATAAGTGCTCTACAAGAATTTGTTCCGAAGTCTAATCCAATAACATATTTATTTGTTTTATCCATCATGTTCTCTAATGAATTATTAACCCGAGAAATAGATATAAGCAATCAAAATGAGCGCAATAACAATTCCAGAAGTAATAACATCAATTGCGCTCCAGCTCTCTCTTGTAATTTTTTTCTGTTCTTCAGTTCTTGTTCCAAATGTTAGTCCAGTTATTTTGGCGTAATCCGGTACCTCACTCATATAACTGACAACTACCATGACTATTAAGCTAATTATGAAAATCAATAACCCATAGTATTGGAAGAAAATATTGTTGATAATCCATAGCAAAGAACCTTCAGAATATGAAAAACCTTTTACAAGTTTAACTGGTGTATCTATGGCTAATCTTATTAATCCTAATGCAAAACCAGTATAAAGTGCGGCAAGAGCACCTTTTGCGTTCAATCTTTTGTGAAATACTCCGGCAAAGAACACAACAAAGATCGGCGGGGCTAAATATGCTTGGATTCCTTGAAGATAATCATACAATCCTTTGCCGCCACGAATAACCGGAAGCCACATTAATCCAATTATTACCATCACTACTGTTGCAACTCTACCAACCCACACTAATCTTTCTTGAGATACATTTGGTCTTAATCTCTGATAAAAATCTATTGTGAATAGCGTCGAACAAGCATTAAATACCCCGGCAAGAGAACTCATTAACGCAGCAAGCAAACCAGCTACAACCATTCCTCTAACTCCAACGGGCAATATATATGCAACCATTAGAGGAAATGCTTGTTGCGCATTATCTCTTATTATTTTACCATCTGCACCTATTAACTGTGATTGAAGTGCCGGTACTTTTCCGCTTACAGCTAAGGCATAGCTTATAATTCCCGGTATGATGAAAATAAAAACCGGCAATAACTTGAAGAATGCTGCCGCAATTGAACCACGACGTGCTTCAGTTTCATTTGGGGCTGATAATGTTCTCTGAACAATGTATTGGTCTGTTGTCCAATACCACAATCCTATAATTGGTGCAGCAAATAACATTCCTATCCAAGGATAATTATCATTGAAGTACCATGCCATTCTTCCAACCTCTTTTACCGGTGCCCAAGTGCCTTCAACTCCATTAGGTACTAAAGGCTTCCACAAATTGAACATTTCGCTTCCAACTATTGATTTTAATTCTCCCCAACCGCCTAGAGCCTCTAATCCAAAAAAAGTAACTAAGGCTGATCCAATAATTAAAATAATTGTCTGTAGAGCTTCGGTATAAGCTACTGCCGTCATTCCGCCAACAACAGTATAAAGACCGGTTATAACAATCACCAAAATCGATCCGATCCAAAAGCTATCCATACCCATAAAGTTCATTTCGGGTAACAACACAGAAAACACAACACCACCAGCAAAGACACCAACTGCAATTTTTGTTAGCACATATGCAACTAATGAGATTGCCGAAAGCACAGTTCTAGCTCTTGGATTAAATCTTCTTTCCAAAAATTCCGGCATTGTAAAAACTTTTGAGCGCATATAGAAAGGAACCATAACCCAACCAAGAATAAGCAAGCACCATGCATGGAGTTCGTAGTGAGCCATGGCTACGCCATCAGTTGCACCGGAACCAGCTAGACCTACTAAATGCTCAGATCCAATGTTTGAAGCAAAAATTGAAGCACCAACTATGAACCAACCTAAGTGTCTGCCGGCTAAGAAATAATCTGTTGATGTTTTTTGTTGTTTTTTCATTACCCACCAAGCTAATCCCAATACTATTGCGAAGTAGCCCGCTATTACTATCCAGTCTAGTGTTTGTAAAACTGACATGTTTTGCTCTCTTATTTAGTGGAGAATTTATAAATAGTTTTTTGTTTGTACTTTTCACTAGGTTTTAGAGTTACAGATGGAAATTTAGGTTTATTTGGTGAATCTGGAAAATGTTGAGTTTCTAAGCAAAGCCCGGTTCTATATTTATATACAGAGCCGCGTTTTCCCATTACGCTGCCATCGAGAAAATTACCGGAATAAAATTGAATACCCGGTTGGTCAGAGAATACTTCCATTAGTCTTCCGGAATTTGGTTCATACAATTCGCCAACTTTTTTAACTGATTTATCCCAATTATTTATTACCCAATTATGATCATAACCTAATCCATATCTAATTTGTTGATCATCAGCGTTAACGTTTTTACCAATAGGAGTTAAACTTCTGAAATCAAATGGAGTGCTTTCTACTTTTGTTAGTTCACCAGTGGCTATTAGCCCCTTATCCACTGAAGTAAAGTAATCAGCGTCCAACATTAGTTGATGGTCAAGGATGGTTTTAGTTAAATCTCCTGATAGATTGAAATATGAATGATGCGAAGTGTTAATAATGGTTGTCTTATCAGTTCTTCCACTATATTCAACAATCAGTTCATTTTTTTCAGTTAAAGAATAAGTAACCTTGATACTCACATTGCCCGGATAACCTTGTTCGCCATCGTTATCAATCAGACTGAGTTTTAAAGATTGCGTAGAGTCAACTTGGAGAGGTTCAGCAATCCATATTCTTTTATTGTAGCCATATATTCCGCCATGAAGATGATTTTCACCGTCATTAACATTTAACTGATATACTTTCCCATCGAGTGTAAATTTTCCTTTGTCTATTCTATTCGCGTATCTGCCAACAATAACTCCAAAATATGATTTACATTTTTCGTAGCCTTGAGCAGAATCATAGCCTAAAACAACATCTTCAGTTTTTCCATTTTTATCCGGTACTTGAATAGAGACTACAGCCGCGCCATAGTTTGATATTTCAACTTTCATTCCTTTTTTATTTGTAAGAGTGAATAAAGAAATCTCCTTGTCAACATCTACACGACCAAAAAATCTTTTTTCGATCATATACTTATCCTTATTATTAAGATTACATGAGGTTAGAACTATTGCATTTAAGTAAAGGCAATCTTAAAAAGTAATTTTGCATTATTCATAAGTATAATACTTCTAATTTTTACAGCCGTATAGTATGGGAAGAATGATCTAATTGATAGCCTTAAAGCGAGTTAAATGCGCCATATTGCGCAGCATCTGTGAAAAGAGGAATTTTTTGAAGGGATGGAAATTACTTTTTAGAGCTTAATCGAAAACTACGAAGTCCAATTCCTTTTTCTTTCTTGAAATAGCGGGAAATATGACTAATATCCGAATAATCCAGTGAACGACAAATTTCTGAAATACTTAACTCTGTCTCGACTAAATATTTTGTAAGTGTCTCCGCTCTTTTTCTTCTTACTTCTTCCATAATTGTTCTGCCTAGATACTTCTTGAATCTGCATTCCAGACTTCTTCTGCTCAAAGTTGTAACTTTCACAATATCATTTACACTTAGCTTACGACTTAGATTAGCATAAATATATTTTAGGGACTTTATAACTTCTTGATCGTTTACAGCAAAAATATCTGTCGATTGTCTTGCAACAATATGTGTTGGCTGGACTTGGATTTCTAATTGATGAATTCTTTTTTTATGCATTAATCTATCTAGCATTTCTGCGGTTTCAAATCCGGCACTTTCTGTATTTAATGCAATACTGGAAAGCGGAGGGTCACTCATTTCACAAATTAATTCATCATTATCTACGCCGAGAACCGCAACATCTTCCGGAACTCTCAGCTTAGCTAATTTGCAAGCTTGCAAGACATGATGCCCCCGATCATCATTGCAAGCAATAATCCCAATAGGTTTAGGTAAACCCTTTAACCAAGTAGCAATTTTTTTTTGCTCATTCTTCCAATCTGAATATTCATTTGAGACAATACCAGAATAATGATGAACTTTGCATCCAATTTGCTTCGATATTTCCTTAAAATAATGAAGTCGTTCATTCGACCATTCAAACTCTATGAATCCACAAAAACCAAAATTAGAATAACCTAATCCCAAGAAATGTTCTATTGCAGCTGTGGCAATTTTTTTACCATCAGTTTTTACGATTGGAATTTCTTTTTTCCCGGATGAATAATGAAGTACTGCAATAAGTGGAATACCTTTTTTTAATAAATTATCAGCCAGTGGCGAATTTCTCATTATGATTCCATCCACTTCAATATTCTTTAGGTTCTTAGTCGAAATATTCAAATCGCGGGGTTCGGTATAAAATATCCAAGGACCATGAATTCTTGAATACTTAGTAATACCTTTTATGAAATTCCTTCCAAAAGCTCTCGAGGTTTCAACAAAAACTGCTACTCTTGGAACTCTTGCCATATTCTCTAATAAATTGTTATTAATTAATTTTTATTTGTAATGGTAAATAATTATCGCTTAATTTTCTAATAAGATTGCATTTTGTTAGAAACAGATAGATTGAAAAAAATCTTTTCGATTAAACATTATTTTATGAACAACATTTTTTTAGTATTAATAAATTTTTGTTCATCTTCAACACTTGCCACTATTCTGTATATGTATATTCCGCTGGAAATGTATTTATAGGTAGCAGAACTCCACTCAATCTGATGAGAACCAGCAGACTTTTCTTCGTTAACTAATATTGCAACCTCTCTACCTAGAATATCATAAACAACTAGTTTTACGTTAGCGTTTGTAGGCAGATCATACTTAATTATGGTAGAAGGATTAAACGGATTGGGATAGTTTTGCATCAAAGAAAATACAACCGGCAAATTTTCTGATTCTTTCTCTGCCGAAGTTGAAATTGTATCAATTATAGAGAAATCAGCATTGCTTAAATCAAATATATTCTGAGCCAGTTTGCTTCTCACACGAATCTTGTACTTTGAGTCAATTGACAAAGTTGTACTAATTGGCCATTGATAAACACCGTTACTTACAGCAGTATCTACAATCATTACGAAAGAACCATCCTTGTATAATTCGATTATCACTTCCTCTTCTATATTGTCTTTCCATCTTATGTAATACTTCAGTCCCTTCTGAAGCTTTTCATTACCATCAGGATATGTAACAACAATTTCCGGTGTGG
>JBAYTN010000069.1:0-19928 GCA_041675645.1 Melioribacteraceae bacterium
ATACAGTGAGGGATTGATATGTACTACTGCGTGTCCGGCCGGTCCAATTTCATCGGCGCTGATTAATGATGATTATGCTAAAGCGCGCCGGATAGCAATTCAGCTTAAAGAACTTTTTGGAGATGATTTATATCTCGAAGTTCAAAATCACGGACTAGAGATTGAACAGCCAATACTAGATGGAATGCCAAAGCTTGCAAGAGATTTGAATATCAAGCTTGTTGGCACCAACGATATTCACTACATAGAAAAAGAACACGCTATTCCACACAATGTTCTATTATGCCTTGGCGATAAAACCGGAACTGTTAATTACAAAGATCTTCGTTACGGTACGGAAGAAATTTATTTCAAAAGTGCTGATGATATGAAAAAGATTTTCAAGAATTTCAAAGGCGCTATTGAGAATACTCTTGAGATCGAACAGAAGATAAATGTAAATCTAAAAACCGAAGGGCATCTTTTCCCTCATTTCCCAATTCCAAAAGATTCTTCTGCAAAAACGCTTGATGATTATTTTGTGATGCTTGCGGAAGAGGGTTTGCAGAAAAGGTTTAAAACTATAACTCCGGAAATTGAAGATCGGTTTAGATACGAAGTAAGGGTTATTAATGAAATGCAGTATCCCGGATACTTTCTTGTCGTTCAAGATTTTATAAATGCAGCAAAGAGCAAAGGAATTCCAGTTGGTCCCGGAAGAGGAAGCGCGGCGGGCAGTTTAGTTGCTTATGCATTGGGAATAACAAACGTTGATCCGCTTAAGTATAATTTGCTCTTCGAAAGATTTTTAAATCCGGCTCGTAAATCCATGCCCGATATTGACGTGGACTTTGCTGACGATCAGCGCGAAGAAGTAATTACTTATGTGCGCGAGAAATATGGCGAAAGTTCCGTTGCTCAAATTATCACCTTTAATAGATTATCATCCAAAGCAGTTATTCGAGATGTAGCGCGCGTTCTTAAAATTCCAATTCCAAAAGTGAATGAAATTACAAAGTGGATTCCTTCTAAGTTCGGTCGTGTGTTTACAATCGATCAAGCGCTTGAAGAAGTTCCGGAATTACGCGAACTCAAGAATACATCTGATCCGTTGTTGCTAGAGTTGCTTAAGTATTCCCGCATTCTTGAAGGGATGAACCGCAACGCATCCAAACATGCTGCGGGTGTCGTTATTACTCCCGGCGCTGTAAGCGATCACGTTCCACTTGCGATCTATGGTGATGATAACGCGGTTGTAACACAGTTCAACATGAAGGACCTTGAAGATGCCGGTTTACTTAAGATGGACTTTCTTGGTCTGCGTACTCTTTCAATTATCAGAGATACAATCGAGCTTGTAAAAGCTAATCGCGGTGAAGATATTTTTATTGATGACATTCCGGTTGATGATGCTAAGACGTATGAACTTTTTAGCCGTGGACAAACTACTGCTGTGTTCCAGTTTGAAAGTGGCCCGATGCGCGAGTATCTAAAACAACTGCGCCCATCATCTATATTAGACCTTTCTGCAATGAACGCGTTGTACCGTCCGGGACCAATGGAGTTTATTGACGACTTTATTGCATGCAAGCATGGTAAGAAGAAGATCGCATATCTGCACCCGATTCTTGAATCAATACTTAAAGAGACTTACGGAGTAATTGTTTATCAAGAACAAGTAATTCAGATTGCAAATAAAGTTGCCGGAATGACTCTTGCCGAAGCTGATATACTTCGGCGTGCAATGGGCAAAAAAGATTTGAAGGCAATGGCCGAGCAAAAAGAAAAATTTGTTGCCGGTGCTTCTGCTAATAATATAGATAAAAGAATTGCTGCCGAAATTTTTGATGTAATTGATAAGTTCGCAAATTATGGATTTAACAAAAGTCACTCAGTTGCTTATTCAATAGTTGCTTATCAAACCGCATACTTAAAAGCTCATTATCTGGAAGAATTTCTTGCTGCTAACTTATCCAATGAATATGGCGACTCCGATAAAGTAACAACTATGTTGGAAGATTGCCGCAAACTTGGTGTTAAAGTTCAGCCACCGGATATAAACTATCCAACTGTAAAATTTGGTGTTAAGAAAAAGACAATCATCTTCGGGATGAGTGCAATAAAAAATGTTGGAGTAAGTGCAGTAGAAGCAATTAAGAATTCTCATGATAATCTTGGTAGAAATTTTTTAGATATATATGATTTCTGTTCACACGTTGATACACGAGTTGTAAATAAGCGCGCGCTTGAAGGTTTAGTTTTAGCCGGCGCGTTCGATTCACTCGGCGGCACGCGCGCACAGAATTTTATTGCAATTCAAGAAGCGTTGGAGTTTGGTGGTAAAGTTCAAGAATCAAAGAACTCTACTGTAGATAGTTTGTTTGGTGCTTCTCATGATAATTTTGAAGATGTAAAAAGAACTCTGCCTAACGTTCCGGCTTGGGAAGTAAAGGACATGCTGGCCAAGGAGAGGGAGGTGCTCGGCTTTTATATGACCGATCACCCTTTGCGAAAATATGAAGCGGAGTATTATTCTTTTGCATCGGTTCATCTGGGTGAAGAAGAAACTTATAATTTCAAAGAGCCGGTAAGAGCAATTGGAGTTGTTACGGATTTCAGAACCAAAATGGATAAACGCGGCAACAACATGGCGTTTTTCAAACTGGATGATTTTTCCGGTTCTTGTGAATGTCTAATGTTTTCAAAAGTATATTCTAAATGCGAGCATTTAATCGCACCGGAATCAACTATACTTGTTAAGGGAAATTTGGAAAGCAGCGGCGATGCAATTAAACTTCATGTAGATGAAGCAATGGCGTTAAGCGAAGTAAAACAAAAACTCTCCAAAAGTCTGGGAATCATAATTGATTCTTCAATTCACCCAAAAGAAAAAATGATTGAATTGAAAAAAGTTCTGGAAGAACATCCCGGCAAGTTGCAAGTTGTTGTTGCACTTAAAGACAATGGAACTAACAGAGAATTTTTGATTGCTAATAAAGTTTCACTAACTGACGAGTTGGTTAATAAAATAACAACACTTTTGGGTGAAGATTCGGTTCGTTTTTTCCCGACATAACCATCTTAGATTCGTTTGAAATAAAAAGTTGATTTAGTAAGTTTGCGCGACAATTCTTAGAAGAGGAAAACAAATGGAAAAAAAATGGGCACTTATTCTGGGTGCTTCAAGCGGCTTCGGCGGCGCATCTGCAATTGAACTTGCAAAATATGGTTATAACATTTTTGGAATTCATTTAGATCGCCAAGCAACAATGCCAGCCGTTCAACAAGTTGTTAGAAAAATTGAAAGAACTGGACAGAAAGCTGTATTCTTTAATATAAACGCTGCCGATCAAATTAAAATTAACGACACTCTTGATGAAGTTAAAGAACGCTTTGCAACTAAAGAACATCCGCATGTAAATGTTCTTATACACTCATTGGCGTTCGGTACACTGAAGCCATTTATTTCTAAGAATCCAAATGATTGTCTATCTCCATCTCAAATGAATATGACTCTCGATGTAATGGCTCACTCATTAGTTTACTGGACACAAGGATTAATTCAGAGAGATTTATTTGCACATGGCGGAAGAATATTTGCACTTACAAGTGCGGGTTCCCATACAGTGATTCCAAACTATGGCGCAGTCTCAGCTGCAAAAGCCTCACTCGAAGCTCACATTCGTCAGCTTTCTGTTGAACTTGGATTTATGAAAATTACATGCAATTCTATTATGGCCGGTGTTACAGATACAGCTGCCGGAAACAAAATCCCTATGTTCGATAAAATGATGAGCGCTGCCAAACAAAAAAATCCACACAATAGATTAACTACTCCGGAAGATGTTGCTCGTGCAATTGTTCTTTTATGCGATGAAAAAGCTGATTGGATTTCAGGTAATGTTATTGGTGTTGATGGCGGAGAGTATATTGTAAATTACATTGGCGAAAAGACAAGTCAAATCATAAAATAACTAGAGAATAAAAAATGCAAGAATTTCTTTTTACTGAAGAACAAAAAATGTTACGCGATATGACGCGCGATTTTGTTAACAACGAGATTAAACCGATTGCAGCAAAAATAGATGAAGAAGAAAAGATTCCGGAAGACCTTAGAAAAAAACTTGGTGAACTTGGATTTCTTGGAGTATCATTTCCTGAAGAATATAGCGGTGGCGGATTTGGTGAAGTAGGTTATTGTGTAATGCAAGAAGAAATTGCTCGCGGATGTATGTCAACTGCAACGTTCATTGGAGCGCATCAATCAATTGGCGCTAATGTAATTTATCTCGGCGGCACTGAAGATCAAAAACAAAAATATTTAGTTCCGTTAGCAAAGGGAGAAAAATTTGGTGCGTTCTGTTTAACCGAAGCTCAAGCCGGTTCGGATTCTTTTAACGTAAAAACACGCGCTCAACTAGATGGAGACGAGTGGGTAATTAACGGTGAAAAACTATGGATTACCAACGGCGCAATTGCTGATATAGTTTCTGTTTTTGCAAGAACAGACAAAGGCATAAGTGCTTTCATAGTTGAAACGAATACGCCGGGTTATTCGGCTGGACCAGCAGAAAAGAAAATGGGAATTAAAGGAAGCACAACTAACGCAATCACTTTTGATAACGTTAGAGTTCCAAAAGAAAATCTTATTGGAACAGATGGACGCGCTTTTATTTTAGCAATGAAAACATTGAACGCCGGTAGATTGGGATTAGGTGCTTGCTGCTTAGGTGCTTCCAAGGAACTGTTGGAACAATCAGTGCTATATTCAAAACAAAGAAAGCAGTTTGATCAATCAATCTCTAATTTCCAAGCTATACAATTTATGATTGCTGAAATGGCTTCTATGGTTTATGCAATGGAATCAATGGTTTACAGAACAGCAGTTGATTATGATTTGAAGAAGGATGTTTCAAGAGCTTCTGCAATTGTTAAACTATATTGTTCGGAATCACTTGATAAGATTGCTGATTATGCTGTACAGATTCACGGTGGAATGGGTTACTCAAGAGAACTTCCGATTGAAAGATATTATCGTGATTCAAGAATTAACAGAATATTTGAAGGAACAAGTGAAATTCAAAAAGGAATAATTGCTCGTGAAGTTTTAAAGAAAAACGGCGCGATGTAATAGATTATAAAAGGAGAAAAAAATGAAACCAATTACCTTTACTGATGCAAATTTTGATGCAGAAGCTCTGAAATCCGATGTACCTGTAGTTGTAGATTTCTGGGCAACATGGTGCGGCCCATGTAGAATGATTGCGCCGATTCTGGAAGAACTAGCCGGTCAATATGAAGGCAAAGTTAAAATTGGAAAACTTGATGTAGATGAAAATCAACAAGTTGCAATTAAGTATGGTGTAAGAAGCATCCCAACAGTTCTTATTTTGAAAGGTGGTGAAATCAAAGACACAATTATTGGTGCAGTTCCTAAAGGTACGTTTGTAGAAAAGATAGAAAAAATTCTTAATTAATTAAAATACTATTAGGTTTTATAATTCTTGACAAAGAAAAAGCCTAATAGTAAATTCATTACAAGAATAAGGGCTTTACGAAAAACTCTCAAAAGAATATAATTCTGCTTGATTTCAAAGTAGCTGGGTACTATTTTGAAGCCGCTTTTCAAGAGAGTAGAAGTTTTTTCTTTTAGACGCTTTCAAGAAGCTAAATGTTCCGCAGTATGAAGGGTAAAATTCTGGTATCATAACTAAGGAAAAAAGTTTTTAATAACTTTGAGGAGGTATTATTGTCAGTTTTGCTACAAGTTTTATCACTTCGAAAACCCTTTCTTAATTTAATCAACAAATAAGGAGTAAACTATGCAGCGAAAGATTTTTTACCTTTTGCTACTTCTTGCAATTGTACCTGTTTTACTCACCGCAGGTACTAGAGGCAAGATCAGAGGAAAAGTAGTTGATTTACAGACAGGCGAAGCTCTGATTGGTGCAAACGTATATGTAGTTGGCACACAATCCGGCGCTAACACCGATGTAAACGGCGAATACCAAATTCAAAACCTTGAAGCAGGTGTTTACACTCTCAAGGCTGCTTACGTTGGTTATCAGACAATTACATTGTCCGGCGTGAGAGTAAATGCAGATCTTACCTCGTATGTAAACTTCGAATTACCAAGCGAAGACATACAAGTAGGAACGGTTGAAATTGTTGCTCAAAAACCTCTCGTACAGAGAGATAACACAAACGCTGTAAGAATTACAACTTCCGAAGATATTGAAGCGCTACCTATACGAAGCGTTGCTTCTATTATTCAGTTAACTGCTGGTGTTGCTACTCACGCAGATGGAAACATCGTTATTCGTGGTGGTCGCCCTGATGAAGTTGGTTTTTATTTGGATGGAGTTTCTATTAAGAGTCCTATCGGATCGGGTCAAATTGTTACGATTAATCAAGATGTCCTTGAAGAAATTCAAGTTCAATCCGGTGGTTACTCTGCGGAATTCGGTAACTCGAATGCTGGTATCGTTCGCCAGCAAATGAAATCTGGTACCGAACAATACAAAGTTAGTTACGAATACATTACTGATAACGTTACTTTCAAAAGCAGAAAGAATGCTTTTGACGGTGAAAAACGTTTAGGCGCTTACTGGTGGGGATACAATGAACAAAGTTTCACCACAAGCGGCCCGGTTCCTTTTGCTAATAATCTAGCAAAATTTTTCTTCAATTTTAACTATGGATTTAACCGTGGCGGCGCTAGCTGGAATGATCCGATCAATGTTGGCTGGATCAAAGATCCGTCTACTCTTGATTCATTCTATTTAGTTCATCCCGGCGGTGCTTTTCAGGGTAATGAATCTGAAAGATACAGCTATGCTGGAACAGTAAGCCTGGACCTTCAACCATTCATAGTTAGATTTGGGGTAAACTATTCTTGGAGACCTGGTCATAACGGCGGACAAACCGGCCTTACTACTATGAACCAGACAAGACGCGGTACTGTAAATAATTGGGATGGCCTCTATACTGCAAAAATTACACACGTAATAACCCCTAATCTATATTATGAATTAAATGCCGGCTACTTGAATTATGGCGGCGAAACATATGATCAAGCTCTTGGAAAAGATCCATGGGTTTATGGTGATAGTACATTAAATGCTGCTGCTGGTTATCCATGGTCCAGATCTCAAAACGATCTTACAGCAATGGAAAATCTTGATGCACAAGCAAGAAACTTCTATTATCAAAGAGGTCTTAGTATTTGGGGTCTTGGTTTTACTGTTGACGGCGCTTTACCGGGTGGAAACAACTTTGGTGTTTCCTGGAACAAAAGAACCGGCATTACATTTGCAGGCAACTTGGTTTATATGCTTGGTAAAGTTCATACTATTAAACTTGGCGGTTCTTACGAACAATATACAATTCGAAACTGGAATGCAGTTGGTGTTGCAGACTTAGCTAATAAGCTCAATGCTTATAAAGTTGCAAATCCAACAGCTACAGCTAAAGATATTGAAGATTATAAAATTAGTCAACAGATAAATACAGGTGTAACCAATTATGGTTATGATGTATTGGGTAACGAATTTGATGGTGACGGAATGTACGAAGCCATGAAGCCGGTTACAGCTAGTGCTTATATTCAAGATAAGATTGAATATGAAGATATTATTTTAAATCTTGGATTAAGATTCGATTACTATGATACAGATGGTTGGGAATTAATTGATCCTACAAAGCCAGAATTAGCAATGGTATACAAAGATGGTACTTTGATAGAATCAGGCTGGCAGAAAAATCCGGCATTCAAGAGCATTAGCCCACGTTTAGGCTTTGCATTCCCGGTAACAGACAAAACTGTATTCCACGCTGAGTGGGGCAAGTTTGTTCAAATGCCTGGCCTTAACCAAATGTATGCTGGTTTACATAATTATGCAAATAACCTCCGCGGTGGTTTCTTTATTGGTACTCCTACTGCTCTTGGTTTCAGACCTACAAGAACTACACAGTATGAACTTGGTTTCTCTCAACAATTAGGTGATGCTTTCTCTCTTGATATTACCGGTTATTACAGAGACATAAAGGACCAATTGAATTATAGAATTATCAAAGTTGACAAGAGTTCACCTTATTCAGATTATGCTTCCTATACTAATGGTGACTTTGCTACAACAAAAGGTTTAGAATTAACCTTTAACATGAGAAGATATAAGAACGTGTTAATCAATGCTAACATATCATTCCAAGATGCTCGCGGAACCGGATCTAATCCAAATTCAAACGCAGGTATAGTTGGTGCACCTCTTGATGGTGTTACAGTATTTACACCTCAGTATATTTCTCCTCTTTCATTTGATTACCCGATGAGAGGTAACTTAAATGTAGATTATCGTTTTGGAAATGATTCAGACGTCCCATCTTACTTAAGAATGTTTGGTGTTTCTGCACTTGTTCGTTTCAGTTCAGGTCACCCATATACTCTTGGTACTGGCGGTTTGAATGCTGAAGATGATGCTCGTTTCCGTCAGCCTTTGGAAGCGTTGAATACTTCTTTAACGCCTAACCAATTGTATTTCGATTTAAGAGTTGATAAGACTTTCCAAATTATGGACAAGTTAAGTGCAAATATTTATGTGTTTGTAATCAACTTATTTGATATTAAAAATGAAACAGATGTTCACCTTAAAACTGGTACAGCTTCCGATGACGGAGACATTTACAATCCAGATACAGTAAGCAAAAATATTACGAATTATGGTCAACTCTATAGAGATGCAGAGCTAGCAATATATGAGTACGGCAATAGAGGATTCTATAGTGGACCAAGACAAATTAGATTAGGTTTGCGTTTCGAGTTTAATTAATTCGTAAAAATTTTGTTTTACTCAACAATAAGGAGTATAAAATGAATAAAAATTTAGTTAAGTATTTCATCTACATGCTGGTTTTGACGCTTCCTTTCGCGTTATTCGCAAAAGGAGGGGACGGCAAAAATCAGCTACGAAAGACGCAGGGTAGCCCTAGCTATACCCGCTTTAATATTAATAATGTGTCATCTTACATCTATAATGACGGAAGATCAGATATTCAGCCCAATGGTAACTCAGGCTTTATCTTCCCTAAATTCTCTAACAAAGCTCCTTTCTTTCAGTCTGGTTTCTTATGGGGCGGTAAAGTAGATAACCAAATTAGAGTTGGCGGAGCTGTTTACCGTACGGGTACACGCCCAGGAAGAATTTTAGAGAATGGTACGGCAGCTAGTGAAAGTGATCCAGATGTTAGAATTTACAGAGTAAGAAGAGACGTAGCCGGTAACGTTGATCCTGCAAAGCTACTTAATAAAGTAAAACCGGAAGCAAGAGATGAAGGTATTACAACTTCAGAAGTAGTTTCTCAATATCAACTAGATTGGAATGAGTGGCCGGCTTCTCAAGGCGCTCCTTACGAAGATATTGATAAAAACGGTAGCTACGATCCTACAAAAGATATCCCAGGTTTCGTAGGCGCAGATCAGACTGTTTGGTTTGTTAATAATGATTTAGATCCAGGTACAACAGACTTTATGTATGGTACTTTACCCATGGGTATTGAACAACAAGTTACTATCTGGGGTTACAACAAAGCTGGTGACCTTGGTAACATGATGTTCAGAAAATATCTAATCATCAATAAAAACAGTGCAAAAAAACCATTCACTGATATGTATGTTTCAATGTGGTCGGATCCGGATAACGGTGACGCTGGCGACGATTTTGCCGGTTGCGATACTACATTGAGCTTATTCTATATCTATAATGCAAAAGCTAACGATGCTACCTATGGAACAAATCCTCCGGCAGCTGGCTTTGACTTTTTCCAAGGTCCGAGAGTTAAAACTGATGCAACAACAGATACAGCTATTTACAAAGGTAAAAAATGGGTTGGTTACAAAAATTTACCAATGACCTCTTTCTACTACTTTGCTCAGGGTGGCGGTATTTCCACTGATTATGCTGATCCATCTCAGGGAGTTTCTTCCGGTGCTCAAGAATTCTACAACTTGTTTCAGGGCTTAGTAGGTAAAACAGGTCAACCTTTCCCAATACCAGCACAAGCACAAGTTCCCGGTGGCCCAACTACAACAAGCTTCCCACTTTCAGGTGACCCGGTTTCAGGTTCAGGTTACATAGATGGTATAATTGTTCCAGCTGCAGATAGAAGAATGGGTGCTGCTTCCGGTAAATTTACTTTAGCTTATGGCGATACACAAGAAGTTGTAGTTGCCGAATTAGCTGCCGGTGCAAGAAGCGGTATTGGCAATATTAGAGCTGTTACTTTGTTAAAGGCTGCTGATAAAGAAGCTCAGAAGGCATTCAATAACTTCTTCCCAAAACCAACTCCATTCTTAAATCCGGTTGTGGAAGTTGTTAACTTAGACAAACAAATAGTTCTAAACTGGGGCTCCGATGTTGTTTCTGCGAATACCACAGAAAATTATGTAGATGAATTCTATCAGTTCCAAGGATATGAGGTTTATCAGTTGGCAACAGAAGGCTCTTCATTAGAAGATCCGGAAACTGTACGTATTGGTACTTATGATATTATTGACGGTAAGACTTCAATAATTGGGCAAGACATCGATCCTGTTAGCTCAGATGTAATCTCTAAAGTATATCATTATGGGAAAGACACAGGTCTGAACCGTTCTGTTACTATTAATAAAAGCTACATTTCCAACGAGAATCTGAATAATGGCTCTAAATACTATTTTGCAGTAAGAGCTTATGCTACTACAGATAGTACATTTATTGAACAAAAGTCTATTACCACTACTCTTGATGTGTTAACTGCTGTTCCGCAGTCACCAAATCCTGGTGTTCGTTACGAAGGCACTGTAGGACAGTTAATAAATGCTGCTCACTCTAAAGGAGTAAGCGGTGGTAAGGCAGAAGCTGTTGTTGTTGACCCAACAAAACTTACCGGCCATACGTATGAAGTAGCTTTTGCTACTACGGGCTGGAATGTTAAAGATACCAAAACTGGTATAACTTTAGTCAAAGATCAGCAAGACCAGGAAGGCAGTGATGCTTCGCCAATAGTTGACGGTTTGAAAGTAAAAGTATATGGTGCGGCTGATGAAATTACTAAATTCTTAGTTACTGCAAATGGCAGTGGCAAACTTAGCCCGGCTCAAATGGGAACGTTTGCTTTTAACAGTAATGGATTCCCGACTCATGATGGAGCTGATAGACCTTCAGCAGGTCAACAAAGTACCAATGCAAGTTTGTGGGGTATTGCTACTGGTAGCACTGGCACTGCATTAAGCTTTAGTGGTTTCTTATCAAGAGTTGCTAGAAACGATAACTTTTCAAGAATAGTGCCATTTGATTGGGAAATTCGCTTTACAGCAACTGGTAGTAAAGCACTCTTAGCTTTTACAAATAATAAAATTATAGATGTACCATTCGAACTTTGGAATACAGGTATAGGTACACCAAATGATCCTTCAGATGATTACAAAGTAGTACCACTAGTATATGATCTTAATGGTAACGATGTCTTTGATCTTGATAAAGTAGATCACCCGGTATCCGGTGGCGATAATGACCCGGAAACTGATTGGATTTATGTTTATGATGTTACTGATCATACACCTGGTACTAAAGGTTACGATGCAGCTATTGCTTCGAATTTTGATGAGGGTACAACCCATACAGTAGGTGACGAAGTAATGGCAAGATTAGTAGTGGTTAACTTTAATGGTGGTTCAGTTGCTGCTGCAAATTGGCCGGATAATGTGAATTCTAAAATGCCGGAAACCGGAACAATCTTCCGTATTGAAACTTCTAAACCTAACTATCCTGGCGCTGATGTGTTCACATTTACAGCTCCTTCAGTTACAGTAAGTGCTGATCAAGCAAAAGCTGATGTTGACATGGTAAATGTATTCCCTAACCCATATTATGGCGTTAACTCACAAGAAATTAACAAGTATCAAAGATTTGTTACTTTCAACCATTTGCCAAAGGTTGCTACAATTAGAATATTTAACCTTGCTGGTCAATTAGTTAGAACTATTGAGAAAGATGCTGATACTCAATACCAAAGATGGGATCTTAAGAACTTCGATAATTTGCCGGTAGCAAGCGGTATGTATGTTGCGCAAGTAGATATGCCTGCTGAAGGTGTTAAGAAAGTTCTTAAATTGATCGTTATTCAAGAAACGCAAGTATTAGATAAATTCTAATAAAATTTTAAGGAGAAATAATTATGAAGAAATTTAAATTAGGATTACTTGTAATACTTGCCGTAATGCAGATTACAGGTACCCTATTTGCAGGCGGTGGTAAAAGAAATGGTACTGCTGGCGCAACGGAATTATTGATTCCGGTTGGTGCTAGAGGTATCTCTATGGCCGGCTCCTCAATCCTTGGAACAAAAGGAATTGAATCTATTTATTGGAATCCGGCTAACTTACCAGGCAGTCCAAATGGAACAAATGTGATCTTTTCTCACATGAATTACTTTGCTGATATTAATGTAGAATATGGTGCAGTATCTACAAACATTGAAGGACTTGGTTCACTTGCGTTGAGTGTAAAATCTTTGTCACTTGGTGAAATTAATATCACAACAAACGATTTCCCGGATGGTACAGGCTCAATCATTAAGCCATCTATCACTGTATTAGGATTAACCTATGCTACAATGTTAAGCGATAGAGTTTCTATCGGTTTAACAGGTAACTTTATCAGTGAAAGAATGGACAGAGTTTCTGCTAATGGTTTTGCCCTTAATGTTGGTATCACATACAACAATTTGGCAAACATCAACGGCTTAAGCTTTGCGGTAGTTGTTAAGAACTTAGGTTTCCCAATGAAATATGAAGGAACCGGTCTTAATGTTCAAATTAATGGTGCTAACTCTGAAATCACAAGCGGTACAGATTTGTTAAACAGAAAAGATCCTATCTCTGTTTACAAAGTTGATGCTGCTGAATTCGAACTTCCTTCTGCAATCGAACTTGGTTTCGGTTATCAGCATAAGTTCGGTTCAATGATGGCTGTTCAGGCTAATGCACTTTATAAGAACGACAACTTTTATACAGACGAATTGAAGTTAGGCGCTGAATTCGAATTCAACAATCTTTTATACCTCAGAGCTGGTTACATTGTAGTTGCTGAAGATGAAGGAAAGTATGAAAACATATATAACGGATTACATGCCGGCTTCGGTATTAAGTATGACATTGGTGGTGCAGTAATCAATTTAGATTACGCTTACCGCGCAATGAAATATTGGGATGCTAACAACATTGTTACCATTTCTCTTGGTTTCTAATTAGTTAGTAGTACCGTTATTTTGGCCCCGATTCTAAATAGAATCGGGGCTTTTTTTTTGCCCAAGTATTTGTAACTTTACAAAAAAAATAACGGTGAGTACTTGTAAACCTCATCTGTTTTCCGATTATAATTCAAATGGAGATAAAATGATGAAGAAGTTACTTTTTATAGTAGTGCTGCTTCTTGCTCAACTAGCATATTCACAAACAAAACTCAACTTCGAGTTTGATTACGCTCGATTCAACTATGATTCTACTTCCGTTTATATGGAATTTTATTACGAATTATCTCCGGCAAACATGCAGAAAATTACAACGGCTGAAGGTACATCGGTTGAAGCTCTTGTGCATTTGGAAATAATGAAGTTAGATTCGAAAGAGTTTTTTGTAAATAAGAATTACAAAATTGTAAACGCTGTATCAGATTCAAGTCAAAAAAGTTTATCGGGAGTGATGGGTTTTGTAATTCCAGCTGGAAATTATTCTTTAACAGTGAAAGCATATGATACACAAAATCCAAAATTGGAAAAATTGATTTCAGAGAATTTCATTATCAAGCCATTTAAGGCAGAAAAGTTTTCCATGAGCGATATTCAACTTGCGTCCAGAATTAAAAAAGATTCGAAGGATACAAAATCAATATTCTATAAGAACACGTTGGAAGTATTTCCTAATCCATCTATGCTTTTTACAGAACAGTCTCCCGTAATGTTTTTCTATGCGGAACTTTACAATTTGAAACTGGAAGACCCAACTGTAAACTTTATTCTGAAAAGAGATCTGGTGAACAGTTCCGGTGTAATGGTACAGAGAAGCGAAAAACAAATTAAGCAAGCAGCTAATGCGGTTGTAGAAGTTGGATTATTGAATCTCAGTAAACTTCCTTCAGATTCATATAATCTGGCGCTTAGTTTGATCGATCCTAAAACTAATCAAGCATTTATTTCTGCAAAAAGATTTTTCTTGTATAATCCTAATGTAGTTGATTCAAGTAAAAACGCAGTATCAAGGGGTTCGGTTATTAACAGTGAATTTGGACTTTATTCTGTTGAGGATTGCGATTTGATGTTTAAGCAGGCAAAATACATTGCAACGCAAACAGAAATAGAGAGGTATGCAAAGCTTGATTCATTAAAAGATAAGAGAGAATACTTGTTTAATTTTTGGAACAATAGAAACGAAGATGCTAGCTCATCAAGAAATGAATACAAAGAGCAGTATATGAAGCGCGTGGAATATGCCAACCAGCATTATAAATCAATGGGCAGAGATGGATATCTTTCAGATAGAGGTAGAGTACTTCTTATTTTTGGTGAACCGGATCAAAAAGACTTGTTCCCAAATGAACCTAATCTTAAACCATATGAAGTTTGGTTCTACCATGAAATTGAAGGAGGTGTGTCTTTTGTTTTTGGTGATCTAACCGGGTTTGGCAAATATGAACTTCTTAATTCTACTAAGCGAGGAGAATACGCTGACGAAGATTGGCGGAGTAGGTTGAAAACAGAATAGTTCAGTGAAGATCAATCAGAAAATACTTTACGGTTTTTTCAAGCTATTATCCGGGTTGTTTAGAATTCTTGGGCTTAATGGAACAAGATTCCTAGCAAAACAGCTCGGAACTTTTTTTTATTATGTTATTCCAATTAGAAAGAAAGTTGTTTTAGAAAACCTTGCCATAGCCTTTCCGGAAAAATCGCTTGAGGAAAGAAAAAGAATAACGCTCGGCACTTACAGAAATGTAGTCACAACATTCCTTGAATTACTTCATTTCCCAAATATTTCCAAGAGCGAAATGAAAGCAATGCTATTAACTCCCAACCTTGATCTAGTTAATGAACTTATAAAAGAAAAAAATGGGATTGTTTTTTGGACTGGCCACTTTGGCAGCTGGGAGGTTGGTGGAAGTGCCGCATCGCTACATTTCAATCAACCTTTTCATGTATTAGCCAAAAAGCAAAGCAATTATGTTGTTAATGAGTATATTAAAAATGCCAGAGAAGCACATGGAAACAAAATGGTTTGGCTTGGTGCATCAGTTAGACATTTATTGGAAGTATTAAGAGATGGTGGAATTGTTGGTGTTGTTGGCGATCAAAGAGGTCCCGTAGATAGCCCAAGAGTTTCCTTCTTTGGAAAGCCAACGCCATTTTATATTGGTACAGCAACTATAATTGCTAAAACTAATTGTAACGTAATTTTTGGTGTAGTTGTAAGGCAGAAGGATGGAAATTACGTTGGAAGTTTTGAAGCGCTTAACAAAGAGATTTTACCACAAGAATTAAATAGTAAGATTATTGCGATTAATCAGCAGTATGCTAATTTTCTCGAAAAAATGATTCGACAATATCCCGATCAATATTTTTGGATGCATAAGATTTGGAAATATTGAAAGAGAAAGTATTGATAATCCAGACCGCCTTTTTAGGCGACGCAATTCTCACTCTTCCGTTGATCCAGAAGATTAAAGAAATCAATTCAAATGCTTTTATCAGCGTTTTGTGTATTCCATCAACGAAAGAAGTCTTTGCGAATTCTGAATCTGTTAACGAAGTTATTGTTTACGACAAAAGAGGAACTGACAGTTCGATTATTAGTTATCTCAAGCTAGTTTATAAAATTCGAAGCGGATCATTTAGTACAGTTATTTCTCCGCATAGGTCGGTAAGATCAACACTCATCGCATTTCTTTCCGCTTCCCAAAGAACAGTAGGATTTGATACAGCCGATTTTTCTTTTTTGTATAAGAAACTGATTCAATATCAGAAATCAAAACATGAAGTTGAGAGAAACCTTTCACTACTGGAAATAGATTTTTCGGAAAATGATTGGCGAGTTTTTCCACAATTACAAATACCGAAAGAAACAAAAAGCAGAACCGAAGTAATGTTAAAAATTGCGAATGATAAAAAGATAATAGCCATAGCTCCGGGTTCAGTTTGGAAAACAAAAGTCTATCCGGCAAAATACTATATAGAAATTATTAGGATGATTATTGCAGAGAATTATTTTGTAGTGTTGATAGGCGGAAGAGAAGACTCTGAACTTTGCGGTGACATCAATAAAAATTTCTCTTCTAATGTAGAATCGTTTGCCGGGAAATTAAATGTGTTGGAATCTTTATCGTTACTAACAAATTGCAAAGCTGTAGTTTGCAATGATAGCGCGCCAACACATTTGGCTATGGCGGCTGGAATTCCGGCCCTCACCATTTATTGTTCTACCATTCCGGGTTTTGGTTTCTATCCCTATAATGAAAATAGTAAGTTTGTATCATGCGATGATTTACCTTGTAAGCCATGTGGAATACACGGACATCAAGAATGCCCGGTCAAAACATTCGATTGTGCACATAAGCTAAAACCCGAATTTGTATTCGAAAAGCTAAAGCAAATATTGTCTGCTTAAGTAACCTCAAATATTTATATTTGCTCAATTCAAAAAGAGATTCAAATGAAGTGGTTCGATTTTGAAAGCATAAAGAATTCCTCACTCTACGTCACGCCAAATTTGCCGATCATGGCAACCAAGCGGTATAAGGTAAGCCTATTTAAAGCAGTAGCATATATTTCACTCTACACACTTGCTTCATGGTTCGTGCTGATTCTTTTTCTTTCAATCACACCCTTAAAAGATGCGTTGTTTGTTGTTGATAATTCCGAACTCCAAGCGCAAAATGAACGAATTCAAAAACTTCAAGGAAGAGTAATAGATCTCACCCAGCAGCTGCAAGAAATTTCATCAATGAATGAACGAATGAGATATGCAATAAAATTGGCGCAGAGAGACACTATTGATCCGAAAAACCCTTTGTACGATACATTAAGGAAAACCATTAATAAAAAAGTAAAGATTGAAGGAAGTATCTATACTGTTGTAAGAGATTTATTTCCTTCATTTTTTCAAGAGAATAAAGAACCTGTAAAGCAATACTTCTTTGAACCAACCTCAGGAATTATTACACAAGAATTTAATGCTGCAAAAGGACATTTAGGAATTGATTACGGCGTAAGTAAAGGTTCTCCAGTTTATGCTGCTTCCGGTGGATTAATAACCTTTGCTGATTATACAGTAGATTCCGGCTACATGATCATTATTCAGCACTCAAATGAATACACAAGTGTTTATAAGCATTGCTCATCAATTATTAAGAGATTACGAGATACTGTAACGCATGGCGAATTAATAGCGTTAAGCGGTAATTCCGGCAAGAATACAACCGGGCCACATTTACACTTTGAACTTTGGTACAAAGGTAAGCCGGTGGATCCCAAAAATTTTATTATTAAGTAGGAGTAGAAATGGCAAGCAAAAAAGACCATCTAACAGAAGATGTTAGCATAATAAGCAATAGCGTTAGAATTGAAGGCAATTTATTTAGTGATGGAAACGTAAGAATTGATGGAACTGTTAATGGAAATATTTCAGTAAATGGAAATTTAACAGTTGGAGAAGGAAGCAAATTAACTGGTGAAGTTAAAGCCAAGAATGTAACTATGAATGGTAGCCTTTCTGGTAAGGTATTGGCCGAAGAAAAATTGCGTTTGGAATCAAAGGCAATCCTGCGAGGAGACTTGATAGCAAAATCGCTTATTATTGAAGAAGGCGCCCTTTTTCAAGGATTTAGTAATATGGAGAATAATAAATAACTTGAGTGTAAATCTATGAGTAAGCCAGCTGATTACACATCATCTTATCACCAAATTGGCCCGTACATAGGCTTAGGAACTCAATTGGCAGCATCTGTTATCCTAATGTTCTTTCTTGGTCGTTGGCTCGATTCAACTCTATCTACAACTCCTTTATTTATAATTCTTTTCTCGTTTCTTGGTTCAGCGGCGGGAATTTACAATTTTATTAAATCGGTTCTTAATCTGAACAAAAAGACCAAAAATGAAAAATAAGCTCATTTTTTCCGGATTTATGCTCGTTTTGATTAATATAGTTGCATTGGTTCTTTTGTTACTAAAGATTGTAGATTTTAGTTTTTTCACATCATTTGAGTACTCTACATTATTGGGATTGGGTAATTACTTATTATTTGTCTCGTTTTCACACTTTTCAATCAAAAAATCAAATAAAACCTTTCTTCTTGTCAATCTTGGAGGGATGGTTTTGCGTCTATTTTTGATGTTAATTGTAGTTTTATTGGTGTTGAATTATTTGAAAGTTGACCAATATGCGTTTATATTTGGGTTCTTGTTTTGGTACTTGTTTTTTCTTGTGTTCGAGATTTTGATAGTTAAAGAGAGTTTTGAAAAAACTTAAAATAGAACGAAAATGTGGTTTTCTGATCCGAATATTGTAACTGATACTGCCAAAGTTGTGCACGAAACAGCTAAAAAAACAGATACTAGCTGGATTATGCATCACGTTTTGGATTCGAGAGAGATAGATTTGACTCCTTTTGGTGTTATTCATCTACCTCAACTCCATCTATTTGGAATGGATGTCTCAATTACGAAGCATGTCGTTTTTATGTGGATTGCCGCAATTGTTCTTATCGTTACTTTTATAAAGGTTTCAAAGTCATATAAAAAATCGCTCATACCTAAAGGTGCAACCAATCTGACTGAAACAATGATCATGTTTGTTCGGGATGAAATTGCTAAACCAAACATCGGAAAAGGATTTGAAAAATTTCTTCCATTCTTGCTAACAGTTTTCTTCTTCATTCTTACTTGTAACTTTTTGGGATTGCTACCTTACGGCTCAACAGCAACTGGAAATATTTCCGTTACAGCTACGTTAGCAATAATCTCTTTTATTGTTATACAAGGTGGCGGTATGATGAAGAACGGTGTGTTTGGATACTTCAAAGGATTGTTGCCGCATGGTCTTCCAACATGGCTGATACCTATAATGTTTATAGTGGAATTACTTGGTTTGTTTACAAAACCATTTGCATTGGCCATTCGTCTTTTTGCAAATATGACCGCTGGTCACATTGTGATTCTCGCATTACTCGGATTGATTTTTATATTGCATACATATGTTGTTATTCCGGTTTCTATTGCATTTGCATTGTTCATATTCTTACTTGAAGTTTTAGTTGCATTGTTACAAGCATATATCTTTACAATGCTGTCGTCGCTATTCATTGGAATGGCATATCATCAAGAGCATTAATATTATTAAACGTTATAAAGGAGGAATCAAATGGAATTCGCTTATTTAGCAGCCGGTTTTGGTGCAGCATTAACAGTTATTGGTGGTGCTTTCGGTATTGGTAAGTTAGCAAGCTCAGCTATGGAAGCTAGCGGTCGTCAACCAGAAGCTGCCGGCGATATCAGAACTTCAATGATTATTGCAGCTGCTCTTATTGAAGGTATTTCTTTATTCGCATTAGTTATTTGTATTCTGTTAGCACTTAAGTAAAATATTTAATCTCTTTCTTTAGGAAGAAAAAATGGAATTGTTAAGCTACTCTTTGGTGTTGGCATTCAGTGGTGGTGAAGTTGTTCAAGGCGGACCTCTAGATGTTAATCCGGGTTTAATTTTATGGACGGTTGTTACCTTCATTTTTCTTTTGCTGGTTTTGAAAAAAATCGCATGGAAACCTATTCTTAATTCCTTGAATGAGAGAGAGAACATAATTAAAGAATCTCTTGAGAAAGCTGAAACTGCTCGCAAAGAAGCTGAAAAAATGATTGCAGACAATAAA
>JBAYTN010000070.1:0-19433 GCA_041675645.1 Melioribacteraceae bacterium
AAAGCCCTCTTAAAGCAAACCCTTTTGGAATTATTAAACTTAATAAAGGCAAGGCAGGAATTGTATCTACGCTTTATGCCGTATATAAAGTAAAAGAGAAAAACGCTTATGGACCATTTTTAGATTATTACTTTTCTTTAGATGCAAATACTAACCGATATTTACGACCATTGGTGAAGAAAGGTGCTAAAAATGACATGAAGATTAACAACGCTTATGTGTTGCATGACCGCATATTTGCACCAACAACTGACGAACAAAAACGCATAGCTACTTTTTTTACTGTTTTAGAAAAAAAAATTGCCGTACTTAAACAAAAGAAAAACCTTTTAGAGCAATACAAAAAAGGGGTAATGCAAAAATTATTTTCACAAGAGCTACGATTTAACGATAAAAATGGTGAAGAGTACCCAAAATGGGTTGAAAAGAAATTTGGAGAAGAAATTCAAGACAGCGGATATGGTCCTCGATTTAATGGCGAAGATTATAGTTCTGAAGGAAATGTAAAAACAATAAGAGGTACAGATATTTCAGTAGATGGTGAAATATTATACTCTCAAGTGCCATTAGCAAAGTTAGACCCTAACTTTATTAAGAACCACCTTTTAGAAGATGGCGACTTAGTAATGATTACGACAGCTGATTGTGGTTTAACAGGTGTTTTCAGAAATCAGAGTATTGCTTATATTCCAAGTGCATATACTGTTAAGATAAAATTAAAAAATTCATCAAATCCTTATTTCTTTAAATATTTTTTCCAAACTAAAATTGCTATAAATCAAGTCAATAAATATATCAGGAAAGCAACTGTTTCAAATTTGCCGGGTTCAGATATTCTAAGATTTAGTATAAATATTCCCTCTTTAGCAGAACAAACCAAAATCGCAAACTTTCTTTCTGACATTGAAGAAAAATTAAATCGAACCGAAATTCAAATACAGCAAACTCAAGAATATAAAAAGGGATTGCTTCAAAAAATGTATTGTTAGATGAACTTTACAGAAAAAGAAATATTAGAAATAATAGATAATTGTGAGAAAGAACTAAAGGATATGGCGCGGATAAAATTTTCACGCACATGGAATTGGTCAGACAATTTTCCAAAGAAAGCTGGGGTTTACGCAATATTCTATAAAGATATATTGGTGTATGTTGGTGAAACTGCAAACTTGAAAGAAAGAATGAAAGAGGTAAAAAGAACAGTTAATCATTCATTTAGAAAAAAACTAGGAAAGTTTCTGAATCCAAAAGCTAAAATTATGAATGGAAAGTATCCCCAAGAGCTTGAGGAACAACTAAATATTGAATTTAAGAATAATATTGAATTCACATTTAAGGAAATTAATTTCGGTAGAATTGAAATAGAAAATCATCTTATGCAAAGAAATGAAGGTGTCTTAAACTCTATAGGTAAACGAAGTAAAATTAATGCCTAAACAACCGGAACAAATATTAGAAGAACAATTAGTAGAACAACTGCATAAGTTGAATTACGGCTTGGTTATTATCAAAGACGAAAAAGAACTTATTGCGAATCTCAAACAGCAGTTAGAAAAACACAACAACATACAGTTTAGCATCAAGGAATTTGAAAAAGTGCTGAACTTACTGAGCAAAGGTTCTGTATTTGAAAAAGCTAAAACGCTAAGACAAAAACAGCACATTGTAAGGGACAATGGGGATAATTTGTATTTCGAGTTTATCCAAACCGAGCATTGGTGCCAAAACGAGTTTCAGGTAACACATCAGGTAACAATTGAAGGCAAATACAAAAACCGCTACGATGTAACTTTACTTATTAATGGTCTACCTTTAGTTCAAATAGAATTAAAAAGGCGCGGGCTGGAATTAAAAGAAGCTTTCAACCAAATAAACCGTTATCAGCGCCATTCGTTCGGCGCAAATTCGGGATTGTATCAATACATACAAATATTTGTAATTAGTAACGGCGTAAATACAAAGTATTATGCGAACAACAGGTTTCAGTCATTCAAGCAAACGTTTTTCTGGACAGATAAAGAGAACAACCGGCTTACAAATATTTTAAATGGTTTTACGAGTGAGTTTTTAGAGCCATGTCATATTTCCAAAATGATATGCAAATACATAGTTCTAAATGAAACACAAAAAATATTGATGGTACTTCGCCCTTACCAATATTATGCGGTGGAAGCTCTTGTTGACAAGGTAATGCACAGCCGCAGCAATGGTTATGTCTGGCATACTACAGGTTCCGGAAAAACGTTAACATCATTCAAAGCGAGTCAGGTGCTTACCAAACTGCCTAAAGTTAAAAAAGTTGTTTATGTGGTGGATAGAAAGGATCTTGATTATCAAACCACCAAAGAATTTAACAGCTTCAGCAAAGGGAGTATAGACGGGACGGACAATACCAAGGCATTGGTGAAGCAATTTACAGATGATACTAAGCTAATAGTTACAACCATTCAAAAACTAAATACAGCAATAAGTAAAAAACAGTATTTCGCCAAGATGGAAAAACTGCAAGACGAACGGATTGTATTTATTTTTGACGAGTGTCACCGTTCTCAATTTGGTGATACACATACCCGCATTAAAACATTTTTCAATGAGCCACAGATGTTTGGTTTTACGGGTACACCAATCTTTGCAGAGAATGCAATGAAAAATGAGCTAGGAAAACGGACTACGAAAGATTTGTTCGGCGATTGCTTGCACAAATATGTAATCACGGATGCAATAAAGGATGAGAATGTTTTAAAGTTTTCGGTAGAGTACGTTGGGAGATATAAGAGAAAAGATACAGCTACCGAGATCGATATTGAAGTAGAAGACATTGATACAAACGAGTTGATGGAATCACCAATCCGTCTAGAAAAAATTGCTGACTATATTTTAGCCAATCACAACCGTAAAACACATAGCAAAGAATTTACCGCAATGTTTTGTGTGAGTGGAATTGAAACGCTGATTAAATACTACGATATACTCCAAAAGAAAAAAGAAGAAGGAAAACACAACTTAAAAATTGCAACCATTTTCAGCTATACAGCAAATGAAGAAGATGCTGACGCAAATGGTTTTATACCCGAAGAATTATCGGTAGCAGAAGAACCAAAGGTATTATACGGTTTACATGCACACAGCCGTGAGAAATTGGACGAGTATATTGAAGATTATAACAAAATGTTCGAGACTAAATTTTCAACGAAGGACAGCGAATCGTTTTACAACTATTACAATGATATTTCCAAGAAGGTTAAGGAACGTAAAATTGATATTCTGCTTGTGGTAAATATGTACCTTACCGGCTTTGACAGTCCGCCACTGAACACATTGTATGTTGATAAAAATCTTAAATACCATGGGTTGATACAAGCATATTCAAGAACTAACAGAATACTGAACGAGCAAAAGTCTCAGGGTAATATTGTTGTTTTTCGTAATCTTAAAAAGGCAACAGATGAAGCGATAACATTATTTAGCAATAAAGAAGCTATTGATGTTATCATAATGAAACCCTATGAAGATTATGTAAAAAAATTCAATGAAGCGTTCATTTCCTTGCTGAAAATTACACCAACGGTAAACAGTGTAAATGAATTACAAACTGAAAATGATGAGTTGGAATTTATCAAAGCTTTCAGAGAGTTGATGCGTATAAAAAATATTCTTCATTCCTTTTCCGATTTTAAGTGGGAAAGCTTGGCAATGGGCGAACAGCTTTTTGAAGATTACAAGAGCAAATACCTTGATCTTTATGACAAAGTAAAATCGGACCACCAAAAAGAGAAAGTTTCTATTTTGGAAGATGTGGACTTTGAATTGGAACTAATTCACCGTGATGAAATAAATGTTGCATACATTATTCAGTTGCTTATAAAGCTGAAATCAAAAGTACGAGCTGAAGTTGCACAAACCGAGAAAGAAATATTTAATTTGCTGAACACAGAAGTTCATTTACGCAGCAAACGTGAATTGATCGAGAAATTTATACAAGCGAATTTACCAGCAATTGAAGACACTGACGACATTTTACCAGAGTTTGAAAAATACTGGAATGAAGAACAACAAAAAGCATTCAACCAACTTGTGAAGGATGAAAAATTATCGGCTGACAAAACCAGAACACTCATTGAAGATTATTTGTATGCCGAAAGAGAGCCACTCCGAGATGAAATATTGGAATTACTTGAAGGGGAAAAACCAAAAGTTTTAGAACGTAAAAAGATAGGTGACAGAATTCTAAAGAGGATTTTGAATTTTGTAGATACATTTATTAATGGAATAACTGGACAGTGAAAGAAATAAACAACATGATCCTTGTAGTAAAAATATTTATAACTTTGGGAAAACCTAAATGGGGAAAAGAAAATCGAAAGAAAATGTAAGTAGCAAAAATCAATATGATGTATTCGGTTTTGATTTTGCCAAAGTAATCAATTACTCAAAGACTCTTAATAAACTGAAAGTACAGATCGTTTATTTAGAGTATGTGTTGAAGGAAAAGAAGAACAATCCCGCCGAGCTCGATTTAGATTTGTACTCCAACGGACCAACATTTGAAGAAAAAATAAAGAATGAGATAGAGTATTTGAAGACCCAATTTGAAATTGAAGAACCAACTGGAATTCATGATAAAATAGTTTGGATGAAAAACAAACATGATTTTGCTTATATATTTGACCAGCTAATAAAACTTGGGTTTTTAAGTTTTAGAAAGGATAAACTAAAGATGCTAGCCGAACATTTTATTTGGATGGATGGCGAGATGACAGCTAAGCAGTTAAAAACTGAATTTGCAAATGTTAACAGAAAAGATTGGGCACAAAAACCAGGCGAAGAAGTAAGTAATATTATAAAACATATTAGTAATAAATAGTTGGGTGTATTGGGGTGTAAATAAGGCGTTGAACTACCAGTAAAGAAATAATTCATTTTAGCTACCGTAATAACAAAAGATAATTACGGAGTTAAAAATGAAAACAAAGAAGCAACAAACACAAGTTTCAAGACAACTCGAAGAGATTCAATTCTTTCTAAAACAAAAAGACCAAAGACCACTCAACTTTGTTGAGGCAGCACAGTATTTAAGCATTTCTCAAAGTACACTTTACAAACTCACGTATCAAAGAAAAATCCCGGCACATAAGCCATCCGGCAAATTATTGTACTTTTTTAAGCATGAGCTGGATGAATGGATTAGTAAAGGCAGGGATGACACTTCGGCTTCGCTCAGTGCAGGGCGCAGAACGAAGAGTGATGATTCCTCGACTGGTTCGGCTCCGGTGACCACAAGTTCGCTCGGAATGACCAAGCGGAAAAAGAAGAATCCCTCGACTGGGCTCGGGATGACAGAAGATGAGGAAAAAGAACCGCCGTAAGCGGTAATAAAGGTTGTAGGTGATTAGTGATTGGTGGTTAGGCAATAGGCATTAGGGATGAGAAAAGAAGTGAGAAAGCAGAAGTAAGAAATAAGAAATCAGAAATATGCAGTAAGAAGTAAGCAATAAGAATTATGCGGATTAGAACAGATTAAAATTATGGAACAGAGAATACAAAATATACCAGCAGCAAATCCCGAGCTAAATGTGGGACAAACTCTATTTGATAGGGATAAGCTTTTGCAAATGATAGCTATTGCATTACCGGAATTGCTACAAGGTTACGGCAATGTAAATGCCAAAGAAGTTGTTACGCTGCGGGTTTTTATTGATGAATACAAAAACTTTATTAAGCAAAACCGCTCTGAAGCTTATTTCAGTTCTGTGGATTCATCATTTAAGAAGCTAGTTGAATTCTTTGGGGTTCAGAAACCAATTGCAACGATCCAATTAAGAGAAGTAGAACAGTTCTTGAATTATGTAAAAACAAAAGTTACAAAGGGTTATAGAGTCTATTTCAAAACATTAAAAGCAGCATTTAACAAAGCGGTAGAATGGAATTATATAAAAGAGAATCCGTTTTGCCGCGTTAAGCTTCCCAAGAGGCAAGAAGTTAAGCCGGGTTTTATTAAGAACGAAGAGTTGAAGAGAATCAAGAGCAAACTAAAGACGCAAGTACTAAAAGATTTTGTTACGGTGGCATTTAATACCGGAATGAGATTGAATGAGATTGTAAATCTACGGTGGAGCAATGTTGATTTTGGCGCACGTTTGATAACTGTTGGTGATGAGCAATTTACTACAAAGGCAAGGAACCAAAGAATGATTCCAATTTGTGAAGAAGTACTTGAAACACTAAAGAGAATTGAGAATATGGATTTTGGAATTAGGATTGAAAAGCAAAAAGCCAAAAAAATGAATGACTTTATATTCTGTAAAGAAAACGGCGAACGATACAGCGGTGATTATGTTTCAAAGAGTTTCAAAAAAGCGTGCAAAGCAGCCGGGATAGATAAGTCAATTCACTTTCATTCGTTAAGACATTCTTTTGCTTCTAATTTGGTGCAGAATGGCGTGCCTTTGTACACTGTAAAAGATTTACTTGGACACAGCACGATTAAAACAACTGAGATTTATTCTCATTTGAATTTGGATTCTTTGAGGGAAGCGATTGAGAAGTTAGATACTGTTAACTCACACACCCCGGCTCCTTCGGAGCCACCCCTCTCAAGAGGGGAATTAAATGAAGTGAAGATTTATAAAATTAGTACAGGAGGTTTATAATGGCGAATTATTTAGAGTTTGCTAAAACATACAATAAAATATTTGGTTTTAACGTACTGCCAATACAAGGAAAGAGACCAACAATTAAATGGGAAAACTGGCAATTAATTGAACAGAGTGAAAATGATGTTATTGAACTGGGTTGGAATAGTTCGATAACCGGAATAGGCGGTATTTGCGGGATTAATGAAATACGGAATCTTGATTTTGATAAAGTTACAGATCCAAGCATTGTAGATATGATTTGCAAGAGGCTTGGACTGCCATCCAATTACCGATGGGTAGTGAAAAGCGGCAGCGGTTCTGGATTCCATATATGGTTTAGGGCAAGTGAGAATGAAAAATTGTATGAAAGACTTAACGGACAAAAAAGCGTTTACAGATTGGATTTGAAAGATGAGGGATTGTGTGACCATATAGAATTGCGTTGGAAAGATTCTCAGACTGTTTTACCGTATTCTAAACATAACAGCGGCAATTTCTATCAGTTCTTGCATGACGAGCCGAAAGAGAAACCAACAGAAATTGATGTGGATGTTTTAATTGACTGCATTGAAGAGTTTTGTGAATTAGAACGTGAGAAAGAAATTCTTGATATAGGAAGGAGAACATTTGAACCAACTGGATTTGATAGAGAAAAACTAGACAGTGCAATAGAGTATTTAGGATTGAATTTACCAAAGAACTGTTATGAAGATTGGTACCGAATTGGTTTTGGATTAGTTACTATAGGTGAAGAGGGGAGAAAATATTTTATAAGGATGAGCATTAGCAATCCGCAATATCATGATAGCGAAGTAGTGATAAGCAAAAAATTTGACGGATTTATAAAAGATTATGATAAACGAATAACTCTAGGTACTGTCTATCATATTGCAGAGAAGTATGGCTGGCAAAAACCATTTGTAAAGTTCTGGTTTGTTGAAAATGAGAAGACACATATTTCAAAAAGAAACTTTAAGAGGTTTTTAGAAGAGAATGGATTTTGCAAACTGAAATTGGAACGCGGCTATATACTGCTGAAGGTTACAAACAATATTGTACGAGAAGTTGAAGTTTGCGACATGAAAGACTTTGTGCTTGATTACTTGAAAAGGATTGATGAAGAACATTTTGATGATGTAACAAGGACACAAGTTATAGATGCGGTAATAAAAGGGGCTCCGCAGCATTTTGTGCAACCGTATTTAGAATTTTTAGAAACAAGAGATTTGGAATTTTTACGTGATACAAAAGAGAAAGGATTTCTTTTCTTTAGCAATTGTTTTGTTGAGATTACACAGAGTAAGATTAAGAGTAAGAGGTATGAAGAATTAGAGGGTTACATCTGGGATAAACAAGTAATTAAACAAAAGTTTTGGATTGAGGAAAGTGAAGCAGAGTTTGAGGCGTTTATCCGTAACATTTGCAGAAATGATGAGTATAGAGTTTTATCCTTAAGAAGTGCGATTGGATATTTATTGCATAACTATAAGGATTCAACAAACGCAAAGGCGATAATATTTCTTGATGAGAAACTGAGTGATGGTGCTTTTGGCAGAAGTGGTAAGGGATTAGTCTCGCAAGCAATTGGAAGATTGAAGAAATCAGTCCGGTTAGATGGAAGGAACTTTAATTTCGGGAAAAGTTTTGCATTCCAATCTGTAACACTTGATACTGCAATAATAGAGTTTAATGATGTATCTAAAAGATTCAACTTTGATAAGCTGTTTGCAATAATAACAGATGATATAACAGTTGAGAAAAAGAATAAAGATGAGTTTATAATTCCATTCAATCAATCGCCCAAGATTTTAATTTCCACCAACTACACAATAGAAGGAGCCGATGATTCTGCGTTGGACCGACAATTTGTTGTGGAGTTTTCAGATCATTACAACAGAAGACACACGCCAATAAGCGAATTTGGACACAGATTCTTTGTCGAGTGGAAAAGTGAGCAATGGAATGCATTTAATAATTATATGATTAGCTGCATACAGCTTTATTTGAACAAAGGTTTGATTGATTACACCAGAATCAATTTAGATAAGAAAAAACTAATTGACAGCACTTGTGAGGAGTTTGTTGAGTTCTTTGAAACCATGGACTTTGAGAATGAGCTTAACAAGAAAGATGTCTTTGAACAGTTCAAGAAGGAATATGAAGAGTATTCCGAGCTAAGAATGAACAAATTTACAAAGTGGATGAAAGAAGCAGCCAAAATAAAAGGAATTGCAGTACAAGAGAGAAAATCCGGAAGTGAACGATTTATAAAGTTTAGTGAACCATTGTAAATGTGGACGAATGGACACTGATTATTTGGTTTCAGTTAGTGAAAGAGAAAAGTGTGCGTCCAAATGTCCAAAATTGAGTTACAGAATAATAATTTGGAGGAAGTATGAAACTTACACCGTTGAAAGCGATTAAGAAACATTGTTTTGAATGTTCCGGGTATGAAAAGAAGCAAGTGCGTGAATGCGTGATAAAGGATTGTGTTTTATTTCCTTATCGGCTTGGTTCTAATCCAAACCGCCAGGGATGCACGATTAAGAAAAATACTGCTTCAACGACGGGTTTTGAAAAAGCCGAAGGTTATGTATCTGCTGAATGAGTTTGTGCTGAAAGTGGATGTTGAGAGGCGGGAAATTTTGAGGAAAAGGAAATTAGAGAATACTCACAGGTATAAGTAACTATGTTCTCAAGCAAATAATTGAAGATTTATTGTAGGTCGAAAGTTCTGCTGAAGAAGATGGGGATAAAATAGATAAAGTTGTTTTTCCCAAAAATCCTAATTATTTACAGATTTAGGTAGTATTTTATACTGAACACAATATACAATTATGAAATTACTACTTATTGAAGACGAAAAATTCTTAGCAAACGAAATCGTTACTTTTATTACCAGAGAAGGTTTTGTTTGCGAGGCAGCGTATGATTATAATTCTGCATTACTAAAGCTTAATTTGCATGAATACGACTGTGCTATAGTTGATATTACTTTGCCGGGAGGAAGCGGACTTGAGTTAATCGAACAGATAAAGAAAATATCTAAGGAAACAGGAATAATTATTATATCGGCAAAAAATTCCTTAAGTGATAAACTTACCGGTCTAAACTTAGGCGCCGATGATTATCTTACAAAACCTTTTCATCTAGCAGAGTTGAACGCAAGAATTCAATCTGTTTTAAGAAGGAGAAAATTTGATGGTGATAGCAAAATTGTCTTTGAAGAGATTGTTGTTATTTCTGATAAACGGGAAGTAAGAATTAATGATGTGCTTTTAGACTTAACAAGAAAAGAATATGATTTCTTGCTATATTTTATAAGTAATGAGGGTAAAGTTCTTACGAAGGAAGCAATTGCTGAACACATTTGGGGTGATATTGCCGATTCTTTTGACAGTCTGGATTTTGTTTATTCTCAAATAAAAAATTTACGCAAGAAAATGATTGAAGCCGGATGCAAAGATTATCTAAAATCCGTTTACGGTGTTGGATATAAATTTACAAACCAATGAAACTATTAAGTAAAATAAATAGAAAGTATGCATCCTTTTCGCTAATGATATTTTTAGCGGGATTGATCTTAATATTTCTATTTATGAACTATTTCATTGCTTCCGAGACAGATGAAAAATTACAAACCACAAAATGGAATGTTATAAAAAACCTTAGGGAAGGGTATAAAGTTGAGTTTGCACCATTTGTTGAAGTGAAAGAATTGAGCGTGAATGATTACAAATTTTCCGAAGAAATAAAAGATACAATCATATATAATAAAGCTGAAAAAGATTATGATTCCTATAGGCAATTAAAAGTAACATATAGTAACAACGATAGAAATTATTTAATAATAGTGAGAACCGATAATCTTGAGCAAACGGATTTGCTTGTTTCAATAGGCATACCACTATCAATACTTTTGTTGTTCGTAATACTTGCATCAATTATTGTAGTTAGAAAAATCAATTCTTCAATATGGAATCCGTTTTATAAAAACATAGAGAATCTGAAAAAGTTTTCAGTGGAAGGTAAAGCGGAACTATCATTGATTGATCCGGGTATTGATGAGTTTAGTGACTTAAACAAATCATTGAAAGAGCTAACCGGAAGAGTTACAAGCGACTATAAAAAGTTGAAAGAATTTTCGGAAAATGCTTCGCACGAATTGCAAACGCCAATTGCAATAATCAAAGCAAAGATAGAAGCAATGTTGCAGGATGAACAGCTAAACAGCAACACGATAGAACGACTGAAAACCATTAATGAAACAGCAAACAGACTTTCAAGAATAAATAAGTCTTTAACCATACTAACCAAATTAGATAGCGAAGAATACGAAGAGAAAAAAGTAATTGGATTGAAAAGCTTCATTCGAAGGAAGGTGGATGATTTTATTGAAATAGCCGAATCAAAAGAAATAGTTCTTGAGATAAAACCGGTAGAAGATTTTGACTTAAGAATAAACGAAGATTTGCTTGAATTGTTGATGTCGAATCTTATTAGTAACGCAATAAAACATAATTATGAGGGGGGTAAAATTGTTATTGAGGTTAAGGATGGAAATTTCTTAATAAGGAATACCGGAACACCCTTGAATGAAGAGCCCGAAAAAATGTTTGAGCGATTTGCAAAAGGAAGTAATGCAACTGATTCTTCCGGTTTAGGTTTAGTAATTGTAAAACAAATTTGTAATCTCTACAAATATATGGTTGAATATTCTGTTCAAAACGAGTGGCATCAAATAAAAATTGTTTTTTAACTAAACAAAACAATAAAGTAAATATTATGAAAAATGGGAAATATCGTCTTATAATGTTCATGTTAATTGTAGTATGCTTTTGTGTTAATAGCTTAACAGCCCAAAATAACTTGCAATATTATCTCGACGCAGCAATTCGAAACAGTCCGGTGTTAAAAGAGAATACAAATCTCCTCCATATTAACGAGTTGAATAAATCCTTGAACGAATCGCAATACAAGCTCCCTCAGGTTTCTCTTACATCAAATTATTTATTCGCCCCCTATTTCAATAATAACGGCAAAATTGTTTCTGCAAATCCGGATCCCCACGCAATTGGTTATGATGCGGGAATAACAAACGGCGGTTTATATTCCGCCCAGATAAATATTGAGAAAAATATTTTTAACGGCGGAATAACTTCAGCTTTGGAGAACCAAACAAATATCCAGCAAGCTCAATATGAATACGGCTATGCATTAGAAAGCCGCAATCTGCAAAAGCAAATTACAGACCAGTATATGAGTGCATATAAATCGCTGATGCTTTATCAGCTATCGAAAGAAATTACAAATAATGTTGAAGAACAATTAAAATATACCGGCGAATTAGTAGAAAAAGGTTATGCAAAGAGCCAAGGTTATTTGCTTCTTAAGATCGAACTTAAATCGCAGCAAATATTGATGAAAGAAATACTGCAACAGTATAAAAATACTCTGCTTCAGTTGAATTCTTCGTGTGGGATAAAAGACACTCAAACAGTATTTGTTGAGCCGGTTCAAATAAGTATGAATACTAAAGGAAGTAATTTTAGCTTTTTAGAAAAATATAAACTAGACAGTCTGGCAGTTAGCAACCAGCAAGAATTATTTGAAACAAAATATAATCCGCAAGTAAAACTATTCTTTAATACCGGATTAAATGCAGTTGAACTAGATGGGATTCAAAGAAAGTTTGGGATGAGCGCAGGCGTTGATTTTATGATGCCGATTTATGACGGCGGACAGAAAAGTATAACCCGTCAACAAAATGAGATTACGACAAACTCGATACAGAATTACAAACAGTATGCCGCATCAAACATTGAGATTCAAAAACAAAGCGCTGTTTCAAATATTCAGCTTATTAAGAATAGATTGAAGGATACCGAAATGCAGTTGAACGATTACAAAAATCTAATTCAACTATCCAATAAGCAACTGCAAACGGGAGACGTTTCCATGATAGAATATTTAACAATACTTAGAAATTATGTTGAACTGCGCAAAACGCAAATTGAGAAAGAAACAAATTTACAGACCGAAATAAACAACTATAACTACTGGAATTGATGAAATGATATTAAAAATCAAAAAAATGTTTGCAGTCGTTGCAGTAATTCTGATAGCAATAATATTAAGTTCTTGCGGTTCAAACGACGAGAGCGGAAGTGCAGTGAATAGCGGCGCAAAAGTAAAAACAGCAGAGCCGCAAAAGATGGATTTAACAGAATACATTACTCTAAACGCTAACACGGTTTTCTTGAAGAAAGAAATTGTCCGCGCTACTTTTCAAGGATTTATTGAGAAGATTTACAAAAGTATTGGCGATAGAATTTCGAGCGGCGATATATTATTGGAAATAAAAACAAAGGAATCCGCTGCCGATCATAATCTGCAAGTTCCGCTTGACAATGAGACATTTAACGGCATTATCCAGATTAAAGCAAAATCCGATGGAGTATTAACCGAACTTTATTATAACGCCGGAGATTTTGTTTCGGACGGCGAACAAATTGCAATTATTGCTAATCCATCATCGCTCAGAATCAATCTAAATGTTCCTTATCAGTATACCGCTAAAATAAATATCAACACATCGTGCGAAATATTTTTGCCAAACGGTAAAGTTATAAGTGCAACAATTCAAAAAATTATTCCAAGGGTAGATCTTACTGCTCAAACGCAAACATATATACTTGAAATGCATCAATCAGAAAGATTGCCGGAGAATCTAAATGTAAATGCGCGTATTCCAATACGAACGGTAAGAAACGCTATTACCCTTCCACTTAAAGCGATTATGACTAATGAAACATTAGATCAGCTTTGGGTAATGAAACTGATTAGTGATACACTTGCGGTAAGAGTGGATGTCTCAAAAGGAATTGAGAATGATAAATATGTGCAGATTACAAAACCGGAATTAAGTTTAACCGACAGAATTATTGTTGACGGTGCTTTTGGTTTACCGGATACAACAAAAATAATTATTGGCAAGTGATGATATGAAAAATCTCTATGTGAAATTCAAAGGACCGATTGCGGCAATACTTATTTTCATATTCCTTGGCGGAATTTATTCTTTATTAAATCTAAAGACAGGATTATTCCCGGATATAACTTTTCCTAAAATAAAAATTATTGCAGATAACGGAGAACAACCCGTTGATAAAATGATGGCAACTGTAACAATACCAATGGAAAATGCCATCAAGCGCGTTGAGGATTTAAAAATATTACGAAGCACAACAAGCCGCGGTAGTTGCGAAATATCGGCATTCTTAAATTGGGGAAGCGATATTGACCTTGGTAAACAGCGCATTGAAGCTCAAATAAATTCCATAAAACAAAATCTTCCGCAAGGGATTAATGTTGTTGTTGAAAAAATGAACCCTTCCATACTTCCGATTATGGGTTTCTCATTGGAAGGAACTAAACAAAATCCTATAGAGTTACGTCAGCTTGCCGAATATACAATTAAACCAATTCTATCGCGTGTTGAAGGCGTTTCCGAAATTTCAGTTATAGGAGGGAAAGTAAAAGAGTATCAAATAATATTAGATCCGATGAAAATGAGTAATCTCAGAATTACGCCGGCTTATGTAGCCGATGTTTTATCCAAATCTAATTTTATTTCTTCCAACGGATTTATGGTAGATAATAATCGGCTCTATTTGAATTTGACAGATGCTGCAATAGAAAATAAAAATGAACTAGAGAATACAGTAATTCTGAATTCCCCTAAAAGTAAAATTCAGTTAAAAGATATTGCGCAAATACAGATTGGCGAGAGAAGAGATTACGTAAAGATTAACGCAAACGGAAAAGACGTCCCTTTGATTGCGATAGCGAAACAACCGAAAGCTAATCTTATTGATGTTGCTACGGCGGTGCAAAACCAACTTAAAGAAATTGTAAACGTTCTTCCAAAGGGAGTAAAATTAATTCCATACTATAACCAGGCGGATTTTGTAAGCGATTCAATAAGTAGCTTAAAAGATGTTTTATGGATTGGACTTCTGCTTGCAATATTTGTAACAATAATCTTCTTACGTTCATTCAAAGCAAGTTCTGTAATTCTTATCACTATTCCAATAACGCTTGGCTTAACGCTAATAATACTATATGTGCTTAGTTATACGTTTAACATAATGACAATTGGTGCGATTGCCGCGGCAATAGGTTTAATTATTGACGATGCAATAGTTGTTGTTGAGCAGATACACCGCACGCACGAAGAGCATCCGGAAGAGAGCAGTTATACTCTTGTTACTAAAGCGGTAAAATATCTTTTCCCGGCAATGGTTGGTTCATCACTGAGCACAATTGTAATTTTTTTACCGTTTGCTTTAATGGGAGGAGTTGCCGGAGCGTATTTCAAAGTAATGACAGATACGATGATTATAACACTTGTTGCCTCTTTCTTTGTTACGTGGATTGGTCTGCCGGTAATTTATGTCTTGTTTTCTAAAGAAGAGCATGCAGTTAAACAATCTTCAAAAGAATTGAAGCAAAGAAACTGGGTTTACTTTTTTATTCGCAAACCTTGGATTTCTATTGTCTTTGTTCTGTTACTAATCGTTTCCACATTACTCATATTGCCAACATTGCCTTCCGGTTTTTTACCGGATATGGATGAAGGGTCAATAGTTCTGGATTTTTCAAGTCCGCCCGGAGCTTCGTTAGAAGCGACAGATAAAATGTTAACGCTTGTAGATGGGATTCTAAAGAACACTCCGGAAGTTGAGTCTTATTCCAGAAGAACTGGCACGCAGATGGGATTTTTTATAACCGAACCGAACCGGGGCGATTATTTAATCCAACTAAAGAAAAAGAGAAGTAAAACTACGGATGAAGTATCGAACGAAATTAGGACAAAGATAGAATCGACATTGCCGGCGCTTCGTGTAGATTTTGGGCAAGTGATTGGCGATATGCTTGGCGATTTGATGGCTTCTGTTCAGCCAATTGAAATAAAAATTTATGGAGATGACCTTAACAAACTTGAACAGCTTGCAGATTCTGTCTCAAATACCATTTCTAGAATGAATGGTATTGCAGATGCATTCAACGGAATTACAATTGCGGGACCGTCAATAAATCTTGAACCGAAAGTTGCTAATCTTGCGCAATATGGATTAACGCCGAATGATTTTCAATTTCAGATGCAGACAAAAATTGAAGGCGTTGTTGCCGGAAATATTTTAGAAAAAAACCGACTTGTTGATATAAGAATGATTGAAGCCCCCGGACAACAATCTTATAACAAATTGAAAAATAATTTTATTTTCTTGCCGGATGGTAAATTAAAGCCGATTGATGAATTTGCAGATTTGGTTGTAACCAAGGGAGTTGCAGAAGTTGATAGAGAAAATCTGAAAGAAATGATTGCAGTAACTGCGAGATTAAATAATATTGATTTGGGAACCGCGCTTAAGGAAATTCAAAATACGTTGCAGAAGAAATTGGTCTTGCCTAAAGGTTATCAAATAATATATGGCGGAGCTTACGCTGAACAGCAACAAGCGTTCAAAGAATTATTGCTTATTCTTTTCTCAGCTATTTTGTTAGTGTTTACCGTAATCTTGTTTTTGTTTAGAAGTATAAAATTTTCTTTTGCAGTTATATTTATTGCAGCACTAGGAATAGCTGGCAGTGTTATAGCATTATTTATAACGGGCACACCGCTTAATGTTGGCAGTTATACGGGAATAATTATGATTGTCGGAATTATCGGTGAGAATTCAATTTTTACATATCTTCAATATCGAGAAGCAAAAGAGAAAAGCATTTCAACTGAAGAAGCTATTGTATATTCGATATCTACCCGTTTAAGACCAAAAGTTATGACAGCTCTTGGAGCAATTGTAGCTTTATTTCCTTTAGCTCTTGGTATTGGAACCGGCGCGCAGATGCATCAGCCGCTTGCAATTGCAATCATTGGCGGATTTATAATTGCATTACCATTGTTATTAATTGTGCTGCCAACAATTCTAACTTTTATTAAAGAATAGTTCTGTTCCATTTTATTTTGTGCAATCAACAAAAATGAATAATGATATAAGAAAGCAGAGTGAAAATAAATTTAACTTTATACATAGTAATACTATTCCCTTATCTCGGATTTGCTCAACCAGTGCTAGAAAGAAATGAAATAAATTTATTTCCCGAACTTAATCAAATTGGAAATTATAATTCATTCCAAAAACATAGATCTATATTGAATTCAGAAGGAAGCAATTATCCCGGTTTCTATCATGTGATTACAGACATTCCAATGGACTTTTTCGATTTCGGGAGTTCAATATTTTCCAAAGAAAGCATTGTGCCAGTCGTATTATTATCAACTGTTACAACCGGATTAATATTCTGTGATCATAAATCTTGGGAAAGAACAAAAGAAATAGTTAATCGCTCTAACTCATTTAATTCATTTACACATACTTTTGTTGAAACAGGAGATGCAAAATGGCATCTCGGTTTATCCGGGGCTGCTTTAATGTTTGGTTATCTGACTGATGATACGCGTTTACAAAATACAGCTTTCCAAACTGCAGAAGCTGTTATTGCTTCCGGGCTTTTTGTTCAACTTCTTAAGAGAATCAGCGGAAGAGAAAGTCCGGCAGTTTATACATCACCGGGCGGTTACTGGGACTTGTTTCCGGATTTAGGAGAATACCAGCATAGACAACCGGAGTATTATGCTTTCCCATCTGGACATATTACAAGTGCAACGGCATTTTTAACCGTTATAACAGAAAATTATTCGGAAGTAAAATGGCTTAAGCCAGTTTCGTATGGGATTCTTGGTTTGTTGGGAATAAGTCTTGTTGCGCACGATATGCATTGGTATAGCGATCTACCTCTTGGACTAGCAATCGGCTATTCTTTTGGGAAGATTATTTCGAAAAGATATACGATTGATGATGAAAACGTTTTAAGCAAGAAAAACATTTCTATAATGCCTTCGGTAGCAAATGGTAACTATTCCATTTTGGTTTCTTATAGTTTCTAATTATGATATGATTAATCGGTTTGCTATCTATAAACTGTGAAATAGAAGTAGGAGAAAAAGTGTTGAATGGAACAAAGCGTAATATAATTTATGTATTATTTCTGATGTTCGTTTTACTAAATGAGAGCAGTATTGCACAAGTTAAACGGATGGCAAAGTGCTACGAGTCAATTGCAGTGGATTCTTCTATAACAAGTTTGAAAGACGATATAAAAATTGGAATAAACACAGGTTATAAATTAATTACAAGTCCGGCACATTTTGAAACAAGCGATTGGATTTATGGTGGCATGGCAGTAGCTGCCACCGGAATTACAATTTTGGTTGATAATGATATAAGAAATAATTTCAAAAATAATCATACTCGTTTATTGGATAATATTGCAGATGTAGGACATAATTACGGCAATGCCGCTTATGCTATAACTTTTTCCAGTGCAATATATCTTGGTGGTAAAATATTTAGAGAAGAAAAATATTCTACAACCGGAAGAATGTTATTGGAAAGCTTATTCTACTCCGGTGTTGTTACTACAGTTATTAAATCGGTTATTGGTAGAAGCAGACCATATACAGAAGATGGACCTTCTCGCTTCAACGGATTTCAAGTAAAAGCTGAAACAACTTCATTCCCATCGGGACATACAACAGTAGCGTTTGCTGTTTCATCTGTGTTAGCTGAAAGAATTGATAATGTTTACGCTTCAGTGTTTTTATATTCGCTGGCGGCCTCTACTGTATTTCAAAGAATTTACGATGATCAGCACTGGGCATCAGATGCTTTGTTTGGCGCTTTGATTGGATATACAATTGGAAAAGCTGTTGTTAAATATGATGCTGAGAAAAATATAAATAATTTGTCTGTGTCAACGTATTATTTGCAAAATGGAGGAGGAATAACACTCAAGTATAATTTTTAGTAAATATATTTTGTGTGAATAAATAGATTGAATAAGTAATTGCAGAATCCCAAATATCTCCAGAATCGGTTCTTAGTTTTGTATTGAATCTTAAAACCAAAGGAGTATTTACAATGAAAAAATCAATTTTATTGTTAGTCGTTTTAGTATTTGCAGTTTCAATCTCAGCACAAAACAAAAAAGAAGTAAAAGTAACAGAGAAAGCGAAAGCTTGTTTTGCGAAAAATTACCCCAATGTTAAAGATGTAAAATGGGGTAAGGAAGGTAAAGATGAATTTGAAGCTGAATTCAAACAAAACGGGACTGCTGTCTCAGTTGTAATTGATGCTGAAGGCAACTTAAAAGAAACGGAAACAGACATTGCAAAATCGGAATTACCAAAAGGAGTTGAAGAATTTGTAGCTAAGAATCATAAAGGATGGAGTATTACCGAAGCAGCAAAAATAGTTGATGCCAAGGGAAACGTTACTTTCGAAGCACAAATTTCAAAAGACAAACTGAACAAAGATTTAATGTTTACTAAGGATGGCAAACCGGTTGTAAAGAAAGAATCAAAATCCGAAAAAGAAGAGAAGGGCGAGAAAGAAGAAGACGAAAAAGATTAATCGTTCTAGTTGTTTAGAATTAGAAACCCGAAGAAGTTCTTCGGGTTTTTTATTTTATAAAAGATTTACCGCATCTCTTAAATTTTGTTGCTGTAGATGGCTATAAATTTGTGTTGTTGCCAAATCTTCATGACCCAATAATTCTTTGATGACATAAAGCGAGACTCCTTTTTGGGCTAATAGGGAAGCGAAGGAATGACGCAAAGTATGGAAGTGAATTTTCTCATTAAGATTAGATTTGAGTACAATCTTTTTGAAT
>JBAYTN010000071.1:0-19419 GCA_041675645.1 Melioribacteraceae bacterium
GTCAACACCAAATTCACCTTGCAGGTAAGCGCAAGTAGGAAGGATTCTCTTTTCATCGTAAATAATTGCTTCAGCCATTGCAATTGCAGAAGAAGCGGGTGAATAAAATGCTGAACCGGTTTTAAGCAATTCAACAACTTCGCCGCCGGCTAACTTAGTACGTTTAACCATTGCAGCCATAACTTCTTTTGCCTTAGCGGCATCTTTGTATTTACGTTCAAGCAATTCCATAACGGGAATGCCGTTTACGTTTGCATAACGAACGATAGGAACCATAGTGTCTCCATGTCCGCCAAGAACCATTGCGTTAACATCTTTAACAGAAACGCCAAGTTCCCATGCAATAAAAGTAGAGAAGCGGGATGAATCCAAAACTCCGGCTTGACCGATGACTTTGTTGTGAGGGAATCCAGTAACTTTTTGGAAAAGTGTTACCATAGCATCTAAAGGATTTGAAATTACAATTACAGTAGCGTTAGGAGCGTACTGTTTTACATTCTCCGCAACGGACTGCATAATCTTTGCATTAACAGTTAGAAGATCGTCGCGGCTCATACCGGGTTTGCGGGGCAAACCGGCTGTAATGATTATTAAATCCGATCCGGTTAAATCGCTGTAATCGTTTGTACCTTTTACGTTAACATCAAAGCCGTCAACGCGGGAAGCTTCAACTATATCAAGCGATTTGCCTTGAGGTAAGCCTTCAACTATATCGAATAATACTACATCACCAAGTTGACGAAGAGCAATTAGTTGAGCTAATACGCCGCCTATCTGTCCGCCGCCGATGAGTGCTATTTTTTTTCTTGCCATTATATACTCCGAAAAGTTTAATTAATGTTTTCCGGTTAAAAATAGGAAGTTTGCAAACTAATTCATACAAAGAAATTTAGAATATTAGTGAAGGGAGAGTTTTAAAATAATTTCTGTGCCGGTCGGTGTAAAATTGTATTGAAGGTCATCGAGGAAGTTCCGCATAATGTGAATGCCTCTTCCGCTGTCTTTTAAAATGTTTTCCGGTTTAGTCGGATCAGGAACGGATTTAATATCAAAACCCTTACCTTCATCTTTAAGAATAATTTCCATTTCACCTTCGTTAATACGAACGGTAATGGTAACGGTTTTCGATTTATCGAAACGGTTGCCATGCTTCATACAGTTGGAAATTGCTTCAGAAAAGGAGAGAGCCAGATTGTTGATTTTGGAATCATCCATATCAGCTGATTGAGCAATCTGAATAATATATTCCTCTAATTCCGGAAGTATATCGGGATCGCTGGGGACAACTCTATGGTACACTTTCTCTGACAAATAAATATTCCATTTTCAACTTGCGTTAAAATAAAGCTACCCTTATTTAGGTGCAAATCAGTTTAAGAAATAAATCAAAAATTGTAATTCATTCTAATGCTAAGGTTGGCCATCTCCCGATTGGAATTATCTTCAGCTTTAATAAATTCGTACCAGCCCAGAAATTTTAGGGAAATTTTTTCTGCAATTAGATAGTTTATCTCTCCAACCGGTCCAATGCTTTGGTACTCCGAAACTTTAGTTTTCTGAACACCATTCTTATAATTGAAAGTGGAAAGGGAAAAGTATCTGGCTCCTAAACTGAAAACAAAACCGTAGTAGTTATAAGATAATCTCGGCTCGCAAAACGCCTCTTGCAAATAACGCTGTGGTTTGCCGGTAAAGGTAGTCCACTTAAAATCGCCTTGCTCGCTAAACTTCAAATATCCGGCAACAAAAAGACTGGTTGAATTAGTAATTCTATATTGAGATGAATCGCGGAGCGCAAGCTGGCGGAATGAATAGCTTCTGTAATTTGGATTCAGCTCTTCGTAGTCAAAAACAGTATAGTTTGCTGAAACTTCTGCTGAGTTCATTGAAAGAAATTTGCCAGCCCGGAAGAATCCTCCGGAAGAGAATTTCAAAGTTCTTTTGATATTGTTGTTGGCGCTTCGTTCGGCAAAAATATAGATGGTTTTGTTTAGGCTTCCTTCCAGATTAATAAAGGCTTTGAACGCATAGTTAAATTCATGCTCATACATTACGCGTCCAATTGAAAGAAGCTCGTCTCGGTCGTCAAAATTGTCTTCGGCCGGCGTATCATATTTTAGTTTTCGGTGAAACAGAGTAAGAATAATTTTATCGGAAGTGCTCAAATTCCAGAGACTTGTTAATGAAATATTTGCAAGCTGAGAAGAGTTGTTCTTCTGCTCTTCAAGCCTTCCCCGTTCCGTAAAAACCATAGAACTCAAGCTCTCATAGCGCACTGGCTGATGCTTTTCGTCCCTTTCTGAAAAGGAGAAACGAAGAGAAAGCGCAAGATCGTTTGTTGTGTATTCAGCGGCAGATGCAAAATCCAATTTGAATTCTTCAATCTTTGTATCATAATTTGAATTAGCACTATTGCTCGAAGAAACGAACCGGGTCTCGCGGTCAATTCCTCGCCAAGCGATTCGTCCTTGAATATCGAATGCAAAGGGAGATGTCTTAGGAATGAAACTAATTCTGTCTTGAATAAAATAACTTGATTCTGTTCTGCTTTGGATATTATTTGTGATATCAAATTCGTTAGCAGTGATTTGATCAGCAACGAAGTAAAAGTCGCGCCGCTGCTGGGAGTAATATGCAGAAATTGTATTGCTGAAATTCTCTTCGAAATCATTTTTCAAATCAAAGCTCAAAATGCGAAGTGAATTTTTTCTTGGGGAAATGTCTTCATTGTGAAGTTTAAATAATGAATTCAACTCAAAATCACCTAGATCATAACGGTCAATATTTGCTTCGGTGCCATATACTAAGCCGACATCGCTAACCCCAATTTGGTTATTCCGTTCAAAACCGGCAAATGGAGTTATGTGAATTTTATCAGCTGGAATATATTTGATGAATAATGAAGAAGTAAGCAGAGATGCTTTATTCAAGCCTATGTTTCTATCATCGGAATAAATGTTATTGTTAAAATGAAGTCCAATTTTGAAATTCTCGTTAAAAGAATATTGCCCCATTGCCCAGAGATACTGCTCATCTTTAATGTTTTTATTGCTCGTATTGATGATTGTAGAATTGAAGTTTTCCTTAATGCCGAAAAAAGTATTGCTGCCGGAGAAATGATATTTCAGCAGAGTGTTGAAGTTGTGCGTGTTCAACTGTTTTTCGTAAGAATTGACAATAAGTTTATCTGCATAACCTTGCGTAGAAAAAAGGAGGCTATCTTTTCCTATTTGGGCATGTAGAACCGAAGAAGAAATTACAATTAGAAGTATTAAGACTTTTTTTATCATGAAGTTCTAATATGCCGATAGTTGAAAATCTTATTGTAGAATCTCAATTTGCCCGCGCGACGGAATTAATACATTCTTAAAACCGGTTTCTTCCAATTTTAGTTTGTATGCTTGCTGCTGCTCAGCTTCACCATGAACGAGAAATATTTTTTTCATCATTTGTCTATCAAACCGGCTGCTGTATTCCAATAATTCGTCGGCATCGGCATGTGCGCTGAATGAGTCGAGTACAATTACTTCAGCTTTAACATGGTACGGATCGCCAAATATTTGAACGTCTTTCTCGCCATCAATTAATTTTCTGCCAAGAGTATTTTCGGCGGCATAACCAACTATTAAAACAATATTATTTGGGTTGCTGATATTATTTGCAAGATGATGAAGAACTCTGCCGTTTTCCGCCATTCCGGAACTTGAAATAATAATGCAAGGTCCATCAATAAAGTTAAGCTGTTTTGAATCTTCTACTTCTTTGATGTAGGTTAGTTTATTGAAGCCCAATGGATCTTCATTCTTCCTAATAAACTCCATTGTTTCCGAATCAAAACATTCCGGGTGAAGTCTGAATACAGTTGTAGCGTTGACGGCAAGAGGGCTGTCAACATATACCGGCATTCGTTCAGCTTTGTTGGCTTCGAAAATCTTGTGCAACGAATAAACTATTTCTTGCGTTCTCCCCACACTAAATGCGGGTATAATAATCTTCGATTTTTTCAAATGTGCTTTCTTCAAAACTGAAGCGAGCTGATCCTCGGAATCGAGCGGATTATCATGCTTACGTCCTCCGTAGGTGCTTTCGCAAATCCAGTAATCAACATTGGGTATTTGTTCTGGATCTTTAAGAATTGGCAAGTGAGGTCTGCCCAAATCACCGGAGAAACCTAATGTAGTCAGTTTGCCATTTTCAATTATTTTCAAGAACACGATTGCCGAACCGAGAATATGCCCGGCATCGTAAAAGGTAAGTGAAATTTCTGGAGTTATCTTAAACTCTTGTCTGTAGTTTATACCAACTAACTTTTCTAATGCTTCCAAGGCATCGTCTTGAACATAAAGTGGTTCAAAGAGTTTCTTGCCGGCACGTTTTCTTCTCTTATTTACATACTCAACATCTTTCTCTTGAATATGCGCACTGTCTTGAAGCATTATTGTGCACAAATCCCTTGTAGCAAAAGTAGAATAGATTTTACCATCAAATCCGTTTTTTACAAGCGTAGGCAAATTGCCGGCATGATCAATGTGAGCGTGTGAGAGAATGACAAAATCAATATCGCTTGGATTGAACTGATCGAAATTCTTATTGACTTCATAAGCGTCTTTGCGCCTTCCTTGATATAAGCCGCAGTCAAGTAAAAAAGTGGATGATTCGGTTTGAACGAGATGCATAGAGCCGGTTACGGTCTGGGCGGCTCCAATAAATTTAATTTTCATAATAGCACTTATTGTTTTTCAAAAGGTATCTAAAGTAGGGGCGATATTCAATGTATAAGTTGAAGAGTTAATTCATAGACTGATTATTTTGTAATTCTTATAACCGAAATAAATTTCCTTAACGGCGGTTTTGATTACTGTGGCTAAAGGAACCGCAAGCAGCATTCCTAATAATCCTAAAGTTTGACTTCCCACCAAAATTAAAAGAATTATAAATACCGGATGCATATCGGTACTCTTTGAAAAAATGTTGGGCTGAATAAAACCATTATCCAGAGTATAGATAAGCCCGAACATTAGTAACAAACTTGGCAGCATAGAAAGATTACCAAACTGCATAATGGAAATAATCACTGCGGGAATTCCGCCGATAATTGGACCAAAGTAAGGAATTAGATGACCGGCTCCGGCAATAAAACCAATTGAGATTGCGTTGTTTATTCCTAGAATAGCTAAACCGGTACCGGAAAGAATACCAACAATAGCAGCATCGAGAATCCATCCTCGTACGTATCTGCTAAGCTGAAAACTAATTTTTATTAAAACGTTATAGGACACTTCAAAATATTTATTGGGCATTAGATTGAGAATTCCATGCATTAGCTTTTGGCTGTCTTTGAGTAAAAAGAAAGTCATAAAGGGAACAATAACAATTGCCGCGAGAAATGAAAAAACACCTTGTACAAAAGAACTAAGGTTGCTTATCCAGCCTAGTAGAGTATCGTTAACTATTGAGGAGATTTTCTCGGCAAAGTTTATTGAGCTTAAGAATGGGTACCTTGTTTTTATTGTCTGTTCAAATTGAGCAATCGAATTCATCATCGTCTCATTGTTAATCGAATTTGCGATTGCTTCAAATTGGTTAATGAGTTTTGGCAAAAGAATTGAAACGAGTGTAAATAGTAATAACCCGGTTAAAACAAATATTGATAAAACCGCCAGAACTCTAGGTACTTTTCGCTGTTCTAAAAAATCCACAACCGGATTAAATATCATTGAGACTAATATTGACACAGCAAGCAGAGCCAGAATATCAATATACTTATAGGCGATTAATGCCATTACTACAGCAGAAAAGGTTAATGCTGCAAACAATTTTAGATTTCTATTTTGGGGCTCGTTCAAGATTATTTGCCAAATCAAGTTGTTACAATATTCCTAAATCTGAGACCAAATTCAATCACATATTTTTGTTGCAAGCGAACTAATTGGTGCCGGCAAATTCTTTATATTTGTCATCGAAATTTTAACAATTATGGATTGAAAATGGCTGAAATAGTATTGCTGAAACAAATTAGAGAAAAAGCTGGGCTGAGAAAGAAAACTCTTGTTCTTCCCGAATCGCATGATGAACGTGTTTTGAAAGCCGCAGAAATATTAACCAAAGAAAAAGTTGCTTCAGTTATTACAATCGGCAACGAAGAAAAAATTAGAAGCGATGCCGCTAAAATTGGTGTAGATCTTCAAGGAATCAGAATTATTGATCCGGATAAATCCGAAAAACTTAGTGACTTCGCCAATATCTTTTATAATCAAAGAAAGCACAAAGGTGTTACAATTGAGCAAGCACGTGAAACTGTTAAGAGAGATATTTTCTTTGCGGGCATGATGGTTCGTGAAGATTTGGCTCATGCAAGTGTTTCCGGTTCGTTTGCAACAACTGCGGATGTAACGCGCGCTTCAATCTTCTGCGTAGGTCTAAATCCCGGTATGTCAATCCTTTCCAGTTTCTTTTTAATGGCTTATCCGGATAGAGTTTATAGTTTTGCAGACTGCGCTGTGAATCCGAATCCAGATGCAAGCCAATTAGCTGATATTGCAATTTCTACTGCAGATAATCACAAAAAACTTACCGGTGAAGAAGCTTATGTAGCAATGCTTTCCTTCTCGACCAAAGGAAGTGCTGAACATGAATTGGTTGATAAAGTTCGTCAAGCTACACAATTCGTAAAGGAAAGAAGACCGGATATTAAAGTAGACGGCGAATTACAATTTGATGCTGCTATTGTTGAAAGCATAGGCAAGAAAAAATCTCCGGGCAGCGAAGTTGCCGGCCGTGCAAATGTTTTGGTATTCCCGGATCTGAATGCCGGGAATATAGGTTACAAAATTGCTCAGCGTCTTGGTGGAGCTGAGGCAATTGGTCCAGTTAATCAAGGATTGAAAAAACCATTCTTTGATCTTAGTCGTGGTTGTTCAGTTGATGATATTGTAAATACAGCAGCAATTGCTTGTTTAATGGCTGATTAAATTTTGCGAAAGGGACGGGACTAATTCCGTTCCTTCGTATACAACCATATCATCAAAGAAAAATTGAATTTTACTGAATGAATAAATAAGTTCAGACACAATAAAAAGGCACCTCATGGAAAACATAATGTCTTTCGATAATATGCTTGATAATGTTTCTAAACTTCCAGCTGATGAACAATTAATGCTTGCCGAAATAATAAAAAAGCGGATAATTGAACAAAGAAGAAAAGAACTTGCGGTTTCTGTGAAAGAAGGTATGATAGAATATAACAGCGGAAAAGCAAAAACCGGTACAGTTGATGATTTTCTAAGAGATATTGAAAACGAATTATGAATATTTATTGGACTTCTTCCTTTAAAAGGGGATTCAAGAGAACAGTAAAAAAATACCCAACACATTACAATGTTATTATAACTACAATTAAAGAGCTAAGCGAGAATCCTTTTTCGGCAAATCTTAAGACTCACAAACTAAAAGGGGATTTAGAAGGAAGCTGGGCTTGTTCTATTGATTATAACTTGAGAATTATTTTTAATCTCGCAAAAAATCAAATAAGTGAAGATCCAGACATTGTTCTAATTGATATTGGGACTCATGATGAAGTTTATTAACAATTATCCTTATTGACTGACATAAGTCTTGTAGCCCTATTGAAGATATTGTAAATACAGCAGCAATTGCTTGTTTAATGACAGATTAAGATTCCTTGAAAAGTATTTTTTTAGGCCCGTTCATTTTGGACGGGCTTTTTTTTGAACTAATACTATGCTTGTCAATGTTTAGATAATAAAAAAGGAAGCATATGAAGGCCAGCCAAGTACTTAGTTTCTTAACAAGCATTTCAGTTTTGCTTGCATCCACAATTTCAGCAAAGATTAATCCTCCCGTAAATGGAAGTGAGTCCGGCAACATACACGATGTAGTAGTAAAGGATATGAATGGAAAAGAGGTCAATCTTTCTCTATTTAAGGGAAAAGTTCTTCTGATTGTAAATGTTGCCAGCAAGTGCGGATATACAAAACAGTATTCCGGCTTAGAGGCCATTTATGAGAAGTATAAAGCACAAGGATTTGAGATTCTTGCATTTCCATGCAACGATTTTGGCGGGCAAGAACCGGGTACAAATGAAGAGATTGTTGAGTTCTGTTCCAATACTTACAATGTGAAATTTAAGCTGTTTGATAAAATCAAAGTATTGGGAAGCGAGACAGCACCGCTGTATGCACGCTTAACAAATAATAAGAATGTTGAACAAGGTGTTGTAAAATGGAATTTCGAGAAGTTTCTAATTGATAAAGAAGGAAACATTGTAAACAGATTTAGAAGTAAAGTTACGCCGGAAAGCGAAGAGATAACTAAAGCAATTGAAGCTGAATTAAGCAAGTAAATATTGTCATTCTGATCCCGCCTTTTCGCGGGAGAAGAATCTCATTTAATTATGAATGAGATATCTCCCTTCGCTCAATATGACAAATTAAATTTTTTATTCTTCAGCGTAATCGAGTATAGCATTTTCCGATTTTTTCAATGGGGGTCTTTCAAATATTACTGTCATGGTTTTATACCAAGAAGCTAAATCGTTTGGCACTTGATCCCATGAAAATCTCCAAGTCCAATTACCTCCAAGTTTGCCCGGAAAGTTCATTCTAGCAGAGTTATCCAAATTCAAAATGTCTTGCATTGGAATAACACAAATATTCCCCGGCGATTGATAAGCTGCTCTAATCATTTCATAAGGCATGTGCTCGCCATAATAATTAAAATATTTCTGAGTCCATTCATAAATGCCGGAATTCTTTTGAATCTCGCTTTCTAAAAATCCGCGGGTTGTTTCGTTATCGTGAGAGCCGGTATGAACAACGCAATTTTTAATATGGTTGTGTGGAAGAAATTTTTTATCGCCATCTTCACCCAAGCCAAATTGCAAAATTTTGATTCCGGGAAAACCAAAGTGATCGCGGAGTTCTTCAACAGAATCTGTTATAACGCCCAAATCTTCTGCAATAATTGGCAGAACGCCTAGTGAATTCTTTATGGCGTTGAAAAGTTTATATCCAGGAGCTTTTACCCATCTACCGTTAATAGCTGTTTTGGCGTCTCCCGGTATTTCCCAATAAGCATCAAAGCCTCTAAAATGGTCTATGCGAACTACATCGACCATTGTTAGCAAGTTGCTTATTCTTCTTCTCCACCAGAGGAAATCATCTTTCTCCATCTCTTTCCATTTGTAAAGAGGATTTCCCCAAAGCTGACCGGTTGCGCTAAAATAATCTGGCGGTACACCGGCAACAAATTCGAGAGAACCATCTTTGCGCACAGTGAATAATTCTTTGTTGGCCCAAAGATCGGCACTATCGTATGCGATGAAGATCGGCAAATCGCCAATAATTTTTATTCCATTTTGATGAACAAATTCGCGAAGCGCTGTCCATTGCTTGCTAAAGGTGTATTGAATAAAAATTTGATAATTTATTTCATCAGCCAATTTTTTCTTCCAAGTGGTCACATCCTTTCTAAACGCAATTGATTCTTCCCATTCCGTCCATTGCACTCCTCCGTGGTAAGTCTTTGCTGACATAAACAAAGCATAGTCTTCCAGCCAAAAATTATTTTTGTTGCAGAACTCTCCGCATTCATCCTTCACGTTTTTAGTCTTGGAAAAATTTTGAAATGCCTTACGAAGCAATCTAGTTTTATAATCTATTACTGATCCGAAATCAATATTGTGTTCATCATACTTTGGGGGATTGGAAAGATCAATATCTGATAGCAATCCATCTCTAAGAAGAAATTCCGGACTGATAAGTAGTGGATTTCCGGCGAAAGCAGAAAAACATTGATATGGTGAATCTCCATATCCGGTTGGTCCTAAAGGGAATACTTGCCAGAGTGTTTGTCCGGCAGCTTTTAAGAATTCTACAAAATGATAAGCGCTTGGTCCTAAGTCTCCAATTCCAAATTTACCCGGTAGCGAAGTTGGATGAAGAAGAATTCCAGCAGAGCGTTCTATGTTCATATAAGTCCTTGAATGAATGTGATTAAAATCGCACATAAAAAAATAAAACAAAAAAACAATATTTTCTTAAAACTATTATTCGATATATTGATTCAAGAATTTGATCGACTAAATTGATAAAACAATTGAACAATTTTCCGATTAAGCATTCAACTGATTGCTTGAAAAATAAAAATTCTTTAAGTTGTTCTTGCCCTCACGAAGAAGTTCTAACTCGGGACTTCGAAGAAATTAACAAAACCATATAAATTTTTTGTTGCTTTACCCGAAACGGAGTTTTAATGAAGATTAATCGTCTATTTACCATTTCCGGGCATGACCCGCTTGAATCAATCGAATTTGCAAAAAGAGTATCCGAAATAAAAAACCCCGACGGATCCATAGTTTTTAGAATGGAGGACGTAACTGTCCCGGTAGAATGGTCGCAAGTTGCGACAGATGTTATCGCACAAAAATATTTTCGCAAGGCCGGCGTACCAAAACTTTTAACTAAAGTTGAAGAGGATGGCGTGCCTAAATGGCTTCAGCCAAGCGAAGCAGATCCGAAACTTTCTGAACTTTCCGAAAAAGATCGCCTTTCCTCAGAAAGAGATTCGCGTCAAGTTTTTCATCGTCTTGCCGGTACATGGACTTACTGGGGATGGAAAGCCAATTATTTTGATACTGAAGAGGATGCAAGAGCTTTTTACGATGAACACATGTATATGCTTGCAAATCAATTCTGCGCTCCCAATTCTCCTCAATGGTTTAACACCGGATTGCATTGGGCTTATGGAATAAATGGCCCGGCTCAAGGTCACTATTTTGTTGATTACAAAAGTGGCGTACTTACACAATCAGTCGATGCTTACACTCATCCACAGCCGCATGCATGTTTCATCCAATCTATCAAAGATGATTTGGTGAATGAAGGCGGTATCATGGATTTGTGGGTTCGCGAAGCTCGTCTATTTAAATATGGCTCGGGAACCGGAACTAACTTTTCGGAACTTCGCGGTTATAATGAACCGCTAAGTGGCGGAGGAAAATCTTCCGGATTGATGTCCTTCTTAAGAATTGGAGATCGTGCTGCCGGCGCAATAAAGAGTGGCGGTACTACACGTCGTGCTGCAAAAATGCTTAGTCTTGATGTTGATCATCCGGATATAGAAGAATATGTTAATTGGAAAGTTGTTGAAGAGCAGAAAGTTGCCGCATTAGTTACCGGTTCCAAACTTTTGAATCTTCATCTTAATAATATTATAAATGCTTGTTATGCAGAACATCCGGAGAATGAAAGATTTAACAAACGCACAAATTTGCATTTACGCAAAGCGATTATCGAAGCCCGCAAAGTAGCGATTCCGGAAAATTATATTGACCGCGTTGTAAAACTTGCAAAACTTGGTTTCAAATCAATTGATATTCCGGTTTATAACGAAGATTGGAATTCGGATGCATACGCAACTGTTGCCGGACAAAATTCTAATAATTCAATACGTGTGACAAATGATTTTATGCAAGCCGTAGTTAATGACAGCGATTGGAATTTGTATTGGCGTACTGAATTGAAGAAGGCTAAAAAAGATGGAAGAAAACCTAAAGCATGCAAAACAATACGTGCGAAAAATTTATGGGATGATATTGCTTATGCTGCTTGGGCTAGTGCCGATCCGGGAATACAATACGATACAACAATTAATGAATGGCATACATGCCCGGAAAGCGGAAAGATTCGTGCTTCAAATCCTTGCAGCGAATACATGTTCTTAGATGATACAGCATGTAATCTTGCATCTTTGAATCTGGTAAAATTCTACGATGATGATAAGCATGAATTCAATATTGAAGCTTACAGACACGCAACAAAACTTTGGACAATAGTTCTTGAAATAAGCGTGTTAATGGCTCAGTATCCATCTAAAGAAATTGCGCAGCTTAGCTATGAGTTTAGAACACTTGGTTTAGGGTACGCAAATCTTGGCTCGCTCTTGATGAGACAAGGAATTGCTTACGATAGTAAAGAAGCCTTTGCAATTTGCGGCGCTCTAACTGCAATTATGCACATGAGAGCTTATGCTACTTCTGCCGAAATGTCTAAAGAACATGGAGCATTTCCTCGTTACGAACAGAATAAAGAAGCAATGCTTCGCGTTATTAGAAATCACAAAAGAGCAACGCACAATGTTCCTAAGGAAGAATATGAAGGATTGACAATTTTCCCGATGGGAATTAATCCGGAATACTGTCCATCAGATTTACTGCAAGCTGCTAGAGAAGATGCGGACAATGCCTTAGAGTTAGGTGAAAAATATGGTTTCCGCAATGCACAAGTAACTGTAATTGCTCCAACCGGAACAATTGGTTTGGTAATGGATTGCGATACAACCGGTATCGAACCGGATTTCGCTCTTGTGAAGTTTAAAAAACTTGCCGGCGGCGGATATTTCAAAATCATCAATCAATCAATACCGCCGGCATTAAAGAAACTTGGCTACAACGATGATCAGATAAAAGAAATTGTTAAGTATGCAAAAGGTGCCGGAACTCTTGTTGGATGTCCTTATATAAATCATGAATCGCTCAAGGCAAAAGGATTTACAGAAGATGTTCTTAACAAACTCGACCAAATTCTGCCTTCAGTTTTTGAACTAAGCTTCGCGTTCAACAAATATACTTTGGGCGATAAGTTCTTAAAGAGCCAGCTAGGTTTTAGCGAAGAACAAATAAATGATTTCAGCTTCGACCTTCTCTCTGCTCTAGGATTTACAAGAGACGAAATTGCATCCGCAAATGATTATGTAAGCGGTACAATGACAATTGAAGGCTCGCCGTTCTTGAAACATGAAGACTATCCAATATTTGACTGCGCAAACAAATGCGGAAAGAAGGGGAGCCGTTTCATCAAAGCTGAAGCACATATTTATATGATGGCTTCCGCACAACCATTCATAAGTGGCGCGATTTCAAAAACAATCAATCTGCCTAACAACGCTACTATTGAAGATATTAAGTACGCCTACTTCCAATCATGGAAATTAGGTACTAAGGCAAACGCTCTTTATCGTGACGGATCAAAACTTTCTCAGCCGTTAAATACAATGACTGAAGAAGAAGTTGAAGATTTGATGGAGAAAAAAGAACAAAATGATATAGTGAAGATTGCCGAAAGAATTATTCACAGATACATTGCTAAGAGAAGGAAGTTGCCGGATCGCAGAACCGGCTACACTCAAAAAGTGAAAATCAACGGACAGAGTGTTTACATCAGAACCGGCGATTATGAAAACGGACAGCTTGGCGAAATCTTTATAGATATGCACAAAGAGGGCGCCGCCTTCAGAAGCTTGCTTAACTGTTTTGCAATTTCAATTTCGCTTGGATTGCAGCATGGTGTTCCGCTTGAAGAATTTGTGGATGCTTTTGTGTTTACACGTTTCGAACCTAGCGGTGTTGTTAGCGGACATAAGAGAATCAAAATGTCCACTTCGGTTATCGATTACATTTTCAGAGAACTCGCTGTAACTTATCTCAACAGAAACGACTTAGCTCATGTTGAAGAAGAAGAGCACGTAAAGACCGAACACCGCTTAACCATTGAGCCGGATTATGTTAGTGAAGAAATAATTAGTGAAACAACAATTCATAAAGAAGATTTACTTCAACCGGTAGAGAAAATTCAGCTGGATATTTCATCTGATAGAACTAATGCTGCTATGACACAGCATCAGAAAATTATGAAAGCCCGCGAAGCCGGCTATACCGGCGATATTTGTCCCGATTGCCAGAGTATGACCATGGTTAGAAACGGTACTTGCTTAAAATGTACAACTTGCGGCGCTACAACCGGCTGCAGCTGATCTAAAAATACATTGTAAATTGACTTGTGAAAGGGGCTTTTCGAAGCCCCTTTTTCATTATATTGAACTCTAATTCGTTGACTTTTATAACTCAAAGGGATAGATTTTCACCCTCTTTTTATGATATGATTGCTGAAAATCTTAAAAAAGTAGAAGAAAAAATAACCGCCACTTGCTTAAAATGTGGGCGCGAAAGGTCTGAAATAAAACTGATTGTAGTCAGCAAAACTCAGCCTATCCAACTGATTAGCCAAGTTTTGGATTGCGGTATAATTCATCTAGGTGAAAACAAAGCGCAAGAACTGAGAGACAAGTCTGAGCTAATCAGCGGTGATTTTTTCTGGCATTATATCGGGCATCTGCAGTCGAATAAAATAAAATATGTGATCAAATCTGCCGAGTTTATTCATTCTGTAGATACTCTAAAGCTGGCTGAAGAGATTAATCAGAAAGCCGGACAGATTAACAAGAGGCAGAAAGTTCTTTTAGAAATTAAGACATCCGACGAAGCGACAAAGTTTGGTCTTTCGACCGAGAAAGAAATATTTGAGTTGGCAGAATTTTGTCTGACTCAGAAAAATATTGAGCTAAGCGGATTGATGACAATGGCTCCATATACTGATGACGAGAAAGTTATTCGCGATTGTTTTATTAAGATGCGAAAATTGAAGAATAAGTTTGAAAGCAATGGAATATTGATCAACGAATTATCGATGGGAATGACCAACGATTTTGAACTGGCTATTGAAGAAGGTGCAACGATGATTAGAATTGGAACAGCAATATTCGGCGAACGAAATTATAATTAGCGGCGGAAAAATGAAGTTCACTCCGTTTGGTATCAGAAGTCAAGAATTCAATCGCACTGTACGCGGTTACGACCGCGATGAAGTGAAAGCGTTTCTCGAAAAGCTTTCGGATGAATTTGAGCGGATGCAATCCGAAAATGATAAGTTCAAAAACGATCTCGAGAGAGCCGAAGAGCAACTGCGCGAATTCAAACGGATTGAAAAGAATTTACAGACGGCACTATTAAGCGCAACTGAAAATTCTTCAAAAGCTGTTGAATCAACAAAGAAACAAACTGCGCTTATATTAAAAGAGGCTGAGCTAAAAGCATCTCAGATGATTGAGAATGCAAAAGAAGCAGCAAATAGAACAAGAGATTCTGTTCTAAAACTTAGGGAAGAGAAAAAGCTGTTAGTAGCCAGAATCAAAGCTTTGATTGATACTCAAGCTTCTCTGCTTGAGTTTAATGTTGAGAACATTGAAACTAAGCCGAATAAAAAGCAGAAAACAAAAATTGAAGAACAGTTTGATGATCAAACAGAAATTAATGTTGATGATATACTGGAGAAGCTATTATGATAGACCTAATGAAAAAAATTAACGAAACACTAGAGACAATCCGAAAGAAGACTACAAAAGAGTATGAAATTGGAATTGTTCTAGGTACCGGTCTGGGCGGATTGGTTAGCGAAATAGAAATTGAACACGAAATTGAATATGGAGACTTGCCACACTTTCCATTGTCAACAGTAGAATCTCATCAAGGTAAGTTGATCTTTGGAAAGATTAATGGTAAGAATGTGGTTGCCATGCAAGGAAGATTCCATTATTACGAAGGATACACAATGCAGCAGATTACGTATCCAATCCGTGTAATGAAATTTCTTGGTGTGAAGAATTTAATTGTTTCCAATGCGTGCGGCGGAATGAATCCGATTTTTAGACGCGGTGACGTTATGATTATGATCGATCATATAAATCTTTTGGGCGATAATCCTCTTATCGGTAAGAATGAAGATGAGCTCGGGCCTAGATTTCCCGATATGAGTGAACCTTATAGCTTAGAACTAATCAAACTTGCTGAAGAAGTTGCCCTTGAAAATAAAGTTAAAGTTCAGAAAGGCGTTTACGTTGCTGTACCGGGTCCAAATTTGGAAACGAAAGCAGAATATAGATTCCTAAGAAATATTGGTGCCGATGTAGTTGGAATGTCAACGGTTCCGGAAAACATAGTTGCAAATCATATGGGAATGAAAGTGCTTGGTTTCAGTATAATTACTGATGAATGTTTCCCAGAATCTTTAAGAGCAGTTGATGTTCAAGAAATAATTGCTACAGCTATGGCTGCGGAACCTAAAATGACTTTGATAATGAAAGAAGTGATCAAAAAGCTATGACGGAGATAAAGAAATATTACTATTTAACTCCGGCGCTGTTGGTTGCAATAAATTTTTCGTCAAATTTTTTAAGTACGGATTTATTTAAAGCCGGATATACAAATTTTTCTGTTTGGTTTGTCCTTTCGCTTTTTTCATTTGCTTGCGGATGGTTTATAAACAAAACGCTTGGATACATTTACGGCGGCAAAATTTTGTTTGCAGTAATTGTAGCTTCAGCCTTTATAAGTGTTTTTCTGGTTTCAATTTTCAAAGAGTATTTTGGACTAAGCGATTTGCTGGTTGAGAATCTTATTCTCTACATCTTGAGAAACATAACTCTTGGCTCAATGTCTTTCTTTGGAATGGCGGTCTGCGAAGTAATGATTTTACAGAGAGAGTCTGTTCAGTCGGGTACCAAGCAAGATGATATTAAGAAGTATGTTGCAAATGCTCAGCGGGAAGCTCAGCTTGCTGTTGATGAAGCAAAAATAAAAGCAGATAGGATGCTTACGGATGTTCAGCAAACACTTAACGAAATGATAAATCGTAAAGAACAAGTTGAACGTCGTCTTAAAGAATTTATCCAAACTGAACGTGAGCTAATTAAAGCTTATGAAAAAGAGGATGAAGAATAATTTTAGTTAATTGTATTGTTATAAATCATTTACCGAGATAAAAAATGTTTAAGCAGTTCGATGAGAAAATAAGTTATCCCAAGATAGAAGAAGAAATTCTGAAGTTCTGGAAAGAGAATAACATATTTGAAAAAAGTATTTCCACGCGCGACGAGAAAAAATCATTTACATTTTATGAAGGACCTCCAACCGTAAATGGCCGTCCCGGAATACACCACGTAATGGCGAGGGCATTAAAAGATTTAGTTTGCCGTTACAAAACCATGACCGGTTATCAAGTTCATCGCAAAGCCGGATGGGATACGCATGGTCTTCCTATTGAAATTGCTCTTGAGAAACAACTTGGCTTTAATCAGAAAAGCGATATTGAAAAGTATGGCGTTGCCGCATTCAACCAAAAAGCAAAAGATTTGGTTTATGATCATATCGAAATGAAAGAGGGTTGGCAGACTCTTACGGAGAGAATGGGCTACTGGATTAATCTTGATGAAGCATACATCACTTGCACAAATAATTACATCGAATCAATCTGGTGGTCTTTATCAGAACTTTATAAAAAAGGATTGATCTATAAAGGATTTAAGATTGTTCCGCAATGCCCTCATTGCGAAACTCCACTTTCATCTCATGAACTTGCACTTGGATATGATGATGTAAACGATCCGAATGTGTATGTAAAATTCAAACTCAAGGATGAAGACGCAAGCATTTTAGTTTGGACTACTACTCCTTGGACTTTGATTTCTAATGTTGCGCTTGCAGTAGGACCGGAAATCGAATACGTAAAAATTAAACATGAAAAACATGGCGTGATGTATCTTGCCAAAGCAAGACTATCAGTAATAAAAGAAGAATATGAAATTTTAGAAGAACTTAAGGGGAACGATCTTCTCGGAAAAAATTACGAACCACTTTACTCATTTGTTCCCGTTGATAAACGTGCTTGGTATGTTATCCCCGGTAGCTTTGTTAGCACAGAAGATGGTTCCGGAATTGTACATATAGCTCCAGCTTTTGGCGCGGATGACTACGAAGTATCGAAAAAATTTGATTTACCTTTTGTTCAGCCAGTAACAAAGAGCGGAAGATTTACAGATCAAGTAACTCCTTTTGCCGGAAGACTAGTTAAGACAATTCAGTTCCAGACACATGAAGAGAAAGGGGTTGATCCAGATGTTCTTCGCGATTTGAAAGAACGCGGTTTAATCTATCGTGCCGGTAACGATTATAAACACTCCTATCCACATTGCTGGCGCTGCGATAACCCTCTAATTTATTACGCACGCGATAGCTGGTACATTCGCACAACAGAAATTGCTCAAAAGATGATTGAGCTAAACAAAACAATTAATTGGTGCCCACCCGAAGTTGGCGCCGGACGTTTTGGCAACTGGCTCGAAGATAATAAGGATTGGTCACTTTCACGAGATAGATATTGGGGAACACCGCTTCCTATTTGGCTTAATGAAGATGGTGAAATGCATATGGTTGGCTCTATTGCTGATCTTAAAGAAGGATTTGTTGAAAGAGACGGTAAAAGAGTTTCAGTAAAAGATTTGCCGGCTGAAGAAATTGATCTTCACAAACCTTTTGTTGATGGTGTTAAGTTTGAGAAGAATGGTAAAATCTTTACTCGCACGCCGGAGTTGATTGACGTTTGGTACGACAGCGGCTCTATGCCTTTTGCTCAATGGCATTATCCTTTCGAGAATAAAGAAATTTTCGAAGCGAATTTTCCAGCGGATTTTATTTGCGAAGGAATTGATCAGACGCGCGGCTGGTTCTATACACTTCATGCAATTTCTACAATGGTATTTGGAAAAGTTGCCTACAAGAATCTAATTGTTAATGAACTGATTCTTGATAAGAGCGCGCAGAAGATGTCTAAATCAAAGGGCAATGTTGTTGATCCATTCTTAATGTTTGATAAATATGGCGTCGATGCCACACGCTGGTATCTTGTAACAACAAGTCCTCCTTGGAAACCTACATTGTTTGATGAAGAGGGAATTGTTGAAGTTCAGAGAAAATATTTTGGAACCTTGGTTAACACTTATAATTTCTTTGTGCTCTATGCTAACATAGATAAATTTGATTTTAATGAAGATCAAATTCCTTATGAAGAGAGACCCGAAATTGACCGCTGGATTATTTCTAAGCTACATTCGCTTGTGAAAGAATACCGCGAGCTGATGGAGAATTATGATGTAACAAAAGCTGCTCGTCAAGTTTCTAGCTTTACAATCGATCAGCTTTCAAACTGGTATGTACGCAGAAGCAGAAGAAGATTTTGGAAATCGGAAGTAAATAAAAACAAACTTTCCGCATACCAGACATTATTCGAGTGTTTGATGACGGTTTCAAAACTTACAGCTCCATTTGCTCCATTTATTTCGGAAGAGTTGTATTTGAATCTGAATAATGTAGCTAAACGCGACGAGCATGAGTCGGTTCATCTTGCTTTAATACCGGAGCCAACATTCTTGGATGCTGAACTTGAAGCTAAAATGGACGTTGCACAGAGAGTTGTTTCACTTACGCGTGCAATTCGTGCTAAGAATAATCTTAAAGTTCGTCAGCCATTGTTAAAAATGATGGTTGCTGTTGATAAGAGCAAGCGTGAAGCTCTTCAGAAAATGGAAGATGTAATTCTTGAGGAAGTGAATATCAAAGAATTGAATGTCTTGGAAGATGATTCCGCTATTGTAAATAAATCTGCAAAAGCTAATTTCAAAGTAATTGGTAAAAAATATGGCAAGTTGGTTAAATCGCTTGCTAACGCTATA
>JBAYTN010000072.1:0-19198 GCA_041675645.1 Melioribacteraceae bacterium
GACCGGCATGGGTAGAATGGCGTTACGATAATGATTACATTGGCTGGGCACCGCTTCCCCCATACGCATCGTTCCATATCGATTTCGGCATCAGATTCTCAATCGGCTGGAACTCAAGTTACCGCTGGTGGAATTTTGTTCCTTACAGAAGATTCTGTGATTCTAGATTAGATTATTATCTACTCGATCATAGAAGAATTTCCAGAATATTCGACAGAACCAAATACCGCAATAATTACTATTACGATCGTGATAGAATAGTTAACGGAGGAATCGATCGTAGATTCGTTGAGAAGAGAGGCGGTTACAGAGTTGCAGAGCGTGAGATCAGATCAATTAACGACAGAGATGAATACAATCGCTTACGATCAAGAGATAACGAAAGAGTTTACACATACAGACCATCCGACAATGAAGTTGGCCGTGTTAGAAACGATGAGAGATTTGAGATCAAAAGAAGCGAGAGAAGTCTTTCTTTGGAAAGAGAAAAGATTACAACACCAAGAATTACAGATAGAAATTTTGAATCTCAGAATGAAAGATCACGCGATGCAACTTCCGGAAGAGAAAGAGTTAGAAATGATGAACCAAGAAGTATTGAAAAATCTCCGGAGACTTCCGAAAGAACAATGAACCGTCAGAGAGAAGAAATTCAGAGACGGGAATCGGAACAGAGAGATGCAAACCGCGAAAGAGAAGAATTAAGAAAGAGAGAATCGCAGAAGCAAGAAATTAACCGTAAGCGGGAAGAAGAATCAAGCAGAGAAGTTCAGAAAAGGGAAGCAGCGGTAGAAAAAAGTCGTTCGATTGAAAGACAACAATCAGAAAACCGTGCTGAAAGAGAAAGAAAGGTTGAATCGCGCAGAGAACCTTCTGTTGAAAGACGCGAAAGCAGAAGTGAGAACAATTCAAGATCGGAAAGCAGAAGCGAATCCCGCTCGGTAGAAAGAAGACGCTAAATAATTAGTGAATAAAAGAGACACAGAAATGTGTCTCTCTTTTTTTAAAAAAAGAATAAAGAGGTGACAAAATGAAAAAGGTAATGAGCATAGCGGCTTTTCTTTTTGTTTCACAATTGTTATCCGGCTGTATAGCGTTTATCCCACCAAGTTATAGAGAGCCAGCGCGAGAAACTGTAGTGATAATACACGAGCCCGATCCGGTTATTATTCCTCAACCGATTATAATTGAAGTTCCGGCACCTACACATCCTCAACCGCTTCCACCAGAAAAACCGGTAGTTGTAAAAGAGCGTAAACCTAAAGAAAAAGAACCATCAGATGGAAGAGATCAAAATTCCGGGCGGGATGCGGCAGAACGCCAGAGAAATTCTGGTGAAAGAACCAGAAAGTAAAAAGTTACATTTTACTGAACTGAAAAGAGACACAGCAAAGTGTCTCTTTCTTTTTATAAGCCTTCTTCACTAAGCAAATAAACTAATAAAGCCATAGCTGCTGTTCCAAGCTGCATTTCGCGAGGATGAACGGTTTCATAAATATCTGTTGCCGAATGATGAACATCCATATAACGCTGATCATCCGGTATGTAACCGAACAAAGCTTTAGCATTTTTAATCTGTCCAACGTCTGCACCGCTTCCGCCTTTGCGGATCCAATCAATTTTAGCTTTATTCAGTACTGGGAGCCAATTTTGAAGTTTAATAAATGTCGCTGAATCGGTTGTAACATTAAATCCTCTAGGAGAAAAAACTCCGCGGTCAGATTCGATAGCCGCTAAATGTTTTTCTTTGGATGATGCGGCAAACTTTCCATATTCAATTCCACCTTTCAAACCATTTTCTTCATTGATAAAGAGCACGCATCTAATAGTTCTTTTTGGTTTTATGTTCAATCTTCTAAAGAGATCAAGTATTTCCATAGATTGAATACATGGAGCGCCGTCATCGTGTGCACCGCATCCTTTATCCCAGCTGTCAAAGTGTCCACCGACTACGATAACTTCGTTTGGCTTTTGAGTGCCTCTTAGTTCTCCGATCACATTAAATGATTGAGCATCGGGCAAAGTTTTACAATCCAGTTGAATTGCTACTTGAAGAGTAGGCTCGTTAGAAAGTGCTTGACTAAGAAAGTCTGCATCTATAACGCTAATTGCCGCTGCGGGAATTTTAGTGATTCCATCTTTGTATCTAACGGATCCGGTGTGTGGAAAATTATCATAGCTTGATTGAATTGAACGAACCAGCACTGCAACGGCGCCATTCTTTGCAGCTTCAATTGCTCCATCGGATCTTTGATCAACCGCTTTTCCATAGCCTTCGAATGTGCTTACCAAACCATTATCAAAAGGGCGGTTGTAAAAAACTATTTTGCCCTTTGCTTTATCTCCAAGTTTGGATGCTTCTTCCAAACTTTTAACCTCGATAACTTCTGCTGAAATACCTTTTGACGATGTAGCAACGCTTCCACCTAATGCTGTAACTGTTAGATGTTTATTTGCAAATTTATTTGAACGAGATATAAATCCCTTCTCTGTAATACCTCTAACCCAGTGGGGAACCATAACCGGCTGAAGCCAAACCGAATCAAAACCGGCTGTTTCCATTTTAGCTTTTGCCCACTTAATCGCTTTCATTGAATTTTCGGATCCGCTCAGTCGCGGACCAATTTCACAAAGTTCTTTCAGCCATTTATAGCCTTTGGCATCGAGCAGAGAAGAGCGAATTATCTTATCAGCAATAGCCGGATTTGTCTGAGAATGAGTTATTGTAGAAGATGAAAATAAAATGAGAGCAACAAAAAACAATAAGGATGGTTTCAATTTGGAATCCTTTCTTAAAATGCGGAGGAAAAATATTGTTGAAGTAGAAAAGAAGCAATTTTTTCAAGCTGTTTAAAACAAAAAACCCTCGTAAGAGGGTTTTGATGTTCTAAAACTTAATGGGATTTTATCTTCCCTTGATGAACTAACTTCGCAATTTCGGCAGTTCCGTTTTTGGAAAGAGTTCTTAATGCGCTGGCCGTAACTTTAACTGTAACGAATTTATTTAATTCTTTAACCCAGATTCTCTTCTTTTGTAAGTTAGGTAGAAAGCGTCTCTTGGTTTTATTATGAGCATGCGATACGTTGTTGCCACTTGCCGGACCAACTCCAGTTAACTGACATTTTCTTGCCATTTTAATAAACCTCATTCATTTTTGGTCGCCAAATGTAGTAAAAAATCCCATTTTGTAAAAATTTTCTTTAAAAAAAAGGCGAGAAATCTCGCCTTTTTGCAAAATATACACTATTTACTTTCCGGCACGCATGCCCAATTCTCTATCTAAGAGGAACAGTGAAGTTTTGTTGTCTCCAATTAAAGCAAATTTATTGTTGATTTGGGTAACCGTAGCAACTTCTTCAACCTGCTCGGTTACAAACCAATTTAGAAACAGATTTGTGGCATAATCCTTCTCTTCAATAGCTAAACCAACTAAATCATTAATCCTTTTGGTTATATAAAGTTCATGTTTGTGAGCTTCTTGAAATACAACTTTTGGATCGGACCAAGTAGTTTGCGGTTTTTCGATTGCCTCCAAAAGAACAGTGCCGTCAACTTCATTTAAATAACCATAAATTTTCATCGCATGGCTATATTCTTCGCCGGATTGTGCTTTCATCCATGCAGCCATACCGCTCCAATTTTGTGATTCAAGATATGCAGCCATTGATAAATATAAATATGATGAAAAAATTTCAGCATTAATCTGATCGTTTAAGGCTTTTTGCATTTTGTCTGATATCATTTTGCGTCTCCTGTTTTAATAATGAGTAATTTAACAAATATTTGAATCTATCGTAACTTATTCTTACTCTAACAACAGTAATTCAATAGTTTAAGTTCGATTTCCTGGTGAAATTCTCAGATTGATTTGAGAATGGATTTGGATTCTGATACTAATCCATAATTAATTAAAATAATGATGAAAAAGATTTTGGGATTCATAAAGTTTATTGCCTCATTCGCTCTAATCTATACAGCTTTCGTCGTTTTTCTCTTCTTATTCTTTAGATTTATTGATCCGCCGGCAACATCATTTATCTTCGCTGATTCTGATTCTTTTGCCGGACTTTTCTCTTGGTCGGAACCGAAGCATAAATCTGTAGCAATTCAAAATGTCTCCAAGTATGTGCCTTTAGCAGCAATAGCTTCAGAGGACCAAATGTTTTTTGAGCATTTCGGATTTGACTTTCAGCAGATTGAAAAAGCAATGAAAGAAAACACAAGACGTAAAAGAATTAGAGGCGCAAGTACAATAACAATGCAGCTTGCAAAAAATCTTTTCCTTTGGAATACAAAGCTTATAGTAAGAAAAGGATTTGAAGCTTACTATACTTTGATGATGGAATTGTTGTGGAGTAAAGAGAGAATTATTGAGGTATATTTAAACGTGGCCGAAATGGGAAAAGGAATTTATGGTATTGAGAGTGCGGCTAAAGTTTATTATAGAAAAAAGGCGATTAAGCTAAACGCATCTGAAGCTGCGACAATAATTGCAATTTTGCCAAATCCGAAGAAGCGCAATCCGCGCCGACCAACCGGGTATTTGATAAATAGAAAAAACCATATACTCGAACAAATGAATCAGATCGGCGGAGTTGCAATCTTGAAAGAGGGAATAAGTTACTGAGTTTTTGCTGAAGCGATAACCTCTTCACTTTTCGCTAAAATTTTCTCAATCTCCGAATCCTTTAGTATTGGCGAATTATACTTGAATTCCGGCTTATCATAGTTATGTTCATACCTATACGATTTCAAAACGTTTTTATTCTTATCGTAATAAATAATCTCTACCAAACTATATCTTTGATATTCTCTGCTTATCATGTAATAAGATTTAACATGAAATATCTTTTCATCTATCTCTTCCATAACTAGTGGTACTTTCAACTCATCTAGGGCCCAAACAAAAATGTCCCCTTCTGCATAAGCAGCTAAGCCTATTGAATTAATAAATGAAGATTTTTCTTCATCTGAAAAAACTGAAACCCAATTCTCAGTTTGTGCGTTTAGTGTACTACAAAAAACTAGTAAGATGAAAAAGAGTTGTCGCATGATTATTCTTAAATTTGATTGCGGAGAGAGAGGGATTCGAACCCTCGGTCCCGGAATCCCGGGACAACGGTTTTCGAGACCGCCGCATTCAACCACTCTGCCATCTCTCCTTCGTTTTAAATCTAGTTTTGCATTTTTTGGTGCACAAACTTACTACAAAAACCTTAAAAATGTTTTAAAAAGGTAATCGCTAAAACTTCCCGGAAAAATTATAATTGTCTTAAAAATGCATGGGGTGAAAACAAACACCAGCAAAAAACATTAACGTTTATTATGTTTGGAATAGCTAGTGAATTTTTGAAAGAGAGTGTTTAAAATGGCAAGGTTCGAAAAACATATTTTCATTTGTGAGAATGAAAGGCGTCCGGATGATCCGCGCGGATGCTGCTTATCTAAAGGGGCAAAGGAAGTGCGAGATCAGTTTAAAAAGAGAATTAAAGAACTTGGACTTAGCAACAATATTAGAGCTAATGGCGCCGGCTGTCTTGATGCATGCGCGTTTGGCTGCGCGGCTGTAGTTTATCCGGAACAAGTTTGGTATGGAGGAATAAAAGTTGAAGACGTTGAAGAGATAATCCAAGAGCATTTGCTCAATGGTAAACCGGTCGAAAGATTAATTTTAAAAGAGAAGAAGTTTTTATAATGCCTACAATTCAAGAAAAAGCTTTCGCAAAAAAAGTATTTGATAAACTGGCAACAATTTATCCGGAAGTTCAACCGGCTTTGGAATACACTACAGCATTTGAACTGTTGATTGCTACAATCCTTTCAGCACAATGTACGGACGCGAGGGTTAATATTGTAACAAAGACTCTCTACAAGAAATACAAGAAGCCGCAAGATTTTATTTCCGTTAAGCAAGAAGAATTGGAGAAGGATATTTTTTCTACCGGCTTTTATAAAATGAAAGCTAAGAACATTCAAGGATGCTGCCGGGATTTAATTGAAAAACATAATGGCAAAGTTCCGAAAGATTTTGATGAACTTGTTAAACTGCCCGGCGTGGGAAGAAAAACTGCATCGGTAGTTGCCGGTAACGCGTTTGGAATTCCCGCAATTGCAGTCGATACTCATGTAATCAGACTCTCCAACTTGCTTGGATTTGTAGATACAAAAGATCAAACTAAAATTGAGTTCCGGCTTAAAGAACTTCTGCCGGAAAGCTATTGGGTAAATTCATCTCACTGGCTTGCAACACATGGAAGGGAAGTATGTTTTGCGAGACGTCCGCAATGCCATGAGTGTGTTATCGCAAAATTGTGTCCATCGTTTAATCCCGAATCAAACTTAAGAGGTAAAAAATGAGCAATGATTTTATGAGAGATAGAGAATTCTGCTTGGTAATTCTTAAAGAATACACAAAGAGCGACAGTTTATTAAAACACGCTTACGCGGTTGAAACTTGCGTACGCGCCTACGCAGAAAAATTTGGCGAGGATGTAGAATATTGGGGTAACGTTGCTCTGCTGCATGATTTTGATTATGAAGTGTTTCCTACTGCGGAAGAACATCCATATAAAGGAAATGAAATACTAACTGAGAAAGGATTTGAAGAGGAATTTCGCAAATCAATTATGTCACACGCGGATTACACAAACATTCCCCGCGAAACCAAATTAATGAAAACACTTTATGCTTGCGATGAACTTGCCGGAATTATAACAGCAGTAGCATACGTTCGTCCTAGTAAAAGTGTAGAAGAAGTTGAAGTGAAATCGGTTCTCAAGAAAATGAAGGATAAGGCTTTTGCTAGGGCAGTTAGCCGCGAAGACATAACTAAGGGAGCAGATGAACTCGGAGTTATGTTAAATGATCATATAGATTTTTGCATTAACGCGATGAAGAAGAATAAAGATTTTCTGGGATTGTAGGTTTATCACCGATATAAATTTTTCTAAAATGCTCCAAGCCTCTATTTATTGATTTAATAAGAGCTTATTAATTCGATAAATAGAATTCCACTCCCAGTTCTAAAACTGAAATTCTCGAACTGTTTTCTAAACAAAAGTAACCAGCATTGTTGGTATGCGAATTGTTCTACACAATTGCCTAGTTTGTGCTTGGGCTTTCTATAAACATAAAACAGTTAACCAGCTAATAAACCGAGCAATTAATGAAATCTAACTTCTTTATTTTACTTATTTTAAGTGTTATCACCCTAAACGCTCAAGATGTGGTAAAAAACTATTCCACTCTAACCAAGAATCCACTATTGTATCAAAGGACTGAATTCCAAATAGAAATAAACGCAGCCTATTCCAATCCTTTCGATCAAAAGGATATTGCTCTTGATTTAGTGTTAACTTCACCCTCAGGCAAACCGCTTGCTCTCCCATGTTTTTTTGTTTCCGGAACAAGCGGAAGCTCTGTTTGGAACGCTCGCTTTGCTCCGCAAGAAGTAGGAAAGTATTATTTCCAGTTCCGGTTGAACTATGAGAAGGGAAAAGAGTTCTTCACGAAAGAGGATAGTATTGATGTTATGACTTTCGGCGGAAACGGATTCCTTCACAGAAATGATAATTGGACATTCAAATTTGATTCGGGAAAACTTTTCCGCGCAATTGGTGAAAATGTTTGCTGGGAATCAAGAGCATGGGAAGATTCTAAATTTACTTACGATTATTTGCTTCCAACACTTGCAAACGCCGGCGCTAATTTTTTCAGAGTTTGGATGTGCCCTTGGAATGTTCCTCTTGAATGGAAAACTGTTTCCAGCACAAAGAGATATACTAACTCGGAGGAGTATTTCAATCCGGGTGGAATTAAAAGAATGGATGAACTTGTAGAACTTTGCGATTCGCTCGGGCTTCACTTTATGCTTGCAATGGACTCGCATGGTGCACTTATGAGCGGACAGTGGGAGAGAAGTAATTACAATAAAGTTAACGGCGGACCGGCTTCCACGCCAACAGAGTTTTTCACTTTGGAAAGTGCTCAGAACAAATATAAAAACCGTTTAAGATATATGATTGCCCGCTGGGGTTACAGTCCAAGTATAGCAGCGTGGGAGTTTTTTAATGAAATTGATAACTCAGCGTTTAATGCAAGCGATACAATCTTAATCCCTCACGCCGCAGTAGCTCAATGGCATGATGAAATGAGTATGTATATCAAGAATACAGATCCTTACAATCATCTTGTTACAACTAGCATTTCTCACAGAGATATTATTGGAATGAATTCGCTTCCGCACATAGATTTGAACCAGAAACACATTTACAAGAGAACCGAGAAAATTCCATGGACGATTAAAACTTATTCATCACTTTACAACAAGCCCTATGCTGTGGGTGAGTTTGGTTATAGATGGGAAGATGATGATCCAAAATATGGTGAACTCTGGGATTACGATTATAAGCGCGGTTTGTGGTATGGATTATTTAGTCCAACTCCGGTGTTGCCGATGACATGGTGGTGGGAATTGTTCGATACAAGAAAGATGACACCATACTTTAGAAGTGTTAGAGAAATAAGCGACCTAATGCTGGAGGCCGGGAAAGGTTCTTTCGAGATGATCGAATCTTCAGCGAAAAATGTAGAATCATATTCGGTTAAATGTGGAAAGACAATATTTGTCTATCTGCTTAATAATACACGGCATGATGCTAAGACAGATGTTCAGTTAAAAATTAAACCGGAAGCTGGTTACAGTGTCAAAAGCTTTGTGCCGGTTTCAAGAGTTTATACTAAGCTAGCCAACACGAAAAACACGGATGTAATAACAATCGAGAAAATAAATTTGAAAGCGAAAGAAGAATTAGTTTTAATTCTGTGTGCCAAATGAAAAGAAACACTAAGAAGATTGTTAGTGCACTAATTGTAATTATATTTTTTGTTTCAGCGCAAACATTCGCGCAGTATAAATTGAATTATGGATTAAGTGAGCCGCAAGCCCATTCAACTTTACCCAAATCCAAAGTAGAATTTCAAAAGGCATCTCCAAAAGAAAAAGTCCAGCCGAAAACAATACTTCGGAAAGATATTAATGGGAGTTATGCTATTATCGGAGGCTGGGAGTTAACTGAGGCATCAAAACTAAATTCTGCCGGCGATGTAGTTTCGTCAAAAGAGATTAATACAAGAAAATGGTACAACGCAACAGTTCCCGGTACAGTTCTAACAACTTTAGTTGACCAAGGTGTGTATCCCGATCCGTACTTCGGGTTAAATAATCTAGCTATTCCCGATACACTTTGCAGACAAGAATGGTGGTATAGAACCGAGTTTCAAATTCCGGAGAAAGAAAAGAATAAAAATGTTTGGCTGACATTTGAGGGAATCAACTACAAAGCAGATGTTTGGCTTAATGGAAAATTAGTTGGAAAAATTGCCGGCGCGTTTATGCGTGGAGTTTTTGATGTAACAAATGAGATCTCAAAAAACGGGAAAAACATTTTAGCCGTTCATATTTTCCCGCCGCAAAATCCTGGAATTCCGCATGAGGAATCTCCAACTGCCGGTACCGGGCCAAACGGAGGAAAACTTTGTCTTGACGGACCAACTTTTATTTCATCGGAAGGATGGGATTGGATTCCGGGAATTCGTGATCGCAATATTGGCATTTGGCGAGATGTTAAGATGAAGTTTACTGATGCGGTTACTATTATTGATCCGCAAGTGATTACTGATTTACCTTTACCGGATATTTCTTCTGCTGACGTAATAATTAAAACTGAATTGAAGAACTCAAGCAGCGAAGCTAAAATCGTTTCACTAAAGGGAAAGATAGGCAAAATAAATTTTTCAAAGAAAGTACAGCTTGATGCAAATTCAGTAACCAAAATAGAAGTATCTCCAAAAGAATTTTCTCAATTGAAAATTAAGATTCCAAAACTCTGGTGGCCAAATGGTTATGGTAAACCGGAATTGTATAATCTGGAATTAAGTGTAACAATAAACGGTAAGAAGTCGGACCAAAAAAATATTCGTTTCGGAATAAGAGAATTTTCTTACGAGATCACTGCTGATAATACAGAGAAGCAAAATATTCGTGTTGAATTTAATCCAACAAGTGATTTGATAAACGGCAATCCGGTTTTTGATAACATCAACAGAAGAGATGTTGGTGAAGGTGTTTCAATACCTATGATTGTTAGTGGAGCAAATTGGTTAAAAGCAATTCCGCTTGATGAGATGGCGCCATACCTTGTTGTTAAAGTAAACGGACAAAGAATTTTCTGTAAAGGCGGTAACTGGGGAATGGATGATGGAATGAAGCGAGTCCGAAGAGATTTGCTGGAACCATATTTCAAACTTCATAAAGAAGCCAACTTTACAATGATAAGAAACTGGACCGGCGAAAGTACAGAAGAATTATTTTACGATTTAGCGGATGAGTATGGTTTGCTTGTTTGGAATGATTTCTGGCTATCAACAGAGGGTTATAATCTTGAACCAACCGATAACAAATTATTTATGGAAAACGTTGAAGATGTTGTAAAACGTTTTCGCAATCATGCATCGCTGGTAATTTGGTGTCCGCGCAACGAAGGATACGCGCCGGTTGCGATTGAAAATGAAATTGCAAAAGTAATAGCCAGTGAAGATGGAACAAGGCTTTACCAAGGCAACTCGCGCTATTTGAATTTGCGACCGAGCGGACCTTGGCATTATTTCAAAGATCCGGCTGATTACTTCCGCAACAATGCGAGTGGTTTTAATACAGAACTTGGTACACCTTCAATTCCAACTGCGGAATCGATGAAGAAGATGATGCCAAAAGAAGATGTTTGGCCAATTAGCGATACTTGGTTTTATCATGATCTTCACAACGGACAAAAAGAATTTCGTGCTGCAATTGATTCCCTTTATGGCTCACCAAATAATGTAGATGAGTTTTGTACGAGAGCTCAAATGATTAATTACGAAAGCCATCGAGCGATGTTCGAAAGTTGGAATAGCCGATTATGGAATAACACAAGCGGCATCTTGTTGTGGATGACACATCCGGCATGGCCGAGCACGGTTTGGCAAGTTTACTCTTGGGATTATGAAACTTTCGGTTCCTACTTCGCTTCAAAATCTGCTTGTGAGCCGCTTCATGTTCAAATGAATTTGCACGACAATAAGGTTTCTGTTGTTAATACAACTTTAGATAATTTTGAAAACGCAGAAGTGAATTTGGAAATTCTTGATGTGAATGGAAAAAGTTTGTTTACACAAAAACTAAAGAAGAATATTAAAGCGAATGAATTGAATTATTTCTTTACGCCGGATATGCCGGCAAATCTTCCCGAAGTATTCCTAGCCAGATTAACTCTATCTGATACTCGCGGTAAAGTGTTATCTAGAAATGATTACTGGAAGACCAGTTCGAAAAATGGCGATTACAAAAAACTCAACACTCTTGGGCAAGCCGTAATCAAGGGAAAACAAATTGAATTGAATAAGAAAGAGCATAAGCTGAAGTTTGTTCTCGAAAATACCAGTAACGAAATTGCAATTGCTGTGAAATTAAATTTAACAGATAAAGAGAACAAAGTAATTTTGCCAGCTTATTTTTCAGACGGCTATTTCAATTTGCTTCCTAATGAGAAAAGAGAAGTAACTGTTGTTTGTGATCAGATACAGAACAAATCATTTAAAGTTCGAGCAAGCGGTTACAACCTAAACGAAAATGTTATTTTTGAAATCAATTAATAAAACAAACTGAAAATTCCGGAACATACTATGCGAAGCTATACTGCTAAAATTTTATTTGTGATTATCTTGGCTCTTGTTGCTAACTCACTTATTTACGCTGCCAATATTATTCCAGCAAGCAATCCTTATATCCAATATTTCGGCAGATGGGATTTTACCGATCCCAACGCACCAAGCCATTCTTGGCCCGGTACTTACATCTATGCTGAGTTTGAAGGAACCAGTATTGGGGTAAGGATGAACGATAATTTCTGCTATTACAATGTTTACATTGATGGAAAGTTCCATTCGATATTCCATCCAACTCTTTCCGGTATAAATTCATATTCTGTTGTAACCGGATTGGCGGATGGACAGCATACATTTTTGTTCACTAAACGAAACGAAACATCTTGGACTAAATTTGTTTTTAACGGATTGGTGTTAGATGACGGGAAAAATCTTCTTCCGCCAAAAGAAAAACCGATTAGAAAAATTGAATTTGTAGGTGATTCATTTACAAGTGCGTCCGGCAACGAAGCAACAGAATCTGGAACTCCAGCCGATGTAAATAAAGTAACAAACTTAGATCTTGGATTTGGACCATTGACAGCAAAACATTTTGAAGCGCAGTATCAAATGTCCAGCATTTCCGGTTATGGAATGGTAATGGATTATCTTGGAAATGTGGCCGGCAATGTCCCTTATTATTTTGACCGCGCATTAATTATTTCGGAAAATCCAAAATGGGATTTCACAAAATATCTCCCAAACTTAGTTGTAGTTTGCCTTGGACTAAACGATTATAACGGCTTTGGCGGTTATACGAATGGAACTGTTTCGGCTTCAAACAAAGAACTGTTCAAAACAAAATATCATCAGTTTGTCTCAACTCTACGTAGCATATATCCCGGCGTTAAGATTATGGCTTTTGCTGCTCAGGTTGATTGGATTCACGCAACAGTTAAAGAAATTGTTGAGGAAGAAAAACTGATCGGTTACAAAGATATTTTTTATGCCGATTTCCCCTACTATACCGGCGGATATGTTAACAATGGTCATCCAAACGTGGAAACGCATAAGAAAATTTCCGATAGGTTAATTGCTGCAATAGAAACAATCGACCCTTGGACACCGGCAGTTGATAATATTCCTCCGAAGATTGTAAAGATTCAATCGAAAGAACAATTTATGGTGTATGATAAGAGTTATACGCTTTCAGTACAGACTGACTCTTATTCAACACTTAAATACAGCACACAAGATAAATCCTTTGATCAGATGGAGAACACTTTTACTACTACCGGGAAGAATCTGCACTCTGTAACAATCTCATGCGAGCATAACAAACAATATACTTTTTATGTTAGAGCCGGAGATTCATTCGGCAATAAGATGGATACTTCAGCAGTAATCAATTTCAAAGTTGATACTACTAAAATTTTGCTGAATTGGAAATCGCTTAACTATGATGATTCAAAGTGGAAAACGGGAACAGCTCCATTAGGAAGCGCAAACGTTTCTACCAACACTACCAAAATCTCGAAAGCAACCACTACTTACTTCAGAAAAAAAGTTAAGATTGAGGATGCAAGCAAAATTGCCGGACTTGGATTTTTAGTTAAAGGAAACGACGGCGCGGTTGCATATCTAAATGGTTATGAGCTGCAACGAATCAATGTTCCGACAGATACGGACTTACTCTACAATCTTTTTGCAACTTCGGCTAAAACATTAAACACAGTTGTTGTTCTTAACGCGGCTGGCGGATTGAAATATCTTAAAACCGGAGACAATCTGTTTGCTGTTGAAATGCATTCCAGTTCTGCTGCTGCGGACATAGTCTTTGATTCGCAGTTATTTGATAGCAACAATAAAATTGTTTTTAAGCTGGGCTCAGATTGGACATACAGCGATCTAGCAAGCATGCCGGCTGATCAAATTGGAAATAAAACAACAGATATTACTGATACGTCTATTCCAAGTACATTTCAGTTGGAACAGAATTATCCAAATCCTTTTAATCCGGAAACAGTTATTAGCTATCAGCTTTCGTCTTTCAGTCATGTTACGTTAAAGATTTATGATATGTTAGGAAGGGAAATAGAAACGCTTGTAAATGAATTTCAACAGCCCGGAAATTATTCCGCAACTTTCACTATTAATTCTTCTTTCGCTTCCGGAGTTTATTTCTATCAGTTGCAAGCTTCAGATTTTATGCAAACAAGAAAAATGATTGTACTTAAATAGTTTTTACTAATGTTTATCAACGACTGATTTTAGACCGGAGTATTTAATGAAAAAAAATGTAAGACTGTTTTCACTTCTCTTTATGATTCTCACTTTCAATGTTTTTGCACAAACAACCGGATTGGTTGAGAACTTCGACGATGGAAATATTACCAAGTGGACTTCCGATCAATCTACATATAAACTATCTGCAGAAGATAAAACTCTTAAAATAGAATACAACCGTGACGGTTCAAGCGCAGCTGCCTGGTACAATTTTAATTATGCCAACTCTCAACTAATAGACGTTACCAATAATCCGGTAATTCTAATTAGACTTAAGTCAACAGTTAATACAACACTCTCAATAAAACCAACATCAACTGCCGACGTACCGCTTATTATGAGTTCTGTTATTGGAGATGGCGCATGGCGTACAATTAAGTTTAATGTCGGCGCTGCCGGAAGTAAAAAGTTCGACAAAATTTATATGTACTTTGATGGCGGAACCACAATGAAAAGCAGCGGAACTGTTTGGTTCGATGAAATTAGAATGGGCGATTCTACAGTTGGCGCATTCCCGGCTGACTGGACGGCTTTCGACAGAACTTTGTCAGCAGCACAGAATCTTTTGCTTAACTCAACAGAGGGAAGCGGAGAAGGAAATTTTCCGGCTGGATCTAAAGCGACTCTGCAGAGTGTAGTAAATTCAATGGTAACTTTGCGCGCTCAGAACAGTAAGGATCAAAAGGTTGTTGATAAAGCCAATTGGGATTTGGCAGACGCGTGTGTTAAGTTTGAAATTTCTGCAATTACTGCGGCTTCAAATCTTGTTGATAAAAACGCCACCAAGCAAACAAAGTATTTATATATGAACATGATTCAACTCCAACAGCGCTCATTAATATTTGGTATGCACGATGCAACCGGCTACGGTGTTGGCTGGTCCGGCGATGATGTGCGCAGCGATGTTAAAGATGTCTGCGGAGATTATCCCGCACTCTTTAGCGAAGATGTAAGCACAATTGAGCTCGACCGCAACGTGGATAGGATGAGAAACCGTTTGACCGCTGCGTATCATGGCGGTTCGGTTATTACAATGTGCTGGCATCAATACGATCCGGATGGAGTTGGTTTTTATTTTGCCGACGCAAAGGGTGTTAGAGTAGTTGCAAACATTCTTCCGGGAGGAAGCCGCAACGCTGAATACAAAGCCAAGCTGAACAAAGTTGCTACTTTCTTTAAAACACTTCGCGGAAGTAAAGGTGAATCAATTCCGGTAATTTTTAGACCTTACCATGAGCATAGCGGTAACGCTTTCTGGTGGGGACCTGGCTTAACAACAACTTCAGAGTACAACCAGATTTGGCAATACACGCAATCTTATTTGAGAGATTCTCTAAACGTGCACAATTTAATTTATGCATTATCTCCAATGCTTTATGATGTTGATAACGGCGATGAATATTTCAAAGTATATCCGGGTGATAATTATATTGATATTTTCGGAGCCGACTATTACTTCTCCAAGGATAATCCAAACGTAGATCCTTCTCAAATGATGAACGGTTTGAGGACAATTTCTACTCAAGCCAAGAAGAGAAACAAAATTTCCGCACTAACGGAAGTTGGACAAGAAAATCTTGCGCAATCAGATTGGTTTACAAAAGTTTTGTTGAATCCAATTAAAGCTGATACTGTTGCCAACAATATTATCTATGCGGCTGTATGGAGAAATGAAAGTGTAAATCATCACTTTGCGCCATATCCGGGCGATGCAACTGTTCCCGACTTTATAAAATTTTATAATGATCCTTTTACGGTATTTCAAAAAGATTTGCCGAATATGTATGTAATGCCGGCAGAAGATAAAGCGGCTCCAAAGTTTGTTTCGAAGCATGACGCAACTCTTATCAGCACAACCAAACTTGCAACAATTACGGTTGAAACAGATGAAAGAGCTTTCTTGCGTTACAGTTTTGCGGATGAAACTTACGACAAGATGAAAAATCAGTTTACTGTTGGTGAAGGAAGTTTTAAACACTCGGTACAAATTGAAGGCGTACAAGGAGAAGTAAAAACAATTTATGTGCAAGCGCAAGATATTTTCGGGAATAAAACAGTGAGTTCGCTTGCAGTTAAGTTCAAAGTTGATACTTTGCAAACACCTATTGCTTGGACGGATAAACGCTACCCAACAACAACATGGAAAAAGGGAGCTGCTATTCTTGGAACAGACGCTAGCGCTGTAACAAAAGTTAGTTCCGTACAGACAATTTATTACAAGAACAATTTTAATTACAATACTGCGGATTCATCTCTCTTAATTACCGCGAATTATAAAGGGGGTGTTGTAATTTATCTTAACGGAACTGAGATTGGAAGATTTTATCTTCCTACCGGCAGTATTGAATATAACACTGCGCCAACTTCTACAAATGTTTCTACAAGTTCTGTAACAATAAGTAAAAAAGTAAACGCTTCTTTGTTATCGCTATTGCAAAAAGATGTTAACTCAATCGCGTTTGAAATTCACGGAAGTCCCACAGAGCTTTCGCACACATTTAGAGCGCAAGCAATAACACAATTCCGTTCTTTAGTTCCTTACTCATCTGAATGGTTTTATTTTGACAACGGAAGCAAACCGGCCGATGTTAAACTAGGAGACATTACCGCAATTGCATATAACGGAAATGAAATTCCGGCAAACTTTAATTTGTACCAGAATTATCCCAATCCGTTTAATCCAACAACACGGATAAAGTATGATTTAGCTTCACAATCCCACGTAAGCGTGCAAGTGTTTGATATACTCGGGCAGAAAGTTTCCGAACTAATAAATGAAGTACAACAACCCGGAGTTTATGATGTGAAGTTTGACGGTTCGAATCTTTCCAGTGGAGTTTATCTTCTCGTTTTGCAAGCGGGAGATCCTTCGTCAGGCTCAGGACAAAGTTTTGTAAAGACACAAAAGATGATTCTGATGAAGTAAGAAGTAAGTATTGAGTATTTAGTAATGAGTATTTAGACAAAATCCCGCCAAGTGCGGGATTTTTTGATGACGGAATTTATCTGTTGAAGTTTCGCCGAAATTTTTGTTTTTTGCAGTAAGCAAAACAAAACTTATAGCTGGGTGTCTGATGCTTCAATCGTGGGGTCTAAAATGAAAAAACTTGTCTTAATATTTATTCTATATTCTATTTCCGCAAGCGCACAGATAAAATTAGAACACATTAAAAGTTTAAGCGGTAATAGTTCTACCGATCAGCTAACAAACATTGTTGCTTTAGGTGATATAAACAAAGATGGTTACAATGACTTCGCTTTAGAGTATTACGTTAAGTCGGATTCATCTTACGCAAAGGTTTATTTTGGAGGCGTCCCGTTTGACTCAACAAAGACGATTGTTTTTAGTAACCCCAAACCTAAATTTTACTATCGGAATATATATGGAGGAGGAGATATTAATGGTGATGGATATAATGATTTTATAGTCTCTTACTATGACAATACAAGTTACCATAATCCATCACAATATGAATTGCAAATCCATTTTGGTGGAGGTTCAATTTCGGTACTACCGGAATTTACAATTGTTGAAATTGCAGTAAGAAACTGTTTGATTACTTCGGACTTTAACGGCGATGGAATTAAGGATATTATTCTTACAAGGTTAGTTGAATCTCAATATGGAAAGATTGTCATATACTTAGGAAAAAAAACTCTTAAAAGAGAATCCGATTTTGAGTTTGGTGGAACTCTAGATATGTATGAATTCGGAAAAACGATGACCGTGTTAGGTGATGTTAATAAAGATGGATGTGATGATTTTATTATTAGTACGAAAATCGGATTAGAATCGTATCCTAGTACAACTTTTTTATTTTTCGGAGGAGATAGCTTAGGTTTTAAAAACTCATTGAAATTCACAGACATGCATTTTTATGGAGTAATGCTGAATGCACTTGGTGATATAAACGGTGATGGCTATAAAGATTTTTTCATTGCCGGAGTTAAACGGGATATTTTTCTAGGAGATAAACAAATTGATCCACAGAAGCATTTCTATAGATCAAATTATTGGTTGTTCAATGGTATAGGTGATATTAATAAAGATGGCTACGATGACTATATTAAATTCTTGAATGAATATAAAGAAATACATTTAGGAAGCAGACAAGTTGACACAATATCTGATGCGGTTATGAATTATACGGGAGATAAATATGTGAACCTTGGCGATGTAAACGGGGATGGCAGAATTGAAATTGCCAATAATGATTATTATTCCAACAAGAAAGTCAATTTATACTCTGTGTCAATAGAAACATTAGTTGAAGAAAACGAGCAATTACCGACTGAATATCATTTCTCCCAAAATTTCCCCAACCCATTTAATCCTGAGACAACAATAAGCTATTCAATACCCAAGAGTGAGCATGTTACATTAAAAGTTTACGATCTGCTCGGAAGAGAAGTTGCGACTTTAGTTGATGAATACAAACAAGCCGGTAACTACAACGTAAAATTTAACGTAGAGACGCGCCATGGCGCGTCTTTACCAAGCGGGGTTTACTTTTATAGGTTGCAAGCCGGTAATTACACCAAGACACAGAAAATGATTCTGATGAAGTAGGAATTAAGTATTGAGTATCTAGTAATGAGTATTTAGATAAAGTCCCGCGTTAAAGCGGGACTTTATTTTATCTAATTATTTGTGACTAGAGAAGCAGTAACGTTGAATTCAGTTTCAATAATTTTTTTGAATTCTTCTTTCGGGAAAGCGCCGGTTGCCATCTTTGGCTGTCCTTCTGCCGGAATGAATAGGAGGGAAGGAATGCTTCTAATCCCAAATGCGCCGGCTAATTCTTGCTCTGCTTCTGTATCTATTTTATAGAAATTTACTTTCCCTTTGAATTCTTCGGAAAGTTCATCAATGATTGGTCCAACCATTCTGCACGGACCGCACCACTCAGCCCAAAAATCTATTACTGCCGGAAGTGTGCCGTTATATTTCCATTCTTGATTTTGTTCGTAGTTGAAAATTTTCTCTAAGAAAGTTTCTTTTGTTAAATGTTCTACCATTTTCATTCTCTCGTTTAATAAAAATTGTTAATGAGTAAGATGCCGGCGCAATAAAAAGGATTCAAACTTAGTTAAAAGTATTTTTGAGTAAGCCGGATTAGTTACAATCCTTTTATTAGGGTGAAATGTTACTTGGCTATTGCTTATTTTGCGGTTGAATTTTTTTAAAAAGCTTATTCATGCAATCAAGGAATGTTATAATGAAACTGC
>JBAYTN010000073.1:0-19030 GCA_041675645.1 Melioribacteraceae bacterium
AGTCTGTAAGGACTTTAGTTATGTGTGAGGCACCTAGAAATCCGGTTGTTAGGTGACCGAATCTTTCAACATCTTCGGCTAATCTTCTTGCTGCTTCTGCTTTGAAATTATCCGGAACTAAATTAAATGCTAACGCGAGTAAATAAGCTGTTTGAGTGTTAGATGCAATTCTTCCGCTTGAAGTGAAAAATTCTTTTTGAAAAGCGTTCTTTATCTTCGTCATTAAAATGGAATAATCTTCGGCATCTTTATTTTTGCCGAGTACCATCGCTATTTTGCTCATCAAACTTGTTGAATAATAAAAGTATGCTGTACCAATTAAATCCTTATCTGTTGTTGCGCCGGGGTAATCCGATTTTGTTGTTGCAAACGCGAGCCAATCTCCGTAACCAACTGCCTTACTCCATATGAATGAATCGCCGGCACGTACTTTTAAGTATTCAATCCATTTCTTCATTGATTCATATTGTACTTCCAAAATTCGTTTATCACCGTAATTCAAGTAAACTGTCCACGGGACAATAATTCCAGCATCAGCCCAACCTGCTGCTCCACCTTCGTTTGGAAGAATATTAGGAATTACATGTGGAATTCTTCCATCGCTTAGCTGATCTGGAATGAAATCTTTCATCCATTTAGTGTAGAAGGAAGCTGCGTCCATATTGAAGCAAGCAGTTGGGGCAAAAACTTGCGCATCACCGGTCCAGCCCAATCTTTCGTCGCGCTGCGGACAATCTGTTGGAACATCAAGAAAGTTTCCACGCAATCCCCATTGAATGTTTCTTTGCAGCTGATTAATCAATGAATCTGAACATTCAAAGTTTCCGGTCGGCGTCATATCCGAATGAATTACTTTTCCAGCAAGATCGTTTAGCGAAATATCGCCCTTGTAATCAGTCACTGATATAAATCTGAATCCTTGAAAAGTGAAATGGGGTTCAAACGTTTCAACATTTTCTCCTTTGAAACTGTATTCAATCTTTTGTTGGGCTTTTCTTAAATTTCCCAAGTAAAGGTTGCCATTTTGATCAAGAACTTCACCATGCTTAAGAGTTATTTTTTCGCCGGCTTTGCCTTTTAGTTTTAACTGAACCCAACCAACCATATTTTGCCCGAAGTCGAAAACTAATTCTCCGTTCGGTGTTACAAATTTTTTAATTGGTCTTATAGTTTGGGTTACTTTGACTTCAGAACCTTCTGAAGCAATTAGATTTTCGAAACCATAATTGGCAGTTGTTACTTTCTGCCAAGCATTGTCATTATAGTTCGGGCTATCCCAACCGGTTTTTTCTAAACGTGCATCGTAAGCTTCACCATCATAAATCTCCGACATCAAGATTGGTCCGGTTGAGTATTTCCAAGTTTCATCAGAAGTAATTGTTTCTGTTGAACCATCTTTATATGTAATATGAATTTGTAATAGAAGCCCCAGTTTTGAACCGTAATTATTTGGAGTATAATCCCATTTCATCGGACCTTTATACCAACCGTTTCCAATAATGGCCCCTAGTGCATTTGTACCATCTTTTAGATTTTGTGTGATATCGTAAGTTTGGTATTGAAGTCTAGTCTTGTAACTTGTCCAGCCTGGAGTAAAAAGCTGTTCGCTGATTTTTTTACCGTTGATTCTCAATTCATAAAGTCCGTGGCTGGTAACATATGCTCTAGCTGACTTAACAGCTTTATTGATACTTACTTCTTTTCTAAACATTGGGCATGCAGTCGAATTTGTTAAATTATCTTTCTCCGATTGTTCAATCCACTTTGCTTTCCAATCACTTAGTTGCAGTAAACCCATTTCCCAATATGCCGGACTGCTCCATGAGGATTGACTTCCATCTTTTCCCCAAATTTTAGTTTGCCAATAAACTCGTTCGGATGATTTAAGAACTCTACCTTTATACTCAATTTGGTTCGATTCTTCAGAGCTAATCTTGCCGGAATTCCAAAGCAAGTTTTTGTTAGATTCTAGATCTGATATGCTTGATGCAACTCTAATCTGATAAGCAGACTGAATAAAATTCCTTTTGTTGCAGATGATTTCCCAGCTTAATCTTGGAATCTTCGTGTCGATACCAATTGGATTTTGTTTGTATTCAGTCCGTAGGTTAGAAAGTGTTACCTTATCAGCTGCGCTTGTAGCTTTTCCAAGTAAACTGAAAAATAGTAATGCGAAAAGAGCAAAATAATTAATAGTCAAAAAGGCTTTCTTGAGGATGTTGGTACTCATCTTTTTCTCATAATTTTGTTCGAGAAATCATGACTTAAGGAAAAATCGATTATTGTAGTTGCCAAATTAATACATGCAATAACAATTGTAATAATACTCCGGTCCGGTAAAAAAGAATTGTATATATGTACATTTCTCTGGTACTTGGGTTTATGCTGCCTTTATTCAAAATAAATAATATTTACATTTCAGAGCGAAAAAATTCAAGCAAGGTATTTATGAAAAGAGCTTTTTTAGCTGTTGTTATTCTATCAAGTGTTATTCTAGCCGGCGGTGTTAAAAAAAGGGATCTCACTGCATTTGTTAATCCTCTTGTGGGAACAGATTCGGAACGGATTCTTTCCAATGGCAATACATATCCAGCAATTGCAGTCCCGTGGGGAATGAATTTTTGGACGCCACAAACCGGTAAAATGGGGGACGGCTGGCAGTACACTTACGATGCGACAAAAATTCGCGGATTTAAGCAAACGCATCAACCCTCACCATGGATTGGTGATTACGGCGCTTTCTCAATCATGCCGGTTGTAGGTGCGTTAAAATTCTCCGAAGATGATCGTGCGGCTTGGTTCAGCCATAAAAGGGAAACCGTAAAGCCTTATTTCTATCAAGTATATCTTGGCGATTATGACACATGGGTTGAATTCACTCCAACAGAACGTGCGGCACAATTTCAAATAAAATATCCTCAATCTGAAAAATCTTATTTGTTGATTGATGCTTATTACCAAGGCTCATATGTTAAAGTATTTCCAAAAGAAAAAAAGTTAATCGGCTATTGCAGAAACAACGAAGGTGGTGTGCCGGATAATTTTCACAACTATTTTGTGATTTATTTCGATAAAGAAATTGATTCTGTTTTCACTTGGAATAAAACAGATTTGCATGCCGGTAAATTGGAAGAAGAAGGAGAGCATGTTGGCGCGGTTTTGAAATTTAAGACTAAAGTGAACGAAGTTGTTAAGTTAAAGATTGCTTCTTCATTTATAAGCTATGAACAAGCCGAACTGAATCTCCAGAGAGAAATTGGAAATGATTCTTTTGATCAGACAATGGAGAAAGCAAAGAATAACTGGAATGAAGGTTTAGGCAGAATAAGTGTGGATGGTGGCAGTATAGAACAGACCAAAACATTTTACACGGCTTTGTATCATACAATGTTGTTCCCAAGAAAATTTTATGAGTTTGATAAAGAAAATAAAGTAGTTCATTACAGCCCATATAATGGAAAAGTTTTGCCCGGATATATGTTTACCGATGCCGGTTTCTGGGATGTGTTCCGTGCAGCATTTCCGCTCATAACGCTAATGCACCCTAGTTTGAGCAGCAATATAATGGATGGACTTGCTAATACTTACAAAGAAAGCGGATGGCTTCCTGAGTGGGCTAGTCCGGGGCACAGAGATTGCATGATCGGCTCTAACTCTGCATCTATTATTGCAGATGCCTATCTAAAAGGTATTCGTGGTTTTGATATTGATGCTTGTTACGATGGTATTCTAAAAAATTCGGAGAACGAAGGACCGCTTAAATCTGTTGGAAGATTTGGTGTGAAGTATTATAACTCACTTGGATATATTCCATACAATGTGAAAGTTAACGAAAATGTTGCACGCACACTTGAATACAGCTATGATGATTTTACGATTATGAAGCTAGCTCAAGCTTTGAAAAGACCTCAAAGTGAAATTGATTTGTTCTCTAAACGCGCGCTCAATTATAAAAATGTTTTTGATGCTTCAACAAATTTTATGCGTGGAAGAAACAGTGATGGAAGTTTTCAATCTCCATTTAGACCGGAAAAATGGGGAGATGCATTTACTGAAGGTTCATCTTGGCATTACACATGGTCAGTATTCCACGATCCGCAAGGATTAATCAATTTAATGGGTGGAAGAGAAAAATTTGTTGGCAAACTCGATTCGGTTTTCACTTCTCAACCGTTATTTGATTTTTCATATTACAAGAAACAAATTCATGAGATTACTGAAATGCTAATAGCCGGAATGGGACAGTATGCTCATGGCAATCAGCCAATTCAGCACGCTATTTATTTATACAATTATGCCGGCGAACCTTGGAAAGCGCAAAAATATGTTCGCCAAACTTTGGATTTAATGTACACACCTTATCCGGATGGACTCTGCGGAGATGAAGATAATGGACAGACTTCAGCTTGGTATGTATTTTCTGCTGCTGGATTTTATCCAGTTTGTCCCGGCACTGATCAATATGTTTTAGGAGCGCCTCTTTTCGAAAAAGTAACTCTTAATCTAGAGAATGGAAAATCCTTCACAGTTGTTGGCAAGAATAATTCAAGCGAGAATTTTTACGTAGAGAAAGCAATTTTGAACGAAAAGATCTACACAAAGAATTTTATCACTCATACCGACTTGATGAAAGGCGGCAAATTGGTTTTTGAGATGAGCGGCAAACCGAATTTGAAAAGAGGAATTAGCAAAGAAGATTTTCCTTATTCATTTTCTAATGAATTGAAAAAGTAATTTGCTGGATTAACACAAATCTTTCTCAAGGAGAAGCATAATGAAACTTCACAAGAAAATTATTAAAGGAATTGTCTCCTTGGTTGGAATCCTTTTTTTTACTGCGTGTTCAACTAAGGATATAACTCAATATGTTGATCCCAATATTGGCGGTGTATCCCCCCTATTAACTACTAAAGCTCCAACGGTGCACCGTCCGCACAGTATGGTGCGCGTATTCCCAATAACAAAATCTGGTTTAGAAGATCGTTTCTTAAGCGATAAGATTTACGGGTTCACGGTAAACATGCCGGCTTATAGAAGAGGTTATGTGACCGAGTTGATGCCGACATCCGGCAAATTAATTGTTGACAGAGATGAGAATGCAGCTACTTACGATCACGACATGGAAGAGGTTCATCCATGGTATCATAAAGTTTTGCTTGAAGAACCGGAGATTGCTGCTGATTGGACAACTACTGAGCGTTCAGTTATTTACAGATTCCAGTTCAACAAGAGTGCAGCTGAAAATGTTTTATTCCGTTCGAAAAGAAACTCGTCTTTTAAGATAGTTGGAAATAATGTTGTGCAAGGCTGGGAAGAATTTGAAGGTACTAAACAATTTTTCTATGCTGAATTTAGCCGGTCGTTTAATAACTCCGGAACATTCGAAAAAGGAAAAGGAAACAGCGATGTAAAAGAAATATTTGGACAAAAAGTAGGTGTGTTTGTTAGTCTCAATAAATCGGAAACTCCTCTAGAAGTTCGTATTGGAATTTCATTCATTGATGAAAACCAAGCTAGAGATAATGTTAATCGTGAAACAAAAATCAAAACTTTCGAACAAGTGAAAAATGAAAGCTACTCGATATGGAGTGATGCATTAAGCAAAATAAAAGTTGAAGGAGGAACCGAGCGGCAGAAAAGAATTTTTTATACATCGCTTTACAGATCTTATGAGCGAATGATAAATATTTCGGAATATGGTAGATATTTCAGCGGCTTCGATAAAAAAGTTCATAACGATGAAGGTAGACCATTTTATGTAGACGATTGGCTTTGGGATACTTACCGTTCGCTTCATCCTTTGATGTTGATACTAGATCCTTCGAAGCAGTCCGATATGGTGCAGTCTTATATTCGAGCATATGAACAGAGCGGATGGATGCCCGGTTTCCCTCAGTACTTCGGAGAATTTTCTGCAATGGTCGGTTTTCATTCGGCAGCTTTAGTGTGGGATACTTATCAAAAAGGGGTGAAGAATTTTGATATTGAGAAAGCGTACGAAGGGTTGAAAAAAAATGCAATGCAAGCAACAATGGTTCCATGGAGAAGCGGTGAGATGTGTTCGCTTGATAGTTTCTATATTAAACATGGCTGGTTCCCAGCAATAAATGAAAATGAAAAAGAGACTGAACCGACTGTTGATGATTTCGAAAAAAGACAATCTGTTGCAGTAACACTTGAACACAGTTATGATGATTGGTGTTTAGCGCAGTTTGCTAAGGCTCTTGGCAAAAATTCGGATTTTGAATATTTCCAAAAACGTTCACAAAATTTTCGCAACTTATTTAACCCGGCAACTGGCTTCTTCCAGCCGAAAGATATTAATGGAAAATGGATTGAACCTTTCAGTCCGCAATTATCTAGCAGTTATGGTGCTAGAATGTATTATACCGAAAACAATGCTTGGACATGGAACTTCAGCGTTCAGCAAGATATACCCGGCTTAATAGATCTTTTAGGCGGAAAAGAAAATTTTATTAAGCGTGTAGACGCAATTTTTAATGAAGCCCCCGAAATCTCAAAATGGAAAATAATGGGGCAGTTTCCCGATGCTACTGGATTAAACGGTATGTTCGTTGCGGGCAACGAGCCTTCGATGCATATTCCTTATCTATATAACTATGCGGGACAAGCATGGAAGACACAGCGTCGCGTTCGTGAAGTTTTAGATATGTGGTTCGATGACAAACCGCTTGGTCTTCCTGGTGATGAAGATGGTGGTGGTCTTTGTTCTTGGTATGTTTTTTCCGCGATGGGTTTTTTCCCGGTTACTGTTGGTAGCAGCGAGTACGCAATAGGAAGTCCATTCTTCGAAAAAATATCTATACAACTGCCAAATGGCAAAACATTTACTGTGTACGCGAAAAATTCTACGAAAAAAAATAAGTATGTTCAATCTGCTGAGCTAAACGGTAAAGAATTAACTCGTTCTTTTATAAATCACTCAGATATTATAATCGGCGGGACACTTAACCTAATTATGGGTAAAAGGCCAAATAAAGAGTGGGGAAAGTGAATTAAAAACAACTTTTTTGACATTTTACGTGGATACCAAACAATTAAACGCAAAAACCGGATAAGCCGCTTTAGTTAATCTATTATTACATAGAGGAAAAGCAATTTTCAAGTAATTGAAAAAATTAAGGAGCTTATCTTGCCAAAAAATAATCTTTTAATTCTGCTCGTTTTAGTTTTTCAATTCTGTCTTTATCAAGAAACCAAATCTCAATTTTTAGCCGGAACGGATGAATTAGGAAGAACTCTTCTTTTGAATAATTCTGTAGGAAATCTTCAAAAAAGTAAGAATGTGGCAATTTTTTATTTCATCTGGCACGATGAAGGACTAATTGCAGGAGATGCGTGGGATTTAAGTGAAATTGTGGCAAAAAACCCCGAGGTATTAAACGATTCCGACAATCCAAACTGGGGAGTTCAGCAGTCGGTTTCGGCCTATTATTGGGGGCAACCACTTTATGGTTATTACAGAGCAGAAGATTATTGGGTAAGTTTGAGAAGTGTTCAATTGCTTACAGATGCCGGTGTTAATATTCTTGTTATAGATGCAACAAATAAGGAAACATATGGCAAGAACGCAGATATTTTAATGAAAGCAATGGATGCTGTTCGCGCTCAAGGTAAAAACCCTCCTAAAATTGTTTTTTATACTAATACAGAGTCTGGCTTCACCATGCAGCAAGCATATGATAATTTTTATAAAACCGGGGCAAAGTATTATCACCCTGAGTGCTGGTTTCATCTTGATGGGAAGCCGTTAATTATTGGAATATCCGCTGAAGCTAAAGGGAAGGAATTTGAAAATTTCTTTACATATAGAGAATCGCAATGGCCTACAGAACAATATAAAAACAATAGCTGGCCATGGATATCGTTTGCAAGACCGCAGCAGGTTCATTTCAACGCTAAGGGAGAAAAAGAAATAGTAAACGTAGCTGTAGCTCAACATCCGAATCCGAAAGCAGGCATGGGTGGTTCTGCTTTTTACGGAAATAGAGATAACTGGGGAAGAAGCTATAGAAAAGGATACTATGGAAATCCAGAAGTAGATATCCGTTATGGTTACAATATACAAGAACAATGGGATTGGGCCATTGCGGAGAATCCTCAATTCGTTTATGTAACCGGATGGAATGAATGGATTGCTGGTAAGTTCCCAAGTAAGGATAATAATCCCGAGCATTCATGGTTTTGCGATCAAGCGAACCCGGAATACAGTAGAGATATTGAGCCTACAAGAACTGCCGGCTTGAAGGACAATTATTACATGCAGTTAGTTAATAATATCAGACGTTTCAAAGGTGTTGAAGCTAATCCGTTTGCGGCTAAAGAAAAATCGATCAAGAGTATTGACGATTGGAGAAATGTTGAACCAACATATATAGATTATATAGGTGATACAGCAGAACGTAATTGTTCCGGAATGCAAAAAAGCCCGAAGGTTATATATACTAACAAAACCGGTAGGAATGATTTTCATCAGTTAAAAGTTTCGAGAGATTCAAAGAATGTATATTTCTTTGCATCAACAGTTGCAAAAATAACTTCTATTGAGGGCAGTAGCTGGATGCGCCTATACATAAATTCTGATAGAAAGTATGACACCGGATGGAATGGATTTGATTATAGAATAAATGCCGGAAGTAAATTGCAAAAATATTCCGGTGGTGACTGGGAAGTTTTAACCAGTGTTAAATATGAAGTAAAAAACAATAAAATGATGATTACTATTCCGCGTAAGTACATTTTGGATTTTTCAGCTGAATTAAATTTTGAGTTTAAGTGGTCTGATAATATGCAAGATTCCAGCGATCCACTTGATTGGTATCTAAATGGCGATGCAGCACCCGGCGGAAGATTTAACTGGATATATTCAGAAAAATGACAGCGGTATTTTCAAAAAACTGAATTCTTATTTAAGAGAGCTAAATGATTTCTATTAAAAGCATATTCCAAATTATATTCTCACTTTTCTTGGCAGTGACATTAACAGTGAACGCAAAAACTTCCAAGAAAAATAATTCCGGACCAATAAGTGTAATCGAATTTGGTGCTAAAGCAGATAGCAAAACTGATGACACTTTTGCATTTCAGAGAGCGCTTAATGCAGCAAGTGCTAAAGGTGGAATTGTAAATATTCCAGCGGGCACATATTTGATTACCGGTTCTATAATTATTCCGGATGGAGTTACGCTTCAAGGTGTATGGCAAGCACCACACAATACTGCGCTTGGTAAAGGTAGTGTAATATTTGCAACCGGTTCTGCTGATAACGAAAATGGTTCGCCTCTTATTAATTTAACTAGCAATAGTTGTGTTAAAGGCATAACAGTTTTTTATCCCGATCAGCATATTAATAATGTAAAAGCTTATCCTTGGACAATTCAAGGGAAAGGAACCAACTGCAGCGTGATTGATGTGACGTTAGCAAATTCATACAAAGGTATAGACTTCGGCACCTATTCAAATGAACTGCATTTTGTTCGTAATGTTTACGGCTGTCCTCTTAAGGTTGGAATATTTGTTGATAACTCTACCGATGTTGGAAGAATAGAGAATGTTCATTTCAATCCAAATGCTTGGACACGATGTGGTTATTCCAATTCGCCGATAGATGGTAGCCCCGAATGGGATAAGCTAATTAAATACTTAACGGAAAATTTGGAAGGATTTATTTTTGCAAGAACCGACTGGCAATATGTTAACAATTGTTTTGTAATATTTCCAAAGATCGGATTTCATTTTATCTCCGGTGCAAGGAGAAAGGGGAATGTATTAATCACACAGTCCGGTGCGGATATGACTGATATATCTGTTCAAGTTGACGCGTCTCAAAAACATGCCGGCTTGGAGTTTGTTAATTGTCAATTTATGGCGACTGTAATTATTAAGCCAACCAATGAAGGCCCAATCAAATTTACAAACTGTGGTTTCTGGTCAATTAAAACTACTACAAGTCAAGCAATAATTGAAGGGAGCGGAACTGTAACATTCAATTCGACACATTTTACAAATTGGGGCGACAATGATAAAAACGCACCTTGTGTAAATTTGAAAAGCGGAACACTAATTATGAATGCGTGTGAATTTCTTGAAGAAGGAAAAACGCATATTGAATTTGGTGAAGGAGCATTAGGCGCTGTTGTTTACGGTACTCGATTCAAAGGAGGACAAAAAATTATTAATAGAGCACCTTCAACTGCAAAAATACAAATGGGGCTAAACCTGGAATGAGTGTAGTTATGAAACTAAGAGTTTTTTTAACTGTAGCGATGGTAGCTTTTTTGCTTTATAACTTACAAGCACAACCGAATGAAATTAGTGCTGATAACGGAATTCTCAAAGTTAAGTTCGATCTGACTAGAGGCGGAGCTATAAGCCATATTTCACTTTCCGGCAGTGAGAGAAATCTTGTTAATGTTCATGATGAGGGAAGATATATCCAGCAGTCATACTATGCTGGGAAAAATGTTGATCGTAAAGCGGAAGGGCAATCTCCCAAATGGTCCCCTTGGTGCTGGAACCCGATTCAAGTAGGAGATGAATTTAAGAACCGCGCAAAAATTTTAGATTATAAACAAACTAACGGCACTCTCTATGTAAAGTGTATTCCAATGCAATGGGATATGAACAACAAACCAGCCGAAGCTGAAATGGAACAGAAGACGATCCTTATGGGAAATGTTTTAAAGGTCCACTGCAAACTTACCTGTCATAGAACAGATACTATTTATGGAGAAGGAAATCTTGTTGATCAAGAACTTCCGGCTGTTTACCCAATTTCAGCACTTTCAAATCTCTATTCCTATTTTGGCAGAAAACCTTTTACAAATGACACAATATCAAATCCAGCAGTAGTTTTCCTCTCAAGTGGTTTTTGGGGAAAATATCCTGAAGTTACAGAAAACTGGATGGCATTTGTTAACAATGATAAATGGGGAATGGGAGTTTATAATTCAAGATGCACTTACTTTATAGCGGGCATGGCTGGTAAACCGGGCGGTGAAACCAAAGATGGTTCTACTTCATACATAGCGCCGGTGAAAAAGGAGGTGCTTAACAAAAATTCTGTTTATGAATATGATTATTATATAATCATTGGCACATTAGATGAAATACGAGACAAAGTTTATAAACTAAACGAAAGTTTATCAGATGAAAGTGAGTAGAAAAATTTTTGTCATCTTACTGTTTGTGTTGGCTTCAATTTGCGGCGCGCAGACTACAGTTGAAGTCTGGAAACAAGTTGAGCTTACTTTTCACAGCAGTAAGTGTTATGATAAGCCATTCATAGATGTTGAACTCTTCGCAGTGTTTACAAACAATACTGGCGATACTATTTCCCGCCCCGCATTTTGGGATGGAGGCGATACTTGGAAAGTTCGTTTCTCCCCGACTAAAATTGGGAGGTGGAATTACAAGATTACCGGTGAAAAGGTTATTCATTTTCAAGGAAATAAAAGCGGCTATGTAAATGCTGTTAAGTACAAAGGAAAGTTGTCCATATACAAAAACGGTTTTCTAAAAATCTCACCTAACAAGCGCCACTTCGTTCATGATAATGGAATGCCTTTTTTCTATTTAGCCGATACTCATTGGTTTTTGCCGTTGGAGAAGTGGGATGAGTGCAATGCGCCTAATTGCAGATCTCAATTCAAATTCATGGTTGATAAAAGAGCTCAACAAGAATTCACAGTTTATCAAGTTCAGACGAATGGAATAAAGCTAGTTGAAGACAGTGTTACTTCGGTAGATGTTGAAGCGTTTCGAGATATAGATAGAAAATTTGATTACTTGGTATCAAAAGGTTTTGTTATTAACACATCCATTGGTTCAGCGCACAATTATGCTCTGGTTCTAGGTAAAAAGGGTGCGGAAAGATTAGCAAAATATTGGGTCGCAAGATACGGTGCATATCCGGTTATCTGGATGACAGCACAAGAAGTTGATCTTGATAAGCATAAGTATTTGGAAACTTGGAAAGCTGCCGCACGGACAATTGAGAAATATGATGACTATCATCATCCGCACACAGCTCATCTTTGGGATAATTCCAACGCTAAATTTTTTAATGAAGACGGTTGGCATAATTTCCACATGATTCAAGCTGGACATATTATTTGGGGTGGCGGAACTCAGACTAAAGAATTTTATAAGAAGTATTTTGAAAACAAACCAACTAAACCAATGCTTGAAGCAGAGGCTAACTATGAAGATTTAGGAAAAGATAAAAAGTGCACTACAACCGATATACGCAATGCAGCATATAAATCAATTCTATGTGGAAGTTTCGGCTTTGGCTATGGTGTGCAAGGAATTTGGCAAAATTGTTATACTGAAAAAGAGTGCGGTTGTTGTATGGATTGGGGAATTATAACTTGGTATGATGGATTATTTGCTCCCGGCGGAAATCAAATGCAACATTTAAAAAAGTTTTTTACCGGGATTAAATGGAATGAACTTGAACCTCGCTTTGACAGCACAGATTGGATTGAAGTAAATTCAAATGACACAAAAGAGAAAGAAAAAGTTGTACTCTCAACAATTTCCAACGAGAAATATATTCTCTATATCTATTCTGAAAATGAAATCAACACTGTTCTAAAAAATCTAGATGCAGCAAAAAAATACGAAGCAAAATGGTTTGATCCGCGTAAAGGTGGTTTTATGAATGTAAAAGAATCTCCGGTAATTGGTTCTACTATTTGGAGTGTTCCGAAAAAACCGTCGAAAGAAGATTATATACTTTTGCTCTACTCTACCAAAAACTAATTTGGAAATTTGAGATGAATCGTAAAATTAAAATCTTGTTAGTAATAGCTTTTACTGCAAACATTTGGGCGGGCAACAATTCCGGCAAATCAAAACTTCCGGCTGATTATGTAAATCCGTTTATAGCTACTCAAGGCGACCATGGCCAATGGCTGCCGTCCGCGAATGTTCCATTCGGATTAATTAATCTATGTCCGGATACATATCCGGGAAGTCTCACCGCCGACGGCGATTTTGCGCACGGCGGCTACGATTATTCGGATAGTCAATTGCGTGGATTCAGTCATTTTCACAAAGGAAGTTCCGGAGGAACTAGACCTGTAAACCGCGCTGGGCTTTTATCAATTGTTCCTTTTGTAACAGTTCCTTCCGATACATTTTTCAAAAATCCAATTTTAGATTTTGATAAAAAAAACGAAGCTTCAACTGCCGGTTACTATTCAGCAAAATTAATTAAAGATAATATTCTTGCTGAACTTACAGCGACTGTACATACTGGAGTTCATAGATACTCTTTCCCAAACAACAAAATTGCTCAGCTATTTTTGTACGAAGGTAACAGAGAACGCTCTCAAAGTATATCTTGTAAGATGACAGACGCAGAGACTGTAGAAGGAAAGCTTTGGGTTTATAATGGAATATATTTTGTCATCAAATTTAACTCACCGATTAAATCAACTAAAGTTTGGGATAGTAAAGATCTTATTGAGGGTAGGTTACTAAGTAATTCTATTGATGGCGGATTAGTCTTAAATTTTGGCTGTTTGAAAGGTAAACCACTTGAAGTGAGAGTTGGAGTTTCTTTAACAAGTATAGAAGCAGCTAAGAAAAATCTTGAAAGCGAGAACCCGAATTTCAATTTCGCAGCAATAAAGAATAAAGCATTCAAACTTTGGAATGATACAGTTGGCAAAATTAAAGTCGAAGGTGATGAAGAATACAAAACTATATTTTACACTTCACTCTACAGAACATGCCATTTACCTCAAACACTATCGGATGTTTCTGGAAAGTATCCGGGACTTGATGAAAAGATTCACAATGCCGATGGATATGTTCACTATAGCAATTATGCTTTCTGGGATTCCTTTAGAACAAAATATCCTTTGTACAGTTTGTATTTACCCTCTGTGTATCGCGACATTGTAAAATCGTTGCGCGATATTTATGAACAGGGTGATTTGGATAAACCGATCGAATCGCATAAACCGCACGGACCCGGAACGGGATTTGATATCACTGGGAAAAACGGATTCTCGGTTTTCAATAACTGCCGCAATGAGCATATGCTGATGGTTATGACTGACGCTTATTTTAAAGGACTATTTGATATTGATGTTAAAAGTGTTTATCCGTATTTAAAGCGTGAAGCTCTTCTACAGATGGGAGAAAAATATGATAATATTGGCTATATACCCGAACGTCCGGATCAAACGGGGGAATACTGCTGGGATAACTGTTGTGTTGCGCAAATTGCGAAAGCTATCGGTAATGAAAGAGAATATGAATATTTTATGAAGCGTTCTAATTATTGGAGAAACACTTGGGACCCTAGCATAAAATATTTTAGAGCTCGCGCAGAAGACGGAACATGGCTTGACTTTCCGGATGACCCAGCGGAGAATCGGGAAAAATATACTTACGAAGGAAGTAAATGGCACTGGCGCTGGAATGTTATTCATGATGTGACTTCGCTAATAGAAGTGTTCGGTGGAAAAGAAAAATTCTTGAAAGAACTAACTTACTTTTTTGACAATGATTTATACACTGCGGGTAATCAAATTGATCTTCAAACACCGTTTCTTTTTAACTACGCAGGAGCTTCTTGGTTAACACAAAAATGGACCCACAAAATCTTAACCGAGCCAATTGTTCAGAAATATAAAACTCATGGTTTCTTTGATAAACCGATCTTTGATAGAATCTACAAAGCAACGCCGGATGGATTTTTGGAAGAGATGGATGATGATTATGGCTGCATGTCCGCATGGTATGTCATGAGCGCGATGGGTTTGTATCAAGTCTTCCCGGGTGATCCCGTTTATCAATTGTCGTCACCAATTTTTAAGAATATTACAATCAAATTGAACCAGAAAATTTATAGCGGAAAAGAATTCACCATCAAAGCAAAAAACTTGAGTAAGGAAAACTATTATATACAATCGGCTACCCTTAATGGAAAACCGCATAATCGTTCATGGATTACTCACGAAGAAATTACAAAAGGCGGCAAACTTGTTTTAGTAATGGGAAAAGAGCCAAATAAAAAGTGGGGAAGTACACAATGATAAATAACCAAACGACAAAACTGATTTTTGTTTTAGCTTTTGCGGTTAACCTTTACGCCGGAAATAATAACCATAAAGAATATTTTATTTCCTTTTCTGGTTCGGATAAAAACAACGGCAGCATCAAAGCTCCATTCGCAACAATTGAACGAGCACGTGATGCAGTAAGAGAAAACAAACTAAAATCACCAGAATCTTCTTATACAGTTTATTTACGCGAAGGAATTTACAATATCAAAAAGACTGTTGAATTTGATGGGCGAGATTTATTTAAAGATGAAGCTCTGTTAATATTTCGTTCCTATAAAAATGAAACTGTAATTCTTTCTGGTGGAGTACAAATTCCCGGGAGTAGGATTAACAAAGTGGAAGACACAACAATTTCCAACAGATTCATTACTCGCGTTAAAGATAAAATTCTACAAATTGATTATTCCGGTCTGAACATTGACGAAGGAAAAATTCTACCACACGGTTTTGGAAGACCATATACAAATACTCAGATGGAATTGTTTGGTAAGGATAGGGCTTATTTCCTCGGACGCTGGCCAAATAATGGTTACATAGGTTACAAAAAAGTTGTTGAAAAAGGTTCAGTTATGAGTAACGGCGATTTTTCAAATCGCGGAGGAATTATAGAATATGATAAGAAAAGAGTAGAACGCTGGATTAATGCAGAAGAGCCATGGATATCAGGATATTTTTGCTATGGATTTGCTGATGACGCAGTAGCAATTAATAAAATTGATAAAGAGAAAAAGCAAATAATAACAAAACAGCCAACATTTTACGGATTCTCTGCTGGTGAAAGTTTTAACTCATTTTACGGATTTAATATACTCGAGGATATTGATTTACCGGGAGAATATTTTGTTGATAAAAAAAATAAGAGAATATATTTCTTTCCTTACGAGAATGAAGATTTTTCCAATTTAAGTCTTTCGATAATTGAAGAACCGCTGCTTGCAATTGAAAACTCATCTAACATTTACTTTGAGAACATTAATTTCGAGTGCACGCGTGGTATGGGTGTTTATGTTGAAGGTGGAAGCGATATTCACTTCTCTTCTTGTACTTTTAGAAATATTGGCACTGTTGCAATCTGCTTTGGTAAAGGTGTTGATGAAAAGGGAGGCCCAGCTTCGAGAGTTCTCGGAAAATTCAAGGAATACTTGTATTCTAATCAAACTTGGGATAGAAATTGCGGAAAGGATCATCTTGTTGATAATTGTGAAATATACAATACGGGTGCCGGCGGAATTATTCTTGGCGGAGGAAACCGTATAACTCTGGAAAGAGGAAATAACCGCGTTACTAATTGTTCAATTCATGATTTCAATCGTTACGAAAAAACATATCGCGGAGGAATTAATCTGGATGGTGTTGGTAACGTAATTGAGCATAACGAAATTTATGATTGCCCCGGTGTTGCTATTCATCTTAACGGAAATGAGCATCTGATTGAATACAATATCTTTCATGACGTTGTAACTGATGGACACGATATGGGTGCCATTTATTATGGTAGAAATCCAAGTGAGCAAGGAAATATTGTTCGTTATAACTATTTCCATCATAACGGAAATAAGGAAGGAACAATAATGTCGGTTTACCATGACGACGGCGCTTGTGGAATGACTGTTTACGGAAATGTTTTTTACAAGCCCGGCAATATTGCTGTAATGATAGGCGGTGGGAATGATATTACTTACCGCAATAATATATTTGTCGATGTGCAGACAGCTTTTCATATTGACAACCGTTTGCAGAATTGGGGCAAAGAAGAATTTATTGGTGACAATGGAATTTACCGGAAAAGACTTCAAGAAGTTGGAATAAACCGGCTTCCATACGTTGATGCTTATCCGAATCTGGCAAACTACTGGCATGATAATCCGGGATTTCCAAAAAGAAATTTGATTGAGAATAACATCTTCTGTAATGTCGATCAAATTCAAAACGGATCATTAGAATGGCTGGAGCTTGGAAAAAATTATGTAACGAATACCGATCCGGGATTTGAAAGTTATGCAAAGATGAATTTTAAACTCCGAAATGATTCTGATGTATTTACCACTTTACCGGATTTTGAAAATATTCCATTCGAGAAAATGGGAAGGCAGAAAAGAACCATTGGCGACAATTTGCGTGCGAATGTAAGTGAGGACACTCAATTGCTTTTTGTTCACAACAAAGAAGTTTTGATGGATAACTTCCTCGGAGTGAACGGAGTTTATCACGGGTTCGCGTTTATGCCGGAACAGATTAAAAAGGGAATGAATGAAGCAGATCGTGAGCGTGAATTTTCTAGAATTAAAAAAATGGGATTAAATATTGCCCGAACTTGGTATCGTCCCAACTGGGCATGCGGTAACAATCTTTACAACGATTTTAATTGGCAATCAGTAAAAATGCAAGCTTTTTATAAATGGCTTGATGAAATGAAGAAGCTGAATGTTGATATCGCTTTTGCAAGCCGGCTGGTGGTTCACAAAAGATACTTATTTTCACTCCCCGGATTTGGGAGATAAAGATTCTATCAGGCCTAATTCCGAAACAGACCCCGACAGATTTGCCTATTGTGTGAAAGAATCGATACATCAGTTAATAAATGTAAAAGGCTACACTAATATTAAATACTTGATTCTATTTACCGAGCCTTTGAATTACAAATCGGGAATTGTGCCTGAAGGATTTACACAAGAAGAATATTACGGGAAAGTTTGTAGAAAAATCCAAGAAGAGTTAGTAAATGCCGGCCTGCGCGATAAAATAAAAATTGTTGGTCCAAACAGTGGAAGTACACGTAACGGCCAGTGGGTTGGTTGGGCAAAAAATAATCTTGATGATGTAATAGATATTTATAGTTGGCATGCTTACAATGCAACACGCTGGGACCGGGAATATGGTGGTTGGAAAGAAATTGTCGAACTAGGAAAAAATAAAATTATTGAAACCGGCAAACCGTTTTGGATTGATGAATATGGTAGTGGAATACCAAATGAATTAATACGAACTGAACCCGATTACGGAAATTACATCGCGCAGTGTATTGCCGCTTTCATAAAATCCGGAGCTCAAACTTCTTTGATTTGGCTATTGATGGATCAACAATATGTCGATCCGTTGGAAAATGCTGATGGCAGCGATGCATTCCATAACGGCGTACATCGATGGGGATTAACAAAATGGCCACACGATAGTTTACCGGATGCTAAGAATCCTTATCCGGCTTATTATGCTTTTAGTATGCTGAGTAAATATTTGGGAGGGAGAAACGGAACAAAAGTTTTTAAGACGACTAATGACGATAGTTTGTATATCGTTGCAACTCAGCCAAATGGTAAAGAATTATCAATAATGATTGTAAATGCTTCGCATTCAAGTCAAAAGTTTGAAATAAAACTTGCCGAATCAATAAACTCTACATTAAGAAGACACCTTTATGATCCGCAAAAAATAAAAGCGAATGAGGATAAATATAATATTGACTACGTTAGAGAGTTTAAAAACGTTCATTCAAATATCCTTGATGAATTACCTTCTAGAGGAGTAGCGATTTACACAACAATGAAATAAAGAAATTTTGGAGCTGATAATGAGAAAACTTGTTTTTATTAAATTACTTTTTGTTTTATGTCCATTAATTTTTTATAGCCAGTCTTTAGATAACATAAAAACAAGCAAATGGCTTAAAGAAAAATTTGCAAAAGGTAGTATCCCTCCATTTTCTTTTGTGTATGATGGTAAATCATCAGACTTATTCATTACAAGCTGGAACTACAAAAACGAAATCATCAAATCAAGTGAGCTTGGCGTTGAGAATTCTCTATATACTTATTCAGATAATAAAAGCGGGTTAGTTGTAAAATGTTTTGTTACATGCTATTCGGATTTTAATGTTGCTGAGTATGTGTTAAGGTTTATTAATACTTCATCTCAAAACACTCCGATAA
>JBAYTN010000074.1:0-18884 GCA_041675645.1 Melioribacteraceae bacterium
AGAACAGGCGCATCATTTACCGGCGTTACATTAATTGTCATTGTGTATGTACTAGCAGAATATTCTGTGCCATCATTTACATCAAATGTAAATGTAGTATAAGGTATTCCGTTTGCATTTGGAACTGTTCTGAACTTTAACTGACCAGCATTAATTTGTGCTAGGCTTACTGTATTGCCATTAATTAACGTTTCGCCTACATCAACTAGTCCATCAAGATCAGCATCGTTGTATAAAGTACCTACAGCAGGTATAACTGTTACTCTAACTAAAGACATTGCATCAGCATCAATATCAGAATATCCAAAATCACCAGCTGCAAAAGTATAATCTGTATCTTCAGTTCCAGTAAGTGTGTTATTAGCAGCTGTTGGTGCATCATTTACTGACGTTACATTAATAGTCATTGTGTATGTACCATCTGAATATGCTGTACCATCATTCACATCAAATGTAAAAGTAGTATATGGCGTTCCGTTTGCATTTGGAACTGGTCTGAACTTTAATTGACCAGCATTAATTTGTGCTAGGCTTACTGTATTGCCATTAATTAACGTTTCGCCTACATCAACTAGTCCATCAAGATTAGCATCGTTGTATAAAGTACCTGCTAAAGGTATTGCAGTTACTCTTACCAGAGTCATTGCGTCGGCATCAACGTCGGAATAGTTGAAGTCAACTGCTGCAAAGACTTTATCTACATCTTCTGCAGTTGTTACAGTATTGTTTGCTGCTGTTGGTGCATTATTTACATTCGTTACATTAATCGTCATAGTGTAGGTTGCTGCAGAATAAACATTACCATCATTTACATCAAATGTAAACGTAGTATAAGGTATTCCGTTTGCATTTGGAACTGGTCTGAACTTTAACTGACTAGCATTAATTTGTGCTAGGCTTACTGTATTGCCATTAATTAACGTTTCGCCTCCATCAACTACTCCATCAAGATTAGCATCATTATATAATGTTCCAACTCCAGGGATTGCAGTTACTCTTACCAATGACAATGCATCAGCATCAACATCAGAATATCCGAAATCAATAGCTGCGAAGACTTTATCAATATTTTTATTTGTCGTAACTGTGTTATTTGCAGCAATAGGCGCATCATTTACTGCAACAACGTTTATTGTCATTGTATTTGCCGCAACAGATAATGTTGTACCATCATGCACTCTAAACGTAAATGATGTATAAGGAGAACCATTAGCATCAGTCGGCGGACTGTACCTTACAAAATTGGTTCCAAAATCGGCAGGAGTAATGTGATCTCCAATTGCGTAAATATGGTCTCCGCCATCAACAACTGCGTTATTATTTGCATCATAAAAAAGTGTACCTAATGCCGGAAGAGTTACTATCTCGGCATAATTCATCAGATCAGCATCAACATCAGAATATCCAAGATTTGCCTCAACTATTACAAGAGGGGAATCCTCAGATGTAGTGATTGTATTATTTGCTGCAACGGGTGCATCATTTACCGCTGCAATGTTAAGCGTCATGATGTAATTACCAGTCGATTGATCTGGTGGTACACCGCTGTCATCATTAACCTCAAATTGGAATGAATCCGCTCCATTGAAATCAAGATTTGGTAAAAACATGAGTTGACTAGCTACAATATCAGCAATTGAAACAACCGATCCAATTACCAATTCCTCACCGACGTCATATACTCCATTATCAGTAACAAGCGCATCATTGAAAAGAATTCCATTGGTAGGTACTGCTTCGATGAGTACACTTGCTAATGCATCTCCAGGGTCAACATCATTAAAAGTGAAATCTCCGGAGAAGACAGTCAGATATGTGTCCTCTATCCCAGGAACGGCATTATTTGCAGAAGTGGGCGCTGTTTGCGCAAAGATGTTAGTTAGTCCAACTACTAAAAAGGCAAATAAGTAAAAATACTTTTTCATAAAACCCTCTTTTTTTTCTTAACCCTCATCAAGAAACAAATTAGTAGAGTCTTCGCTTTCGAAGACCCTATTACTTACATTTAAGCAAAATGTGTAGCGTGGCATGCATAAAGCGCTAAGCCTATTACAGCCAGAATAATAATAACAAATAAAGAAGCACCAATTTTTTTCATAATGTTCTTCTTTATATTTTTTTTATTTAATTAATAACATCTTCTTAGAAGAAACAAAATCACCCGCAGTAATTCTGTAAACATAAATACCACTAGCAACCTTATAACCAAAACTATCTGTTCCATTCCATTGAACAGAGAACTTGCCGGCAGCTGATTCTTTATTAACTAATGTTGCTACTTCTCTGCCAAGCATATCATAAATTTTCAGTGTTACGTATGCATTCTTGACTAAGCTGTAATTTATAATTGTTGTAGGGTTAAACGGATTTGGATAATTTTGAGATAACTCAAAGTGAGTTGGAAGCTCTTCTTTATTTCCGATTGATGTAACGGTTGAACCAGTGCTAAATGAAGTTGGAGCAGAATAATTTGATTTTAAACCGCTGTTTGTTTTAGATGAAGCTCTCCAATAATATACAGCATCCTTGTCTAAGTTTTTCAATTCACAATTGGCTTTGTCTAAATCGTTAATTGATACGGCATCGCTAAAATCTGCTTTCTTTGAGTATTGAACTTCATATTTTAGTGGTGAAATACTCATTGTTGGTAAAATCCAAGAAAGAGTTGCATTTGTATTATTAATTGGCATCCCGTTTATTGGACTACCAGCCAAAGGAACTACACTTGCAGAACCGGCAGCAGTTGTAAACCAAGCAACTGTAGACCATTCACCTTCTGTTAAAGTAGTTGCTAATCTTGCTTTAACTTGCCAATAGTATGTTGCACCAGCTGTTAAACCACTTAGAATGAATGAATTTGAATTTATCCAACCAGATTCAACCGCAGTTGTAAATGTAGAACCAGTCATAGCTGGATTAGTTGCCCACGTAACTTTAAATTGTAATGGATCAGCTGAATATACAGACCAAATTAAAGTTGGATTAGTTACACCAACAACTGTTCCTGAAGTTGGGCTGCTAGGATATGGCGTTGTAATAGTAGCAGTTGCTGTTGAACTTGTATAAACAAAAGAACCACTTGTTGAAACTGGTCCATATGTACCACCACTGGTAAATGAAGCACTAACTCGCCAATAATATGTAGCACCTGAAGAAAGTAGAGCTGCTTCAGCAGAAGTTAGTGCATATGAACTTGAGCTAATATCAGCTTTTGTAACAGTAACACTACCAAAGTTAGAATTATTATCAATTTCTAAAGTATAAAACATAACAGGCGAAAAACTGGCTGAGTACCAATAAAAAGTAGGAGTACCCGATACTGATACACCACTTAATGGATACGAGGGATAACATAAAGCAAAACCAACATTTCCATAAACGGAAAAACTTTCTTCAGGCGACCAATTAGTTAGCAACGTTTTATCGGAGGAACCGTCATACGCTGCAACGCGCCAGTAATATCTTACCCCAGGCGTAAGAGAAAAAGGGATTGTTACGTATGGATTTGTACTTGTAGTAGTAAAACAACCTTCCGTAGCTGATAACGCAATGGATGTACCATTAGTCCCTACACCTGCTGCATTCTTATAATGCACAATATATTCTGTTACTTTAGGATTGTAGCTAGTTGAATACCAATACAGTGTGGGGGGATTATTATATATTGAAACGTTTCCAGTTGGATAAGAAGCAATCGGTTCTGGTAAACCAGGCATACTAAATTGCCATATGTTAGAATAGTTATAAACCACACTACCGGCAATATTCTTTGCTATTACTCTCCAGTAATATGTTCCACCTTGCGTAAACACAGTATTTAAGACAGAGTAGTAAGAATTTGTCGTATTTACATCGACAAGTTTGGAGCCGAAATTAATATCATCATCCACTTCCATGTAGTACCTTAAACCAACAGCTCCAGTCATCCAAGAAAATGTTGTACTTGTTCCACTAAGAATAGCACCATTTGAAGGATACATTAAGTATGGCATTGCAGATGAAACCGTTGTAAAAGTTCCCGTACCAGCGCCAGCAACTGCACGCCAATAATATGCAACACCATTAGTAAGTTTGGATGTCTCTGGAATTGTATGTCCAGAAGCAACAGCCACTGTTGATGTGTATACTAAATCTGGGGCTACCCAACTAGTGGCACTCGTAGATACTTCAATGACATAAGTACCACCAGATGACCAACTAAAAGTGGGCTCAATAGAAACTCCTACTGAATTTTGTAATGGTGCAGTAACGGTGGGAGTTGTAACTTGTGCAAAACTTAATCCAGTTACTAATAAGAGAAGAAATGCTAAAACAGTTAATTTGTTTTTCATAAGCACCCTCTTAAGATATTTAAAAAATATTTTAGTAAATCTCGGCTGATTTTCATTTTTCGGCTGGTATAAGTAATTGCAACTTTTTTTGAAACTGTTAAGACAGTTTTCAATTATCCTTTCTCATAAATAGATTATAGTCGCATTTTATATGTTTCGGCTGGAAACTGTTGGCAAAGTAAATTAATAAGATATTATTGTCAAGAAAATCTTTTGTTTAAATTCGAGTTATTAGTCCGATTATAAAGCTGACTTCTCAAATAAATTGAACTATTTAAAATAAAAAAAGGTCACTTTTCAGTGACCTTTTTGTTTACAACTTATTTGTTTTTCTATTATGAAAAGTAAGTTACATGGCAAGCATAGAGAGCTAATCCTATTGCTGCCAGAACTAAAATGATCATTATAGATGCACTGATTTTTCTCATTTTACCCTCGACTCTCTATCTTGTCAATTATTTTATTAATAGCATCTTCTTAACTGATACAAAATCACCGGCTGTTATTCTGTAAACATATGCACCGGTTGATACTTTGTTTCCAAAATTATCATCGCCGTTCCAATTAACAGAGTAACTTCCAGCAGCAACTTCTTTGCTAACTAATGTTTTTATTTCTCTTCCTAGCATATCATATACTTTAAGAGTAACAAAAGAATTTTGCGGTAACGCATAGCTAATTAATGTTGTAGGGTTGAATGGATTCGGGTAATTCTGTGCCAGTTCGAATTGAGCCGGGATTTCTTGTTCTTCTACTCCGGTTACTTTTCCGGAAGTTCTGAACAACGCAACCTCAGAGAACTTACTTGAGGAACCTTGAGGATCAACAGATTTTGCTCTCCAGTAATATGTTGTATTCTCTTTTAATCCGGAAATGTTTAACTGTGGTTCAGACAATCCAGAAGCAATTTTAGCATTAGCAAAATTACTATTCTCCGAATATTCAACTGTGTATGATAATTTTGCTTTACTCTGGGCTGGAGTGAACCATGATAACGTGGCGGCGGATGATTTTAATTCAGTATTATTAATTGGGCTTCCAACTAATGGAACTACATTACTTGAGCCCGGATCAATTACAAATGATCCGGTAGTTGAAGTAGTTGAGCCGCCTGTATAGTTTACTGTTACCTTCCAATATATAGTTGCACCAGCTATGGCTGGATTAGAAGGCAATGTATAGAAGTTATCAGTTCCAGTATTTATTGTTGTTACAAATGCTGGCGGTAAACCTCCTAAGAAGTTTGAAGTATTGCTGTATGTTATATCGTAAGATGTAATACCGGAAATTGCTCCAGTTGCATACCAGTATAAAGTAGGAGTTAATGTATAAACTGTAGCGCCACCGACCGGAGTTGATAAATAAACACTAACTGTTGTTGTTGTGCTTGATACAGTGAATGAGCCTTCCGACCATGAAGTTACTCTAACACCACCGTTGTATCCGGCTATAGCCCAGTAATATTTTGCGCCTGATGTTAGATTTGATGGAATATCAAATGAAGTAGACACTAAGCTTATTGGATCTTGTGTTGTTGTGCCAGCTTCAACATCCCAATCAGCTGGGGCAGAATTCATTTGTTTATACTTAATTACATACTTAGTTAAGCCTGTTTGCGATCCATACATATACCAATATAAAGATGGGGTTAAAGAATAAACATATGGATTACCTACCGGCCATGATGCAATTACTGATCCTGTTCCTACACTTGAATTAACTACAAACGAACTTATTCCAGAAGTAAATGGTCCATTGCCGCCAGTTGCTACTACATACCAATTGTATGTGCTTCCGGCTGCCAATGTGAAAGGATTCAGCAATGGCCCAGACATATCAAAATATAGGTTAGAAGTGTTATCTGCTATTTGAGTATATATTCCAGATGATGAAAGTTTTATATAAACATCAAATACAACACCGTCTGTTGAAGCACCAGTGTACCAATATAATGTTGGGGTTGTTGTATATATTGAAAGTCCGCCAACAGGATAAGATAAATATGGGGTTGAAGCAGTTCCAGTTCCCATAGCCTTGAATGTAGAATATGAGGAAGTGGCAGAATGCTGTTCAAGAACATTTCCCTTTTTATACCAAGTTGTAACCCTCCAATAATATGTTGTACCTGGAGTCAAAGGAGCTAATCCCCAAGCATATTGAATATCAGTTATTCCTGTTACTGTTTGATGATTCAATGTGAATGCTGCGTCTATAGCAATTTCCAAATCGAAAGTAATGTTTGTTAAATCGTAAGTACCAATATACCAGTAAAATGATGGTGAATTAGTTGCAACCGGCTGTCCTCCAATTGGATACGATAAGTATGGTGTTGGTGCACCCGATTTTGTTGTAAAGTAATAATTGCCTGAATAGCTTACTACTTCATCTGTAGAATTCAATACAACAACTCTCCAATAATATTTACTATTGGCTAATAAAGTTAATGGATAGGGTAACTCAGAAAGCAGATTTGTTAAAGTGAATGTATTAGAACCAGCCCACTCTGCAATTGTAGGAACTGCAGCACTTACACGATACTGAACAAGATATTTTAATGAACCAGTAAACCCGTTAACTATTTGGAATGAAAAATACGTAGGATCGAAATAAACACCCGTTGAACCATTAATTGGATTTATTGGTGAAACTGAAACAACTGGTATAGTCTTAAAACTCCAAGTTAAAGAATAAGTAGTAACAGCATTTACGTCAGATTTAACTCTCCAATAATAAGTAGTATTATTTAGCAGCTTATTTATTTCGGTTAACGTAGCAGTATATAAGTCTACTCCAACCACAATAGTTGTAGTTGAAAGAACTGGAAATGTATTGGAAGTAGATATTTCAATTGAGTAAGTTGTATTTGCAACAGTAGTTCCATCCCATGTAAATGTAGGAAGGATGGGAACACCTGTTAATGTGTTGGCCGGAGAGGTTTGAGTTGCAACACCAGCTTTTGTTGTATGTGCAAGATCAGTCCACCAAGGCGAAAAAAGTAATGAACCGGAATTGGAATTGGTAGCAATTCTTCCAAGACCACTTGGGTTTAAGGAGAAAGTCGGTCCGGTTGGGTCGTTCCAGTAATTATTTCTAGCATCAACAATTCCGGTGCCTCTATTAATAACTCCATTACCGTTACCACCGTTTAATTGATTCTGAAAATTACAGTCATCAATTAAAAGATCGTACGCACCATTTTGAACATCTATTGCATAATCATCATAAGGCAAAATGTTATCATTAAAACTAAATGTAAGCCCAGTAATATGAACTCCCGTTACATTAACAGTAATCGCCGGAGAACTATTGGTAATAATTACGTTACCATTACCATCAATTGTGACTGGTTTATCTACAACGAAGGAAGAGTATGTACCAGGATCAATGTTAATAGTACCGCCGGATGAAACTAGATCCATTACATCATCTATATCAGCTCCAGGCTGAACATCAACAGTAGCAGTGCTGCCACCGGAGAAACCCGTAACTGTTATAGGTGAAGCTGCGTAAATAAATTGCGTTACTGTTGGGCTGCCAGTACCAGTAATTGTAAGTGGTTTATCTATTGTAACTGTCTCATTATATGTTCCCGCGGCTACATCAATATAATTACCCGATGAAGCTGCCAAAACCGCGTTGCTAATTGTTAATGGAGTGAAAACTTCAAAATGACTATTGCTCAGGTTAGTTACAAATCTATGATCTGTAATGTGGAAAGCATAAGTGCCATTTGGAGCTTGCGAAGCAGCCATAACATTTGCAAGTGTTTTATATACGTGAATTCTTTGATACTGAGGAGCTTCATCATCATCACCACTTAAAGCATAAGCAAAGTCGGTACTTTGAAGAAGCAAATCTGGAGTTCCGCTAGTTCCATATGTAATTGGAAATGGTGGACCTGAAATTGAGCTATTACCCTGTTCAATTAATAATGGGTGTAAGTATAATGGTGCAGAACCATTTTCACCAAAACTGTTTGTTCCCGAAATCACAAGACCTGAGACAGTACCATTATAAGTTTGAATTCTAACTCCACCCCACAAATTGTTATTAGTAGTAATATTACTTAGGGTAGAACTAGATACGTCTCTTAATCCTAATCCTTGTCCACCATTATCCACTGCAGTAATGTTGTCAAAGGTCATGTTGGTACAGCTTGGTACGTTTAATCCAGTTCTGCTGAAGTTTTGTATAACTACGTACTGAACTGTTCCTCCAGTAACACCGCTAATATTTATTCCATATCTTGGATTAGTAACAGTAGCTTGCCCATCACCGTTAAGGGTAAAACCTTTCAGAATTACTCCCGGTTGATTAACATAAATGCCAGACAAAGGGCTACCAAAACCAGTTAATCCACCAGCGTTAATTACTACAGAAGATGGTGAACCTATGTTACCAATTATAGAAAGATTTGGCACAGTAACATTTAAGGCCTCGTTATAGATACCATCTGGTACGTTAATAACATCACCGGAAAATGAAACATTAATAGCTGATTGAATAGTTAAGTAACTACCCGAGCCATTAATTGTGATTTGCGCAAAACTAATACTTGTAAAACTAAGAATTAGCAACGCTAAAACAGTTAATTTGTTTTTCATAAGCACCCTCTATGATTATAAATAAATATTGTACACATCATTTAAGATATTCTTTCTTCGGCTGGTATAATTAATACAACTGTCTGAATACGATGAACTGTATTCAAGCGCCATTAACATGGATCTTGTTGCATTTTATATATTGTTTCGGCTGGAAACTAAAAGAAATATAATTAGTCCGTTTACAAATGTCAAGACAATTCATCCTATTATAGCCTATTAGTAACCATAAAACTGGCCAAAATCCTACTTTTATGCTTTTTTATAATGAATTTTGCGATATCTAAAAATGATTTACTGAATAATAAGACGTAATAAATTCAGAATAGTTAGGACGCTATATCTTAATATAGTAGTTCACTTTCGCTTTAAGGTAACTGTTAAATAGAAAAGCCGCTATTCAAGCGGCTTTTATGAGTTAAAAATAAAACCAATCTCAACCAAAGAAAGTTTTTGCAACTTCCATCAACTGTAAATCAATAGTTTTCAATTCACCGGTAGCTTCTTCTAATTTTACCGGACCAACTGAAGTTCCTTTCAAGGCAGCCATGTATCCCCACTTTCCGGTTTCTACTAATTCTGCAGCACAAAAACCAAGACGTGTTCCTAGCACGCGATCGAAAGCTGTTGGTGTACCACCACGTTGGATATGTCCTAGCACAGTTGATCTTGTTTCGAAGCCGGTTCTTTTTTCGATTTCTTCTGCTAAGAAAGTCCCAATTCCACCTAAACGAACATGTCCGAAAGAATCCAATTTTTGATCTTGCAATACCATTTCAGAATCACCATCAACCTTCTTTGCAACAGCGCCTTCAGATGCAACAACAATACTGAAACTCTTTCCACCTTCATGACGCTGGCGAATAATATCACATACTTCATTAATGTCGTATGGAATTTCCGGAACAAGAATGATATCTGCTCCTCCGGCAATTCCGGAATATGCAGCAATCCATCCAGCGTGTCGTCCCATAACTTCAACTACAATTACTCTGTTATGAGATTCAGCAGTTGTATGTAATCTGTCAATGGCTTCAGTTGCAACATTTACCGCAGTATCAAATCCAAATGTAAAATCAGTAGCACTTAAATCATTATCAATTGTTTTTGGAACACCCACAATTTTAACACCGGCTTTAGCAAGTTTGGAAGCAACTCCTAAAGTATCTTCACCACCAATAGCAACCAATGCATCAATTCCATTGTCTTTCATATTCTTAATTACTTTTGCTTCGCCATCTTCAACTTTGTAAACATTGGTTCTAGATGTAGCTAATATTGTTCCTCCGCGATGTAAAATACCGGATACTGAATTTCTATCAAGTACATCAAACTTATTCTCAAGAATTCCTCTCCATCCTTCACGAATACCAACTAGTTCGTGACCATTAGCAATACATTTGCGAACAACCGCGCGAATTACTGCATTTAATCCGGGGGCATCCCCTCCACCTGTCAATACACCGATCTTCATTACACTTACTCCTATTGTTTATTTAGATAGTTAAACCAATTTCAAATTCGCGAACTTTGTTAATAATTGTTTAATACCAACTTTTTCAAAAGAAATCGTTACACGTTGTGTATCACCTGTTCCAACGATCTGCTGAATTTTTCCGATACCAAATACTTGATGGGTAACTCTACTTCCAACACGTAAAGATCTTCTGTCTTGATCAAAATCTTCAAAACTTTCTTGATAAAATTCATCATAGTAAACTTTTTTGCGCCTACCGGCCTTCTTTGTTCCGGATCCATCCATTTCTTCGAAAGTTGAATCATCAATCTCTTCCAGAAATCTCGATTTGCTTTGATAAGCAACTTCTCCGAATCTGTATCTAGAGCGCGCATAACTTATATACACTTTTTCTTTTGCTCTGGTTACAGCCACATAGAATAATCTTCTCTCTTCTTCAATTTTGGAATCTTGATCGAACCGTTGGCTTAGCGGGAATATATCTTCTTCCAATCCGGTAACAAAAACAATAGGAAATTCCAATCCCTTTGCACTGTGAACGGTCATCAAAGTTACGGAGTGTGTTTTCTCATCATATTGATCTACACCAGCTATCAAAGACACTTCTGCCAAGAAATCTTCAAGAGTTGCTTTTGGATTAGACTTGCCATATTCATGGACAGCTGAAACCAATTCTTGAATATTATCGTAACGCGACATCGATTCTGAACTTCCATCTTCTTTATAGATGCGAAGAATTCCAAGTTCATCTAATAACGCTGAAGTTAGTTCACCAATAGATAATTTTTCTTTCAGCTCAATATATTTATCAAGAAGTAATCTGAACTGCTTAACATTTTTCTGAATGCGTTCTTTTACTTCAATTACTTCAAAAACACGCATCATAGTTTTGAATAACGATAAGTTCAGTTTTCTAGCAAAGGCAATCATTTTAGTTATTGATGTATTGCCTATTCCGCGTTGCGGGAAATTCATAATGCGAAGTAAACTTTCCTCATCATTGGAATTAGCCAAAACTCGCAGATAAGCTAAAACATCTTTAACTTCTTTTCTTCTATAGAATTCAACACCGCCGATAATCTTGTATGGAATTTTATCTCGTCGCAGAGCATCTTCCAAGGCTCTGGATTGTGAATTCAAACGGTATAAAATTGCTATATCGTTTAACGATAGTTTTTTAGTGGTTATTTCTTTTTTAATCTTCTTTGCAATCTGGTAAGCTTCATCTTTTTCATCTGTAGCTTTGATAAGAGTAAGCAACTCACCTTCTGCGTTTTCCGTCCACAAAGTTTTCGGAATCTGACCAGTATTATTTTTAATTACAGAATCTGCTGCTGCGAGAATCATTTTTGTAGAACGATAATTCTGCTCTAATCTAAATATTGTTGCTCCAACAAAATCCTTTTTAAAATTTAGCATGTTCTTTATTTCAGCACCGCGCCAGCTGTAAATACTCTGAGCATCATCTCCAACTACACATACCTTATCCTTTATCGGGCTCAATAATTTTAGAAGTTCATATTGTGCAATGTTTGTATCTTGGTATTCATCAACCAAAATATACTTGAACATTTTCTTGTATTTGCTCAGCACCTTTTCATTCTCATTAAAGAGTTGAATTGGTTTAAGCAGCAGATCATCAAAATCCATTGCGTTGTTTTCAAACAGACGTTTGTTGTATTCTGTATATACTTCGGCAAACTTTTTATCAGTTGGAGTAAGCCCAGACGACTTCTCAAAATCTTGAGGCATTATCATCTGATTCTTTAGAAAACTTATTTTATGCTGAACTCCATTTGCGGTAATTGATTCTAAGTTTATGTTTAGATTAGAAATAATATTACTAACTAAGGAGACTGAATCTTCTCTATCATAGATTGAATAGTTTGAACGATACCCTATTTTATCAGATTCAACACGAAGAATTCTTGAGAACACAGAGTGAAATGTACCCATCCAAAGTTCGTCAGCCTTTTTGCCAATAAGGGATTTAATCCGCTCTTTCATCTCTTTGGCGGCCTTATTAGTAAATGTTAAAGAGAGAATGGAGGAAGGTTCTGCCCCTTTTTCAATCAAATAAGCAATTTTATGGGTTAAAACACGAGTTTTTCCGGAACCGGCTCCAGCTACGATCATGTGTGGACCGGCATTATATTCTACCGCTTGAAGTTGTTCTGTGTTAAGGTTGTTCAGGATTTTCATATATGGCTTGTTTTTTGAGCCGCAAATATAATGAAAACCGAACTGTCTTTACAAATTGAAAGTACTCAAAAATTCCAGTCTAAATTATCAGCTTTCCGGCCTTCATTATCATATTTTCATCAAAATATACGGTTGGCTTCTTAACAACACCATCCAGATGGATAGGAATATCAACATTTCCTCCCATAGATTTATTATCCCCAAGCGCAATGTGAATTGTGCCCATTACCTTTTCGTCCTCTAATAGAATACCACTCAGTTTGGCTTTATCGTTAGTTCCTATACCGAACTCGGCAATATTTCTTGCCAAACTACCATACTTAGTAAGGGTTTCATCTAATTTCTTTGCTTGTGGTCCGCCTGTTACATTTACAGCATATCCATCTACAACTTCAATCTTTATTGGTTTACCCTTTATTACTCCAATGCCGGCCATCGAACCATCCACGAAGAAAACCCCGTTGGATTTGCCTTCAATTGGCGCTATGTAAGCTTCACCAGTAGGTAAGTTTCCGCTCTCCCCTTTTTTGTGGAATAGGCCCTTGCTAGGAAGCGCTTTTCTACCCGCAATGTTCATAGTAATATCTGTACCTAATGATGTTGTAACCCTTACTTCTTTTACATGATTTAGAATTTCTTGCAATTTTATTGTTAAAGCAGCAATTTTATGATAGTTTGCATTTAATCCTCGAATCATAATTTCTTCGGTAATGCCGGGAAATGTTGCAATTCGTGCACCAAGAGCGGAAGCATTTCTCCTCGCGTTTGTATGAGTAAGAGATTTTGCCGTAGGGCAAAGTACAACATCAAATAGTTTCATCATTTCAGCAATTTGCTTGGGAGGCTCTTGTCCATGCATTTCGCGGGATTTGAATTCCAAATAAACCGCTTCGTGACCCAACTCTTTAGCATTCTTATAAAGTGCGTACCCAATTTTGTTTTTGTACTCATCCGTAACAATTAAAACGGTTTCATTTTTTTGTGCACCCATGCAGTCTTTAATAGCAATCAGACAAGCTTTATCAAGTTTTGTAGTTTTCATAATCAACCTCAGAATGGGAAACTAATGTTTATTTGTAGTGTTGCGCTCCACCCACCTTTTGGAATCGCATTGTTAATTATACCCGATCCTACTGCAAGATTACTTTGGTTTTTGAATTCTTCAATCTTCATAAAATAGTATCCACCAGTTCCTTCTAAGCTCATATAATCCGGAACGATGTGAATAATAATTCCGGTTGCTGCAAAATATGTTGCCTTTGCTTTTTCCGGAGAAAATTTGAATTCATCCTTAAGAGAATTATTTTCATATTTCTGCTGAGTCAGTTCTGCATTAAAAAAAGAAACTCCACCCTCAAGTATTTTCCAATCGAGAAATGAAGTGAGTGGAATACCAATATCAACAGCAATGCCCCAGTGATTCATATTAAGCATATACTTTTGCTGAGCTAGCGAACTTCCACCGGGACTATTAACCGTGTGCTCTTCTTTTAAAAATTGGTAATAACCTTTTGCTGTAATAAATACTTTATCCCACTTAGCTCTAAAGAAATTAGCACCAACTCTATATCCAGAGCCAAGATTAAATTTCACTTGGTCTTCCGCTGCAAAATTACTAAGTAATAATTCAGAATTGGCAAAATCGTTTAGACCGGGTGTGTCGTAATGATATTCCGACATGCCTACATAAAAGCCACTCAATCCCAAACAGCCAAATCCAAATTTCTGTGCATTTGCAACTGTAGAAATTAACAGTAGAGTGATAAAAAATATATTTCTGGAAACTCTAATCAATACTTTCTCGGTAAATTTTAAGTTATAAATTAATTACTAGAGACCTCTGAATAATTAATTTTGTGTCACACTGAGCTCGTCGAAGTGTGATAGTTTAGTTTGTAGTGTCATGGTTCGATAGGCTCACCATGACTTTTTCTTAACATTACAGTGATCACTACTATATACTTAGGCGACTGTTTTGGCAATTCCCTTTTCTAAGCCATGCCCAGATGGGCTTAATTCCGATTTACGAAGCAAATATGCAAATAGTAAACCAAAGAATCCTAGTGAAGAGAAAATCCACATTCCCATTGTATAACCGTTGCTATAATCGTTAGCCCAACCAATAAGAAAATTGAATCCGGCGAGACCAATGTTTTGAACCATCGTCATTAATCCATATGCCGTTCCAAGTTTAGCTTCATCTACAATAATTGCAACACTTGGCCACATAATTGCCGGAATTAAAGAAAACGCTAATCCCATCATTGCCATAGGTACATAAAGAGAAATTTGCGTATACGCCATTATTAAATAAACGGGAACAAGCATTAGTGAACCAACCATCATTAGCAAAGATCTTTTTCCAACGTAATCCACTAGCAAGCCAAAAAGAGGAGTTAGGACCATAGCAGAAAGTGTTAGCATACTCGAAAGAAATCCTCCCATCTCGCGAGTTGTGCCGTGTGTATCCATAAAAAACTTTACAGCAAAAGTTTGGAATGGGAAAATACCGGAATAAAATGTTACGCATAGAAGAACTACAAACCAGTAAGACTTTGAAAAACTAAAAATCTGACTGAACCTAATTTCATCTTGCTTTGGAACCGGACGTAGTGAATAATTCTTTTCTGCGTAGGAATCCATTCCCCAATAAATTACAGCCATTGCAATAGAAATAACACCGGCACCAAGTGCAATGAGCAATGGATATTTATATGTATCATAAAAAACGCTTGCCCAGCTTGGTGAATTAAGGGCTGCAAAAGATCCTAGACGCGCTAGAGTTAAATTCAACCCGAAAGCAAAAGACAACTGCCTTCCTCTAAACCATCTTCCTACAACTGTTGTTATTGCAACAATCATAGATTCTGCACCAAGGCCGAAAACAAGTCTGCCAATAGCCATCATAGTTATATCGCTGAACGATGCAGTGATTGCCGCGCCTATCAAACAGAGTGTTGTGAAAATGAAAGTAGAAACTCTTGTGCCGATCTTATCTATTACTACTCCGCCAATAAGTACCATAAGAATGTTTGGCACACTGTAAATTCCTTGAAGCAAACCAATGTTGGCGTCAGTAAATTTTAATTGCTTAACAAGTAAATCCGCAAGCGGACTTATTGAATCATATATATAATAGTTGCCGAACATCGCGAGCGATATAACAACTAAGATAATCCAACGAAACGCGAAAGATGGTTCCGGTTTGGTTTTCAACGTAGTTTCCATCATTACCTAAAATTCTTGATCGTGATCTTGATCTTGCACTTGACTACTTTAAAAATTGATCAAGATTAAGATCAAGGTCAAGATCATGATGAGAAAATTATTTAACTGGAATATTCTTTAATGCTTCTACTAAATTTTCCCAGAATTTTTCAACAGTACTAATCTGCACTCTTTCATCGGGAGAATGAGCACCAAAAATAGTTGGACCAAAAGAAATCATATCCATGTGAGGATATCTTTCCTTAATGATTCCACATTCCAAACCGGCATGAATAGCTTTTACTTCCGGTTCTTTACCATATTTTTCATGAAAAACTTTCTTCATTACAGCAAGAGCTGGTGAATGAATGTCTGGCTTCCATCCCGGATAACCGTCACCTTGCTTAACCTCAGCTTTAGCAAGATTAAAAAGTGCAGCTATAGAATTTGAAATATCTTTCTTTTCAGATTCAACAGAACTTCTTTGACTTAATATAACCTCTACATTTTTTTTGTTTGTAACAACTACTGCAAGATTTGTAGATGTTTCTACTAAACCTTCAATATCAGCACTCATTTTAATTACGCCATTTGGAACTGCATAAAGCGAATCAATCAAATTCTTTGCTGTAGCTTTATCCATTACTTTAGATTTTGATTTAGAAGCGGCGCAAGCAACAACTAATGTAGGCTCAACACTGGATAATTCAGATTTTACTATTTCGTTGTAGTGCTCAACATATCCAAGCACGTCATCAGCAGATTTTTTTGGAACACGAATAGTTGCAAAGCTTTCTCTTGGAATTGCATTATGCTTACTTCCTCCGCTCAACGAAACGAGACGAATTCCATAATTATAGTTAAGTTCATGGAGTAAACGAACCATTAATTTAATTGCGTTTCCTTTTCCAAGATGAATATCCAAACCACTGTGGCCCCCTTTCAATCCGGTAATGCTGATTTCGTAAGCAACTGTTTTTTCGGGAATATCCTTCGACTCAAATTTGAAGCTAACGGTGGTGCTTTGTCCACCGGAACAACCTATATACAATGCACCATCTTCTTCAGAATCAAGATTCATTAGAATGTCTGCATTTACGAATCCGGGCTGCAAAGCTTGAGCTCCGTTCAAACCGGTTTCTTCATCAAGTGTAAATAAAGCTTCTATTGGACCATGTTCAATATCGGTTGATTCTAAAACAGCTAAAGCCGCAGCCGCGCCAATTCCGTTATCGCTGCCAAGAGTAGTACCTTTTGCTTTAACCCAATCACCATCAGCATAACATTGAATCGGATCTTTTTCGAAATCGTGATTTACATCAGTATTTTTCTCCGGAACCATATCAAGATGTCCTTGCATTACAACCGGAGTTAAGTTTTCTTTACCGGGAGTAGCTGGCTTCCGTATAACAATATTTCCAAATGAATCTGTTTTACATTCAAGATTATTTTGCTTTGCAAAATCGACAACATATTTAGCAACTAACTGCTCGTGACGGCTTGGATGCGGGCGTTTACAAATTTCTTCAAAGTGCTTCCAAAGCAATTCCGGTTTTAAATGACCTAATGCATCTGCCATAGTTAAGCTCCTTTCAATTCTTCGAATGTTATTAATCTTTGTTCGTAAAGTTGTGTTAAAAATTTCGGAAGTCTCTCTTCCACTGGTTGTATTTTATCACCTAAAGCAGCAACAAGTTCCCCGGCTATTACTCCAACATTTTTCTTACCATCGATAGCGAGCCAAACAGCCGAGCCGAGCTCATCAAGTTTAATCTTTATATGAGGTGATTTTAACTTTGGCTCAAATAATTTGATGGTAATTTTATTCTGAAATTTGGGCATCAGAACAGTTACTAAATTATTCTCACCAATTTCATGCTTTACCAAATAAGCCGGAGTAAGATCGAATGTATTTGTGTTTTTTAAGATTCTACGTCTTTGCAAAAAATTCATCATAACCTAAACTGTATTTTCAAAAGAGAAGGTCATGCAGTGATTTATTAACGCATGACCTTCATAATTTTATTCACTATTGATTTTAGATTAACAAATCAAAGTGTTTTAATTTTTACATAGAAACTGCTGGTGGTGCCGGATCGTCAGCTTTTCCAGCATTTTTAACCGGAACACTAACTAAATACCAAGCAACAAACGCAAAAACTGCTAAACTGACTAAGAATGATGGAGTATCGAATATTGAGAACAATGAAACTTCAAAGAATGCAAGTCCCGCAAAAATTAATCCAACAAGAGCTTCGCCAGCAATTAAACCGGCAGCTACTAGAACGCCAGTATTTTCAACTCTTGCTTTCTGCGCATCATTGAATTTCCTCTTGGCTGCAACTCTTTCAACAATACCCTTTATCATACCGCCGATGAAAATTGCAAATGTTGTTTCGAGAGGCAAATACATACCAACTGAAACAAGCATCGGACTTTTCACTTGCATGAGAATGAAACCAAGTCCCATCACCATACCAACTATGATTAGCGGCCAAGCCATCTCTCCCTTTACAATACCTTGAGAAAGTAGAGCCATTAAACCAGCTTGAGGAGCAGCAAGTTTTGGAGAACCGAAACCGCCTTCAATGCCTAAAACATCTTTCTTAGCTTCATCTCTAAGTTCTTTTACTTCATCAAGAGTAAATTGCTTTCCGGCAAATTCCGGATTTGTTCCTTTGTATTCAACAACTAAAATATTTTGTTTTTTTAGTTCATTGATTTTTTTGGTAGCGTTTTCTTTTATATCGCCGGAGTGTAAGATCATCAAAGGTAAAAACATTACAGCTGCAGCAACAGAAATACCAATGATATCACCTAACTGCATTCTCCAAGGTGTACCGCCAAGAATATGTCCAACTTTTAAATCTTGCAACATTTCGCCCGCAACAGCAGCAGAAACACACACAACTGCAGCAACACCAAGAACAGCAGCAACGCCTTGCTTTCCGCTCATACCTAATGCAACCATTAACAATGCAGCTACAATTAATGTAGATAATGTTAAACCGGAAATTGGATTATTGGATGAACCAATAATTCCAACCAGATAACCGGAAACGG
>JBAYTN010000075.1:0-18310 GCA_041675645.1 Melioribacteraceae bacterium
AATGAACTACTCTTTCCCGAATTCATCTCCTCCGAAGAAATAATCTCTTGAGCCGGAAAAGAAGCCATTTGAGTAGTAAGGATTGTAATAGCCGAACGGCGAGCTTCGATATTGAAGAATTACCGACATATTCTCGCTAACCTTGTAGTTCATTTGAAGTCGGCTTAGGTAAATTCCATTTATTTGTTTGGCGAAATCTTGCCCGAACGAACTGTATGGAGAGTTTAATATGCTTATATCAGCTTGCATGTTCAATTTATCACTGAATTTCAATAACATGCTATTTGTATAAGTTCCAAGAGCCATTCCCCCGCCGCTACCAAATGCTGAATAAGAAAGTCCAAAGGAATGCTTCATCTGAAAATCTTCGATTCCCAGCAACCCGAATGGTGAAAGAGCGCTTTCCTTGTTAAAAATTCCACTTTTTACATCAACAGATTTATTTAGATCATCTCTAAACTGAGCATTCATTATCGAAACTGAAAGCAAGGCAAATAATATTATGGTCTTTTTCATCTGTTTACCAATTTTATATCTTTAACAATGATGCCCCGGTTTGGGTTTCCAATCTTACGGTCTATAATATTTTATTTTATCCAACTTCACAAGTCAAATAAAAAACTATTTTACCCGGACAATCATTTCAATTTCAACCGGCGCGTTTAGAGGAAGTTCGCTTACGCCAACAGCACTTCTGGCGTGTTTACCTTGCTCGCCGAATACTTGAACTAAAAATTCCGAAGCTCCGTTTGCAATTTTCGGCTGACCGCTAAAACCGGCAGATGAGTTAACAAAAACAACTACTTTTACTATCTGCTCAATTTTTTCAAGATCACCAATTACACTTTTAACTGCACTTATACAGTTTACAGCGCATTGCTGAGCACATTGAATTGCAACTTCCTCAGACACCACTCCGGCAACTTTACCTTCTGCTATTAACTTTCCTTCCTTCATTGGAAGCTGGCCGGACGTAAACACAAGATTGCCAGTCATTTGGGCTGGAATATAAGCTGCAAGCGGCTTTGGAGCTGTTGGAAGCTCTTGTCCGGTAATTTCTTTAATCTTTTCTTCGAACATTTTTTCTCCTAATTAATGATGTAAATATATTGATTTTATTAATCTTGATCTCGATCCAAATCTTTATCTTGATCGCATTAATTATAATAGCTGTAAAAGCGATCAAGCTTATGAGCAAGAGTAAGATCAAGAGAAAAATGAAATGAATCGAATATATTTGACTTAGTTTAAGTAATACTGATTTTTATGTTTCTCTTTTAACGAATAAATCAATGACTTATCTTTGCACACCAATTAAGGAGAAATCATGGTAGGCGAGAAATTCCAGAAGTTGTATGAGATTATGAGAAAACTAAGAGAAGAATGCCCTTGGGACAAAGAACAAACACACGATTCAATTAAAGCAGCCACTCTGGAAGAAACGTATGAAATGATTGAAGCGATTGATCAGAAGGATTACCAAGAGTTAAAGGCAGAATTGGGAGATTTACTTTTGCATATCGTGTTCCATTCAGCTATTGGAGAAGACAACAAAACATTTAATACCGAACAAGTGATTGATTCTATTACCGAGAAATTAATTCGCCGCCATCCACATGTGTTTGGCGATGTTGAAGTTAAAGACACCAAAGAAATATTAAAGAATTGGGAGGAAATAAAACTTACCGAAGGACGCGATTCCGTTTTAGAAGGAGTTCCAAAACAATTACCCGGATTAGCGCGCGCTTATAGACTGCAAGAAAAAGCTTCTAAGGTTGGTTTCGATTGGGAGAAAAAAGAAGATGTATGGAAGAAAGTGATTGAGGAAATCGAAGAGATGCATGAGATGGAAGCAGAAGGCAATCAAGCTAAGTTGGAACAAGAACTAGGCGATGTTTTTTTCGCATTAACAAATTATGCCCGATTTCTTGGCATTAATCCGGAAAATGCTTTACGCTTAACAAACGAGAAATTCATTAAGCGGTTTACCTATGTTGAGAAAAAGATTACCGGATTAGGAAAGAAAATGTCGGAATCAAATCTAACCGAGATGGACAAATACTGGGAAGAAAGTAAAAAATTCGATTAAGGATTTTTATTCCCGGTAGAGTAATGCTCTTCATATGCCTCGATAATATCTTTAACTAGTTTATGTCGAACTACATCAACTTTTTCGAAATAGATGAAAGCAACGCCATCAACATTTTTTAGAATTTCCTTTACTTGAACCAAGCCGCTCTGTGAATAACTAGGTAAATCGATTTGAGTAATATCTCCAGTTATAATCGCTTTCGAGTTTGGACCCAGTCTGGTGAGAAACATTTTCATTTGCATCGCTGTTGCGTTTTGAGCCTCATCTAAAATCACATAAGCATTGTTAAGCGTTCTGCCACGCATAAAAGCAAGAGGAACAATTTCAATTATTCCTTTTTCAAGATAATTTTTTAACTGTTCACCCGGAATCATTTCTTCCAAAGCATCGTAAAGTGGACGAAGATAAGGATCAATTTTCTCCTTAAAATCTCCCGGCAAAAAACCTAAACTCTCACCGGCTTCTACTGCCGGACGAGCTAATACAATTTTTCTTACCGCACCCTTTTTTAATGATGCAACTGCGAAAGCAACAGCTAAATAAGTTTTACCAGTTCCAGCCGGACCAATGGCAAAACAAATATCATTCTCTCTTACAGCTTTCCAGTACGTTACTTGGTTTGGTGTCTTGGCTTTTATTACATCTTTCTTGGAATACAAAACTATGCTATCGAACTCGTTGCCATTAATAATCTCTTTACCTTGCATCGTTAAATCGATAATTGTATAAACATCATTCGGCGAGAGTTTACCGGTAGTATTTAGCACAAAAGTCATTTCTTTAATAATTTTTTCAATGGCTTCAACTTCGTCTGCCACACCTTGGACAAAAACATTATCACCGCGAACAATTACGTTGGCAGAAAATCTCTCTTCAATCGGTTTAATGTTTCCATCATTGAATCCAAGGAATGAAAGTAGATCCACTCCCTCTAGTTTAATAGCTTTTTCGTGCTGCGTAACAACCTCCGCAATGTTTGTTTTTACAAAACATAAAAAGCCCTTCTCACCTAGATGAAAAGGGCTTTATAATTTCGAACGTACTCACTTTATAAAATCGATTCCTTACTTAACCGGTTCTTGTGTTTGTGTTGCCGGAGCCGGTTTATAGTTTCTTCTAATCTTTTCGTATTTAGATTTTTCTTCTTCTGTCAAATTAGGAATTTGGAACATTTGTTTCGGGAAAATCAAATCCGGATTCTTAATTTGGTCGCGGTTAGCTTTATAAATTATTGGCCAAGCAAATGGATTTGCATAATGGTCTTTCTTCTTTGCGATTCCCCATAAGTGGTCGCCCTTTACAACTTCATAAGAAATTTCTTTTGGTTTTTCTTCCCAAGCATCAAGTTTTCTTTGTAATTGGTTATGAACTTTATCAAAAAATTCCGGTAAGGCAGAAATTTTGCTTTTCTTCATTGCATCAAGCTCAGCTTGGCGGTCAGCCTTCGGAGCTTCTTTATTATCAATCTTAGCGGAAAGATCATTCAATTGCTTTCTGAAATTGTCAATATCAGCTTTTGTAGCATTGATCATTGTGTATAATTCATTTGTGCATTGATCAAAAGTTTTAAGTCCGTCACGAATTTTTTTAAGATTAGCAACTTCACTTTTAAGTGAATTTAATTCTGTAGTAAGAGCAATCCTTTTTTCTGTTAAGCGGTTAATTTCGCTTTGCCATTCATCCTTTGTCATTTCTTCTTGAGCAAAAACATTTGCTGCAAAAACAAAGAAGAATGCACCCAACACTAATAATCTAATTGATTTCATTTTTTCTCCTTTGTTCTTTTTACAAACCGATTTTTTCAAGGTTTTTCTTTGTTTCAGCTTTTTCTTTATTGCACTGGTCTAATTTTGAATTCTTTTCAGCAATTTCTCTTTCGAGAGCTGATTTCTCTGATTTCAATCCATTAACTTCTTTTTCTAACGCCTTTACTTCGGAACGAAGTGCATCCAGCTGAGCCATCTGTTCCTCAGAAACACCGCTGCAAGCAGTAAAACCGATAGCACCGGCAATCAGCACTGCCACAAGGGCTTTGTTGATCAGTTTCTTCATTACTAACTCCTTTTATTGATGAGGTTTTTCTTGGGGCAAATATAAAGATTTTTTTGTCTAGAGAAACGCCAAATTCAATTCTCTTTTGCTACTTTGCTCAAATAATTCTCTTTTCTACCATGCTTGTGTAAGAATTTCCGGCAATTATTATATGATCGAACACTTGAATTTCCAGATTTTTGCCGGCTTCTACTAATTTTCGTGTTAGTGAAATGTCTTCATTACTCGCTTCCAAATTTCCACTCGGATGATTGTGAAGCAAAATAATATTAGCCGAACTATTCTCGATAGCAACTTTGAAAACTTCTCTTGGGTGAACAACGCTGCTGCTCAAACTGCCCTCAGAAATGCGTTCATATTTTATAATTTTATTCGATGTACTTAAGCAGACAACAAAGAATTGTTCCTTTAGCTCATCTCGAAGTAATGGAATAAATATTTCGGCTACATCTTTTGGAGAAGCAATTTTCTGCACAAACATCCACTTCTTTTCAGAATCCACTCTTCTGCTAAGTTCAAATGCTGCGAGTAAAGTCGCGGCTTTATCTTTTCCTATTCCGTGAAAGTTTTTGAGTGCATCGTGGGATTGAGACATGAGGAAATTCAAATCGTTGTACTTTTTGATCAGCTCTTGAGCAACTTCAATAACTGACTGCCCTTTTGTTCCGGTTCGAAGTAGAATTGCTATCAGTTCAGCGTTGGAAAGATTTTGCGATCCGCGCAAAATTAATTTCTCGCGCGGACGGTCATCGATGGGTAATTCTTTTACTTTCATTTTTACCCCAAAGGGATTTTATTCCCACTCAATTGTTGCGGGGGGCTTAGAGCTTATGTCATAAACAACTCTATTCACACCACGAACGGAGCGGATTATTTTGTTAGATACATTTTCCAAGAAGTCTCCATCAAAACGGAACCAGTCTGCCGTCATTCCATCTGTCGAAGTTACTGCGCGGAGAGCAACTACATTTTCGTAAGTGCGGCAATCCCCCATTACACCGACAGTCTGAACCGGAAGTAGAACTGCAAACGCTTGCCAAATTTTATCATACAAATTGAATTCAAGTAAAGCACTGATAAAAATATCATCTGCTTCACGCAAAATATCCAAGCGTTCTTTTGTGATTTCGCCTAATACACGAACAGCCAAACCGGGACCCGGGAACGGGTGACGTTTTATGAACATCTCCGGTAAACCTAATTCACGGCCAATGGCTCTAACTTCATCTTTGAACAATTCACGGAAAGGTTCTATGAGTTTTAAATTCATTCGATCGGGCAAGCCACCAACGTTATGATGCGTTTTAATAGTAACGGATTGTCCCTTAACAGAAACCGATTCAATTACATCCGGATACAAAGTTCCTTGCACCAAAAATTCTGCATCGGAAAACTTTTTCGCTTCAGTTTCAAAAACTTCGATAAAAGTATTGCCGATAATTTTTCTTTTCTTTTCCGGCTCGGTAACACCGGCCAAACGAGAAAGAAATAGCTCCGAAGCATCAATATGTATTACATGCAGATTATAATGATCATCAAACATTTTAATGATTGCTTCGCTTTCATTCTTGCGCATTAAACCATGATCAACATGAATGCAGACAAGCTGCTCGCCCACAGCTTTATGAATCAAAATTGCGGCGACTGATGAATCAACTCCGCCGCTTAAAGCACAAATAACTTTCTTGCTTCCAACTTTTGCTTTTACTTCTTCAATTTCCTCTGTAATGAAATGTTCCGGAGTCCAATCTGCTTTGCAGCCGCAAATTTCGAAAATGAAATTATCCAAAATACGTTTGCCAAACTGTGTATGCGCAACTTCGGGATGAAACTGCACACCATAGATTTTTCTTTTGGAATCTGAAATTGCACAAAGCGGCGAGTTTTCCGTTTTAGCTGTAACTGCAAATCCATTAGGCATATCAGTAACGTAATCGCCATGACTCATCCAAATAACTGAACCATCATTAACACCAAAAAGTAATTCATCTTCATCAACCAATTCAATATTAGCTTTTCCATACTCTCTACTTTTCGCAGCCTCTACTTTTCCACCAAAATTTGTTGTGATTAGTTGAAGCCCGTAGCATATCCCAAGTATCGGAATACCGAGATTAAAAATTTCTGGGTTTACTTTCGGCGAATCTTCTTCATACACACTCATTGGTCCGCCGGAAAGTATTATTCCAGTAGGATTAAGTTCTTTGATTTTATCCAAAGAAAAATTATGAGCGTGAATTTCCGAATAGACTTTGCTTTCACGAATGCGCCGAGCAATTAACTGAGTGTATTGGGAACCGAAATCGAGTATGAGAATATTTTGTTGATGTTGCATAGGATGGTCTTTAAATAAATAGAGCAAAACCCTAAAAGGATTTTGCTCTCGAAGTTTTGAAATAAAATTATTGAGCTAATTGAGCTTCATAAGCAGCGGCATCAAGCAATTCAGTTAACTGACTTGCATCTGCTATCTCAACCTTAATAATCCAGCCTTCACCGTAAGGATCGGAATTTACTTGTTGTGGTTCATCATTTAATTTTTTGTTGAGCTCAATAACTTTTCCAGTTACCGGCGCATAAAGATCGCTAACGGTTTTTACAGCTTCAATAGTTCCGAAAGTTTCGCCCATAGTCATTTCCGCAACGTCCGGATTGATATCAATATAAACGATGTCGCCGAGTTCACCTTGAGCGAATTCAGTAATGCCAATTGTGCCTATGTTACCTTCAATTTTTATCCACTCGTGATCTTTTGTGTACTTCAGATTTGCCGGAATATTCATTTTGTGCCTCGTCTGTTAATTTTTGAAGTTTTGTTCTATGAAAGATGTATCAAAAGTCCCTTCTAAAAACTTCTCATTCATCAATACTTTTTGATGGAACGGGATTGTTGTTTTAATGCCTTCTATTTTGAATTCATCCAGAGCTCTTTTTGCGCGCTTAATTGCATGAGGACGATCTGTACCCCAAACAATCATTTTCGCAATAAGCGAATCATAATTTGGAGGAATAACATATTCATTGTAAACATGAGAATCTATACGTACGCCAAACCCACCGGGAAAATGCAAGTATTCAATAGCACCGGGTGAAGGACGGAAATTGTTATCCGGATCTTCTGCGTTAATTCTAAATTCAATTGCATGACCGCGTGGTGTAGTCGGCAAATCCTCAATACCCAAACCTGCTGCAACAAGAATTTGGTTTTTTATCAGATCAAGATTATTCACCATTTCAGTAACAGGATGTTCAACTTGAATTCTCGTGTTCATTTCTATGAAATAAAAATTCATATACTTATCAACTAAAAATTCAATTGTTCCGGCTCCTTCATAGTTAACAGAACGAGCTCCGAGCAAAGCAGCTTCACCCATTTTCTGGCGGACCTCTGCGGTAATAAATGGAGAAGGAGATTCCTCAATTAACTTTTGGTGCCTCCTCTGAATTGAACAATCTCTCTCTCCATAATGATAGACGTTTCCAAAGGAATCGCCCATAATTTGAATTTCTATATGGTGCGGATTCTCGATATACTTTTCCATATAAAGATCGGCATTTGAAAATGCAGAGTTGGCTTCGTTGCCAGCCGTTTGGAAAGCTTTTTCAATTTCATCTTCTTTCCAAACAATGCGCATTCCTTTACCACCCCCGCCGGCAGATGCTTTCAGCATTACCGGATAGCCGATTTCCGCCGCAACTTTTTTTGCCTCATCAACATCTTTAATAACGCCTTCGCTGCCGGGTACAACCGGAACGCCGACTTTCTTCATTGTTTCTTTAGCAAAAGCCTTATCACCCATTTTACGAATTGAATCTGGTGATGGGCCAATAAATTTTATTCCGCTTTCAGCGCAAATCTCGCTGAAGTCGGCATTCTCTGCCAGAAAACCATAACCGGGATGAATTGCATCTGCACCGGTTATTGCAGCAGCAGAAAGTATATTTGTAATTTTGAGATAGCTCTGACTGCTTGGAGCGGGACCAATACAAACAGCTTCATCGGCAAACACAACATGCAGTGAATCGCGGTCAATTTCGCTATGCACTGCAACAGTTGGAATGCCCAACTCTTTGCATGTTCTAATAATTCTTAGTGCTATCTCGCCTCTATTAGCAATTAGGATTTTCTTGAACAAGATTTCCTCTTAATAAAATGATAACACTAATTTTTTTCGACTAAAAATAACGGCTGGTTATATTCAACTGGAGTTCCGTTCTCAACTAGAATTTTAACAATTTTACCGTTGCAATCGCTTTCTATTTCGTTCATTAGCTTCATTGCTTCGATTATACAGAGAACAGTGCCTTGAGATATATTATCTCCAACTTGTACGTAAGAATCTGCGTCGGGAGACGGAGCGCGATAAAATGTACCAACTATTGGAGAACGAATTTCATGATGATTTGATTTAGCCGGTTCGGCCGGCATTAAAGTTTTTACTTCATTTTCATTTTGCACAATAGCATGACGAGCTGATTCAACCGGAACAGATTGAAATTGAACAGATGTCTGCGGAGAATTTTTAGATATTTTTATTTTGAGTTCACCTTCTTGAACAGAAAATTCGGTAACCTCACTCTGCTCAACTATCTTGATGAGCTTCTTTATTAAGTTTATATCCATCTTTCTCTTCTATTAGTTTTTAACTCTTTCTACATATCCACCCGTACGGGTATCAATTTTAAGAACATCACCTTCATTGATGAAAAGAGGAACTTGAACCTTAGCACCGGTTTCAAGCTTAGCTGGTTTTAAAGCACTGTTTGCAGTATCACCCTTAAAGCCTGGTTCAGTTTCAACAACTTTTAATGTAACAAAGATTGGAACTTCTGCAGAGATAATTTGATCAGCTGAATCCATTAACAATTCAACTTCTTCCCCTTCTTTTAGATAATCGCCGCCATCACCAAACTGTTCAGATGGAACAGTGAACTGCTCGTAGGTTTCATTATCCATTAAAACCAAACCGGTAGATTCTTTATAGAGAAACTGATATTTCCTTCTTTCAACACGTACAACTTCAACAGATTCTCCGGAACGAAAAGTATTATCTAAAACTTTTCCGGTTCTCATATTTTTTAATGTAGTACGAACAAACGCGCCGCCCTTACCAGGCTTAACGTGCTGGAATTCTGTAATTACAAACGGATCACCTTTGTATTTAATAATCAGACCGTTTCTGAAATCTGATGTATCTGCCATATTTCACCTTTTAAACTTATTTAGAACTGATTCTCGCTGAAACAGCGAGTTAAAATCTTTAATTAACTATTCAGCTTGAACAAGATACTTCTCTAATTCCATATAAGGAACTGCATTAACATAATCTTTCTTAATGGACTCAAACAACTCCTTTGCATCATCCTTTTTTCCAACTTTCAATAATGCGATACCCGCTTTTAACAAGTATTCAGGATTAGAAGGATTAACTTTATCAAGTTTAGCTGCCTTTTGGTATAGTGAAGCCGCTTCTTCATACTCTTTCTTAGCTTCAATTATTCCAGCTTTACCGGCAAGTGCGCTTGCTTGTAATAAAACGTTTGATCCGGAATAATCATCATACATTTCGTATGCTTCATCGGTTTTTCCGGTTATTGAATAAGCATTAGCTAAAAGCATTTTTGCTAATTCGCCTTCTTCTGAACTACCATATTCATCAACAATCTTTTTTAATCCGGTTATGTTTTGAGCCGGAACTCCATCTATTGCTTCTTTGTAACTGCCAGATTCTAAGAAAGGAGTAACCTTAGCAACTAATGCAGATGCCGCTTTGTTATCATTAGAAACCTTATTAGAATAGAGTATAACCGCAACTACAATAACAGCCACAACTCCAAATCCAATTAAGAACTTTGCTTGGTTTTCCATAAAGAAGTCGTGAACCTTATAATAGGTTGTAACAAGCTTATCTTCTTTCATTTCCTTTTTGGTAATCTTTTTTCTTGCTTCTAACACTTTTAACCTCGGTTTTTGATAATTCTTTGTAAAATTCGGGCGAAAATCTAAGAAAAATTATAGACCTATTCTAATATGATTTGAAAAAATCCATGCGTTTTGATTGAGAAAAACTTCAATTCTGTAAGCTCCGGGCTGATTAGTAATGAATTCCGCATCAAATCCATCAATTGAGCTTAAAACCTCTCCGTTACAAACTAATTTAATTGTAGCGGATATATTAGGCAAAATCACACGGAGTTTTATGTTTTTAACTAAAGGAATCGATTCACCCATTTGATGGATGTGTTCACCATCCTCTGCGAAAAATCTAAATCCCTTTGCATCTCCATGGTAATAGTTTGAGAAGAAACATTTTCCCTCTTTAAGAGCTTTATAAATCTGATGTTTCCCGTGATCAACATCCCGCTCGTCTTTAGATGGATTCAACCGTTCATCAGTAATAACATGAGTTCTTACCGATTTAAATAAAACTTTATATGGAAAAACTTCCATTTCAAAAAAGCCCAGCAAGTTTACTTTGTGAGCGTGTGCATCAACTCCACCAATACCAACAACTCTTCTTTCTTGATTCAGTTTATCCCACATTTCAAGAGCTTCAGTTGTAGGACCAACAATTGAGCGCAATGGGTGAATTATGTAATTATACTTGTTCTGTTCTGTAAGTCCTTCCATCCACTCGGACATGTGATTCCAAATCTCAATTCCGGTAAAATCCTTTGTATCCCATTCAGTCCATGGATAAGGCGGGTGCTCAGTCATCGAACTTCTTTTTTCGAAAGGATGCGCAAGAAAACTAATTCCACCAAGTTCTTTAACTTTTTGAGTGTACTCTTTTGCCGGAATTCTTGTTGTAATCGTTTCGTCTATCCCCAAAGCAAGCAGATGGTTCTGATTTAGTTTGTCATTTATCTCACATCCCACAAGCAGCAAAGTATCATCATACCAGCGTTCGTAGCCTTCTTTAAGAGCTCTAAGCGTATTATGATCTGTAAGGATTAGGTAGTCTAATCCACATTCTTTTCCAAATCCGGCAATATCAGCAACTTCTCCGGAACCATCTGAAAAAACGGAATGAATATGTATAACACCAATGTATTCGAACATATTCTACCAATGAGATATAATGTGGAAGGTGTTGTCTCAAAAACAAAAGTTGAATGTAATAGTAAAGCTTATCCAAAATTGCCTTTGAGACATCACAAAATTATTATGCGTTATTAACTTCGAACAAAGTAGTGTATTGCGTGGTTTGTTCTTTAATCATGTCAGAGAGTTTTGTCATCAATAAATCTATTCTCTCATCTGTGTTATCTTCAAAGCTATCGTAAGCTTCTTGAGTTTTGAAGATGTAAATTTCTTCAAAACTATTAGCTTTATTCTTCTGCTCAAAAACCGAATAACTTTCCAAACCTTCAGCTTTTACCAAGTTTTTCAATTCGCGCACAACATCTAAATAATCAGTTCTGCGTTCTGGATGAATGCTATACTTAATAGAAAAAACAACTCTACTCATTTATTTCCTCTTAAATTGTTATCTCGCCATTAAAAACAACTTTTACCGGACCAGTTAAAGATACATCTGTAAATTCCAGTCCGTCAAATTTGAAGTCAACAATAAGTTGATCTCCACTTTTAGCCAACAATGAAATTGGTTGTTTGGCTAACCCCATTGTACATGCTACAACAGCAGAAGCTACCGCTCCGGTTCCACACGAAAGTGTTTCATCTTCAACACCCCTTTCGTAGGTTCTAATTTTCAGTAAGCCATCTTCATACTTAATGAAGTTAACATTTACACCAGTAGGAGCAAACTCTTCATGGTATCTTATCTTCTTTCCCAATTCAAAAACCGGGAAATCATCTAGACTAGTGTAGAAAGATTTTGAATCTTCATTATCTCTTAGTACCTTCTCTACACTAATCACTACATGAGGCGAACCAGTATTAATGTAAGAAGCTTTAATTGACTGGCCATTAACTTGAATTACAAAACCGAGTTTAACATCTTTCGGTTGTTGAAAGTTAAACTTTACCAATTCACCATTTAGTACAGAACCCGAATAGATTTGTTCGCTAAATTCAAATTTGATGTCTGAACTTTTAGTCAAACCATTAACTGTTGAATAAAACAAAGAACATCTTGCACCATTACCACAAAGTGAACCTTCAAAACCATCGGCATTGAAGTATTTCATCTGAAATACCGAATTAGCCGATGGCTCTAACAGTAACACGCCATCCGCTCCAATACCGGTTCTTCTATTACAAATCTGGGCAATTTTGGAAGGTGTAAGTTCCAATTTCGGGTTGATTTTCTTATCGAAAAGTATAAAATCGTTTCCCGAGCCGCTCATTTTAGTAAAAAAATACTTCATCATTTCAGTTTCAAATTTACGGGAATAGGATTCCTTAAGCAACGAAAAAGATGTCTTGGCACGGTTTTTTGGATGGAGACCTTGATAATTTCATCCTTTTCTCGATAATTATTGACGGATAACTATTCGTATCTTCATCCGTACATTTTGAAACAAAAAGAAAGCATTCTTAATGGACGAAAAAGCTCCAAAATGGCTATATAAAACCGCTAAAGTAGAAGTGGTTGACAAAAAAATGAAAGCATTTTTGATTCTTAAAAATGCTGATCCGGAGAACTCTATTCCATTATCAAAGGAATATCTAAAGGATATTATTACCACCACCGGAATCAAAATTGGAATTAAAGATGATGTTATTAATGAAATACTCGAAGGAAAAATAAGCGAAGATAGAATTCTTGTGGCAGAAGGCAATTATCCCAAACCGGGCAGCGATGCAAGAATGGAGTTTTATTTCAAAACTGAGAAATCGTTAAAACCGCAAACGCAAGAAGATGGACATATCGATTACAAAGAAGTAAATATGGTAGAAAGCGTTGCTAAGGATACACCATTGGCAAAGAAAATAATTGCCACTGTTGGAACTCCGGGCAAAGATCTTTTTGGGAATGATATTCCGGGACTCTTCGGAAAAGATCTTCAATTTACTGCCGGGCAAGGAATATTTAGAGATCCCGAAGAGAATACATTGTTTAAGGCATCTATTGATGGAATTATTTACTATGATTCTAAAGCTCACAATCTTGAAGTACAGAAACTATTTGTAGTACCGGAATCTGTTGATTATTCCACCGGCAACCTTCATGTTAAAAGTTCTGTAGATATTAAACAGCATATTAAGGCTGGCTTCTCAGTTGAAACTCCATATAACATTGATGTTAAAGGCGGTATTGAGCACGCGATTGTTATTTGTGGTGGAATTTTAACTGTAAAAGAAGGTATCAACGGAGATGGAAAAAGTTTAATAACCGTTGGTGGCGACATTCACTCCGGCTATATTTCAAATCAAGTAATTAAATGCGGTGGAAAAGTTCACGTTTCTTTCGAGATGCGAAATTCAATTATTGAATGTGATGACGAAGTAATAGTTATAAAAAATAGCGGTGTAATTATTGGTGGTAAAATTACCGCAACAAATAAAGTCACCTCTCCAATTATTGGTAACGATTATGGTGTTAATACAGAAATTGAAGTGGGAGTTGTTTTAAAACACAAAGAAAAGTTCATGAAAAAGCAAGTAGAGAAAAATGAAATTGAAAGACAAGTTGAAGAACTAAAAAAACAAATTTCTTATATAGCACAGAAGCCAGACAATAACGCCAAGACTATGCAGCTTATGAATTATAAAGAAGTCTGGGGAAAAAACACTGCTTTACTTATTAAAATTAAAAATGACTTAAAGGATATTGAAACAGCATATTATGCCGTAGAAAATCCGGCAGTATACGCAACAGGTAAAGTTTTCCCCGGTACTGTAATAAAAATAAAGGACAAACAATTTGAGGTAAAAGAAGTATTAACTCATGTTATGTTCCATTTAGTTAACGGAGAGATTGAACACTCAAATATTAAGTAGGATTGCAGAAGTACAAGTCAAAATTTTTGTGCACTAGAAATTATTTATATTGAAGTAGCGGAGGAATAAAAATGATTAAAGTTACTGCAGATACGACACAGAACAGACTTCATATTACAATGATCGGAACACTGTCAGTTGAAGAAGCTCAAAAATCTAAGCTCACAATTGAAACAACAATTGCATCTTTAAAACCCGGTTTTGATGTGATTAATGATATTTCCCGATTTATCCGTGGCGACGATGCCGCCGGAAATGTGCTCAAAGAAATAATAATTCTGCTGATTCAAAATAGAGTAAACAGAGTTGTAAGAGTAGTAGGAACCTCGAAATCCGGATTAATTCAGTTTGCCAACAACACACTTCAGATTGAGCAATATAAAATCCATTATGTCCCTACTCTAGAAGAAGCAGAGTTGTTACTAAGCAAATCGGAATAAGGCGGGGAAAAGCTATTTCTTGATGTAGGCGTTTAATCCAATAACTACATTCTTTCCGTTGATGACGCACTGAGTAGTCATATTGCCGTGTGTTGTGGCAACTACTAGCGTTTTGCCCGATGCGCTTGGCGTTGGTTCTTGAAGTTCGATAGTAATAATAAGTTTACCATCTTCAATTTTAGCTTCCATTCGACTACTCCCAGTATTTCAAAATTGATTAAATCTACTAACTACTAACTTAGCAGCTGCACTATAACTATCATTTTATCAAATAATCAAGCCTAAGATAAAGAATAAATGGAATAGTAATAACCGCAAGGTGCATAGTAGGCTTGAGGGAATAATTCTTGACAAACTTTTCTTATAATATTTAAAAATGGACTTCGATTTATGCGTAACAGAATCATCTATAAAAGTCCACCTATTACACTGGGGTATATCAGCGATGAGAGAAGTATTCTAAATGGATTTGAACCTATATCCGACTCCTTTAATTGTTTCTATTAAAGAAGAGTAATCACCGAGCTTTTTTCTTATGTTTAACAAATGTACATCTACAGTTCTTTCTACTACAAACACATCACTGCCCCATACTTCATTCAGAATTCTCTCTCTGTTGAACACAGAACCATTGTTGGCTGCAAGCAAGAAAAGTATCTCAAATTCTTTACGTGCAAGCTCAATCGGTTTTTTATCGACCAACACAGAATATTTTTCGCGACTTATTTCTATTGGTCCAACACTTAATTCCCCGGAACGTAATAAGGATTCATTTCGCTCATGATACGTTCTAAGGTTCGCCTTCACTCTTGCAATTATTTTATTGATAGCTATCGGCTTTTGTATAAAATCGTTAGCACCTAAGCTTAGCCCTTTAATCTCATCTGCTTCCGAAGTTCTTGCAGTCAAAAATATAATTGGTATATTTTTATACTTTTCTAACATTTTAATCTTAGAACAGACTTCAAAGCCATCCATAATTGGCATCATCACATCAAGAATAACTAAGTCCGGATTAAGAGAAAGTTTTTCCAAAGCCACTTTTCCATTCTCAGCAGTTAATACCGAATACCCGTTCCGGGTTAAATTGTATTTGAGTAACTCCAGAATATCCCTTTCATCATCAACAATTAGAATTTTCGCACTCATATTAGAACTGCGATATTGTAATGAGAATTATTCAGCATTAGAATCAGCTTCTTCTTTTCTGAACCAAAGGATGCAATCCCGGTTAATAAATAATTCCTCTTCCTTTTCATCAACAATTCTTTTGCCGGTCAAATAAGTTTTGTCTTTCTTTAACAAATCTTTCTTTTTGGTTTTGATCTTTAAGCTTTCCGAGTTTGTAAGTTGGATATGCCATACATCCATAAATACTCCATTGTTTTTTACTTACCAGTTTCAATTAATTTTCTGTGGGTTACAACTTTTGCTTCGATTAGGAATAAAAGGTTCTCTGAAATATTTGTTGCGTGATCAGCCAACCTTTCAAGCTGACGTGCAAGAATGAGCAAGTGTGCCAGTGGTTCAATCAGCTCCGGATTATCCTTCATTTTTGCTGTTATGAATGCGAACAGATGTTTATTCAGCACATCTACTTTGTCATCATTTTTAATAACCTGTTCAGCCAAGTCACTATTCAAATGAATAAAAGAATCTATAGAACGGCTTATCATCTTTTGAGCTTCCAATCCCATTTCATCTATTCCGGATTCAACAATCAACTCATTGTAGTTTTTCATTTTTCTTGCCCGACTAGCAATACTAACGGAAAGATCACCGCAACGTTCAAGCTGATTGTTTATCATAAGTGTAGTTAACACCAATCGCAAATCATATGCAATAGGTTGATGAAGAGCCAATATATTTTCGCACTGGACTTGTAATAACTCATCGTAAGCATCAACCTCATCATCTTTAGATTTTATTTCTTTATATAACGAAACATTTCCACCAATTAAGGATGAGATTGCTTTTTGAATTTGATCGTCAACTATCGAAGCCATCCTGATCAAATTGGTTTTAAGATCTTGCAGCTCTAAATGAAATTGATGCGGCATATTCTTGATCCAATTTGATTGTTATTTAGATATTTTTTTTACCGGAAAATATCCTACATCTGCAACTATACTTTGACCCTTATTGCTCAAAGCCCAATCAACAAATTTTTTGATATTGCCTTCCGGCCTCTTTCGTGTGTACATATATAAAAATCGAGAGATGGGGTATTCCCCGGATTCAATATTTTTTTTATTTGGCAAATAAGCTTTGGAAGCAACGTCTTTTTTAATAGCTAGATCTTTTATACCCTTTGCATAAGCAGCCCCGCCGAAACCAATTGCATTTTTATCTTTACTTACTGCATTAACTACTGCGGCTGTTCCGGGTAAACTTTGAACCCTAGAACTGAAATCTTGATTTTCAAGCACATGCTCTTTGAAGTAAACATAAGTACCGGAGCTATTCTCTCTGCCATAAGTAATTATCTTAGCATCGTTGCCGCCTACTTCTTTCCAGTTTGTGATTTTACCGGTATAGATATCTTTTATTTGTGCAACGGTTAATTCATTCACTTTTTTATTTGCTTTATTTACATAAACGCTTAATCCGTCTATTGCTACTTTTATTTCTACACCGTTTGAACCATATTTTTCTTTCAGCTTTTCAATTTCACTTTGTTTCATTGGGCGGGAAGCATTGCAAATATCAGTCGCTCCATTCAGCAATGCGGCAATACCGGTACCAGACCCGCCTCCGGTAACTTGAACTGTAATTCCGGAGTTGGATTTCATAAATACTTCTGCCCATCTCTGAGCAAGAATTACCATAGTATCTGAACCTTTAATTGTTATTGTTTCTTCCGGTAATGAGAATCCGAAAGTAACAATCAAAACAAATAGTGCTAATAAATATTTTTTCATTTCGGTCTTCCTTTTCTCTTATTCTAAATAAGCAAAGGGCGCCCCACGAAAGACGCCCAATGAGTCTGAGAGAGAGAGAACTATTTTACTAAAGTCATTTTTTTAGTGATAATGTTGTTGTTGGCTTCTAAGCGATAGAAATACATTCCGCTCGATAAATTACTTGCACTCCATTCAACCGAATAAGAACCAGCTGCTTTGAAACCATTTATCAAAGTTCCAACTTCTTGACCAAGTATATTGAACACACTAAGTTTGACTAATCCTTCTTTTGGAAGTGCGAACTTAATAGTAGTACTTGGGTTGAAAGGATTTGGATAGTTCTGACTTAATTCATACTTAGTTGGAACTGTAGAATTTAATTCTTCCTTAATATCTGTTCCGGTAAATACTAAGCTACTCCATCCTTCAGCCCAATTAGTTGAACCGAAAGCACCAATAAACTTTGCAGTTGCATCAAAGAATCCATCGGAAGGTGGAGTTGCTGCACCTGTATAAACCGGTGAACCGGCTTTAGGCATTGGATTTGGTTTTGCAATATTAAAAGGATCAATCAAAGAAACTTCGGCAGTAGTGACAAATGTCTTTCCGCCTAAACCAGTAAACCATGTTGGCATTTCTGTCTGGAATGTTGCATCTGTTGATTTGAATGTTGCAGTAGTTGAACCAGCTATTATACTATTCTTTATGAATGCTGCTGTTCCGGCCTTCATATCTGCTACTGTATTTGTTCCATCTACCAACAAGCCTTGTGGCCAGCCTAAGATTAATGCATTGCTTATTTTGTTCTGTGATGATCTTCTTAAGTGCATTCCGTTTCTAAACAACGAGTTGAATGTTGTGCTTGTTGTTGCTGCCGGTCCTATTAATGTTACATTGTACCATGTTGGCGATG
>JBAYTN010000076.1:0-18181 GCA_041675645.1 Melioribacteraceae bacterium
AATATCAAAGAATTGAATGTCTTGGAAGATGATTCCGCTATTGTAAATAAATCTGCAAAAGCTAATTTCAAAGTAATTGGTAAAAAATATGGCAAGTTGGTTAAATCGCTTGCTAACGCTATAAAAGATCTCGATAAATCTGCAATAGTTGCTCTCGAAAAAACAAATGAATATGAGCTTATGGTCGATGGCGAGAAGGTAAAAATTTCCCGTGAAGACGTCGAAATTGTTAGTCACGAGATTGAAGGCTGGCTGGTTGAAACTGAAGAAGGTGTTACTGTTGCGGTTGATACTGAACTTACAGAAAGCCTTATTGCAGAAGGCTATGCCCGCGAGTTCGTGAACCGGGTTCAGAATATGAGAAAAGATGCCGGCTTCGATGTAATTGATAGAATCAAAGTATCAATTTCCGGCGACGAAAAAATTATCACTTTTGTAAATCAGTTTAATGATTATATTGCGAATGAAGTATTGGCGGATCAAATTATTTTTAACGAGAACGGCGAAGGCTTCAAACAAGAATTTAAGATTGGCGATTATAATTGCACAATTACAGTTTTGAAATCATAAGATTTTAATTGAACGGTGGAGGCATTAATGGCTAAGAAAGCTGTTAAAAAAACTACAACAAAAAAACCTGCTGCAAAGCCAAAAGCAGTTAAGAAAACCGTTAAGGCTAAAGTAGCAAGCAAACCAAAAAAAGTTGTTACAGCAAAAACTGTTAAAAAGGAAGCTGTAAAAGCAAAGCCAGTTGAAAAAAAGAAAGCTCCGGCTAAACCTTCTAAACGCAATCACGTTGAAGTTATTTCTCCAACGAAGAAAGTAAGGAAGATTCAAGGATATTCTCGTAAGGATCTCGAGGAATTCAAAAAAGTGATTCTTGAGAAACGCAATGAAATAATTGAGCAGCTCCAAGTTCTAAAAGATCAGATGATGGACCCGACTACCGGCCAATATGTAAATGAAAATTCTCCATATTCATTGCATATGGCTGAACAAGGTACCGATGCTATGGAGCGTGAGAAATTATATCTTTGGGCTCAGCGCGAAAACAAGTTCCTTGGTTACCTTGATGATGCACTTCAACGCATCGAAAATGGTACATATGGAATCTGTATTGAGTGTATTGATGAACCGCAAAATCTTTGCGCAACTTGTCCATTAGTTCCAAAAGAAAGATTAATGGCAGTTCCGCATACTCAGCATTGTCTTCAAGTTAAACAGAAAATGAAATAGTAAGGACTCGGAATCTTGGCTGTTCTTTATATATCTCTATTTATCGTTGTGCTGGATCAGCTAACGAAATTCTTAATTAAGGGAGGAACTATTCCTCTCTTAAACCTTCATGTTCAAGGAATGGATTACGGAAGCAGCATTAATGTCTTTGGCGATTTTTTCAAACTTACTTTTGTGGAAAACCCGGGACTCGCATTCGGAATCGATGTAAATGAAACTTCAAAGTTATTTCTCTCTCTTTTCTCGTTAGTAGCGAGCGTTGGAATTCTTTATTACATCTATAAATCAAAAGAACAGAAGCTGATTGTTAGAATCGCGTTAGCTTGTATTCTTGGCGGCGCTGTTGGCAATTTAATTGATAGAATGTTTTACGGAGTTTTTTACGGTTACGCTCCAATTTTTTATGGCAAAGTAGTAGACTTCTTCAATGCAGACTTTTTTGATTTCACAATCTTCGGAAGAACCTACGACCGCTTTCCGATATTCAATATTGCAGATTCTGCTGTTACAATTGGTGTAGCACTTCTTATCATTTTCCACAAAAGTGTTGATGAGAAAAAAGAAACTGCGGTCCAATCTGAAGAAGCAAGTGTAGTTGAAACTGTGCAGACAGAAGTTGTACAAGAACAAATTCCGAATTTAGATTATGAGATAAATGGCGAAGATAGTAACAGAAAAGAAAATAAGGATTGATGTTCCGGAGGGGAAGAAGAAAGAAAGAATAGATGTGTTCCTTGCTAATTCTGTTGAAAATGCTACACGCTCCCGCATTCAAAAACTAATTAAGTTTGGCGGCGTAACCGCTAACGGTATTGTTGTAAAACCTAATTATCAAGTTTGTCCTAACGATGTAATCGATCTTACAATTCCAACCAACCCAAGACCCGACGAAACCGAAGCGGAAAATATTCCTCTCGATATTGTTTTCGAAGATCAATATCTGCTTGTTGTAAATAAACCGGCTGGAATGGTAGCGCATCCATCACTTGGTAATTATACCGGCACACTTGTTAATGCGCTTCTCCATTATACCCGGCAGCTTAGCGAGTTTAATGATGACTCAACCCGTCCCGGAATCGTTCATCGTATTGATAAAGAGACTAGCGGCTTGCTGTTAATCGCAAAAGACGAATGGACTCACGCTCAGCTAGCTAAGCAGTTTTATCATCACACAATTGATAGAGAATACTGGGCTGTCTGCTGGGGTAGATTCAAGCAGCAGAAAGGGGAGATTGTAGGCAATATCGCCAGATCAGTCAAAGACAGAAAAATATTTACTGTAAGCGAAATTGAAGGAAAGCATGCCCACACTTTTTATGAAGTGATTGAAGAGTTTGATTTCGCTTCATTAGTCAGATTAAAATTAAAGACCGGAAGAACTCACCAGATTCGTGTTCATCTTAATCACGTTCATCATCCAATTTTCGGCGATCCTACCTACGGCGGTAGAAAAATTGCATACGGATTGGAATTGCCAAAAATAAAAGCCCGCGTAGAAAATTTACTGGAGATAATGAAGAGGCAAGCGCTTCATGCAAAAACACTCGGCTTTCTTCATCCACACACTAAAGAAAGAGTTTTTCTGGAATCTGACTTGCCGGAAGACTTTACAGAACTGCTGTCTAAGCTCAAACTAAATTCTTAGGTCCCGAAATTATTTCAAACCATTCCACGCTGAAATTGCCTCATCAAATGGTTCAAGCGCACGGGGAACAGCGCCATGCATGTAAGATATCGCTACTCCGTAATTAACAATTGGAACACCAACGTACTTAGCCTGCTTAATTCGCTGCTGCATCATTCTGCGAGTAAACATGCATCCGCCGCAGTGAATAATCAGTTTGTACTCAGAAAGGTTTTCCGGATAATCGTGACCATTCACAACATCAATTGTTAAATCTTTTTTTGTATGATTACGCAGCCAGCGGGGAATTTTTACTTTGCCTATATCATCTTCTTGTGCGTGATGGGAACAAGCTTCGGCAACTAAAACTTTATCCCCATTTTGAAGTTCTTCGATTCTTCTTAATCCTTTAACATATTCCGGTAAATCTCCTTTGTAGCGCGCCATCAGTATCGAAAATGTTGTTAACGGAATTTCATCCGGAACATCGGCAGCTACACGCATAATAGCCTGACTGTCAGTTACGACCAATTTAGGCGGATTAGCAAGTTTACCCAGAGCCGCACGCAGTTCCTTGTCTTTTGCTACAACAACTATTGCATCTACATCTAAAGATTCTCTTATAGTTTGCACTTGCGGCATAATCAGTCTGCCTTTTGGCGCTCCAAGATCAATAGGAACAACAAGTACAATAATATCATGCTGTTTTAGCAAATCTCCAACCAACGGAATTTCTTCATCGCTAGGCAAGAGTTTTATCATCTTTTCTTTTAACTGGTATATTCCATCATTTGTAACACAAGAAACAGCATGAAGCTGAACTTCATTCGCATTCAGTTCTTCTACAAGCTCATAGTTAACTCCCAATTCGGATTTGTTAATTACGGCGAGAAAAGGAATTTCAAGTTGCTTTAAGTGATCAATTAAATTTCTTTCTTGTTGACTTAGCTTTGACTGCGAATCCAAAACTAAAAGCGCAAAGTCCAATTCTGAAATTACCTTAATTGTTTTGCTGATTCTCTTTTCGCCAAGCTCGCCAACATCATCAATACCGGCAGTATCAATTAATACAACCGGACCAAATGGAAGAAGCTCCATTGCTTTGCGAACGGGATCGGTAGTAGTGCCGGGAGTATCGCTTACGATTACTAAATCTTGCCCGATAATTTTATTCATCAAAGAAGATTTTCCAACATTTCTCTGCCCTATAAAGGCTATATGTATTCTTTCGGCTTGAGCTACTTTACTCAATTTTAATTCCTAGGTCTTTTGATATTAAATTCAACAGTTCGTTTTCATCAAGAAGCTTGCTTTTCATTAATGCTTTCAAGAAGGGTATTTTATTTGCTTCGGCAAATTTTACTAATTCTTGGATCGTTTCATATCCGAATGAAGTTATTAGCGAAGCTGCAATTGCGGTAGAGTTCATCAGATTTTCTTTGCATCTCTCTCTATTCGCGGAAATTCCGATAATACATTTCTCAGTCAAATTGAAGTTGGAATCGCGCAGCATAGAAAGTGATTTTAAAAATGTATGAGCGATCAACGGCATAAAGGCGTTTAGTTCCAAATTTCCGCCCGAAACAAGATTGGAAATAATTACATCGTTGCCTTTTACCAACTCACAAATCTGAATTGCACTTTCAAGAATTACTGGATTTATTTTGCCGGGCATAATGCTGGAGCCCGCTTGCATAGGGGGTAAATTAATTTCTCCAATGCCGCCGCTTGGCCCGCTGGACATGAAGCGCAAGTCGTTGCACATTTTTATTATAGATGTTGCGCCGGCTTTTACAATACCATGAACTTCAACAAATACATCTAAGTTCTGTGTGGCATCAATTAAATCTTCGCTTTTGGCAATGGGCAGCTTAGTAATTTTTTTAAGAATACCATTTACGTTTAGTACATACTCTCGCGAGGTTGCAATAGAATTCCCTACAGCAGTACCACCAAGATTAACAGAGCGAAGACGCTCTTCGGCATTGTATAAACGCCATCTATCGCGTGCAAAAGCTTGTGCGTAAGCTCCAAATTCTTGTCCTAGTGTAATAGGAACTGCATCTTGAAATTGCGTTCTTCCAATCTTGATAACTGTTCTAGACTCTTCTTCTTTCTTTTGCAGAGAATTTTGTAGTTGAGCAAACGAATCTTGAAGTTCTCTAAGAAGGTAAATGCTGGCAATGCGAAATGCAGTCGGATAAGTATCATTTGTTGATTGGCTCATGTTCACATCATCGAGAGGATGTATATGGGCGTAATCTCCAAACTCTTTGCCAATATTTTTAAGAGCGGTATTTGTAATAATCTCATTGATATTCATATTCAATGAAGTGCCGGCACCGCCTTGGTATGGATCGACAACAATCTTTTCGTAAATGCTTGATAGATTTCCTTTGATACAAGCTTCTGTTTCGGCTAACAATTCGGTTATTGCTTCTTCAATTGGAGAATATTTTTCTTTAAAGAGTAAACCGCACTTGTAATTTGTTTCTGCCGCGGCAAGCTTTACTTGCAAAAAGCCCTTTATCAAATAAGGATGTATTTTCTCTCCGGAATGAGGAAAGTTATTCATGCTTCGCAATGAGTGAATACCATATACTGCTTCCCTCGGGATTTCAAGCTCACCTAGAGAATCTTTTTCTATTCGCATAACACCAAAAAATTAACTGCTCAAATATATCAAAAGGGAGTAACAGAATCGGGCATAAAAAAACCCCGCCAAGTTGACGGGGTCTCGAAATCAAAGATTTCATAAAAAATTACTTCATTAACAACATCTTATTTGTTTTAACAAAGTTAGTAGATTCTAATCTGTAGAGATAAATTCCGGAAGCTAAGTTGCTTGCATTGAATTGGAAGTTATATTCGCCAGCATTTAAGAAGTTATTAACTAATGTTGAAACTTCCTTACCAAGAATATCATATACAGTCAATTTCACGTTTCCAGCTTTTGGAATAGAGAATTTAATTGTAGTAGTTGGGTTGAATGGGTTAGGATAATTTTGTTGTAATGAATATGTACTTGGAATTCCTTCTTCTTTTTGAATATCAGTAGCAATGCCTAATGACTTCATTGCACCACGCAAACCTGTTACAATGTATTTAGGATTGTGAAGACCAAAGCTCTTATCTTCTTCAGCAGTAATCGCATTCCAATAAGCTGCTCTTTGTACTGTCGTCCAAGATGTTTCTGGTACAGGAGCTGTTTGACCAGCTTTAAGTGGCATTTTAGCTTTAATTGCAGCAATCATACCTTTAACTTCGTCCTGTAATCCTTCAACAGTTTTATCTTCATCCCAGTCACCAAATCCGTTAACAAAGAATTTAGCATCATGGAATGATTGGAAAGTACCGCCATGGCATTGCGCACAAGCGGCCATGTTATCATTGCCGTCAGGAGTTACAACTCTAAATGAGTGACCGCCTAAAGGTATTATTTTTCCAGTAGCATCGGCTACGGTTGGTGAGCCAAACATATGGCAAGTTACGCAACCATCTTCTGTATAACCTTTGTGGTTTGTAGTAAGAAGTTTAACGCCACCTAATTCTAACATATTGTTGCCAATGAACATATCGCCTTGTGGACCATGATGTGGGCCAAAACGATTGTTAATTGTTGCTGCTGCAATTGCTGCATTTGCCTCAGATCTTGATTGATGGCAATTTAAGCAAATAGCGCCATTACCCATATTGGTTTTATCAACTGTAACAAACTTTCCGCCAACAGTCATTAAGCTAGCATCAGCTTTTCTTAATTGATGAGCATTTGTGGCATCGTGAGGATTATGGCAGCCAGCACATGTAATAGCGGAATATGAAACGTCAAAATATGGATCTGTTGTTGGAATGTTTCTTGTGTATTGTGAGAAACCAGCACCAGTATGGCAACGAACACAGGATTCGCGGCCAGGGCCAGACTCATCTACTGCTACAGCATGCATTGATGAACTGAATTGTTCTGGGAAAATATGATGAGTACCAGAATCATGGCAAACTGCGCAAGGAGCTGGGTCGTAAGTAGCGTCAATTCTTTCATCTGTTACTGCACCCATATGCCCACTAGCTGGACCGTGACAAGATTCGCATTGAATATTTGATCTCATCATAGCATCTGGAAAATCATTATAAGCTTTTGCAGCATTTCCGGCAGCTAATACAGTAGGGAATGTGAATGGGAAATCGTCAAAACCATCATTCTTTGCTGTTGCACTTGCATCATAACCAGTTGCATGACAGCCAACGCAAGAAGCTTTATAAGTTGGTGCGCCGATACCGTCAAGTTTTTCATCGCCGCCAACAGCATGTCTTGTCTTTTCGTAAGCAGTTACAACTGTTGAGTGGCAAGTTTTACAACTTAGTTTTGTATCAACACCGTTTACAACAGTGTTTTTGTAGCCCAAATATTTTGCAGCATTAAAGTTTACAGATGTCGTAAACTGACCATCAGTTACTGTTAATGTATAAGCACCAACTTTGTCTGGAACGAATGAGGCTACTTGTGTAGAATCGTTCACTTTGTCTTTAGTAGCACCAATTGTGGCAGTGGAACCTTGTGGTTTTTTACTAAGCGACCAAGCAATTGCAGTACTAAATTTTCTTCCGGTTGTAGCAGCTTTAAAATACATCTTTGTACCAAGACCAACATTTTTCAAACCAGTTGCTGAGTTTGTATAAATATCGGTTTTTGAAAGCACAGAATCTCTCGGTGAAACACCCATTGGGTTAACACTAAATTTTACTACAGTTTGTGCAAACACTGTGGTAGAGAGAAGAACGACAGCTAAGACTAAAGAAGTAAATCTAAGTCTCATAAAGAATCCTCCAGTGATTTTTGTTTTGTTCATCAAATAAACCTAAAAATTTTGAGATAAAAAGACATCGGACAACTTTATTCTTTTTTCTTGTTGTAAAATAAAAAGTTTATTAAAGATGTCAAAGTCTTTATAAAATAATTCTCAAATTATTGTCGAATATTTAAATAGGATGTTTAGTTGAAATACAGACCATTGAATGCTATTTTTGTTTCAATTTTTAGGAATCCGTATGTTCGTTTATAACACTTTGACTCGCAAAAAAGAAGAATTTAGACCTCTTAATCCGCCAAATGTAACTATGTATACTTGCGGCCCTACTGTTTACGACTATTTTCATATCGGCAACTCGAGAACTTTTATAATGTCCGATATAGTCCGTCGCTATTTGGAGTACAAGGGCTTCAAAGTGAAGTTTGCTATGAATCTAACAGATATTGAAGATCGGATTATTAAGAAGTCGATAGATCAACAGACTACTGCTGAAACTGTGTCTAAGTTTTTTACGGATGCATTTTTCGAAGATATTGAAAAACTTAAGGTTAGACGTGCGGATTTTTATCCTAAGGCTACTGGACATGTTGAAGAAATGATCCAAATGATTAGCGAGTTGGAGCAAAAAGGTCTTGCTTATAATGTAGATGGAGATGTTTTTTATAATGTGAAGAAGTTTGATGGTTACGGTAAGCTGAGCGGTAAAAAGATAGATGAATTGGAGGCTGGTGCTAGAGTTGAAGTCAATGAGCAGAAAAATAGTCCGTTGGATTTTGCACTTTGGAAAAAAGCCAAGCCGGGTGAACCTAGTTGGGACAGTCCTTGGGGCAAAGGTAGACCCGGATGGCACATAGAATGCTCTGCGATGAGTACAAAACTTCTTGGTGACACAATTGACATACATGCTGGCGGTAATGATTTAATCTTTCCTCATCACGAAAATGAGATTGCACAGAGCGAAGGAGTGCATGGAAATCAGTTTGTGAAATACTGGATACATTTTGGCTTTTTAAATATTCAAAATGAAAAAATGTCGAAATCATTAGGCAATTTTTTCACCGCCCGAGATGTACTGGAACGCCACTCTGCTGAAGCAGTAAGGCTATTTTTCTCACAAACTCATTATGGCGGACCACTCAATTTTAGTGATGAACTTTTAACTTCAGCACAGAAGGGAGTTGATAAAATTATTAATCTTGCTGTACGAATCAACGATGAAATTTCGAAAGCTGTAGATGGCGAAAGTACAATTCAATTCGACTTTAAAAAATATTATGATGAATTCGAAGCAGTAATGGATGATGATTTCAATACTCCTCAAGCTGTAGCAGTTATATTCGATTTTGTGCGAGCTGCTAATAGAGCCATTGATGAGAATCCAAGTGTCTCTAAATCATTTCTTATAGAACTGAAGAGTTTCTTAACAAAGACTGCCGAAGGTGTTCTTGGAGTAATCCATTTTTCCGATCTCGAGAAAGCCGGTGAGTCGGATTTAGATGTTGAATATATAAATCAAATGATGGCTGAAAGGGAAGAAGCCAAGAAGAATAAAAACTATAAATTAGCTGATGAAATTAGAAATAAGCTGAATGATCTTGGCTTGATAATTCAAGACAGCAAAACTGGTCCAACGTACAAGAGAAAATAAAATCTGCGGTTTAACTAATTATTTATTTCTAAATTAATACAAATATTTCCGCGGAAGAATCATGAAGAAGATAATACTGCTGCTCATAGTTGTTAATTTCTTTTCTGTTAGCTTGTACAGCCAAGGTACAAGCGGTTCAAGCGCTAAGTATGAGTATCGTTATTTAATTGATATGCCCACAACCGGTGTTGTAAATAAAGGCTTTGCCGCATTATCTATGGAAGCTATGCCTTACGGCGTATTTATGACAAAAGTTGAATTAGGTGTGTTCGATGGTGTTAGTTTCGGTCTTTCGTTTGGCGGCGGCAATGTTATCGGTACTGGAAAGATTGATTGGTATAAACTTCCCGGAATTAATTTCCGCGTTCGCATAATTGAAGAGAATATTGCACTCCCAGCCATCACTGCCGGATTTGAATCTCAAGGTAAAGGTTATTTCGACAAAGAATTAAATAGATACGAAATTAAGTCGCCGGGATTTTTTGCAGCTGTAGCTAAAAACTTTGATCTACTCGGTTACTTCTCTATACATGGTTCAATTAATTATTCTCTTGAAAGAGATGATAACGATAAAGATTTGAACTTGGCTTTCGGATTTGAAAAAACGATTGGAGAGATATTCTCAATACTAGGCGAGTATGATATTGCTTTTAACGATAATACACTTACAGCAATCGGCAAAGGCAATGGATATATGAATTTAGGAGTTCGCTGCGCTATAGGTGATGGTTTAACAATAGGCTTGAACTTGAGAGATATGCTAAAAAACAAAAAGATCGATCAGAATATTGCCGACCGTGGTCTTTTTGTAGAATTTATTAAAGGAGTTTTTTAATTCTGTCTCTTTTAATATGCACTTTAGTCCAATCAATAGGACACATCTAATTTCTGCACCAATTTTTGCTCTTCTTTTGTAAGTATTTTAGGTATAATTTTTGAACAAGATACTAAAACTAAATAAGGGGTAGTCATGAAATCATTAGTAAAAATATTGTTGATCATCCCGTTGTTATGGCTTGGAGGTTGTTACACACAAATTGCTGTGTACGACCGTAACTATCCGGAGTATTCTTATGATGACGAAGATGAAGTTGAATACCCCGAAGATGATTCTTTAGCAACAAACCAAGATGACGGTTATTATAACGATGAGTACGATTATGGTTATGATCGTTCTTATGGATATAGAAGATTTTTGTTCGGCTATGTTCCATCTTCATGGGCTTTTGGATATGGTAGCGGTCCTTGGTACTTTGATATGTACGGCAATTATGGCTACTGGCCATATAATTACTATAATCGCTATTACTACGGATATCTAAGTGGCGGATATTATTATCCTTGGGGATATTATGGCCCGCACATTTATGATTACCCTTATAATGGCGGATACTGGAATAACCATGGTTATTATCCATCTAAATATAGAAGTGGAGTCGCATCAAGGCTAAGAGATAATGATTCTGAACGAAGTGGTGCTGGGACAAGAACTCGCGATTATGATAGAAATTCTCGTCCGTCTTCTTCTTATAGAGATAGAACGGGCGGTTCAAATGATGTTGACTTAAGCCGGTCGAGAGTTAGCAGAGGTTCATCTAGCAGTCAATCTGGTTCAAGAGTTTCAAAAGAGTCTCCAAGTAAAGAAAAATCTTCAAGTAGACCTTCTTCTGAAGCAAGAAGCCGAGATCGAAGTAGTTCTGGAAGAAGTGAATCTTATAGACCCGAAAGAAGTAATTCCGGTAGGTCGTCGCAAGGAAGAGAAAGATCATCTCAAGGAAGTTACTCACCAAGACGAGAGAGTAGTCCGGCGCCAAGTTATTCTTCGCCTTCTAGTTCAAGCAGCAATGGCGGCGGTTCTCGAGGATCCAGTTCAAGCGGTTCAAGTTCCAGTGGTTCTAGCTCAAGTGGATCCGGTTCGAGAGATAGCGGCAGCAGAGGAAGATAATTATGAACTTACCTAAAAATAACAGCGGAGCGGGGAACATGAAAAAGGGATTAATATTATTTATCGTAATGTCGTTAATTACTGGAATCACTTCTGCACAGAATTTTAACGACGCATTAAGACTATCTGAAAATGGAATTTCCTTAAATGCGAAAGCTCTTGGAATGGGCAACGCTTTTATCTCACGTTTAAGCGGAGTTTCTTCATCCCAGTTCAATCCGGCAGCAATCGCTTTTGCAAAGAAGGCTCAGTTTGATGCCAGCTTAGATTTCAATTCATTGTCTAACGATGCAACTCTTTTTGGCAACAAGGTAAATGGAAGTCAATCATCAACTACATTTAATGAAGTTGGTGTAATTCTCCCAGTGCCAACTATTCAAGGCAGCATGGCTTTAGCAATAGGATATAATCAGAACAAAAACTTCAACAAGATTTTAAGCTTTTCCGGATTCAACAGCGGCAATAATTCGATGATTCAAGATTTGGTTTCAGGTAATGATGATTTAGCATACGATCTTGCCCTTAGCTATCCCATTTATGATGCGAACAACAAATATCTGAATGATGTTACAGAAATCAATGGTAACCTTACACAATCCGCAAAGATTACAAGCGATGGCGGTATAAATAATTGGTATCTATCCGGCGCAGTTGAAATAGAGAAGGATATTTTTGTCGGAGCTACTCTTAATCTACTTAGTGGTTCTTTTAATAAGACAAGAATTTATACCGAAGAAGATACTCAGAACTACTATAAGTCAACTCTTTTACTGGATCCGCTTGAACCAAAATCAGCAGACTTTCAGTCTTTCACCACAACAGATGTTGTTAAGTGGGATATTGCTGGCTGGGATTTTAAGCTTGGCTTGATTGCAAAAATAAATGAACAAGTTAATGTTGGTTTTACTGTTAGAGTGCCTAGAACATATACTATCAAAGAAACCTATAGTGTTTCGGGAAGAAGTAAATTTGGCACTGGAACAACTTGGAATGCGCAGTACGATGATTCAAAGATTGAATATGATGTAACTGCTCCAGCAGAATATTCCGCCGGTGCATCCTATGCTGAAAGAAACTTCACACTTTCCGGCGAAATAAAATTGGTCGATTATTCTTCAATGGAATTCTCTTCCGGTTTTGATGGCTTTACACGCGACGAAAAAAACAGAGATATCAAAGATTTGATGAGAAGTACGATTAACATAAATGCCGGCGGCGAATATTTAATTCCAAATCTCGGGTTAGCATTACGAGCTGGATTTATGATGATGCCTTCGGCATTCAAGGATGATCCAAGTGAATATGATAAAAAATTTATTACCGCCGGATTGGGTTACAATCTTACAAAAGGAACCCAGCTTAATATCGGTTATGCATACGGCTGGTGGGAAGATTTTGGAGATAATTACGGAAGCGGTATAAGCAGAACTTTCCAAAAAATATCTGTCTGCAATTTTACAACCTCTCTCAAATTCAATTTTTAATTTTACTCTCTAATTGACTACTCGGTAAGAGCATCTTATTTTTAAGATGCTCTTACTTTATAAAGGAGTTCCTATTCAAGGAATCATATTCAAAATAGAAAGTAAAGATTATTATCTCTTCAATGAGAAGGGGGAAGATGTACGCTGCTCACTTCGCGGAAAATTTCAAAAAGAATTTAACCTAAAGCGAGATAAACTTTACTCTGTTGATATTGCAACCGTTGGCGATAACGTACGTTTCGAAATGAACCAAGATGGAACGGGAGTTATTGAAGAGATTCTGCCCCGCAATAACCACATTTCTCGTAAAGCGCCTAGAATTAAAGGCGCCGGCACTCGCGGCGAAAGATTAGAGCAGAAAATAGCTGCTAACATTGACAGCTTAGTTGTAGTTAGCAGCTGTATTAGTCCAAAGTTTAATAATCGCGCCATTGATAGATTTTTGGTTGCCGGCGAAAGCTCTCACATCAAATGTTATATAATCATTAATAAGATTGATTTGGATGAGGAGGGAACTTACAAAGAATATTCTGCTTTGTATAGATCGATTGGATACGAGGTTGTTGAATCGAGTGTAAAAGAAAATATTGGCGCTGAACAGCTTCATAAAATTTTGGATGGGAAGGTTAATCTAGTGTGGGGACATTCGGGCGTTGGCAAGTCTTCATTGCTCAATTGGATTTATCCGCATTTAAAACTTAAGACGGGAATTGTGAGTGATTTTTCATCCAAGGGTAAGCACACAACAGTTACCAGCGTTATGATGAATATCGATGAAAAAACAAAAGTGATTGATACTCCGGGCATTCGAGAAATTGATCCGTATGGAATCCGCGAAGAAGATCTAGGGCATTTCTTTAAGGATTTTGAAGAGTACATTAACGAGTGTAAGTTCAACACATGTACGCACCAGCATGAACCGGGATGTGCTGTAATAAAAGCGGTTGAGGAAGAATTGATCAATACTGAACGCTATGTCAGTTACTTGAATATCTTGGAAACGATTGAAGAGGATATGAACTTTTAGAATAGAATTTCTCGCAAAGCCGCATAGCACGCAACTAAAGAGAAGAAACTTTAGCCAGCATTCTTTGAATAAACTGTTTCACCAGTAAATCCGGTACTCCATCCGGATGATTAGATTTTAATCGCATATCGCACTGATCATTAACATAATCAATCAAATAAAATTTATGGTCTTGTGTTATCGCAATTTCTGATGAGAAGTAATCCAATCCGGTTAGCTTGGCTACGCGTGTTGTAATTTTCTTGAGAGCGGTAAGATTATATTTCTCGAGATCTTTCTTTGTTACCGGGAAATAAATGTGCGATTGATCATCCCACCAAGTTGGTATCGCTTGATCAAAAGCCCATAGAACTCTAAACCAAGCTCTTCTGCCATGAATTTTCTTCGGATGGATTATTTCTTGTACTAAATATTTTTCAGTTGGACTTTTTATTCTCTCTCGTCTAATCTCATCAAGCGTCTCGGCATTTTTTACAACACCTTGTCCGCCGCCGCTGAAATAAGAGGGCTTAATTATGAATGGGCGTTTTAAAAAATCCAAATCGCTTGGTTTTATATGCGGGCGAAAATCATGATCGAAAGCTGGAAGAATGAAAGTTTTTGGTAAACGAAATCTTTTTTGCTGCAGCCGTTTGTGCATCATTGCTTTATCAATTGATTCGTTTACTTTTTGGTATGGATTAATGATATAGCTTTTTCTGCGCTGTAGAATTTGGGCAATTGGCATAAACGCTGGTTCTTCGTCAGATGCGCGATCGAGATAAGCCGAAAACGAAAGTTTACGGTTTTCGAGCAGATAAATAACTTCTTCGTAATTAGTAGTCTTAATTAAGAATGTTGTAAAACCGGCTGATTGGAATATGTACTCAATCAGATCAACAAATTCTTCATCATACTTCCAAGTGTATGCTATAGCTAAATCGAAATGCTGCATTATGCCAATAATTTTATGCAAAGATATATAATTGATTTGGACGCATCAATTCTTACCCTTGTGATTAAAAGCGTTTAGACCTATTTTTTGCCTCAAATAAAAGAGAATAATGAAGTACACGGCATTAATACTATCGATCCTCCTATTGCTATTCGGCTGTTCAACGGAAAAGCAATTAGTGAGCAATAATTTCCAAAATTTATCCAAGCAAGATTTAAAGCGAACCGCACAAGCTTTGTTTATTGATGGTTCTATTGCTGAAACGAAGGGATTAATTAACGAAGCTATAACTCGCTATACAGAAGCTTATTCGATAGATCCTCAACCGGGAATATCGTACACATTAGCTAAAAATTATGTAAGGATAAATAAGCTTTCATCTGCTCTCACATATGCAAAATTGGCTGTACTTGGCGACCACAGAAATACTGATTACTTGTTAATGCTCGGCTCAATTTATGACGCGTCTCACTTTGACGATTCATCAGAAGTAGTTTATAGAGCTGTACTCGCTCTGGATTCAGCAAACGTAACTGCATATTACAGTTTAGCGCAGCTTTCAGAAGCTAAGCGCCCTTCGGAAGCCTTGGCTTTATACAGAAAGGTGATTGACATTGTTGGTCCGGAATGGACTGTGCTTATCAAGATTGCTGATATAAATGAAAGACAAGGAAATATTGAAGCTACCATTTCAACAGTTGAAGAACTGCTTCAGCTTAATCCATCGGAACTGAATCTGCAAAAAGTATTAATCGATGCTTACATTAAAACGAAAAATTTTGATAAAGCATTAAGCCTTTTAGATCAAGCGCTGGTAAGTTTTCCGGATGATCTCAATCTTGTTGAGTTTAAGGGCATTGCTCTAGTACAAAAAGGAAAGATGAATGATGCATTAACAGAATATATGAAGCTGGTGAATAACAAATCGATTCCATTTGAAAATAAAATTCGTGTTGGATTGTCTTTCTTAGCTTCAGCAGAAAAAGACTCATCCAATTTGGTACTCGCAAAAAAGATTTTTGAGCAGATCAATAAAGATTCTATCGATTGGCAAGTAAAAGCTTATCTCGGCGAAATTGCAATTCGTCAACACGAAGATTCTACAGCAATTAAATATTTTGAACAAGCTGTTAAAATAGCAGAATGGAATTCTGATGTTTGGACGCGCTTGGGCGGCTTGCTCTTTGATTCTAGAAACTACAAAGACGCAATTCGTTTTATGGATGAAGCAGTACAAAAATTTCCAAACGATTTTGCTATCAATTTGATTTATGGATTGTCTCTCTCTCAAAACAACGATCATGAGAAAGCTAGAGAAATTTTGCAAAGAGCGCTGAATGTAAATCCAAGAGATGTAACAGCACTAGGCGCACTTGGTTATACGCTAAATCAGCTAAAAAAAGATGAGGAAGCGTTAACCGTATTGAATAAAGCTTTGCAGTATGATCCAAACAATTTGCAAGTTTTGAGCGTAACTGCTTTGATTCACGAGACAAATAAAAACTATGCTGTCTCTGATTCTCTTTATATGAAGGCTCTAAAGGTTGATTCAACAAATATTCTAATACTGAATAACTTAGCCTATTCTTGGGCTGATAGAGGTATAAATTTGGACGAAGCATTGAAAATGGCGAAGCAAGCGATAGAGAAAGAGCCGGCAAATTCTTCCTACCTTGATACAATTGGATGGATATATTATAAATTAGGTGATTACAAGAAGGCGAAAGAGAAAATTGAAGCGGCTCTTAAACTTGAAAAGGAAAATGCAACGCTAATTGATCATCTTGGCGATGTTCTTTTTAAGCTTGGCGAAAAGAAAAAAGCTTTGAGTAATTGGAAAAAGGCTTTTGAGATTGATAACACTAAAACTGAAATAAAGATAAAAATTGATAAAGGCGAATTGTGAGAAAAGTATTACTCATACTATCAGTAATGACTATTGCTTATTTAACCGGGTGTACTGCCACCAAACCATTGGAAGAAGAACAGTCAATCTCTGCTGAAAGGATTGTTAAACGTTTGGAGGCCAACAGAAGAAAGATTAAATCGTTTGTTGGAACCGGAACTATATTCATAATTACAAAAGAACTTAACACTAGAAGCAGTTTCCAAGTTGAAATTAAGAAGCCGGATTCTCTCAAGGTTTCTTTCTTTGGACCGTTTGGGATTGATTTGGCTTATTCACTTATTTCGCAAAAAGATTTTCAGTTTTACGATGTAATTAACAACAAATATTACAAAGGGAAAATCCGCCCGGGAATAATCAAAGACTTAATGAAAATAAATATTCCCTATGATGAGTTGATAGATGCAGTTACAGGTTCGGTAAACTTAACTAGCAAATTGCGCTTAGAGCCTCAAGTAACGCAAAAAGAAGACGGTACTTACGAGTTAGTCTATCCCGATTCAGCCAGCAATATTCTGAATAAGATAACAATTGATATTGAAACAATGCGCATCACCCGTTTTGTGATTTCTGATCTAAAGGGAAAAATTTCTTATCAAGCTGATTATGAAGGTTTCAGAAAGGTAGACGATGTGTATCTTCCTTTCAATATCTCGGTAAATGATAAAGCGAATGATCAGAAATTGAAAATTGAATACAGAAATGTTGAGCTGAATAAATTAACCGATAAATTAAAATTAGATATTCCGGATGATGCAAAAGTCACCGATTTATAAATATCTGATCTTATTCCTCTTTTTAATTTCTTCCGGATTATTCTGCCAGATTAAGGACAGCATAAAACAGAAGAATCAGCAGTTGCAATCAATCAAGGATGATATTTCGAATTTGGAGCGCGAGTTAAAATCAAAATCGCGCAAGGAAAGAGAATCGCTTCAATCACTCGAAACAATTAACAAACAAAATTTACTGTTGAATAAACTGATCAACAATTTACTTGTTGAAGAGAAACAAAAGGAGACGGCAATAGGTGGACTCGAACAAAATATTCAAACAATTGAAGAGAGAATCAAAAATCTTAAAGCACAATACTCACGTTATATAGTTTGGTTTTACAAGCACTCGGGTTTATCAATGTGGCACTTTCTTATTGATGCAGAATCATTCAACCAAGCAATAGTACGTTACCAATATCTAAAATATATTTCTCGACAAAATAAAGTCACACTTAATAAACTTATTGCAAATAAAAATCAGCTTGCCAATTTGCAGAGCAATCTGGAAACGGAAAGAAAATCAAAAGAAATTCTTGCTAATCAAAAAATGAAAGAGCAAGACGAACTTGCGAAGAAAGAGAAAGAAAAGAAGGGAATAATCAGCGTTCTGAAAAAAGATCAGAAAATGATTGCTCAAGAAATATCTTTGAAACGACGTGCAGAAATTCTAATCAAAAATATTATTGCAAAACTAATTGAAGCAGACCGTGAGGCAAAAAAACGTTCACTTGAGAGCAAAGTTAAAAATGATAAGAAGGTAACAAGCGGCAAACTTCCTCAGTCATTCGATTAT
>JBAYTN010000077.1:0-17922 GCA_041675645.1 Melioribacteraceae bacterium
ATACCATCATCATTAACAGTGGTGATGTAAGAGAACAGTTTGTGTTGGTCGATACCTGAGTAATACATGGTGCCTCCAAAAAGAATGTTGAAAATAATCTAAATCCTTTTTGGAAATATCCCGTTCTTCAAGGAGTCCGCTTTAAACTATTCGGTATTAACGCAATTATAAAGTTGTGTTGCAAAAGTAAGTTGCTCTTTGAGTATAGTGAACAAAATAAACTATAAATAATTGTTGGCATTGGTTTTCCCGTAAAAGGAAGTGATGAACCCCGAAAAGAAACAATGGATATTCGACTTAAAAAAACGCCTATTAAATCCTCTATTTGAATGAGAAGCTTGGACTATTTAACCAAGTATAAGAATTGATTAGCATGTTAAAACAAATATTTATATACCTATATAAACTATCGAATCAAGTAGAAATAACATGGCAAATCTTATAAGTAAACGTTGTACGAAAAGAAAACAAGTTCACTCTTTTCTTATTAGGAAAAAAATCGTAATTAAACACTTGTTAACAATAGCTCTTTTCTTTCTTATCTCCGTTCCAATTCATAGTCAGGATAAATATGTGAATTGGGAATCGAAATTTATGAACTCTCTAAATCCATTTAGGTTAGAAACCGTAAAAAAGTATTTCAGTGCAGAATTTGCTGCCGAAGAATTGGAAAGCTGGAAATATAATATTGAGAATGGATATTTAGCATTTGACTCGACTAAAATTATTAGACTCTCTGAAAATGCTATTTTGCTTTATATCCCAACAAATGATAAACCTTATACGGGCAATAATGAAGATTTTTACTTCGATTTTATATATCGCATATATGAAATTATTCCTAAAGATGATGAATTTATTATCACCAAAAGGGTTATGGATGATTTCAATCCTGACTTTATTGGAAGTAGAAGTGAAATAGAATTTCTACCCGGAGTATCTACATGTTTAATTAAAAGCAAAACAGATATAAGATTAAAGACTAATCACCTGATATTTAAACTTGCAAAGGAGTTTGAAATAGAGGAGTTTTTAATAAATGATAAACCTGCCCGCTACGATAGATTAGGCTATCTGGTATATACTTCTGTAGATAATAAAGAAAATATTTCTTTTGTAATCAAAGGAAGAATTAAAGCGCCGGACGATCATAATCAGTTCTTCAGTATCGATAGTACAAATATCTTTATAAGATTTGGAGGATTCGCAATAATTCCTTCACCTCCACCCGACAACATTGGCAGATATAACTTTTCAAAAGATACAACGGCATTCGATATTACATATATCTTTCCTCAAGAATTTAAATTTGTTCAATATGGCTTAATTTACTCCGAATATGTATCAGACGGTAAAAAGAATGTTTCCGCAAAAAGTAATGACGAATGGATGGATAATTTAGCTTTTTATTCTCAAAGAGATTGGTTTGTAAATTTCATTACTTCCGGTAATTCTCGGCTGGGCTTTTATTTTCCCCGCAAAGACAGCAATACTTTTGGACTTCTAACAACAGCTGTGAATAAATTGTTTGATTGGAGTTACTCTGAATTTAATGCATTTCCAAAATCAGAGATTAATTTTATCGTCCTAAATAAGTTCGTAGAAAACGGTGCCTTAAATGACAGCCGTTCGATCATTACACAAAATGCGGAATTAATTTTGGATGATACTTATATTCACGAGGTATTGCATGGTATACCGCAGCCGAAATTAAAAAACGATTTTCTCTGGATTAAAGAAGGATTTACTAATTTCTTATCTTTTAATTTTATTGATTTCAAAGACAACAGAAAGGATTTCTGGAATAAACAAAAAAGATATTATATAAATGCCTTCGATCAATTCTCGGAGCCATTGGCTGCTTTGACAAGTACAAGAATGCCCACCTATTGGGCTGCTTATCAGAAAGGTCCTTGGGTTTACAGAATGATTGAATCGATAATAGGAGAAGATAATTTTAAGAAGGCGATGCTGCAATTCGGTAAAATGAATAACAAAGTACTTGCAGATACGCGCGAATATTTTACAATTTTTGAAAAAATATCCGGGATGGATTTATCCCGCTTCGAAGAGCAGTGGTTAAAAAGAAAAGAGAACCCTGTGTTGCATACTGAAAATACTGTTTCTTCAAAGGGTAATAGTCAACATGTAAATATTAAAATTGTACAATCGGGAGAACCGTTCATATTTCCGCTTGATATTGAGATCATTACGGAAAAGAGTAACACTAAAAAAACAGTATGGATTAATTCTGTAGAGAATGAATTTGCGTTTCCGATTGACTCTAAATTGATTGCTGTTAATTACGATCCTGATGCAAAACTATTTGCTCTTATTAAAACCGGCAAAACATCATTTATTAACAAAGAAAAAATTAAGATACCCTCTAAAGAAACCGTTTATAGGTTTGTTTCAAGCAATGACAAATCGGAAATTGAATATAGAATTGTACCCGGTGGCAATGTTACGACTTTAATCAGTAAAAACAACAATAGTATTTCTACGCTTGAACTAGACAATTCTTTATCGCCGAAAAAAATGAGGAATGATACTAAAGATGTTTACACAATTGATTATTCTACAGAAAAAATATCATTTGAAGATGCCGCTTTTGATATACCTGAACCGGTATATACTCAAGAACACATATTAATGCTCTATTTATGCGTTGACTGGACTAAGACTTCAGAAGAATCATTTTTATTCATGCGCTCTGATAAAAAGCGGTGCGCAGTATCATATGCAAAATGTGAAAGTGTTTCGAAGGATGAGATTAAACTCTCAATTAACAACTTTGTTAATACGATTGAATTATTTATCAGAAATGGTTTGCCTGTAAAATATATTGTCGATAAAGATGAAGTTTTTGAGTTGGTAAAATAAGTCTGAATAAAATGTAATAAAGTAGATAAACAAAGCTTAGCTGCTCTTTGAATGGAGAAATATGAAATCTATTTCTTCCAATAATGAATTATTCTTGAATTCATTTAAGGAGTTGGAAGAAATGGCTTCAAAACACTTGCTGATATGAAAGTAAATGGACTTGATGGAACAAAAGTCCTGATTAATGTAGATGAATTAATGATTTGGTATAAGATTCACACTCTGTTGCTAGATGCATCATCACGTTCAAAAATATTACTTTTATGATATATATAATGAAGAGTGATTGATTAAAGAATCTATCTTGTTGCAATCTACATCGGATTGATGTGGCAAACAAAAAAGAATAACTATTAATTGCTTGGATACATTTTAATTATTAACTGAATTCTTTTCGAAAAAGGTATTTATTATGAAACAGACAATTGAAGAATTAAACTATAACAGCTGGACAATTCAAAAGTATATTCAAGTATTAAAAGAGCAAAATAGAGAAGTGCTGGTGGGTATTATAAAAAGCAGCTTTTCCTCCATACACGAAACGCTGTGGCATATGCTTTGGGTAGAAGAAGCGTGGTTCCAAAGATGGCAAGGCAATGTTCCTCAAAAGCCGGAGAGCAATACTGTAATTCCGGAACTGAATGAAATTGAAGAAAGATTCAACGCAATTCATAATAAGCAGATTAAGTTTCTGGAAAGCTTAACCGGAAGTCCGGAAGAGGTAACAATAAGCTATACAAACTTTCAAGGTACACATTGTGAGTATTCACTTGGCCAGTTAATTCGCCATTTAATATATCACTCGGTATATCACAGAGGACAACTGGCAACAATGCTTCGTCAATCGGGCAAAGTTCCGCCGAGAACAGATTATCTTGTTTATCTGGATGAGAAGAAGAAATAAGCTAGTGTTCTTTTTATTAGTCGAAATGGTTTTGCGATGATGAATAAGTATTTCAAGAGAACGATCTGAGAAAGCAAAGTGAACGTTTTTGCTGCTATTTTCAACTCACAATTCAAAACTCAAAACTCTCAATTATTATTGTATTTTACGTCCATATCATAATTCCATTTATCGAAGTAAAGATTGCCGCCGCGCCATTCTACTTCGCCCCGCTGAAAATCTATAGTTTCACTTCTCGGATAAACTTTTGCCGGATACAACGGTTTGGAGAAAGCATCATTTACAATTAATCTGTAAGCGTCTATTCCTCCCAGATAAAAGTATTTCTGTTCCTCGCTTAAGTAATTCTTAATACCAAAACTCTGGTCAACCGGAATCCAGCCATATCCGTCAACATAAATCTCGCACCAGTCATGTAAATTAATTTCCGGCGGATGCATCATCCATCCGCTTTGCCATTTAGCCGGAATTCCATTGTAGCGGCATATGGTCATAAAAGCCAAAGTCTGAATCCCGCAGTCACCATGTTTATGTTCCAAACTGTACTCCGGAATATTTGGAATGGTTGAATACTCGCGCGCGCTTGCCCAAGGAGTGTTTTCATCAACCCAAATGAAAATCTTCTTCAGCTTCTGCAGCGGATCTTTTTCATCTCCAATAATTTGTTTGGAGAGATTTTTAATTCTATCCGAGAAAACAATCTGGGGAAATTCCTCTTTGGTGTATTCATCAAAAACATCTTTGGTCTGATCGAAAGTAATGTTGATTTTACTCTTAAAGAGATTAACAAACTCGGCTTTGGAAGTATAAGAGAGTTCCATCTCAAACTTAGTAGGCTGATCTTTCTTGGCTATTGCTTCAAGGTAAAGTGTTCTCTGAAGATTGTTATCATCTGCAATAGTATATTCTTTACTGCTTACACTCATAAGCTGTATGCCGGTCTGGCGCGGATTAGTTTCTTTAGGATAGGGAAGCCAGCATCTGATAACTTCACCATCCGGAACTGCATTAGGTTTTACCGTAAGGGTGTATTTAATTTTCATATTAACGGGAAGAACAATTCTTTCGTTATTGGCTGCTGCTTCATAAACTTTTGGAATATATTCTTTCAAAAAAGTTTCGAGCGGATCGGTTTTTACTCCATCTACTTTTTCTTTTACGTTTTTGGCTTCTTTATTAATTCTAAAAAGATTGGGGACTGCGTTATTAAAGTAACGTTTCTCTCCGTCAATCAATTTCATTTCAAGAGAATTATCTTTTTCCCACGCTACAAGCATTTCATCATTCAGTTCGGGATAATATTTCTTTAATGCGTTAAGAACATATTCGGTATCTCTCTTAAAATCTTTTCTAATTCTATCCATAACCTCAATTTGAAAACGGAGATCATACTTTCCCTTATCGCTCAAACTTTTATCGGCAAGTTTATTCTCAATAAGCGCTTGTGCTTTTGAGAAATTTCCTTGACTTATTTGAGTATTAATTTCCGGGTAAATTGTCTGCGCATAAGTAAGTGAGGTAATCATTATAAAAATGAGGATAATCTTTTGCATGATCGCTTGTCCGGCCTTGTTATAATAACATGGTGTAAATATAGTAATAGGATCATTCCTTTGTTAAAAAATAACGATGTGCAGATAAGCCGGCTGGAGAGAAATATTTCTCCCTCGGAAAAATGAAGTTAATGGGAAACCTTCTAAAAGATTATACGTCCTATTACTATCTCAATTCTGGTTTATAATAATCAATCCGTTGGTGAATTTAGATATAGGAAATTGGCATAAAGAAGTTAAAAGCAATTATTCAAAGATTTATCCGCGGAAATCATAATAATTTCGTTCAATCCGCGTTCCATTTTTTGATTATATGGTTGCTTCTGACTTCATAAAACTTAATTCACCCAACTGGTTAATCAAATACGAAATAAAGAAAGACAATATGAAGAGAAATTTACCGGCTGTTGCAGTTTTACTATTCTTTTATTCCATTTCCTTTGCACAGCAAGCAGAATGGAAGGTTTATAATATTACAAATTCCGGTTTGCCGGATAATCAGATAAACGCGATTCATATAGACAGTCAAAATGTAAAATGGATCGGCACAAGTTCCGGTTTGGCTAAGTTCGATAATTCCGGCTGGAGTCTTTTCAACACAAGTAATTCTCAACTTCCTTCTAATTACATTACCGGAATTGCAAGCGATGGAGAAAACAGTATTTGGGTTGGTACAGATAGCGGGATTGCTCACTTAATTAATGGTAACTGGGAAGTTTTTACTCAAACAAATTCTGCAATAGTGAGCAACAATATTTCTCAAGTTAAATATTCCGGCGGCGCTATATGGGCTGCAACTGATAAAGGGCTGATGAAGTATTCCGGCAATAAGTGGATGATATACGACAGCGATAATTCCGGTCTCTATATTGATTTTGTTTGTTCTGTTGTTACAGATAAGGATGGTGCGATTTGGAGCGGCACATTTAATCATCTTGATTTTAACGGAGTGTTGATTTCTTACAACAATGGGGGATGGACTTATTACAAACTGAAAGATCGTGGATTGTTTTCAAGTTTTCCGAATGCGCTTGTTTGCGATTTTCAAAACAACATCTGGCTTGGTACAAAGGGAACAACCGGGGGCGCTTTGGTAAAGATCAGCGGCACTGTGTGGACTATTTATGATAAGAGCAATTCCGATTATAAAGGTAGCGGAATAAACAGCATTGCTATTGAAGGAGATGATAAATGGATTGGCGGCAACGGCGTTACTTTATTCAAAGATGGAAACTGGACAACATTTAATAGAAGTAATTCCGGTCTGCCGGATGATTTTGTAAGCGAAATAACGATTGATAAATTCGGCAATAAATGGATTGCAACAATAAGCGGCGGTTTGGCGGTTTATAATAAAGATGGTGTAATTTCTTCAGTGGATAATGATGAGAAACCGATTAACAGCAAGTTTCAGTTGTTTGATAATTATCCTAATCCTTTTAACAATGCAACAAAAGTCCGTTTTTCAATTCCCGCAAGAAATAGAACTCAAATTAAGATTTATGATATGCTGGGAAGTGAATTGCTCACAATAATGGATGAAGTAAAAGATGCCGGCGTTTATGAGACAGCTCTAAATCTGGATGCTTATTCAAGCGGAGTTTATCTGTGTAGGCTTACTTCCGGAAATGTAAACGCGATTAAAAAACTAATTTACTTAAAATGATTTTTCTTAAGAGAATATCAACCCAATTAATTGTTTTTGAGAAAGGCTGGCTGCAATTGAACACCGCAATGAATATAAACCGTACTGCTGAGAATAAAATTGTTAGACAATTATTGTTATTATTAATTCTTGCTAGCGCCTTCTTTACCGGGCAATCTCATGCGCAAACTGTAGCACCCCTTGCTAAAGGAAATATTTGGATATATCAAGCGAAAGAATCTTCTGCAAAGAGAGTCAAATATTATTTGTCCGATACAATTACAATAGATGGAGCAGTTTATTTCGTCTGCAAGAAAACTATTCACGATACGATTTTTCAATATTTCAGATTGCGCGATGACGGAGTTTATGTTTGCAGACTAAGAAACAAAGATGTTCCATATTATAAGTTGAACTTCACTTATGCAGATACTCTAAAAAATAAAGAATGGTTCGGAATTTGGAGAACTGTCTTAAAGAGTGAAACCCAAGAAAATTTATTTGGTAAAGAGGCGTTGGTCAAAAATATTCATGCTAACTGGATATTTACAAAGCGTGATGAAAAATGGACGGATGAATATGGACTTGTTTCAACTAACAATCCAATTGGAAACGGCTATAACACTTTAATAGGCTGTGTTATTAGTGGAAAAGTATATGGCGATACCAGCATGACTGTTACAAGCGTTGAAGAGAACAATATTCCAAGTAGATTTTCTTTAGAACAGAATTATCCAAATCCTTTCAACCCGGAAACAACTATTAGCTACAAGGTACAAGTTGCAAGCCAAGTAAGTTTAAAAGTGTATGATGTCTTGGGCAGAGAAATTGTAACATTGGTAGATGAATTTAAGCAGCCGGGGGTTTACAACTCTACTTTTGATACTTTTAGTTCTTCACTGACAAGCGGTGTTTATTTCTATAAACTGCAAGCTGGAAATTTTTCTAAAGTAAATAAGATGATGTTAGTAAAATAGAGATTGGTTATTTTGATTAATTTTTCCACAATAAAAAGTAGTAGGGAGTTTTAGTGGCTATCAAAAAATCTGTTTTTATTGCCGCAAGTCTGGATGGTTTTATTGCACGTGAAGATGGAAGCATTGAGTGGCTTTTAGGAATAGATAATCCGGACGGCGATGATTTCGGTTATAACGAATTCATTAAAGATATTGATGTAATTATTATGGGGCGCAATACTTTCGAAATAGTCAAAAGTTTTGATAAATGGCAGTATGGCAAAATAAAGGTAATTGTAATTACTTCTTCAAAATATATTCTGCCGGAGGGATTCAATCAAAATGTCGAGATCACAAATGATAATCCTCATAGATTAATTGAGCGATTAGAATCGGAAGGATATAAACATGCATACGTTGATGGAGGAAAGACAATTCAAAGTTTTTTGCGTGAAGGACTTATTGACGAAATTACAATTACTACAATACCGGTAATACTTGGCAGTGGAATACCGCTTTTGGGCAGTATTGGAAAGCAAATCAATATGACGCATATTAAAACAAATGTTTATAAGAACGGGTTTGTGCAGAATAGCTTTTTATGTAAGTAGCTGAAGCTACGCACTTTGTGATCTCTTAGTTTCTTTGTGACTTGGTGGCAAAAGAAGACACATGAAATTGAGCCACAATGGCACTAAGTCACAAAGTTGCACTAATGATAATTCACAAAATTCAACTCATGTGTAACTCAGTAAGTAACGTTTAAAAAAAGCATGTTCGATCCGTTTCCCAAAATGCACAAGTCTACCAAACTGGAAATCACTTTGTAGAATCTTCATCTAAAGATTAACACGAGGTGTTTACTTCCGAACAATTATTAACGGCATTTATTCGAAATAAATAAAATGTTATTTTTGCATTAAGAATGTATGTTCTTAATATGATTTGAAAACCAGAGTAAGCTGTTTGAGTTTTACATTTGGAGTAAAAATGAAAGTCGGCAGAACAATTCTTCAAGCAATTGGCAACACTTCATTAGTTCAACTTAACAAAGTAGTTCCTCCCGGATGCGCAAAAGTATTCGTAAAACTTGAGTGGGAAAATCCCACCGGAAGTATGAAAGACCGCACCGCTCTGGCGATGATTGAAAATGCAGAGGAAGATGGACGATTAAAGCCCGGTTATACTATTGTTGAATATACCGGCGGCAGTACCGGCATTTCACTTGCATTGATCTGCGTAGCAAAGGGTTATCCAATTCACATAATAACATCCGATGCCTTTAGTCAAGATAAGCGTAATCAAATGGCGGCATTTGGTGCTGAGTTAACACTTGTTCCAAGCGAAGGTGGACTTACAACAAAAAAATTAATTTTGGATATGATAGAAGTTGCAAGAGAATTTAGTAACAAGCCAAACACTTACTGGACAGATCAGTTAAAAAACCTTGATAGTATTGCGGGCTACTATCCACTTGCCGAAGAGATTTGGAATCAGACCAACGGAAAGGTGAATGCGTTTATTCAAAGTGTTGGAACTGCAGCCTCGCTTCGAGGTGTTGCTACAATTTTGAAACAACATAGCTCAGCAATTAAAATGATTGGAGTAGAACCGGGAGAATCTCCGGTATTAACCGGTGGTCAGCCGGGACCTCATAAGATTGAAGGTGTTGGTATTGGTTACACTCCGCCACTTTGGGAGCCGAGTCTTGTAGATGAAGTAATTCCAGTTAAGACGGAAGAAGCGAAAGAAATGGCAAGACGTTTAGCGCGTGAAGAAGGTTTGTTCGCCGGAACTTCATCCGGGGCGAATGTAGTTGCAGCAATTAAAGCAGCAGCGGAGTTGGGCGCAGATGCTACAGTAGTAACACTAATGGTAGATTCCGGTATGAAATATCTAAGCACTGATGTTTATAAAAAATAGTTAATAATAACCAGTTGTGTGAATTAGATTTCGGAAAATTGTCAAAAGGAAGTTAAAAGCAATTATTCAAAGATTTATCAGTGGAAACCTGTACTGAGTCTTTCGAAGTATCATGATAAATCCGTTCAATCCGCGTTCCATTTTTTGAATATATAATTGCTTTTGACTTCATAAAGATTAATTCACATAACGGGTAAATAATATGGAAACGATAATTCATCATATCTACGAAAAGGAGATTGCTGAAATAATCTCTGAGGAAATTATAATACACAAACTGCAAGATGCATTAGATCTGATAGCGAATATTTCGTATCAAGAGATTACCAGAATAATCATAAAAGAAAAAAACATTACGCCGGTATTTTTTAAACTAAGCAGCGGATTAGCCGGTGAAATTTTGCAGAAGTGTGTTAACTACGGAATCAAGATTGCAGTTGTAGGCGATTTAAGTAAATACTCCAGCAATAGCTTCAATGCATTTGTGATAGAATGCAACCGGGGAAATCAATTCTTTTTTGTAGAAAATACTGAGCAAGCAAGGGAAATGCTGGGCAGTTCTTCATCTTGATTTGATAAATATTCCCTCCTATGCAAAATGAGTTTAATAAATATCTGATTGCTTTCTAAATGATAACTTGGTAATTTAAATGCGACCTACTTGTCGGTAATAATGATTATGGCCATATTGCTGAATACAAATCGCGAATTTTCTTCTATTAATAGTTTCTAACTATCTGTAATCTTTATTCTCTTTAGGAGAAAATGCTCACAACCTAATTGTGCCGGTTCTAGCAGAGAATGCAAATATTACTCGAAAATGTAATTGCATAGAATAGATTGCATAACAGTTTAATATAATATTTAGGAGATTATCTCGTGAAGATTAGAGAAATCAGTGTTGCTATTGCAATAGTTATCCTAATACTTTCTGCTAAAAGTTCCTTTGCACAAGATTTCCACAAAGTTTCTGGTTTTCCTTCCTCTTCAATTGCAGGCATAACTAATATGAGCGATGGAAGAGTTGTTGTAGCATGTCAAAACGGAGAAGTTTTCGTAGCAAAGGATAATTCGAACAATGAATTCGAAAAATGGCATGCACTCGGGCAAAATATTAAAGGTGTTGCAGTTCAATTAGTTGGCGACACAACCGTTGTTGGAGATGAAATTATATTGTTAGCAGAAAATGGAAAGATGTTTGTCATTCGAGATGGAAATCAAAAAAATGAAATAGAAATTCAAGGAGCTATTCTTAATGATATTAAATTTGTCCCGGTAGGTGGGAATAGCGGGGTTGTCTATGTAGTAGGGAATAGCTCCAAAGTATATAAAAGCACAGATGGTTGTAAAATATTTCAAGAGCAATCAACAACCTACAAGTTTGATCATTTTTATGATATATTCTTTAGCAATTCAACAAACGGTTGGATTGTTGGTTCAGGAGGTATTATTTATAAAACTACAAATGGTGGTATTGATTGGAATTATGTAGAGGGTGACCATTCAAATCCAAAATACAACGCGGTTGCCTTCTCGGGTGAGCAGACCGGATATGTTGTTGGTTCAAGCGGTTCAATTTTCAAAACTACAAACCAAGGGGCCAACTGGTCCAATCAAAATTCCGGAGTAACAGTTGATTTAAATGAAGTATTACTCAATCCAATTTTAGCAGATTCTGATTATGTTCCAGTTGCAGTTGGCAATAACGGAACGTTAATTTCAGATAGTAACTTAGACGGGAATTGGGAAAAAACCAGTTTAGGCATAACAGATAACCTATATGAAGTTACAAGTGATAAATCGGGTTATATTTGGATTGGTGGAGAAAATGGCTCGGTTTATACAAATAAACCTACTCTTACCAAACCAAATGCACCTTCTGAATTAAGTGTTACAAATACAACCTCTAATAGAGTTGACTTGAGTTGGAAAGACAACTCCGATAACGAAAGTGGGTTTATAATAGAAAGAAAAGAGGGCAATGATGTTTTTGCCCCGGCAGATTCTGACGCGGTCAATACGACAGTTCATGAAGACAAAAACCTTAAGCCGAATACTGAATATTCTTACCGGGTAAGCTCTTATAATGCAGCCGGAGTTTCTAACTATTCTAATGAAGTAAAAACAAAAACACTTAACACAGCACCTTCAGCTCCAACTGATCTAACCGCAACACCTAAGAGCAGTTCACAAATTGATCTTTCTTGGTTAGATAATTCCAGCAATGAAAGCGGGTTTATTATAGAAAGGAAAGAGGGCAACGATGTTTTTGTTCCGGCTGATTCTGACGCAGTTAATACTACGGTTCACGAAGACAAAAACTTAAAACCGAATACGGAGTATTACTACAGAGTTGCATCTTACAATGAAATTGGCAAATCAGTTTATTCAAACGAAGTAAGTGCAAAAACATCTGATGCGGCACCATTAGCTCCAACGGGTTTAAAAACAACTGTTGTAAATGGTTCACAAATTGATTTGAGCTGGTATGATAATGCTTCTAATGAAATAGGTTACAAAGTTGAAAGGAAAACCGGGCAAAATCCATTTGCTGAAATTGTTACTCTGAACACTAACACTACAACTCATTCCGATAAAAATTTAGATGATGGACTTAATTACATTTACAGAGTAGCAGCTTATAATTCAATTAACAAGTCCGGCTATTCCAACGAAAGCTCTGCTACAACACTACTTAACTCGCCAACTAATCTCACGGTGAAAAAGAATTCATCCGGTGCCGCTCAGTTGGATTGGAAAGACAATTCAAAAAGTGAAAGCGGGTTTACAATCGAAAAGAAAACCGGTAACGGTAGTTTTGATAAGTTAATTGACGTTGCAGCAAATTCAAATACTTATTCCGATGCGCAAGTTAGTGTTGGTCAACAACTTTCTTACCGTGTTCAGGCATTCAACAGCATTATTGCGTCTACATACTCAAATTCTGTAGAGATTATTATTACGAGTGTAGGCAACGAAAATAGTATCCCTACCGAATATTCACTTAAGCAGAATTTTCCTAATCCATTTAATCCGGAAACAATAATTAAATATGATCTCCCAAAAGGCGGTTATGTAGCTTTGAAAATTTATGATATGCTCGGCTGCGAAATCCTCACATTAGTTAATGAATATCAAAATGCCGGTTCATATCAATTGAAATGCTCTGCTAATCAGTTAAACGCGGTTAGTGGTTTATATTTATACAAACTTAGTACAAGCGGCTATTCTAGTGTGAAGAAAATGTTATTGATTAAATGATCGAGTACTGTTTTTGGAAAAGGCATGTACTCGGCATGGCTTTTTGTATAGACTAAAACGAACTCAAAAAATAAAGTAGCCGATTTGTGATCTTATAGCAGACAACCTATTTTTATAATACTCCTAAATAATTTATTGAAAGGAAAGTTAATGAGGTTTTTTGTAACTGGTTTTCTTATTTGTGCATTAATGCTTGGCTGTCAAAAGCCTTCATCTAATGGTAAAGCCGGCTTGACAAAAAGTCCATCGTTAAAGCTTCTGTCGGAATTTAAAACAGAAATTCCCGAACCTTCAGGGCTTGCTTATAATTCGAAAACCAATACTTTATTTACGGTATCAGATGGAAACTCTACTGTATACGAAATTGATTTCACCGGCAAAATTTTAAGTTCTCTTAAAATTGATAATGTTGATTTGGAGGGAATTGCCTTTTCAGCTAATTGCGATACTATGTATGTGGTTGATGAAGCTTATCACTATGTATCGCAGTATTTGAAGGATGGCAAAAAGCTTTATACTTTTTCTGTTAACGTCGCAACAAATCAACAGCATTCAATAGAGGGGATTACTGTTGATGATAAAAATCATTTAATTGTTCTAAATGAGAAAAAGCCATGTCTAATAATGGAGTTCGTAAATCAAAAAAGAGTATCAAGTAGAGTGTTAAACTATACTGAGGACTGCTCTGGCATTTGTTATGACAAGGCTTTAAGTTGTTTTTGGCTAATAAGCGATGAATCTCAAGAAGTTATTAAGCTCAGCAACAAATTTGAAATGTTGGCTGAATATTCAATTTCATTTAAGAAAGGAGAGGGAATTGCGGTTGTCGGAGATAAAATCTTCATTGTTAATGACGATAATGGCAAACTTTACGTTTTTCAAAAACCTTAGTTTTGTATTATTTCTTCAATACTGAAACATAAGGTATGCAACAAATAATAAGAAAACGGCAAATTGTTCATTTCAATCAGTATCAATTGTAAAACTAATCGAGTTAAACCAAAAATTTAATTGATTCCGTTATCCTCAAGATATTGCACAAAAGCCTAAAAAAACTATATATTTGTCCTCGCTTTTAAGCGAATTGTTCTTTGATGCCGGGATGGCGGAATTGGTAGACGCACAGGACTTAAAATCCTGTGGGCATTTATGCCCGTGCCGGTTCGACTCCGGCTCTCGGTACTAGATTAATTTAATGTACATCAAGTTTTATTGGGGTTCTTAGCTCAGTTGGCTAGAGTGTCTGCTTGACGTGCAGAAGGTCATAGGTTCGAATCCTATAGGACCCACAACAATCGGAGTTCACTCCGTTTTTTTTTATAAAGGGTTATGGAAAAGATAAATATAAAATTTCCCGATGGTTCTGTTAGAGAATTCGATAAAGGTGTTACACCTTACGAAGTTGCTAAATCTATATCTAACAGATTGGCCGATGACGCACTTGTAGCAAAAGTGAATGGTTCAATGCGCGATCTTTCGTGTAAATTAGAGAAAGATTCGGATTTACAGCTATTTACGTTTGACTCCAACGAAGGCAAAGAAACATACTGGCATTCTTCTTCTCACTTAATGGCTCATGCTGTTCAATCAATCTTTCCTGAAGCAAAATTTGGCGTTGGTCCTGCTATTGAAGGCGGATTCTATTACGATATAGATATTAATTCACAGCTTACAGAAGAAGATCTTGTTAAGATAGAAAACAAGATGATTGAGATTGCCGGTCAGAAGAATACTTTTAAGAGAACCGAACTCAGCAAAGAAGATGCTCTTAAATTCTTTGAGCAAAAGGGAGATCAGTATAAGTTAGAAATTATTGGCGAATTAGATGAAACTGCTACTGCGATAAGTATTTATGATGAAGGCGAGTTTACTGATTTGTGTCTCGGTCCACATATTCCCGATGCGGGCAGAATTAAGTTTGTAAAACTTCTCACAGTTTCCGGTTCTTATTGGAGAGGTGACGAGAAGAACAAAAGAATGCAGAGAATCTACGGCATTACTTTCCCAAAGAAGAAAATGCTTGAAGATCATTTAGCCTTTTTGGAAGAAGCTAAGAAACGCGACCATAGAAAACTTGGTAAGCAGCTAGACCTTTTTAGCATTCACGAAGAGGCTGGCGCCGGATTGATTTATTGGCATCCAAAAGGTGCTCGTGTTAGAAATACTATAGAAACTTTCTGGCGTTCGGCACATCTTAAAAATGGTTACGATATTTTGTATTCTCCACATATGGGAAAAAGTTGGTTATGGCAGACAAGCGGGCATTTATCCAACTATAAAGATAATATGTATGCGCCGATGACTGTTGATGAGCAAGAGTATTTCATCAAACCGATGAACTGCCCATTCCATATTTTGATATATCAATCTCAGCTTCGTTCTTACAGAGATTTACCTTTACGTTGGGCTGAACTTGGTACAGTTTACCGTTATGAAAAGAGCGGCGTTCTTCATGGTCTTCTCCGTGTAAGAGGATTTACTCAAGATGACGCTCATATTTTCTGTACAAAAGAGCAGATTGAAGATGAAATTATAGAAGTAATTCGTTTTTCTAACTATATGTGGAAGTCGTTCGGTTTCGAGCAACTGAAGTATTACATTGCTACTAAACCGGAAAAGGCAGTAGGCGAAGATGAAGTTTGGGATAAAGCTACTGAATCTTTGAAACGCGCTTGTGAAAAAGAAGGCGTTCCTTACGAGATGGATGAAGGCGGAGGAGCTTTCTACGGACCTAAGATTGATATTAAGATTAAAGATGCGCTAAACCGCGAATGGCAGATGAGCACAATTCAGTTCGATTTCAACTTGCCAGAACGTTTTGGAATGACTTATATTGGTGAAGACGGAAAAGAACATAGACCATATATGGTTCATAGAGCACTGCTTGGATCTATTGAAAGATTCTTCGGAGTTCTGATTGAGCATTACGGTGGAGCTTTTCCAACTTGGTTAGCACCGTTGCAAGTTGCAATTGTTCCGGTTTCTCAAGTATTTATGGATTACGCTAAGAGTGTTGCAGATCAGCTTAAAGCTGCCGATATTAATGTCGAGCTTGATGAAAGAAATGAAAAGATTGGTTATAAGATTCGCGATTGGGAAACCAAGAAAGTTCCTTATATGTTAGTAGTCGGCGAAAAAGAGAAAGAAGCAGAATCTGTTTCCGTAAGACAGCATAAAATTGGCGATAAAGGAAGCATTAAAGTTTCTGAATTCATCAAACAGATTAAAGAAGAAATAGATAACAGAAGTAATCACAATTAAAAGAGGTATCTCATCACTCAAGTAAAGAATAGAGTCAATCAAGAAATTCGTGTTGCAGAAGTTCGTTTGATTGGCGCTGACGGAGAACAAATAGGAATAGTTTCTATTAAAGAGGCTCTGAAAAAAGCAGAAGAAGCAAATTTAGATTTAGTTGAAATAGCACCACAAGCTGTACCGCCCGTTTGTAAAGTTATTGATTATGGTAAATTTGCTTACGAGCTTCAGAAGAAGGAAAAACTTCAGAAAAAAAATCAGCAAGTAAGTGTTCTCAAAGAAATCAGATTACATCCAAATACTGATACTCACGATTTTGATTTTAAAGCCCGACACGCAGCAAATTTTGTTGAGGAAGGTGATAAAGTTAAAGTCTCCGTCATTTTCAAAGGAAGAGAGTTAGCTTATACCGAAATTGGAGAAAATCTTCTTAAAAAATTTATTGAGAGATTGAGCGAAGTAGCAAAAGTTGAACAAGAACCAAAGTTTGAAGGCCGTGCAATGCACGCTATATTAGCGCCGTCAAAAGGCAAAAAGAAAAAATAGATAGGTGAATCGATGCCAAAAATGAAAAGCAACAGAGGAGCTGCTAAAACTTTCCGCAAAACGGGCTCCGGAAAAATCAAAAGAAACAAAGCTTACAAATCACACATTCTTACTTCCAAGTCTCGTACTAGAAAAAGAAACTTGAGAAAAGGATTGTTGGTTCATAAAGCTGATGAAAAACGCGTAGCAATAATGCTTCAATAATAGGAGAAACAACTAATGCCTCGTTCAGTAAATCACGTCGCTTCTAAAGCTAGACGTAAGAAAGTACTAAAAATGGCGAAGGGCTACTGGGGTGCCCGCGGCAACGTATGGACTGTTGCTAAAACCCACGTTGAAAAAGGTCTTGTCCACGCATACAGAGATCGCAAACTTAAAAAACGTGAATATAGAAGTTTGTGGATTGTTCGTATTAATGCAGCTGCAAGAATCAACGGTACAACATACTCCAGATTGATAAATACCTTAAACAAAAAAGGTATTACAATTAACCGTAAGTTACTTGCCAGCTTAGCAGTCGAAAATCCTCAGGCTTTCGCTGATGTTGTAAAATTTGCAATTAACTAATTTATATCCCTCTCGAAATCTATTATTAAGTTTCGGGAGGGAATTTTTTTAAATTGTCGGGACTATAGTAATGTTAGATAGAATAGAATCAACCCGCAAAAATTTTGATGACGACCTCTCCAAAGTAACCGATATAGCTTCTCTCGAAGAACTACGAATAAAATATCTCAGCAGAAAAGGTTTTGTATCTCAGATTGTAGATTCTCTGAAAGATGTTCCCAAAGAGGAAAAACCAAAAGCCGGAAAAGCTGTTAACGAGTTGAAAAATCACACCAATAATTCTTTCGAAGAATTGAAGCTAAAATTGGAAAGTGAAACTGTTAACAAAGAAGAGTTCATCGATTTGTCTTTGCCGGGTGTTGAGAAAACGATTGGAAGCAAGCATATAATAACCCAAACTCTCGATGAAATAAAAAATATTTTCAAAGG
>JBAYTN010000078.1:0-17755 GCA_041675645.1 Melioribacteraceae bacterium
CGTACTAATTGCACTTTGAACGCTTGACTATACTTTGATTGATAGGGGCTCATTATTCTTGTTTGCATTGCTTGACTCCTGCTTTTTCTTTTTCAGTAGTCAACTTTTTTCAGGACGTGACACTCTATTAAAAGCCCTTCTGCTTTTAAGGCTTGATAAATTCTTACATCATTTCTTCTTTCTGGAGTGCCATCTGTCCATGCCGGACTGATTATAAACTTTTGCTGTAAAGGGGAAGATAAAAAAGTAACATCAATGTTTGGAAATGATGGCGCGATAGAGGAATATAAAAACCAAAATGCGCCAAGATATATTCTCTCTTTATTTACCGTAACTACAAAGGGGATCCCAAAAACACTTTGGTTTGCCTTTGCAACATCTCTAATCTTCTTTGCGCATACAGTATCAACATAAAAACCATGCTCTTTCCATTTGTAGTAACTTATTTCTTCGGAAGTAAACAGCGGTTCATTTGCTAATTGAAGTGCTGATAATTCTTTCTTTGCCGCGTCGGTTGCGTATAGTTTAATATCGCTTAGTAGATAAAATTCAACTTGACCGCTATTATTTTCAGAGACTAAGCTTTTGTCAACGCAAGAAATAAATAGAGAAATTGCCATAACACTAAATAATATGGTTCTCATAAGAACTCCAAAATATTGAATGACAAACCCGAATTATTTATTTGATCTAACAATGATAATTGAAAGAAGCATGTCTGGTATATCACTATGACCGGTTTTTACTACTATAAATTGTTCTTTCAGTAGTTCGAAATTGTATGATTTTAAAAGTCGCCTAATATATTCACTTGAGTGTTTGTAAATTGGAACTCCCCATGGGGTTTCTTGCTTTGTGAAAATTGGCAATCTTTTCTTTCCGGTTTTTGGGGACTCAATGTTAGGAAGTATAGTAAATGCAAATATCCCATTATTCTTAATTATTCTATTTACTTGGTTGAAGATTGAATTTAATGATGGGAAAAAGTTAAATATACCAATTGCGATGGTAATGTTAAAAAAGCCGTCTCTATATGGAATGGTGTCCTTAGTGATATCAAAAATCTTGAGTTGTTTTGCGAATGATTTAGTTTTGCAAAGTTCTATCATCTCTTTGGAAGCATCTAAGCCATAAATAACTGCGCCTAATTCCGCAAATCGAATTGATGATAAGCCGGTTCCAATTCCTATATCAAGAAGTTTCTGCTTTGGAAGAACAAATTCATACATTAAACCAAAAAGTAGATCGTGTACAAAGTTATTGTATTCTTCTACTTGCTTATCATATTTATTAGCAATACTGCTGTGTACGGTTATGCTAGATTTTTTTTCCATTTATTTTATCAATAATTAATAGCGGATGGTAGGATTGTTTTGGCATCAGCATTTCAATTTTTTCTACAAGCCAAAGTAATTTTCTGTAAAGTTTTATTCCGTTATCGTTTAGAAAGCGGTAAGTTTTTATTTCTCCAAACTGTTCAAGCCATTTGTAACTGTGTGCGTAAAAATAAACTCTTCTTTTGCTGTTTGGATTTGCTCTTTTTTCCGACCAGTTCCACAATTGCAAGGGGAGAGTTAATAAATTAACAAGTTTTGCGTGTCTGCCGGCATTATATACAACATAGCATTTATTTTTAGTAACCCTTCTTATCTCTTCGATTGCGGTTTTCTGCTTCTCTTTATGTACATGATATATTGTATGCATCGAGATAGTATCGGTTACGGAATTGTCTTTAATTGGAAGTGAGGTAATATCACCTAAAACAAAAAGCTCATCCGGCTTATTTTTTTTTGCTTCAAGAATTGCAGTTATGCTGAAGTCGATACACAATTGCTTTTTTGCTTTTGCATCAAATGGATGCGCGCCGCATGCTACATCGAGTAGTAGTTCGGGACTGCCTATCATTTCGCGCAGTCTGTTGTGGCATGCTTTCTTATATTCGCTCCCAACATTAGTAGAGAACGAAATCGAATCTACATACTTACCTTTCTCTTTGGTCCAGCCGACAGTATTGTAGTAATCTTTAACACTTTCCATTTTGTCCTCCGTTTTTAAAAAGAGAGACAAGTGAATTGTTTTTTATTTTATACAACTAAAGAATACTAACAAAAAGTGAAGCTTCTTTTTAATGGCTGTACAATTATTTTAGAAAATGATTATTCCAGCAGCCACTCAATAGCTTTATCCTTTTTATAAAAAACAAAAAAAGAATAACCTCTGTTAACAAACACAGTCTCTAAAAATTCGAAATGCTCTTTATGCTCATGTTTAATAAGCTCAGCAATTCGTATCCTTAATATGAGGCCAATTAATTTCAATATTTTCGGACGCTCGTATATATCAACAATTTCACCGGATACTGATTGAATACCCCGGTGATCGATTAATGCTTTTGTTATTCTGTTGCGTTTCATTGAATCGGCAACAACCTTAGCCATCTTTAAGGAATTTTCTCTATTTGCTGTTCCCCGCGTTACAACTTCGATATACTTCTCGTCTCTGTGAACGGCAATGTCCCATTCCATAATAATCCTTAGAGTGACGGTTTCTATATAAAGCGAATCTAATTTATTTTCTCAACAGATGCGTCACATCTAAAAAAAAACTACTGGTTAATCAACAATGAAATAGGCAATTCTTAGTCCAGCTGAAATGCCATTTATTTTTTGATCTGCTACGGAATAACTCGTTTTTCTATATTCGATGTAAGGCTCCAGCGCCACACTTTTCGATAAAAAGTAGTTGATGCCGGCGGCTATTGTAGCGGTGTTCATATCTTCATAACCGCTAAGTGAATTGGAATATCGGTATCCGGCTTCTACAAATGGAATAAATTTTTCAGCGGGAAAATAATATCTTGCCGTCGCTCCAATCGAAATGGGGCGGTGAATATATGTTGTTTCGCTAAGCTTATATTTAAATGTTAACTCAGAATAACCAAACGCAAAACTTACACCGGCAGAAAAATTATCGATAAAAAAATAAGTTAGTGCCGGCGTTACAAAAACATCTAACGATTTTGTCTCATCATATTTCGATTCATTTGTAGAACTTGATAATGTAACCGAACCGGATAAACTGTAAACACCTTTCTTTAACGCGTCTTGTGCAAATGCTGTTGAATAAAAAGAAGCGGAAATAATAATTAGTGCGATAAAACATTTCTGTTTCATATTAACTCCCAATTAATTGACTGTGTAACTTTTTGTATTTATACAAAAGATATTAGGCAACTGCTATATATATTATTTTAATTCATAAACCATTCTTACGTTGCTGTTTGCACCAAGCCCTAGTTTATCTTTTTCTAGATTCGCAATAATTGTTACAAACAACTGGTCGGTTTGCTTATCACATTTTTTATCTGTGCCGGCTATTGTTTCTCTTTGATAACATAGAAGCTTTGCTTTAGGGCCATATAAATTGTAGGTGTAACTGTTGTCGCTGCAGTTACCTTCTCTTATCCAAAAGCAGTAAGAATCATTTATTACATATAATTTGCTTTTTATATCAAAGCATTTTTCTTGATTCATAATCTTTTTAATCTTTTCTATATCATTTCTGTCAATCTTCCTAGCATAAGAATCCTGAGCAAGTGTAACTGAAGTGACGGATAAAAGAAGAAATGTAATTGCTGCAAGTAGCATTTTTGTTTTCATTTTGATTCTCTCTACTTTTTTATGAACTCAATCACAAGCTCTGGTCCAACTCCATATTCTTCATTATTATAACCGCCCCATAAACTTGTAATAGTAAAGCCCATATCTGTTATAAGTTGTTTGAACTCATCCGGATAATAACAACGCATTTTGATAGGATGAATCACCTCTTCAACCAAAATATCTTTAAGATATTTTCGATAAATAATATCCGGATAGATTACCAGCTTTTCTTTATCGATTTTATGTTGTCTAAAAGAGTAAACTAAACGACTACCGTCTTTAAGCATAATTTCTTGGTCAATGATTTCATCGGGTTTACACCAGCTTGATCTCATCTCTTCAGCTGATATTTTTGGTCTAAAAGCATTCAAAATTCCTCTGCCGTTGGACTTCATATGCAGAGATATCGTTTCAAGAAAACCATGAACTTCTTCATCTGTTTCTAATGATTGTATAACCCTATATGGGGCAATGACAAGATCGAATGTTTCGCCAAGATTAAGAGTGGTAATATTCCCCTCGAAGGTTTGGGCGTTTGTGATTCCTTCTTTTGCTAACTTTTCTCCACATACATTCAGCATTTCTTGCGAGTAATCTACGCCAACAATTTTATCGCATAACTTTGCTAAAGGCACAAGAATACGCCCGGTTCCGCAACCAAGTTCTAAAACATTTTTTTCTTTAAGCGATTTTATTTTTTCTAAGTAAAATGCTTCGTCATTTATTGGATGACTAACAGTATCATAAAATCGCGCTGTGTTTTTTCTTGGATCCATAATACATATTGCTAAATTAAAAATACTTGTGTGTATAACGATGTTGCCGATAAGCAGCCTGCCCTGAACTTGTTTCGGGGGCGGCCGCCTTGATTGGCTTGTAATATTGAGTCTTTGATTTTATCATAATTATGTCATAATATTGACATAGATAAAAAAGAGTAAGAACTATGCCAATAATAAAACCCATATCAGATTTAAGAAACAAATCAAATGAGATTTCAAAACTTGCTAACGATTCCAACCAACCAATCTATATCACCAAGAATGGTGAAGGTGATCTAGTTGTAATGTCAATGAATCATTATTCCAAGATGCAACTCAAACTTGATTTGTTTTCTAAACTATCTGTTGCCCAAAAACAAAAATTAACCGGTGATACTGGAAACAGTCTTAAACAAGTGATGACTAAAATCCGGACAATGATAAATGAGCAAAAATAATTTTAGCGTTCGACTTTTAAGTATCGCAGAAGAAGATTTCACTGAAATAATTTCTTTTATTGCTGCTGATAATATAAAAGCCGCTGCAAATCTTGCTGACAAAATTGAAAAGAACATTGAATTACTTGCTGTTAATCCTTTATTAGGTAAATCACCCAGCGATTCAGATCTTAAACTGCTTGGATACCGATATTTGATAATAGAGAACTACCTAATTTTTTATACAATAGAAAAAAGAACCATTCTGATTCATAGAATGCTTCACGGTGCAAGAAATTATAAATCACTCCTTCTTTAATCACTTTCAAGCCATATAACGACGTTGGCTAACTGAGTTTACCCCGCAGCTTTATTGCGGGGCCGCCCAAAACAGAATGCCGAATAACTGCAACTACTTTTTAATTTTTGAATATTTATTTAACAGAACTACTTTACAATGCAACACTACACGGAAGAACAAAACCAGTAATTACACATATGCCAAATGCGAATACGGCGACCGCTTGATTGGTTGGTTATATGCGTTTTTTAATTTTTACTTTTAAATATTTCTTCTTTCTTTAATAATTGATGTCCTTCAAATACCGTAAGAATATCTACCGAGTTTTTCTTCACTAAGTAAACGATTCGATAATTTTTATATAACAACTCTCGGATATTCTCCAGCGATAATTCAGGCACAATTCTACCCTTCTCTGGATAATCAATTATTGTCTCTGCAACCGAAATTAACTTGTCAATAAACTCCATTGCGACAATGGGATTATCTCTCGAAATATATTCTTCAATTTCTTGCAGTCTAAGTAGTGCTTCTTTTGTCCAGAATAATTTCATCTTTCTTTTCCAACTCTTGTTTTCTGTAATGCATTTCGAAGTTGAGAGGTGGATAACACTTCTCCTTTTTCGGAATCTGATAAACCACGTGAAATTGAATCAATGAAGAGTTTAGTTTGTCTCAAATCATCAAATTCTGATGGAGAGATTAATACTCCAGCAGGTTTACCATTTTGAGTGATAATCAAAGAATTACGCTTATTCTGGATTTCTTTGAGGTATTTAGCCAATCCGGATTTGAATTGACCAACTGGGATTATATCGTTTGCTACTAAGATGTTTTTCATTTTTGCATCCTTATCTTGTCTTTATTCTGAACTAAATATAAGCCCATATTACGACAACATCAAGATTATTCTCTAAGCATATAACGACGTTGCGCCTAACGCACCGCCCAGAACAACAATACCAATTAACAACAACTAACTTTTATTTACTTGTCCCGCGCTCTTTGCGGGATAAAAATGTTTCTTAAAAAAACCTACCTTAAAGAGCAACTATGTTTTGTAAATACAACTTTATAATTACTAAAATGCCGCAATGTCCCGCATTTCGGGATCCCGCTTCGCGGGAAAAAACAGTTTACCCCGCGCACTTTGCTGGGCTGTCCGCGTTGAGCGGCGTGTTAGAACACAGATTGTCTAATCCTAAAGTGGTGAATGAAGTATACTCGGTATAAACAATTAAACTTCTATTCTGATATATATCGAAATCGAACCATCATAAATTATAGTAGATATTATAAGCTCTTAATATATTTCTTCCATTCAGTCAACAGTTTTGCTTCTGATGTGTTAAGAGATGAAAGAATATCAGATTTTTTAGTCAAAGATAAAAGCTGCTTTAGTCTGATTCGTCCAAATTTAATATCAATATACATGACAACCGACCCGGAAAGAGCATATCTTAAATTGCCAGTCCAAAAACTTTCCAATCCGCTTGGAATCTTATTATTAGAAATAGCATCCTTTATTGTTGATATTCTTAAAGAATCACATTGCCCCGAAGTATAGTTCGCTAAGCCCTCAACGAACCAATCAATTCCTTCAACATTACTAAAGTCAGGACTAGGATTTAACTGCCCATGATACACATGGACCAATTCATGAGTGATCAATCGCTGTGTGCTGATAGTATCGTCATAATGATGCTCACAAGCTTCTTTGTTCCATCCTTTAGGAGAAATCATGTCTAATCTAGAGGCAACACCACTTGCTACCATCCAGCATTCTGATTTAAAATCTTTCGCATTCCAAGCTTTTTGCCATGTACTATCTAAAGAATGACGATTAGGGTGAATAAATATATTAAATTGTTCTTTGTATCTGGCACCAAAAAAAGTTTCAACAGAAATTATTCCGTTCTCGACAAGTTTGATGTATTCGTCTTTATTATTCAAGTCGACAGATGTATATATTAAATTATAGCCACTACGTTTTTCGCTAATCCAATTACCATCTAATGTTTTCCAGCTTACAAGTAATATCGAAAAAAACACTAACACGAGTTTTGGAATCATTGATTTCAATATTACCATATTTGTTTGCCAGGACATCTGTTTTCTCCCAAGATTAGAATTATCAATATGCTTAACTAGAATAACTATCCAATATGTAGTGCGTGTGTTCTAACTTATACTTATACTGCACCGATTTGTTAGTTAAGGTACATATATATGCACAGTGCTGCACATTCACGTTCCATTTATTTAGAATTGGCTTCCTATTCGCGAGAATCTAAAATAGGTTCTGCATATAAACATTCTTGGCCAATTCTTCTTTTGCTTACTGCTAAAATATTATCTATTTGGACTTACTACTTATATCTACCGAAAATGTTTTATGAAAAACAGTATTTCTTAAATCTACACTCTACGTTCTACACTAAATCTTCGGTTCCCCGGTGTTTTTAATTACAGAGTGGAACGCCTTTTACTTTTGGCAAATTAATATTTGAAGTTTGGAGAATCAAGTGTAAGAATTGGGTACTGGGTATTTCGTCCTCAATTTTTCACTTCTTCTTACTCCCCGATATTTGTTGCAATATTATTGTTGCTGCCGCTTTAATTAATCAAACTAATTGATTGTGCAATCGATAAAAAAAAGCCCCCGGTTTTTTGCCGAGGGCTTCTCAAATTACTTTTTAACTGCCGGCGTTGGATAATCCGGGCGTTCTACTTTTATACTTCCTTTTTCTTTAAGCATTCTTAATGTTTCTTTAACTGCTTTTTCCAATTGTACATCTCTTCCTTCGGATAAAGATTTCGCGTCGAGTCTAACTTCCATATCCGGCGCTACACCTTCATTTTCGGCAATCCATTTTTTCTTAACGGGATCGAACACAGCGTTATCCGGTGCGGTTGCAAAACTACCATCAATAAATCTGTAGTGGGTAGATGATTTTACAAGTCCGCCCCATGTGCGCATACCGATAAGCGGACCCGCGTTTTGATGTCTGAATACCCATGGGAAAAAGTCGCCGCCGGAGCCGGAGAGTTCATTAATCAACAACACTTTTGGACCAAGAATACCCGCCGGCAATTTGAAATGTTTTCCGTTCGGTGCTTCATTTGTAACTGCCGCGCGTAATGTTCTTGTCATCAAATCTACCATGTAATCGTCAAGCAGACCGCCGCCGTTAAATCTTTCATCAATAACAGCTCCTTCTTTATCTTGCTGAGCAAAGAAGTATCTGTTAAAAGAAACAAATCCGGGTGAAGATGTATTAGGAACCCAAACGTATGCAAGTTTTCCATCGGATAATTTATCAACCAGCTTTCTGTTATCTTCAACCCAAGTTCTCTGGCGCAATCCTCTATCGGAAGCAATCGGTTCGATAATTACTTCCCAAGATTTTTCAAATTCCGGTTTATCGTTGATATGCAATACTGTTTGTGTGCCGGCAGTTCCATCAAAATATTTGTAAAGATCATCTTTATCTGTGATTTCTTTTCCATCTATTCCAACAATGTAATTTCCTTCTTTTACTTTTAAGCCCGGTTTATCAAGCGGGGCAGTTAATTCGGGATTCCAGCTTTCAGAAGTAAAAATTCTAGATATCTTCCAGCGTCCGTTTTCCGGTATCAGATCAGCTCCCGGCAAACCGGCTTTGCTATCATCAACTTTTGGATAATCACCTCCGCCTACAAAACTATGTCCAACTGATAATTCTCCGTTTACCTGATCAATAATGTAATTTAAATCTGTACGGTGACGAACATATTTAATAAGCGGGGAATAGCGTTTATAAACTTCATTCCAATCGCGTCCGTGCATGTTCGAGTCATAGAAATGATTTTTTTCGTAGCGCCAAGCTTCTTCAAAAATCTGTTTCCATTCACTCATTCGGTCTAAATTCATTTTCAAATTCATTTTTAATACATCGCCGCCGGCTCCTACCGGAGCGGTTGTGGCGGCAACCTTCCAATTAGTTCCTTCTTGAAACAGAATCATTTTCCCATCAGCAGAAACTGAAACCTGTCTTGCTGATTTTATGAAATCTTCTGCTTCACGTTTTTCCAAATTAAACTTGCGTAAAAGAAATCCCGGTGAGTTAGGAACTGCTTCTGCAATAAATACAGAGCCTTCCGGCCCGCTTAATGTAAAACGGTATTCTCTTACCGGAATAGGGAGGGGAATTATTCTTCTTTCAATTCCGTCGAAATCAATTTTTACTAGAACAGTATCTTTTTTAACTGCTTTATCAGTCTTATCGTTTTTATCGGTCTTGCTGTTTTTATCATCTTCTTTCTTTACTTCTTCCTTCTTTTCTTCGTTCTTTTTCCCATCTGCTTTCTTATCACTTTCTTTATCGGATTTCTCCTTTACTTCTTTTTCTTCATCGCTGCGTAGACTGAAAGGGGATTTATCATCAGCTCTTAAGTTTATCAAATAAGCAGCGTAAGTTGGATCAGCAGTCATTGATGAAGTATTTGCCCATCCAGAGCCGAGGGCTACATCTGTACTTGCGAGAAAGTAAAACTGCTTTCCGTTTCTATCCCAAGATGGTGAAAATGAATCCGCAAACGAATCTGTTAACGGTTTTGCCGTTTTGCTATCTAACGACCAAACGAAAATTTGTCTAAAATTATTCGTTCCCGTTTTTGAATAAGCAAGCCATTTGGAATCGGGCGACCATTTTATTCCGTTATTTCCTCTTTCAATGTTATTACCGCCAATATCGGCAGTAGTAATTTTTCCGGTTTCAATTTCTATTACCTGTATTCTTACTTCGTCATCGCAGAAGGCAATATATTTACCATCGGGCGACCATGCTGGAATCCACGCGAACTTTGATTCTCCTATTGATAATGTTTTTGTTTCACCTATTCCATCTTGATCAGAAATAAATAATTTGTAGCCTTCATTTCCTTTATCAGTGAACCAAGCAATCTTTTCTCCTTTAGGTGACCAGATAGGCGCTCGGTCTGCTGCATCGGAACTCTTTGTTAAATTTCTTGCTGTGCCATACTTTGCTGGGACTGTAAAAATTTCTCCGCGGCTTTCCATCAAGGCGCGCTTTCCGGTTGGTGAAATTGAAATAGAAGAAACAGAACTGCTTACATCTTCCCATTTAGTTTCTGCCCACGGAAAGTCTCCGGCAATAGTTATCTCAAGTTGTTTTTCTTTTCCGGTTTTTGGATCCAAAAGATTTATATAACCGTCACGTTCAAAAACTAATTTGCCCGCGCCGGCGTTAAGCCATTTTATATCGGAGCCGGAAAAATCTGTAATCTGTTTAAGCTCGCCATTTTTTGGAGAGTAAGACCAGACATTTACAATCCAGTCTCTATCGGAAAGAAAATAAATCATATCGCCAAGCCAGACGGGTTGAATATCAACCGTGCGTTCATTTGGAATAAGAGTTTCACTTAAATCGCTTAGATTAAGAAAATAAAGAGATGAATTCTGTCCGCCTCTGTAATTGCGCCACTCTTTATCCCAGCGTGAGATTCTATCTACTACAAGTTTTTTACCGTCGGGGGAGAATGCCGCGTCAGTTCCCCATTGTTTCGAAACTAAAGTTGAGTAGCCTCCATCTTTAGATACAGTCCACAATCGATCGTAAGCTGTGGGTGCTGTTTCCCGGTTGGAGGAATAGATAATTGTTTTTCCATCCGGGCTCCAGCCAAGCGCGTTTGAAGACGCCGGATACCATGTTAGTCTTGTTGCATCGCCTCCATCTACGGGCATAATGTAAACGTTATTGATGCCCGCTCTGTTGGAAGTAAAGGCGAGCAATTTTCCATCGGGTGAAAAATGAGGATCGCTTTCAACAGCGGGTGTACTTGTTAATCTTTTAACATCCTTCCCGTCTAAATTGCAAATCCACAAATCTCCTCCGTATGTGAATGCGATTTTATCCGAACTGATTGTCGGTTGGCGGAGAAGACGCGTGCCTTGTGAATATGCAGTAGTTGTAAATATTAGCAAAAAGAAATACGTCAAAAATGCTGTGTAGTTCTTTTTGAATGTGAATAATAATCGGGATAGTTCTTTCATTTAAAACTCCTTAATAAATTTTAACTGGAAGATGATTTGGAAGTTTACTTGAAACGGTTCTTGTAGAATTTGTCATTAAAGGTTCTTTTTCAAATTTATTTTGAACGGACATCTATTTTGACTCTTTTTAATAGTGAAAAGTTACGGGAGAGAGCTTTAACCTTTTAATTACTTTTGCAAAGTTTCAATTCGTGGATTGAAATAGCTTGAAATTGATTTAGCGAGAAGGTTTTAAGAATTCTCGATATTCTTTATCTGTAAATTCATCATAAATTTTCTTATATCTTTTCCAGTAATTATCAAAGTTATTTCGGATGTTCCCTTTGTATTGGACTATGGTTTGTTGGCTAAATGTATCTAATTCACTTTCATCAATTCTTTTATTATTCTCACATTCTTGACTTGTACATTCAACATAGCCATAGTTTCTATATCCTTTGTAGAAATCACTATGGCATTTCCCACATCGTGGATTAGAAAAACTGATTGCTTCAAGAAAAGATTCTAAACCTGGTCTAGGTTCATCTGGATACCAACTCCTTCTTATAAAGACTGTATATTCAACAATGTTTTTGGACAATACTTCTAGTTCGAATTGCCATGGAATGTATTTGAGTTCCTTTGCTTTATTAACTGCACTTACAGTTTCATTTGTAATAGTTATTGAGGGGGAGGAGTTACTTTTATTATATAGGTGAAAAAGTATTCTATTATAGGAAATGAATACACCAACACCAGAAACCAGAAATAAGTAAATAAAAAATGCAATCAATAAATTGATTAAAGCACTTTGTGAAATAATAATTTCTTGGTTCGCTAAATACAAATATGCTATAGTCGAAATAATTGATAAAACTATCGAAGAAGGAAATAACAACTTTTTTAAGTTGCTTGGAAAGTACTGCAATAATAGTTTGATCATTTTAACAACCTTAATGAATTGTATTTGTATTAAGCTGATTAGTAAATGAGCTCAATTTACCCTCAATATTCAAAATATTTTCTCTGTTTAAGTGATAAAGTTAATTTGCTAATCCCTCTTCTTTTGCAACTTACTTATTCAACTTTGCATTATCAAGGGAATTAATCTTTATTGGAGTTGACTATATTTGAACAACAAAAATTTTCTTATGAAGTTATTAAACGACAAAAATATTGTACCGCGGCTTGCAGTTTTACTTGGGTTGATGATTCTTATTGCTGTTTATTACAAACTTGCTTCCGAAGCTGAGTTCATTCAAGACGATGCCTTTACGTCGCTACATTATGTCCAAAACTTTGTCGATGGAAACGGCTTGGTCTTTAACGAAGGTGAGAGAGTGGAAGGCTACACCAACTTCCTTTGGGTGATGATTTTGTCAGTTATTACATTTCTTGCTCGTGCTCTTAATCTTAATCTTGATCTTCCATCAGCCGCCCAATTTCTATCTACTTTGTTTGGTGGACTGTTATTGATTTCTACTTATCTGCTTGCGAAGAAAATATTTGCAAAGAGTTTTCCCGATTCAATAATTTCAACATTGTTAGCTCTAACTGCGCCGGCAATGGTTCTCTTTACAACTCCATTTATTTACTGGAGTGTAAGCGGAATGGAAACATCTCTTTTTGTTTCTCTTACATTGCTAAGTGTGTATTTCTTTCTCGATTGGGAAAATGATAAAAAACGTCTGGCTTTTGTAATCACAGTAATTCTCAATTCGTTTCTCCGCCCGGAAGGTATGTTTTTCTTTGCTATGCTGATTGGTTTTAAGCTGACCCAAAAGTTTTTATCCGCCGACGATTTTAGGACTGCTAAAAAAATAAAAACCAGTTTCGATTCATCAATTAAGAAAACTTTAATCATTTATCTGATCCCGATACTTTCTTACACAATCTTCAGACTAGTTTATTATGGCTATCCTTTCCCTAATACTTTTTACGCTAAGACAGAGTTCACAATACAATTTCTTGAACGGGGATGGAGATATTATATAGACTTTTTGGAAGGATATTTGCTGCTGGGAATTTTTTACGTTCCGGTTTTAATTCAGCTTCTCCGCTACAAAACTAACTTTAAGGAAAATGTTCTTATCGGGTTTGCTCTTGTTTATACTCTTATGATAATATTTATAGGGGGAGATGTTCTGCCGGTGAACCGTTTTTTCCTAACAATAATGCCGTTGCTGTTTGTTCTATTTATAAATTCTTCGGTTGAATTGTTTGATGAATTTATAAGAGGGAAAATGAATATTGCTGCAAAGTATTTGTTTGTATTAATTCTGCTAGTTTATTCTGCGTTAAATTTTTCCCGCAACAAACCGGAAATGATGGATAAGCGTGCTTACGAAATTGGTCTTGTAAGCAAGATGAAGATTTATGCTGAATTGCTGAAAGAAGATAAGAACAAGATTGAGATTAAGATTAAGAGTAAGAGCAAGATCAAGACTAGAAGTGTTGCAATGTCAACTATCGGGGCGTTCTCTTATTATTCGGGCGCACGCGTTATTGATATTGTTGGTTTAACAAATGAATATGTTGCTCATAACCCTCAAGAGGTTGAAGGAATTGATGAAGAACTTCCCGTATTTTGGAAGGAGAGGCATTACAATGCCGGTTACGTCCTAAGTGAAAAACCGGATTATATAATTTTTCCGGCGGGCGCTAAACCAAGTGCGTTTGCCGAGTGTGCGCTTTATGTTCAGCAAGATTTTTATAATAATTACTACATGCAGCTTTTCTATTCGAAAGAACTAAATCAATTGCTGCCGGTTTTCACCCGTTTAGAAAATGTTCGAAGCGATTCTAATGATTGCGGAAGCAGATTTATTAAGCATTACATAACAGCCAACAATTTATTCTTAGGCATGATCAAATCCGGTGATAAAAGTTTGATTAAAAGAATTAATCAAGAACTGGACGCAATGTTTCAAAAATGCGTTGCGCGCAAAACTGATGTTAATACTTTGAAAGGAATGACTTTTTATCATGCCAAGAGTTACATCATTGCTGAGAAATATTTACGCGATGCCGCGGCTGCGGATTCCACAAATGCGATAGCGAGAATCTATCTTAAAAACATTTATTTCTCGCAAGGTAAATTTGAAGAAGCCGCTAAGCTGATTCCGCAGATTCTTAAGTTTTCTCCTTTTGCAATACCGAATTTAGCGGAAAATAATTCTTATTTCAGAAACTAATACTGTGTAAGAAAGTTATAAGACATGTATCTTTACAAAAGAAATTAGGAAGGATTAGCAATGGGAAGCTTTGGCATAACTGAAATACTGATTATTCTATTTATTGTAATACTGTTATTCGGCGGCAAGAAAATTCCGGAACTCGCAAAAGGAATTGGCGAAGGTGTTCGTTCTTTTAAGAAGGGCTTAAAAGGCGATGAATCCAACGAAGAAAAGAAATAATTAGTATTCAAGTTAGATAGAAATAAATTTTTCTCACTAAGTTTGAATTGCAAAACAAACCGAGATTGTTATGAAAATGCGATTCAAACTTTTTTATTTATTAACTCTTTTTACCGCTTCAGTTTTTGCTCAAGAATGGAAACCAGCCGACTTAAAACTAGAAACCCCTTGGACAAGCAAAGTTAGTCCGGCAACAGCACATCAAGAATATCCACGCCCGCAATTTGTTAGAAACGATTGGAAGAATTTGAATGGACTTTGGGAATACGCAATCCAAACAAAACTATTAAACGCGCCAAAAAAATATGAAGGAAAAATTTTAGTCCCTTTCGCTATTGAATCATCACTAAGCGGAGTTGCAAGAAGTGTTGGCAAAGAAAACTGGCTTTGGTATAAGACATCTTTCTCAGTACCAAAAGAGTGGAAAGGTAAGAATGTACGCTTAAACTTTGGCGCGGTTGATTGGGAAACCGAAATTTTTGTCAATGGAAAATCTATCGGCACACACTCCGGCGGATATGATGAATTTAGTTTTGATGTAACTCAATTCTTAAATCAAGATAAGAATGAATTGGTGGTAAGAGTTTGGGATCCGATAGATGAAGGATTTCAGCCGCACGGTAAGCAAGTAAGAAAACCGGGAGGAATTTGGTATACATCTGTTACCGGAATCTGGCAGACAGTTTGGCTTGAGCCGGTAGAGAAAACTTTTGTGCAGAATATTAAAACTTATCCAGATATCGATAAAAGTGAAATTAGAATTGAAACGAATGTAGCTAACGCTAGTGGAAATGAAACTGTTGGAATAACTGTTTTAGATAATGGAAAAGAAGTAGCGCGTACATCGAATAAAGCAAATGAATTAATTATTCTCAACATTCCAAATGCAAAATTGTGGGATGCGGTTAATCCGTTTCTTTACGATCTCAAGATTAAACTCAGCCTTAACGGAAAAGTGCTGGATGAAGTTACTTCTTACTTTGGAATGAGAAAAATTTCAATTGAGAAAGACACTAACGGAATTCCGAGAATGATGTTGAATAATAAATTTGTTTTTCAGTTCGGCACGCTCGACCAAGGCTGGTGGCCGGATGGGCTTTACACTCCTCCAACCGACAGCGCACTTGCTTACGATGTAATCAAGCTAAAAGAACTTGGGCTCAACACAATACGCAAACATGTTAAAGTTGAACCGGCTCGTTTTTACTTTCACTGCGATAAACTTGGAATGCTCTTATGGCAAGATATGCCAAGCGGAGATGGATTTGTTGGCTCAACAGACAATTCCGAAATGAAACGTGTTGCGCAATCGGAAAGTGTTTATGACAGTGAGCTTAAAGAAATGATTGATGAACATTTTAATTCTCCATCAATAATTGCTTGGGTTCCTTTTAACGAAGGATGGGGACAGTTTAACACAATCAAAGTTTTGAATTGGGTTTCTCATTACGATGCTACAAGATTATGCGACGGACCTAGCGGTTGGAGTGATTGGGTCGCCGCCGGACATATGCAAGACAAACATGATTATCCGGGTCCATCTATGCCGGAAGATAAAAAAGATAACCGCGCACTTGTTCTTGGCGAGTTTGGCGGATTGGGATTGCCGATTGAGAATCATACTTGGCAAAACAAAAATAATTGGGGCTATAGAAATTATACCTCGCTTGAGGAACTTGAGAAACAGTTCTTAGCGTTAATTGAAAAGATTCCGGTGTTAATTAAAAATGGGTTGTCCGCCGCAATCTATACTCAAACTACGGATGTGGAAGTTGAAGTTAACGGATTAATGACCTACGATAGAAAAGTTATGAAGCTTAATCCGGTTAATGTTAACAAGAAGATTATGGAGCTTTACGAAATTGTAAAATGATTTGAAGAAAATATTTGGAATAAATATTTTTGCATCCCGAAAAACAAATTTGCATCAAATGTTATATTAAAAATAATCTGGAGGATTAATGAGCGAAACAAAAAAGTATGAATTCAAAGCGGAAGTGAAAAAACTGCTGGATATTCTAGTACATTCACTTTACACAAGCCGGGAAATCTTTTTGCGCGAGCTTATATCAAACGCATCGGATGCACTCGATAAGCTGCGCTTCGAATCCACACGAGGTAGTGAGATCGCTGATAAAGATTTGCCGCTCGAAATTACCATCACATTTGATGAGAAGAAGAAAGTGCTCACAATTTCCGATAACGGAATTGGAATGAGCCGCGACGAAGTAATTGCCAATATCGGTACAATTGCAAAATCGGGCACTGAAGAATTTGCTAAACTGCTGGCTGAATCTAAAAGCGATCCAAGCAATATCATCGGCAGATTTGGTGTTGGCTTCTATTCTGTTTTCATGGTTGCTAAAGAAGTAATCATTAAAACAAAATCATTCAAAGTTGATGAGCCGGCTATTGAATGGAAGAGTGACGGTTTAGGCGATTATGAAATTATTGACTTGGATGAAAAGAAAACACGCGGAACTACTGTTGAAATTTTCCTCAAGGATGATGCTGAAGAGTTTGTTCAGAAATGGAAACTTGAAAGCACTATTAAGAAACATTCAAACTTTATCACATTCCCCATTATTCTTGATAAAGAAAAAGTTAATACTGTTAACGCAATCTGGCGCGAGCCTAAAAGTTCTGTTAAAAAAGAACAGTATGATGAATTTTACAAATTCTTGAGCTACGATTCCGAAGACCCTATGGATGTAATCCATAAAGCTGTTGATGCGCCGATACAGTTTAACGCGCTTCTTTTTATTCCAAAGAAATCGGGCGAAGCTTTCTATTACGATAGAGAGAATTACGGTTTGGATTTATATGTGCGCCGTGTATTAATTCAGCATAAGAATAAAGATTTGCTTCCGGAATATTTAAGTTTTGTAAAAGGTGTTGTTGATTCGGAAGATTTGCCACTCAACATTTCCCGCGAAACACTTCAAGAAAATGTTGTGTTCTCAAAAATCGCATCGAGTGTTACTTCCAACATTCTAACTTATCTTCAAGATAAAGCTAAGAATGATGCGGCTGCTTACGCTGAATTCTGGAAAGAGCATGGAAAGATTTTCAAACTCGGGTACATGGATTTTGTTAATCAAGAGAAGTACATGGACCTTCTTCGCTTCAATTCTTCATCGGCTC
>JBAYTN010000079.1:0-17660 GCA_041675645.1 Melioribacteraceae bacterium
AATCAGTCCCGATTTATCGGGACGGGTTCGAGTCCCATCGCCAGCTCACTTAACCCCGAAATCGAAAGAAATCGGGGTTTTTTCTTGCCAAGCAAAAACTATTTTCCCGGATATTCATATTTTTTTGCCATTTGAAATACTATAGCTATGGCGAAACTATGACGATTTTGCGTTGATATTACAGAAGATATTGTACTATACTGATCTTTGAAGTAAGTCGGCATAGGGGTTTGCCAATAATTTGTTCTGCTGTAAATCTCTTTTTGCTCATGACTTTCCTCCTTTATTCCAAATTTACTATTTGGATTCCTTTTTGGGGGGCACGTCAGTTAAAGATAAACCACATCATGTTTTTCATTAAGTAACGATATGAACAGTAAAAGGTAATCTCTCAAATGCCTTGTAATCAAATAGTTTTTTCTTATATGTTCATGACCATTCTCTCCAAGTTTTTTTGCATAATCAGGGTTCTGAAGCAATTGTTTGAGTGCAAATGCAGTCCCATCTATTGTATGTGTTAAAAGTCCGGAGTACTTATGAGAGATTTGGAGTGGAATTCCACCAACCGCACCAGCAATAACCGGTTTTGATTTCCAGAGAGCTTCTGCGACAGTTAATCCAAAACCTTCGCGTAAAGATTTTTGTAATACAACAGTTGAAGCACGCTGAAGGGCATTAATTTCTATATCACTTGCAGGAGGCAGCAATAAAAGAAATATATCCGGATCGTTTTCGGTAATATTTTGAACTTCTTCCAGCACTTTGGCTCCCTCAGGATCGTCGGTAGCGCCTCCACCAGCTAAAACAAGCTGACAGTCAATATATTTTCTCACTTGCTTAAAAACTTTTACTACTCCTACTGGATCCTTCAAATAATCAAAACGAGATATCTGCGTCACTATCAGACGATTCTTATCTATATTATATTTTTCCAAAACAGAATCTATAGTTTCCTGTGACAGATCTTTGTTTTTATCACTTAACGGATCAATAGAGGGGGATATTAATACTTGCGGAATTTTTAATTCACGTGCAAAAGAAGGCGCTGAAAAAACACTAACATCATACTGTTCAATAAATTGTTTTAAAAAATCCCAAGTAAATAAATCAGGATTGGAAAAATCTATATGACAGCGCCATATCCATCGATCTTTCTTCTTTTTATTTCGAATTAATGCACATGGTTGAGGATCGTGTATAAAATAAATATCAGAACCATTATCTAAAACATCATCATTCATTTCATTAGTTTCAAGATAAAGATCAATTTCATCTTGAGTAAATTGCTCTTTTTTACCATGGAGAGCATTATGCATTTTCTTTGTTACTTCAAAAAATTTTTCACCTCCTTTAATAACATCCCAACCTGCATTTACATCAAGTTGGCGGAGAAGGGGAATCATTCTATTAAGAATTTCTGCAACGCCGCCCCCTACAGCAGTTGAATTTATATTTTGAATAGAAACATTCTTAAGCTTTTCTGCGTACAATTCAAGTTCGTATATGACATCAGCACCAACGTATTTTTCATATTCATTAAGGGTTACCATATTCTATCTCCTTTACTCTATTTTCAACTAATTTAATGAGCGTCTGTCTCAGATTTTCAAGTGTTTGTGTATACGGATCGAGTCGCCTGAATTCTCTTGCTAGTTCAGTCTCATTCAAAGGTGATGAGAGCCAAGTAGCAAAATCTGGAATTTTTTTTCCTAATCGTGCTTCAAAGACATGATAGTAAATAGACTGGAGAGAAACATTTTTGAGGTGTTTTTGAAATTGTTTCAAATCTACAGCAGTATATTTTGTTGGAAAAACAAAAGTGCGTGCACTCATAAAATGAAATTCTTGCCCCTGGGGGGCATCGCGCAGAATCATTTCATCATTTGCTTCAAGATACGATTCAATCACTTCAATTAACCGTAATCGTATTTCTTCAATTGTTGCAAACTGTCTTAGATCTATACTTGCCGCTTCTTCACCTAAAGACTTTTCCAAAAGAATATTTGTAATCCAATAAGCAAAATCATTCGGTGGTTCAGGAGACAAATACTCATGCATCTCCAAATAATGATGTGTATGATAATATATTGACATAGTTGGAACTGCTTTAATCCCGCTCAGTAGATCTCTAAGGTTTTTTGCATTTTTACCCAACAAATAAATAATATTCTGACGGGTATAAAATCTGAACGGTTCTTTATTTAAAGAAATCATCTCCTACTCCTTTCGTTTTTAAGAGAGCAAATTGATTCTAATATTCTTTCTACTTCATCTGTGTTACGAAGATAAAATTTGGCTTTTGAATTTTGCTTTCTCCCTACAACAATTGTAATTGCTTTTTGCTTAAGAGCTTTAAATGCGTCCTCATCCGTTTTATCATCTCCTATATATATAATCGCTGTTGTAACGTTTCCTGCTCGCATACTTTTCAGTATCTTTAGAACAGCATCGCCTTTATTCCATTTTATATTTGGTCTTACTTCTATTACCATTTTCCCTAAGGTTATATGTAAATCTTTGTAATCAACAATTACTTCTTTTACGGTTTTTTTTACAAATGGAATTAATCTCTTTTCAACATTGCGGTAATGAACGGTTATAGTGAATTGTTTATTTTCAACTTTTGCTGAAGGGATTGAGCTCAACGCCTCTTCCAGCATTAGACTTGTTTTCTTTAATGAAGGAAGAAACCGCATAATGTCTGGATGGAACCAGTCTGTATTTTTCCCTGTGATTTGAAATCCATGATTTGAAGCAATAGTAATATTTTTTACGTTGAGTACTTTTTTTATGCTTGAGTAAGCTCTTCCTGAAACAATAAAGACTGATATGTTTTTTGTTCTGTTCAAATCGACCAGCAATTTTTGCATACTCTTGGAAAGAATTGCAAGCGAGGGTTTCTCCATTATAGGGACCAACGTTCCGTCATAGTCGAGAAATAAGATAATTCGTTTTGAGATTTTTAATCGAAAAGAAACATCAATCCATGTTTTACCAGAATTTTCCAGAATATATTTCGGTGCAAGACTTTTCATTAAATATTTTCTTCAACTTTATTCTGGATTCGAATACGTGATAATGATGTAATTAAATTAGCAGCCCAGCGATAGATATTCCTTTCTCGAATAAGATTACGCATATTTTGCATGCGTTCTTTTTTTTCTTTAACCTCCATTGTAAGTGAAAGATAAATTGAGTCTGTCATCTCTTCTATATCGTAAGGATTTACTTTAAGCGCGTCCTGTAATTCGATTGCTGCGCCGGCAAATTGACTAAGTATTAATACACCATCCTCATCGTTTCTTGAAACAATAAACTCTTTTGCAACTAAGTTCATTCCATCGTGTAATGAGGTTACCATACACAAATCTGCTGCTTTATAAAAAAGATTTATCTGATCATGGTTATGATGAGCTTTTAGAAATACTATCGGCTGCCAATCGTTTATTTGAAAACGCCATTTTATTTTATCTACCAATTCATCAATTTCTGAAATCAAATCATGGTATCGTTTAATGTGTGTACGGCTTGGCGCTCCTAATTCCACAAATGTAAAGTGTCCAATGTACTCGGGATATTTTTCAAAGAACCTTTCAATGGCTCTAAATCTTTCAACAATTCCTTTTGTATAGTCAATACGATCTACTCCAACACCTATGTATTTTACTTTGAAGCCGATTTTCTTGTGAACTGCTTCTCGATAAGAATCATTTGACGGCAACAATTCCATTTCTGTTATGTCATGATTTTTAAAAGCAATACTTATTGGGAATGGTTTTACCAACGTTGTTCCTCCCCTTCGTTCAACAGTAAACTGTTCCCAATTTATTTTTGATTCCAAAAAACGGTCAATAGTTTGGAGAAAATTGTTGCAATGAAATTGAGTGTGAAATCCAATAACATCGGCTCCAAGTAGACCGAGAAGAATTTCTTGTTTCCACGGGCAAATTCCAAACACTTCCGGATTAGGCCAAGGTATATGCCAGAACAAAGCAACGTGTGCGTCTGGTCGCTTGGACTTTATTAGTAACGGAAGTAGTGCAAAATGATAATCTTGAATAAGCACCAATGGTTCTTTTTGATCTTTAATTTCATCAAGGACTGAATCGGCAAATTTTTGATTTACAGATTGATAATCTATCCAATCCTCTAAGCGAAACTCTGGTCGTGTGTGAGTGATATGGCACAACGGCCAAATTCCTTCGTTAGAAAATCCAAAGTAGAATCCTTCTTCTTCTTTCTTCGATATAAAAACCCTTTTCAGCCAATAAGCTGGTTCTTCAGGTGGAACAAGCAGTTTACCATTAGCATCAACAGTTTCCTTATCCGCATCACCACCTCCTTGTGCAATCCAAACCCCGCCGCACGCTTTAAGTACTGGATCTAATGCAGTAACTAAACCGCCGGCTGGAACTATGCACTCAATATTACTCCCATGTTTTATATGCATATATGGTTCACGGTTAGAAACGACTATTAAATTTTTATCGTTTATTTCCTGACGGATATATTCTTTCAATTTTTCCGAGGTCCAAATAGACTCTGTTTGTAATCGAAGACGAGCTTCCTCTTCAGCTTTTGATCTGGCGATCGAAAGACTTTTTGCTAGAAGTGCTGCTTCGTCTGCCAGTGGTTTAAGAATATCACCGCGCGGTAAACTCATTTGTAAATTAGTTTTACCAGTTCGAATATTTTTCATCCACTTAACTACTTGAGTTATTGGGCCGGAAATTGTAAAACGGAAGACGATTACTGTAGTTAGAATAATCACTAGTGTTTGAGCAAGAAGACGCAAAAAGTTATTTCTCCAAATATTTTGAATTCGCAAATCGATATAACTAGCGTCGTGCGTAATAAGAAGTGCGCCCATAGCTTTCTTATTTAGAATTAACGGTGTAGAATAAATATGCACGGTTTTCCCATCATGTTTTATAATATCAAATCGGCCTTCACTTTGATTTATAGTTTCTAAGATGTGGGTGATGGAATCTGGAATTGCCGCAATATTAGTGTTAACAGATTCAATTTGTTTCCCAACGCTATCATAAACAGCAATACCCGAAAGTTTGTCCTTGATTCCAAATCGATTAACGAACCGCTGAAGTTTAACTGGAGATTTTAGTTGCAATAATTCTTGAGTCGATTCTTGGAGACTTTCTGCTAGTATCGAAGCACGAATGTCCAACTCGTTTCTAAATCTATCTCTCTCACTTTCCATTTGAAGGTATGTGAAAATTAGAATCACGAGAGTTGTTACAAATACTAGGGCAAAAATTAGTTTAATAGTAATCTTCAAGTTTCAACTCGCTTTTTTTTGTATGATATTATGGAACATGTTTTATAATCAGTAGCCTTACTTTTCTCACTAATACATTCAATATGTTTACAGCTATACATTCGTATATGTAAACTGGTTATATGTACTTGTCTCTCTTCCAAAGATATTCCACACGCCACTCGTCCTCTATTTTCTTTACCGTCAAAAATCCTTTTTTACTCATCTTAGCATCTTTACATGATTTCATGTAGTAGCATTTGGCTGTATTTTTTTTCTGATCAATCATACAACTATCAACTATGTATTGGCACTTATCGTTTACAAGGGATACATCATTAGTTACTAACTTTTTAACTAAGATTTCCATTTGATCGCTGCATCCTTCAGTTCCATATAATTTGCATGCTTCAAATAGTTTACCAGCTAAGCACAAATCCAAAAATGCCTGGGCTACCTCTTTTGGTTTGGAATAATCTACTTGAGCAAATAAGTTGGTTGCAATTACCGTAAGTAGTAATGCTGCAACTCTTAATATTTTCTTTTTCATAATTCACTCCAAAATATTTATTGTAATAAATATCATTAATTAATAATCTTTACCTTGTTAGTAGGGTAAGCAAATTCTATCCCCTCCTTCTCACATTTTTGGAAGAGATCAAGATTAATCGCCTGTTGAATATCCATATAGAGATTGTAATCTGGTTTTAAAACGAAGTAAACAACTTCAAAAATTAACGACCAATCACCATACTCTTTGAAGTGTACTCTATCAAAACGAACATCTTCCTTTGTCTCAATTATCTCACGAATAATTGTATTAATACGCGAAAGCTTGTCATGTGGCGTTTCGTACGTTACTCCAACGTGAAATACAACTCGACGTTCAGTCATTCTTTTGTAATTTCTGATACGGCATCGCAGAAGATCGTTATTTGAAATAATGATTTGTTCCCCCGAAAGGCTATGAATCCGAGTTGTTTTTAATCCTATGTATTCAACAGTCCCCAAAAAATCTTCGACAACTATAAAATCTCCAATTACAAATGGTTTATCAAATACAATTGAAAGAGATGCCAGCACATCTGCCAATAAGCTTTGTACTGCAAGTGCTACCGCTATTCCTCCTACACCTAATCCGGCAATAAGTGCTGTAATGTTTATACCAAGATTATCCAGAGCTACAAGAACGACAATAGACCAGAGTAAGAGCTTACCTAAATATCCAAGTATAATTAATGAAGCCTTACTAAATTGATTTTCATCGTTTCTTCGGTTATCCATTCGCTGAATTATATATTTAATAAATGTTGCTCCCCATACAATTATTTGTATAAGGAAACCAAGAACAACTACTTTTTGAATTACTTTCAATACTGTTGATGAGAGTGTAAGTGTGAACGAAGCGATGAATACCGATAGAACAATCAAGAAAAATGGTTTTGTTTTTTTTATAATCTCTACGACAAAATCATCTATGTCAGTTGTTGTTCTTGTTGCATAAAGACTGAGTCGACTTACTAAAATTCTTTTTATAAAGAAAATTATAATATATGTTAGCAGGGCAACACCAATTCCTATTACCCACTCTACAATTGTATTGCCTAAGTAAATAGTTTGTATAATTCCATAATTTTGATTCATGTCTTAAGCTCTTTTTCTATGGCTTCCAATTCCGGTAAATCTTAAAAAGATATTTGATATAAGTCTGTTCTTCTGTCCTGCCGATTAAGCACACTTCATGTTTGCCTATTCTTTTACTCTTATAACTCGTATTCCAAGTGTTTCTGCAACTTTTTTTCTTTCACAATCAATTTTTTCCAAAACTCTTCCTACTGATTCTGTTACTCCATCAAGATAAAATTGGAACTCTGCATTTTCTTCAATCCAGCCGGCATTCATACGGCAAATTTCGGTTTGTTTGTATTTTCAATATCCATTTTATCTCCGTATAGGGAATTATTATCAGACCATTTGAAAACTTTGATCCTCAATGAGAGAATCTCAAAATTCATCTAATAAAAGATTTTTATTGCAGCCATAAAGAATATTACCTTTCAAAACTTTCGGTAACTATAAATTCTAATAAGGAGCTTCAATAAACTTTTTAGCGGCTAATTAACAAGTAACTGGAGGAGCTTTATTACTACGATGTTCTTTTAAAAAAGATGCGAGAGATGCAATTGGGGAATTTATTTTAATTAATGATGCTTCTACTGATGGTTTGCCAATGATAATAGAACTGAAGTGTGGATATAACTTGCTAACCTCAATATTTTTTGAAAGTGGTAGATGCCTTCTATGTAAAATGAACGATTTATTCGCTGCATTTTTTTCTTTTTCATCAACTGTCTGCTCACTTTTTGCAGATGTCGTTACATAAATTGGCGGTGTATGCACCAATCTACTATAAACATGAGTTAAGTAAACCAGCATTAGAATGGAAAACAATATATTTTTGATGCACTTCATACTATTTTCAACTTACTCTTTTTCGAATGGAACATCAAGGCAAATCGGTTATTACTGTTAATTGAAATATTTCTTAATTAACTACATTTTCTAATTAAATGTTTGTTAAATAAAAAACTGAAGTGAAAACCTTGTAATTCTCTCAGAATTGGGCACTTAAATAGACGATTTTTCACAAGATAAGATTGATTTTAGACGAATAACACATCGATAATTTAATTTTTAATCCTCGCGCAGATGCTCCTCCCGCCAGAGGAAAAGCCCGGGTATATATGATGGTATTGATAGCAAGTGTTTTGTTTGAGAATGTATTGCGGAATTAATCAGTCACGGTTTGGTCCGTGACTGCAATAAAAAAATTATGCTAGAAAGAACTAAATGTGTTCAGGAGAATGATCAAGTTGGAGACTTAATTGAGCAGCATATTCTTCTGCTTTATCTTCAAAAACGATTGATATTGTTTTTCCGTTTGTATCTTTTGTAAAATTAGAATTTAACATTGCATTAATGGATTGACTATTAGCAATCTTAGGAGAAAGCGCTAAATAAGTAAGTGAAAATTCCGAGTCGGAAGTCAATAATTCTTGGGTGAAGCCAACTTGTTCCCATACTTTTTTTCTGATATTATCAGCGGTTGCAAGATCGAAGGAAATAGGTTTGAAGAAATTCCATTTACCATTTTTCCAACCGTGTGAAAACTCAAATTCGTTATTAAATGTTGTTTTAATTTTCACATCTGGCTTTCTCAACCGCTTATCAATCGAATGTTTTTCAAAAACTTTCTTATACTCATTCCATGCCTTTGTGTCATCTTTTGAATGTGATTCAGTTTTCCTTTCGTATTTCGAGACAAATCTTATAAACATGTCTTCAAAAGTTTGATCGGAATTTACTGTTATCCCAGAACGAACATCTGAAAACCGTAAGGAAGAATCGTTCGGTGGAAGAATTGAATAAGTAATAGCATCAATTTTGGAATAATCATTATGATTTAATTGTTCCAGTAATTCTTTTCCCTTAGTATTCAGCCAACCATTCACATTTTTTAAAAGATGCACTACTGATTTTGAGTCGACACCATGATATAATGCATTTAAGCGAGAAGAACTTTCAATTACTTTGGATATGAGTTTGCGCTCTTCCGGTATGAAGAATACTATACCTACATTAATAAATTCTTCCGCAACAACATCGGGGTAGTAACGAAGTATTTGGTATTGATAGTTTTTCATTTAAGCACCTCCATGATTTCATAATGTAATTCATCAATATGCTCTACTTTTAAGCAGAGATAATCGCGAATCTCATTAAAATCATCTAGTTTCCATTCTTCCGGCAAAAGATTAAATGCCGTTGTCCAAAAGGTATCATTTAGTTTGGCAAAATTCTTAAAAAAATCATGAGCTAAAAAATTTTTACCCTTCAGATTTGCATATAAGCAATGATCTTTTAGCGAATTATGAGTTATTGCATCAATAGTCCAAGGTTTTGGATTCCTAAGAAACTTAAGGATAAAATAAAAACTGAAAGCAATTTCATGATCAATAACATAAACACAACCATTCTTTAACAATAAATTGGGCTTATTATATGTTCGATCTGCATTCTCAATAAAAAGATCGAAAACAAAAATTTCTTGCAGTTCTTTTATTCTTCCCTTAAATGAATCGGCGTCCTTGGGAACAAATTGTATAACATTATCTTCAAGGAATTGGTTTCCAAAATTAACACCTATACTTTCATTAAACCTTTGGAAGTCATCGAAACCCCTTCTTGTTGCAACAAAAGGGGCAGATATCTCAATAATAACTGGATTCGGAGTTGGAATACCTAATTCAATTGCTAATAATGAGGCGAGCGTCTCACGTAGTGCCGCACTGGGGGACATTCGTTGGGAACTCTTAAGTTTTACAACAAATTCTCCCTTTATAGAAGAATTCATATCTACACCACTAATTACAAATGGTAAGTTTGCTGATTCTGTAAATGAATGTAGTTTGGATTCAGCAAAAATTCTTGGTACTGTAAAACCCGTATTTGTTATGCTCATAGAACACCCCAACCGGTTATTCAGCAAACTCTTACTAATTAGGCAAAGTATTAATATTAGTTTGCCATAGTGAATTCATTACTTCTTTTATTTTGTTTTCCATTTGGGTTTTTAGCAGTTTGCATTGTTCTACAGCTTGCATTTCAGATTGGATTTGCTCCGCAATATTTATCTGAATATTTATAGGTGGTACTGATAAATCAAGACTACGCAAGATTGGAAGATTTAATCCACTCCTTTCATTATCACCAGTAAGATTTCTCAACTCAAGATATCGCTGTTTAAGATCCAAATAAAGATAATATGGGGATATCATTTGTTCATCGCGAATTACAAAGGCAGCAATAGATTGGTTACATGCAGCCTCAGTCTTCAAAAATGCTACTGTGCCTCTAGTTTTGCCTTGCCCATTCAGGGCGATAAGGACTGAATTAATTGGTAAAATTTTTGTGTTTGAATTTTCTAACCCTAGCTTAGTAATTCGACCTTTACAATCATATATATCACCTTGATGTATATCGCCAGAAACGAGCCATTTAATATCACCACCATAATATTCTTTGTTTTCAGTTCTTGGTGTGGCACCGGTTAATAAATCGCAATAATCTCCAAGTTTAACTTTCTCCCAACTTTCATCAATTTTGAAAGTGGGTTTGTAGTTTTTTATTACAAGGTTACAGCCGTCTATTACTTTTTGGTACTGCTCAATTTCAGAAACAATTTTTTGCTGGACTTCGAGAGGAGGAACGGGTATTTGTAATTCTTCCAAGTCACCTTTTGTTATATGAACCAATCCGACACCACCATGAAGATTTTCTTCAACTTCTACGACCAATTTTTTCAAAGCCCAATAGAAATATTCTTTGATAATATTTCTTGTGTGTTCAATTCGGAATATATGTTGGTTAAGGATTGCTTTTCCACCATTCCAAATGTGTGGACCAAAAGAAGATCCTTTAGATCCAGACCAGGAGAAAAGTAAATCGCCATTGTTCACGATAAATTTTTCAACTACAACACCAGTATAATAATTGAATTCCGCAAATTCATTGTTGAGATTTTGAATTCTAATTATTGGTAAGCCCCCGTCCTCTTTTGTCGTCCAATCTGATGGTTTGAATGCTCTACCATTAATAAGCTCACATAGATCACCGATTCTTTTCATTTCCCAATCAGCAGATGGTCCTTTCTTAATATTAGAATTCTTATCAAAGCTAAGATTATACTCTCTTTGCCAATCGATAGCTTTTTTGAGGTTGGAAGAAAGGTTAACACGGTTTTCTGAATCTTCTCCATACAGAATTACTTGATCTTTCAGCTGTTCTTCAATAAGCTGTTTAATTAAGGTTTCATACATAGGAATAGTGTTAAACCCGGTATTGATTAATAATAATCTTCTCAGATTCTTAATTCTCTCATCTGCTTTTTGTTTTTGCTTTTCGGTTAATTCCTTTTGCAGAGATTCTTGATATTTCTCTTCGGCTTTTTTAAGATCCTTAAATTCTTTTTTGCAGAAATCGATTGCCGCAGTTGTGGATTTGTAACTATCGAGTTTGGCAAAGTCTTTACGGTGGAGAATCTTGTACTTGAGATTCTTCGCCTCCTCTTCGCTTCGCTCAGAGCTTCGGCTCAGAATGACAGAAGGATTTTTTTTGTATTCTGTTAGGAGATTAAGAGCCGCCGGGAGATCGTTTTCTTGAATAGGATTCCGGTTTGTGTTTAATGAGAAACCGTCATTTTCAATCTTAACAAGAATAATATTCTCAGTTAATCGAGCTAGAGCTCTATCTATAAGAAGAATTGAAGTTTTTACACCGCTATATGGTTGAAAGATTTGAGCGGGAAGAGAAACCACAGCCCAAAGACCCATTTCATTAATTAACCACTTACGAAGTTCAACATAATCATTACTATTCTGAAAAATAATACCTTCGGGAACAATCCAGCCGGCTTTACCATTTGGTGTGAGATGTTCAATTATGTAATCCGAGAAAAGAATTTCGGTTTTGTTTGCCCTAATTCTAAATTGATCATGAGCTTTAACACCGCCTTTTGGAGTCATGAACGGAGGATTAGCAAGAATGCAATCGTATTTGTCGCTCCAACGGTTGCTGTATGTTATAGAATCATAATCATAAATAGCAGGATTAGCGAAATGATGAAGATACATATTTACTTGAGAAAGCCGGACCATTAGTGGAGTGTTGTCATATCCTTCAATTCTCTTAGAAAGCTTGCTTTTTTGAGAAGCGAGGAGTTTATCGCCCCAATGAATGCCGTTGCTTTCCAAAGTCTGATTATTCAAACTAACACGGTAATTTTCATAGCCGGTTGTGTATTTTCTTAAAATATGTTTGTAAGCGGAAATCAGAAAACCGGCAGTACCGCAAGCGGGGTCCAAAATTTTATCGTCTTTATCCGGATCAACAACTTCTACAATAAAATCAATAATGTTACGCGGAGTTCGGAACTGACCGTTTTCACCTTGAGCGCCCATAGTGTTAAGAAGATATTCGAACGCATTGCCAAGTTCTTCGGAGTTATCGTAGGAGAAGTAATTAATTTCATCAAGAAAAAGTTTGAACACTCTTCCATCGCGGAATTTTAGGAATGTATTTCTAAATATGCTTTTGAAAAGTTCCGGGATGTGAGGAGCTTTAGTAAGTTCTTCTATGGCTTTAATAAATTTAAGAACGCGTTCATCGGCACTAAGCTGATTACTCATTAAGTTTTGCCATGAGTAAACTTTAAGACCATTCCTAAAGAATGAAACAGCGCCTCCGGGCTGGCGGCTTTGTTCATCCATGTCATCCATAAATTTATAGATGAGAGAAATAGTAATAAGCTCTACTTGATCTGATGGTAATGGAAGAACACCTACAAGGATATCGCGGCAGTTATCGATTTTCTTTTTAGTTTCTTTATTGAGCATAATTATTTATTCAATCAGAAGCAGCGTATAAATCTGCATAATGATAATAAGTCCTATAATGGTAAAAATTTGTTAATCGGCACGTTGTCTTTAATGTAGTTAATTGTCAAAGCAATCTGTTCAGCACCAAGGATTTGCAAATCCTTTATATTAATTCTGGAATCAGTAGCAAGATAAGCATATTCTTTTTTATCGAGGACCGGACGAAGATCATCAAACAAACAATAAGCTTTGAATAGAGTTTTTAATTCATAATACTTAGAGCCGTCTATTCCATCTATGGAAAGAAAACGTTCGAAATAGTCGTCGGCAATTTCATCTCGAGTTTTGAACCGATCTAACTTGCCAATAGCTTTAAGAATTATTTCGCGAAGCGAGAGCCTTCTATCAACACCATACGCTTCTTGAAGTTTATCTTGATTCCAGTATTCTTCCGGCTTATTAAATATTTTTGTTTTTACAAAGTCTTCAATAACGTCCCATTCTTCTTCGTTTGCGGCAAAAATAAGATCGGGATTCTTTTGAATTTCTTCTTTTGTAGTGGTTTCAAAATTCTTTGAAAATGCCTCCCGGTCAATACGCATCCCGTTAAGACCGATCTGTTCCTCAACAATTGTCTTTACAGAATCAGGACCGGTATAAACAAAATTTCCGGATGGCGGTGGTGGGGGTTCGGGGCCTTCTCCGCCGGATGGCTTAGGTAAGGGGATTACTTCATCATAATTAAAATCATGCTCGAAGTAATCACAATTGGCAAAGAAATCAAATAAATAAAAATTGTCTTTTGTTTTTACGATTTTAGAATTACCGTGATCGTATGAAAAATCATATAACCGTGTTCCTCTACCCTTTATTTGAACAAAAAGAGTTGGTGAAAATATTGGTCGGGCAAGAACAACGTTTAATATATCCCGGCAATCATATCCGGTTGTCATCATACCGACTGTAACACAAACACGTGTCTTGCTTGATTTATAATCAATCAATTCCGGCTTAAACCGTGTAAAACCGTTTAGATTATTATTCGCAAAATTTATTGTCATATCTTGAGCAAGCGGTATATTAGATGTTACTTGAACAGCAAAGTCGGAGTTATATTTACCCGGGTGTAATTCTTCTATTTCCTCATTTAAAAGTTTAACAAGCTTTTCGGCATGTTTTCGGCTAACAGCGAAGAAAATAGTCTTACCTATTTCTCCGGTGATTGGATCTTTTTTTGCATGTGTTAAAAATGTTTTTACAAATGAAGCATTAGTCTCGGGAGAAAAAAACTTCTTTTCAAAATCTTCTTTGAAGTAAGATTCACTTTCTTCTTTGCTTGCTTTTGTTTCTTTATCATTGTCTTCGGGTTTTTCTTCTTGAGAAAGTTTTAAACTCCATCCTTCTTCACTAAGAAGTTCGGTTGTTACATTTGTTCGGGCATCAATTACATGTGGGTTTACCAAATAAGGGGGTTGATGTTGAACAGCATCGAGCAAGCTAAAACTAAAAGTCGGTTTTCCGTTCTGGCATCCAAAGGTTTGGTAAGTATCCAGTAGAAGCCTTTGTTCAAGCTGGCGGGGATCGTCTGTTTGCATATCATCAATATCCACGCCTTTCAAATAATTTCTTGGTGTTGCAGTTAAGCCAAGTTTTGAACCTATGAAATATTCGAATATTACTCTATTATTTCCGCTTATAGTTCTGTGAGCCTCATCTGAAATTATTAGTTGAAAATCATTTGGAGAAAATTCATTTAAGTAGCGATTATTATAAGAGAGGCTTTGAATGGTAGTTATAACCACTTGCGCTTTTGACCAATCGTGCTTGTTTTCTTTATAGATAACAGGATTAATACTATCCTTGCTTAGGTAAGCAAATAAATTTTTATATGCCTGGCTTTCTAGTTCTAATCTATCAACAAAGAAAAGGATACGATCAGCATTCCCGGAACGTATAAACATTTTAATAATTGCAGCAGAAAGAAGAGTTTTCCCCGTGCCGGTTGCCATTTCTAAGAGAAATCTTCTTTGCCCTTTTGAATAATCCTTTTGGATTGTTTTAACTGCATCCAATTGATAATCTCTTAAAACACGGATACCCTTATTAATTTTGGCGAGTTTCTTTTCTTCTTCGGAATAGTTTAACCAATTAGAATCTTGAGATACAGCAATATAATTTTCATCTATTTGCTGAACCGCCATGCCTTCGGGATTCGGCTGCCACTTTTGAGCTTCGCCCAATTCTTCTATTGAAAGAATTTTTGAAAGGCGGATCGGATTACCGTTCTGTAGATCCCAATAATAATGGACATTTCCATTAGAGAGAAAGACATACCTAACATTCAGACTTTTTGCATAATCCCTCGCTTGTTCTTTGGCATCCAAAGGATTGGTACTTTCTTTTTTTGCTTCAACTAAGGCAATGGGGCGTTTTTCAGTATTAAGTAAAAGATAATCAATAAATCCGTTTTCTACTTTTTCAAAATCGTTCCCTAAATCATCGGTTTTGTATTTCTTTTTTGTTATTCGATGTTCACAACTAATGTTAGCATTACCAGATTTGTCATCAAAAAATCGCCAGCATGCTTCTTCAAGCAGCTTATTAATCTTGATACGAGCTTGAGCTTCTTTCGAGGTCATATGTTTCCGATAAAAGAATAAGATAAGAATTAAACTAATAGATAATAGTTTAAAATGAAAGAAGGTTTTAGGGTACGGAATAAATGTAATTAGCTTAACTATCTCAGAGAATAAATTCTTCTGCAGTGAATCTACCCCATCGTTTGCTTGCTAAAACATCACTAAACCTCTAGTATTTTATCCCGTGAGACGGAAAAACAGTTTATTGTATTTCACATCCCACGGGGCTTATCCAGTATCCAGCATCTGTTATCCAGAACCTATTGCACTCTGTTAACCACCTCACTCCAAGGACCGGCGCCGGCTCTGTTAAGGGTAAGCTGAGAGATGAGTTGATGAAGGGAGAAATATTGATACTATTTTAAAGGCAAGAATAATAACCGAGCAGTGGAGAAATCATTACAACAAAAACAACCGCATAGCTCGTTAAATTATCGACCTCCGATACCGGAGGTATTAATCCCTCATCAATTTGCCGGTGCTTAATGATGATTAAATCACTTTTAACCGGTACACTAATCCGGGGCATGTCAGCTCTATTCTTGCTGAAAACTTTTCATGTCCATTATAATGTTTATATAATTTCCGAGCTTTTTTATAGTCTACTTTTAGAAAATTAGTTCATTGCACTTCATTTTCATAGAATAATTATAACTAATGTTTATTAATACTCATTTTTTAGAAAGTATCTCCAAAATCTTGTCGAGATCATTTACTGCTACAATTGTACCTTTCTCATCTACCAAAATATTCTTGGGAATAGTTGAAATTTCAAAACTTCTCATTACACCGTTGGTATCGTTTCTCTGATCTAAAAACGAATTGAACCATGGCATTGGCATTTTAGTTTGGAAGTCGAAGACCCTTTCTTTTGAAAAATCCACAGCAACGCTAATTATTTCAAAATTCTTGCCGCCAAACATTCTATTAATATTTTGGATTGCCTGCATCTCAATTTTACATGGCGCACACCATGAACCCCAAAAATGAATCAAATACTTCTTGCCTAATAAGCTTTCATTAGTTTTGATTCTTGTAGAATCTTTAATTGAAGCAAAACTAAACTGTGGAATTTTCTTTTTCAGTTGTATGCTTCTTTTAGAATCATAGTTATCGCGCATTACATGATTTTTATATTCTTCGGGATAAAAAGCGCGATATTTATCCATGTATTCTAGCACTTTATCTTTTTTACCACCATCTTCATGAAAACTAATTAACCGGACGAGCATTCTACTTTTTATTGATGAATCCGGGTGAGTATAATATGCTTCCTCTAAGTAATTGACATAAGGATCGGCATCAGTAGAAATTTCTAATCCGCCAGTTGAAAATTCTTTTACTTCTTTTTCTTTTTTGTTTGCAAATGCTAGGGCAACCATTAGTCCGTTAGGTACATATGACCAAAGTGGAGAGTCCGGTGTGGTATTATTTAATAGCCATTGTGCTTGCTCTTTAGAGACATTTGTTACACCGGTTTTGAAAAATGCATCAATCACTGCAAAATCCATTCTGCTTACTATCCATGCGTTTTTCATAAATGCATCCGGTTCAGTCTCAATAAGTTTATCTAGCTCTTCCATATCTTTATCATACAGATAGGCGTTTGCATATTCATTATTGTAAATGCCTTTCTTTTTTCCAGCCTTTATGTATTCGTTATACTTTTCCTTTCTTTTTAAATTGTCCTCATGTACGATTAAGAATTTTTTCGTCAGTGTATCTGCTTTAATAAAACAATAATAGGGTTTTGTAGATTCGGCTTTGAATAACTTAGGACCATATTCGAACTTAACTTCCGTGTTGCTTATTGTGTTAATAACACTTGAATAGTAGTAGTTAAATCTTTCTTCAAATCTAGTAGTACATTCAAAACTGTGGCTATCCAATTGTGTCCCGGCAAGCTGATATTCTCTTTTCTCATCATTCAATTCATAAATAAATTTATCACCATATGCTTTGTAAGTTTTACGGAAAATGCCATCCTTACTTATCTCAATTGTATCTTTAATCCTACTTTTGTTTTTTACCGGGTCAAAATCTGCAAACAGAATAATTTTATTTAGGTTCTCCGGTATTTCAAGTTTGCTTAAGTGCACTTCAACAATTGTTGTATCCGGTTTATCTAAATAGAAAGGGATCATGTATGATTTATGTTCAATCCCGGTAAACCAAATTCTATGCAGCCCTCTTCTTCGTGTATCAAATTCAAATGTACCGTCGGGGCTTACATTAAATTTTTGAATTACTTCTCTGGGAAATTTTTCCGGATTACCAACCCAAACAATGTCGGCTCGTTTCATTGGCTGA
>JBAYTN010000080.1:0-17536 GCA_041675645.1 Melioribacteraceae bacterium
CTCTCGCAGCCGGTAAAATCCATAGAAAATTCATCTATAGAAGATTGCTGAATTACCGGAGCGTAATTTTCCAGTATTTCTCTAACAGCCTTAGAATATTTTGAATATTCTTTATGATGACCTCTTATGTAAATTCCATGCGGACAAAGACGGTAAGCTGTTTTAATTGGCATTGCGGAATGGAGACCATAAGCGCGCGCTTCGTAAGAACATGTTGTAACAATGCCTCTTCCCTTTTTAGGGTCTCCGCCTAAGATTACTGGTTTTCCATTAAGCGATGGATCGAATAATCTTTCCACCGAAACAAAGAATGCGTCCAGGTCTAAGTGAAAAATGGTTTTCATGCTACAAGCTCATCTAAAGTATAATCTCGAAGTAACCATCTTTAATTTCTACAATAGTTTTACTTGCCTCTGAAGGCATGTTGGATTTGTACTTACCGGAAAAAGCGCCTTCAATTTTCAATTCGCTTCCAGTGTATTCAATCTTCGTAGCATTAATTTTGAATTCCATGCTTGGATGATGCCAATTGACTCTCTCTTTACCATAGTAAAACTCAACAGTAACATCTCGCGGTCCGTAATTGAACATGAATTTACTTTCTAATTTTTCAGTTCTTTTGTGACTAACTATTTGAATCCTAAGTTCTGATTCTTTAATACCTACACCTAAATTTGCTTTATTAAAATCCTTAAATGGAAGCTCGAAGGAAATTTGTTGTAGACCGGTAGAGTCACTTTTTTCCGCTCTTAAGCTAACAAGGATTTCATTTTCTTTTCGAATCATCAATGAATTTATAGGCAAATCAAATTTCTCATCATTGAACGATAAGGTAATTCTACCTTTATTCACTTGAGAAAATATTGGCAAAGCAAAAACAATAACTAGCATAAATATTTTTTTCATTTCAATTCTCCTTGTAAACTTTATTAAGACTAATGAATAATATTTCAGAAATATATCTTTCATAATCCGAGTAACCGTAAATCTCATACTTATCTTTTCCTTTAGTAAAAACGGCACTCCAGTTTTCTTGGGGCATTTCCAACTGCGTTAGTTTATGATCAAATACTAATCTCTTCTTAAAAGGACTCCAACGAGAAATTCCATCGTTAAGGTTAAGCTTAGAATAGTCCACAATTACATCGGCTGTAAGTTTCTCCTTTTCATAACTCATCGGGACAAGAATTACTCTATAGTTTGATAGCAATATCTCCTTCTGAGTGTTATAACCGCTATACTGCTTCATCTTATCTTCGTTATAAAGAGAGAATGGAAACTTGAGTTCAGCGAGATAAATTGGATTAGCTAATTTTATAGTATCTGCCACGTCTGATGCTACGTTATATATTGCCGTGAAGTTGAATTGCTCATAATTTTTCAAGCAGTTCACATTTTTGAATAAGCCTACTTCTTTTGGCGGATAAACTCCGATTTCCGTCGAAAGTCCAAATTTGGTATTGTCTAGATTAGAATCTTGAAGAGACTTTTTAATCTCAGAATATATAGCTGAATTAGCATTTAGTGTTTGCAATGATTTCTGATAAGGTTTTATTGTAAGCTCAAATTTGTATTCCGGCATAACTGTTTGTAAAAAACCTAAATCGAGAATTCCGCTTTGAGTTGGCTTAAGCGCTTTATAATACAATTTCGTCTTCGAACTTATTTCTATACTATTATTCACTTCCTTTTCTTCTTGATTGATTATTGCAAACTTTGCTAGAAATACTTTCTTAGTACTCTTTTCAACCTTGGAATAAATTGGCTTTATCTGAAATGAGAGAACTATCTTCGAGTCAGAACCTTTAATAAAACCTTCAAGATCGTCAAGCAGAGGGGAATCATTGTCAATCCACGGTGGAATTAGAAACTCCGGACTGCTTCCAATTTCTTCATAATTTAGATAATCATAACCGCCATGCCCGGCATTTCCAAATATTGAATTGAAATGTTTAGGAATAACAAAGTAACCATCAAATTTTTCATTCGGTTCAATTACAAAAGTAATCTTGGAAGATTTAACAGCATCATTAGAACTCATTGTAAATTCAGCAATAAAAGATTCACTCTGCTGTGCCTTTAATGTTTGGGCAAGAAACAGTAATCCGGCGATTGTGCTAACCAATTTGAAATTAATTCGAAACAATTTGCCCTCCGATGAAATCATCTTTATTAATGACAACGTTATTAGCTAATGGTATCTGTGTAAACTTTCTGAGTCGATCTGTATTTGTAGTTATATTAGTTGTGTTGACACTTATTGGCGCTTCCGTCAGAACCGCTTTTTTAATTTTTCTTTTCTTTGTAAATGCGGCATTTAAAACGGTAGTTTTAACTTCATGTTTATTCAACAACTGTTTTTTTTCTGCTTTTATTAATTCATACTTTTCAAGCAAAGAATTAAATTGTTCGACAGTCCTTTTGTTTTCATTTTGTCCCCACAATAAAAACATTATGAGAATGATTGCCGCTACTGAGCTAAAAGTAAATCCAAATTTGTAAATATTAACTTTGGGTAATTCTTGAACAGGCTGAACTAATTTTATCGGGAATAAATCTGTTCTAACTTCGGAGTGATGTTTTGAAACTTCCTTTTTTAACATGAGTAGTTTTGAATATTGCTGTCGAGCTTTTTCATCATTAGCGAGAACGCCGAAGACTTCTATCTGCTCAGTGTCGCTAAGTTCATTATCAACAAGTTGGCTTATTTTCATCTCAAGTTCTTCCATTACAAGCTTCCTTCCAAAATTTTTCTTAGTTTCTGCCGGGTCCGGAATAATTTTATTTTAATGTTTTCCAAAGTATCGCCGGTTATTTCTGCAATTTCTATATACGAATAATTCCCATACTCCTTCAGAAACAGTAATTCGTTTTGTTCGGGTCTTAATCTTTTTAGTGCATCTTGCAAAGTGATCCTATCGTCTAACTGCAATTCATAAATCGAATCAAATGAATCATCATCTATGGAATCATTATTATTATCAGCCTTCTTGAGTTTTGAGAAACAATAATTTCTTGCAACCACCAAAAGCCATGTTTTCTGGCTTGCATCTGCGCGAAAAGTTTTCTGGTTTTCTACATACCTAAAAAATGTTTCTTGAACAGCATCCTTCGCATCATCTTCATCTTTCAGAATACTAAGTGAGTATCTGTAAATATCCATCGAATACTTCTCGTACAATTCTGGAAATGGAATTATTTCTCGCTTCGCTTTCAGAACAACTTTTTCCATTGGCTTTAATAAATAGACTTTTGAGTGTGTGAAAAGTTACATGAAATGTTTTACAAAGTTGATGCAGATTTCCGCCCAATAGTTTGCACTAAGGACTTTGTAAAATCTGCATCATAATATTCAATTATACTTTTGTTAATGACCAGTGAGATTGAATGATCTTCCAATTCCCGCTTTCATCTTTGCGGTAAACTTCTGTGCAGTTCCACTTTCTATTAGTTTCACCTACATGAGATACCAAATTGAAAGTGAGCACAGCCATGTTTTCTACTGCTTGGACTTTTGGATTGAGCATTTCATCTTTGTCAACATGAACTTTACCGCGTAAAGCTTCATAATACTTGGTTAAATTGTCCAGCCCATCAATTCTTGCTTCTGTGGCTGAATCAAAGTAACAAACATCTTCAGCACAAATTTCTAAGTAGCCGGAAGGATCGCCATTGTTCCATCTGTCCAATGCCTTTTTTTCGATCGAAATAATTTTTTCTGCAATTGTCATTGTGTAATTCCATAAAATAAAAAAGCACGGAATTACTCCGCGCTTATAACTAATTATTTAATAAAGAATCTAATTTCAGTTTCCAGATCACCCGGCGGCGTTGAAGCCGGATCGTTGAGATAGAACTCACATATTGTTCCGGTAGTAGAAATGTTATTCTCTTTAATCCACTTCATAGCATTGCCGTATGTTTTTTCAAGCTCGTTATAAGGTCCAACATGGGTGAATTGCAATACTTTACCGGCTGGAATTTGACTGTTCTTAATCTCATTCTTTTCGCGGATAGTTTTTGCAACTGGAAATCCAAGCTCAACATCAATGTCATTAATATCCATGTTGAAATAAATTGCAAAAGGAGCTCCGCAACAAACACCACCAGTTTCAGTAAGATGCTTTGAAATATCTTCATAAGATTTTCTGATCAAATCCGGCAATTGACTTAAAGAAGTTCTTGTTCTTATTGAAACTGTCGGTTGAATTTTCTGTTCTTTGATTTCATATTTGAAAGACATAATGCCTCACCATTATTCCTTTGCCCAAGCCGGCATTGCATTCAAATAATTTTCTGCTCGCTTCATAAAATCCGGATTTCCTTCTTTTGGTGAAAACGATTTAAGCCATTCAGCTACGCCTACTTGAACGATATCCTTTGCTTTTAACTTGCCATTTTCATCTGCACAATAGCCGCATAAGTTTGGTGCTGCCTCTTTAGCAATATTCCCATCAAGGACAATTCCGCAAGAGTGACAAAATTTCATTTCCATTTTACTTCTCCTAAGTTGTTTGTGATTGATAAAACAAACTTATCTTAGGTTCGTGACAGCAGTATGTCATGTTTGTTATTAAATTGAAATTTTTCTTTTCTTTATTTCGGCTAAAAGCTTATCCGGAATTGGTCTGCATTCACAATTCTTAACGTGTTCCAAATGCCATTTTATTCTTTGTTCAGTTGAAGCTTTTTCTGGCATTTTGTTTTTCAGATGCCACTCGGCATTTACCTTACTCATCTATAGTTCCTTTACGTATTGGACTGTCATGTTTCGACTTCAAGTTTATACTTCCTACATATCTTCTCAGCTTTTTCTTTAATTATGCTTCGCAAATACTCCGGCTCTAAAACTTCAACATGTTCACCGGAACCAAGAATAATCGAGTGAAGCCAGTTATCATCCGGCAGCGCAATTCTAACAATCATACTTTCATCTTCTAGATATTCGATGTTGGTTTCATCAAAGTATTCCTCAACTTGAGTTCTTAATTCGGGCGAATAGCGAAGCATTAAATCTATTAACTTACTTTTATCATTTGATAGCTTTATATAATCATGATAAGATTGATCTTTGCGTTTGAAGAAAGCATCTTCTGCCTCAAGGTTGCTCATCCTAATTAGCTTAAAGATTCTGTAATCATTTTTTGTTTTGCAGAAGGCGAACAAGTACCACGCAAATCCTTTATAAACCAAAGTCATCGGTTCTACAATTCTCTTTGCATACTCCCCTTTTGAGTTGCGGTAATCAAAGCTAACTAATCTTTTCTGGGCGATTGCCGACTGCAGTTCCTTTAAATACTCTTTCGGTTTTTGTTTTTGTCCCCAAGGAACAATATCAATGCAGAATTCTTCAAATTTCTGTTTCAGCAGTTCCATTTTATCATCGGGAACAAGACTTAGAATTTTTTCAGTAACATTATCAATGTCGCTGTCATCTAAAGTCGGACTAACACCTTTTAAAGCTGTAAGTATTGAAGTCATGTCTTGAAGTGTTAACACTTGTCTATCGAGTCGGTAGTTTTCCATAATACCGAAGCCGCCGTTATTGCCGGCATACGCAACTATAGGAATTCCGGCCATGTTAATAGCTTCAATATCACGATAGACAGTGCGGACAGAAATTTCAAATCTATCGGCAATAAATTTTGCACTTACTCTATCTCGATTCAGAAGTAGTACAACAATTCCAAGCATTCTATCAATGCGCATTCAACTACTCTCCCATTATTGTAACTACAATCTTCCTCGAACCGCCATAGTTCCGGTGCTCACACAAATAGATTCCTTGCCAAAGACCAAGATTAAACTTTCCATTTGTTATAGGGAAAGTAACAGACGCTCCAAGAATTGAAGCTTTGATATGAGAAGTCATATCGTCGGTTCCTTCAAGAGTGTGCTGATAATACCGAGCATCATTTTCCGATACTGCTCTATTAAAATACGTTTCCATATCAGCTCGAACAGAAGGATCAGCATTTTCGTTTATTGTTAACGAAGCTGAAGTATGTTTGATAAAGACTTGCGCAATGCCGGCAGAAATATTTTTAAGTTCCGGTAACTGAGACAAAATCTCATTTGTTATTAAATGAAATCCGCGCGATTTTTGTTTTAGTGTAATTTCTTTCTGAAATATCATTTTGATTTCCACAATGTGCTTTTAGAGTAATAATTCCAATTGTTTTTCACCTTCACTAAACTTTTGTTCATGTTCCAACAACCATTTCTTGCGCCATAAACCTCCGGCATAACCGGTTAAACTTCCATCGCTGCCTATTATTCTATGGCAAGGAATTATTATCGCAATAGGATTTTGCCCGTTAGCTTTTGCAGCTGCACGAATTGCTAACGTGTCACCAATCATTTTTGAAATGAACAAGTAGCTCTTGGTATAACCGTATGGAACTTTGAGTAATTCATTCCACACTTTTTTCTGAAATTCTGTCCCTTTCGGTTCAAGATTCAATTCAAATTCTTTTCTTCCGCCGTTAAAATATTCTTCCAGCTGCTTAGCACATTCTTGCAAATAACTATTTGTTTGAAACTTGCTATCAAATTTTTCTTCAATAAAACTCACTCTGTTTATTGCTTCATCACTGCCGGTTATTTCTAATAATCCAACCGGAGAATTGATGTAAGTCTTATATTCTACATTTTCCGATTTCTTTTCCATAGTATGCCTCTCGCAAAAGATTTATTGCATCATACTTCTGTATATCCCAACTACAACACCAACCACTCTAAAACTTGTGGAGTTAGGATTAACAACTATTGGCTGATATTGTTTGTTCTCAGAATGAAGTTCAATACCCTTTTCTGTTCTATAAAACTTCTTTACTACAGCAGCATCGTCGAGAACAGAAGCAACTACTTGCCCATTCTTTGGTTCAATATTGGGATTTACAATTACAATATCACCGTTAAAAATATTCGCATCTATTAAACTATCCCCTTTAACTCGTAAAAGGAACGAATCCTTGGGCATTCTTGCAATAGTTGGTAATTCTATGGAATCAATTGCACCGGGATAAATTGTTAGCGGATTCCCGGCGGCAACTTCTCCAAGAATTGGGCGTGATACAAAAAACTTATCTTCAAGAGTTAACTCTATCCCGCGAGAGATTTTAGGATTCTTTTTGATGAAGTTCTTCTTGGCTAGAGCTTGTAAATGCTCTTGCACTGTTGCTCTATTTTTATATCCAAAATGCTGAGCAATATCGGCAAGCGTTGGCGATAAAAGATTATGCTCTTTACGCTCGATTAAGTAATCAAGAATTTTCTGCTGGGTCTTTGTTAATGCTTTTGCCATATAAATTTTGCATATACCATACATTTGTATGGCAAAATAATTTTGTTTGATTAAAAATGCAAATGAGGAATTCATGAAAAAAGTAACAAAATAGTACATCTTAAAGCTTTTAACAGTACACCATAATTAATTCGAAGATTTATCAGCAGTAATAGGAATTGTGTTTTAGCGCTTATTTAAAGCGTGGTAAAAAGTAGGTAAACCAAAGATTTAAAAGCTGATACAATTTTTTGCATTGAAACTTAGGCCATAGCCTGACTTATTTATTCAGCCAATCCAATAAACCATTTATAAAAGTAAGTGGGTGTGGTGGGCAGCCCGGGATGAATAGATCAATCTTATGCTCTTCGAGAAATTGCCTTTCCAATTCTTTGGAGTTTTGAAAGATACCGCCGGAAATCGCACAAGTTCCGAAGAGGATTACCACTTTAGGATTAGGAACAGCTTCGTATGCTATCTCTGTAGCTTTAGCCATATTATGCGTAATTGGACCGGTAATTACAACTCCATCAGCATGACGCGGTGAAGCTACAAATTCAATTCCATATCGTCCCATATCAAAATTAACATTACTCAGCGCATTTAGTTCTAGTTCGCATCCATTGCATCCTCCGGCAGATATTTGTCTTAACTTCAGCGATTTACCAAAATACTTCCTAATTATTTCTGAGGCCTCATCTGATTTAACTGATTTTGTTTCTTTAGTAATTAATAAATTTTCTCTTATATCTATTGCCGTATGGTAATCTTGAGTGAAATGAATAATTCCTTCTGGACATGTTTCTTCACATGAAGGACAAAATACACAGAGACCTAAATCAATACTAATTGGGTTTTGCTTGATTGCGTTGGTTGGACATACTTCCACACATTTATTGCAACCACTCAAACATTCTTTATCAGCTATAAATGGAAGTCCACGGTAACGTGAAGGGAATTCCGCGGTCCTAACATCATGTACAATTGGGTCGCCTTGAAGTATTCTAATTTTTAACGCATCATTCATTTAATGTTACTCTCTACTTTATTCTGTTATATAGTATCATAAATCATGTCCGGAGTATGATAAATCGAAACTCTTATTACATAATGGGAAATCTGAAATACCGGTTTCACGTAAAGCCAAGCTTAATCCATACCAATTATTAAATGAAGGATCCTTGATTTTGTAGTTTAACATATTTGCATTTTCATCTGTAAATCCAATATGGACTATTTCACCTCTCCAACCTTCCACAATCGAAACAATTCCAGAATGAGCCGAAATCTTTCCAACATCAGATTTAATCTCTCCATGCGGGAGATTTTCAATCTGATCGAAAATAAATTTTAATGCTTCATCAATTTCCAATGCTCGCAAACGAGCTCGTGCATAAACATCTCCTGTTGATAAAGTTATCGTAGAAATTGGATTGTAACGATATGCCCCATAAGGAAAATGAATACGAGTATCTTCTTCATTCCCGGAAGCGCGAGCAGCTAAACCAACCAATCCAATGTTTTTTGCAAGATCTGTATTGATTATTCCGGTTTCTTCAAAGCGTGATAAGGCTCCTACAGATGCGAACAGATAATCATTTATTTTTTGAACATCACTTTGAATTGTCAACAGATTGCTTTTTACAACATCAAGAACTTCATCATTAAGATCAAATCGAACTCCTCCGTAGACAAATAGTCCTCGTCCAAATCTAGAACCACAAATAACTGCAAGACTATTTATGGCAAGCGTTCGCAGCCTTCCGTATGAAGAAGAAGGCAATGCAAAACCAATATCATTTGAAATACCGCTAAGTCCGGCAAGATGCATTGCTACTCTTTCTATTTCAGCAGCTATGGTTCTAATCACTTCTGCTCGCAAACTTAGTTGTGTTTGAGATAAAGCTTCGATCGTATTACAATGAGCAAATACATGTCCAATTGTAGTATCACCGGCTATGGATTCGGATAAAATTATTCTTTGCTGAGGCCGCGCATTTAAAATTAAGTTTTCTACGTTTCTGTGTTGGTAACCGAGGTTAATTTCAAGATTATAAACAAGTTCACCGTGGCATTGAAATCTAAAATGTCCCGGTTCAATAACTCCGGCATGTATGGGGCCAACTGCTACCTCGTGAACTTCCTCCCCTTCTAGCTTAAAGAATTGATATGGCGTATTATTAAGAATTACGTTCTGCTTTCTAACCGGACGTAGCCAAGGGTGATCGATTGGCACATAGCCATAATTTTCAGAGAGTTCACATTCAAAATAATTTGTTTGAGGGAATTCATTTGCCCAGCTTTGTAACTCAAGTTTATCATTATCAAATACTCCTCCAATAATTTGAATTGTAGAAGATTGTGAATTTGCCAGTGCAGCTATAATTTTTTGCGGGGCGTTTTTATCAATTGGAGTAAGTGCAATCATCCTACTTCCGTTTTGAATTAACTCATAAACGGACGTGTAAAAATCATCTCTCTTAATAAATTGAAGTTCATCTATCTTGAACATCTGATTATTCGGCACTTCCAACAATTTCATAAAATCACCCCAAAATCTTTAGTGATGTTAATTATATTTTTATAAAGTATTTCTGGAGATGATATTGAAAGAACCGTCAAGATTACCAACAAAACAATAGCTACAAAATGTGTCATATCAAATTTTTCATATCGAGTTAAGTGTGAGTCGCTATTCCCCTTTTTATAAAGCATCGCAAATATATTTTTACCTATATTTATAAAAATGAATAGGAGAAAGAACATCACGAATAAAAGTAAATAGGGCTTTTCTGAAAAAAGAACACCTTCAAAAATTTTAATTTCACTAAAAAATATTCCGAACGGAGGAATTCCCGAAATAGCAAAATACCCAATTAAGAATAGCCAACCCGTTTTCGGAATAGTATTTAGAACTGATCTCACTTTATCAACTTCTCTGGTTTCATAATGGTTATGAATATTTCCTGCCATTAAAAACAAGATGATCTTTGCCATCGAATTATAAATTGCATGATATATCGCGCCAACAAACGCTAAGCCTCCAATTCCTAATCCCAGCGTTATTAATCCAAGATGTTCAACACTAGAGTAGGCCAGCATTCTTTTAAAATTATTCACCTTAAACATGAAAACAAATGCAACAAAGAGAGATAATAACGCACCTATTATGAGGAGCATTTTTGCAAACTCAAATGAAGATGTTGGCTGGATGATTTGGAATATCCTCATAACACCAACTAGTGCGGTTAAACGAAGAGAGCCGGACATTAAGGCAGCAATTGGACTTGGCGCATTGCTTGTTGCGTCAATATCCCCCGAGTGCATTGGAGCTATACCAATTTTGGTACTTAATCCAACAAATATGAAAATGAAACTTGCCTTCAACCAGACTGGATTCAGTTCTTTAGCTTTGCGAATAAATTGCCAAAAGAATAACTGCTCTCCTTCCAGCGAAGTTCCTTTTGCCGATAGCGTTAACAACAATATTCCTATAAATGCGAATGCAATTCCTATTGATACCAAAAACAAGTATTTCCACATTGCTTCTAGTGATTCTTCATTTCGATAAAAATAAATTAACGGTGCTACACTCAAAGTAGTTGCTTCTGAAGCTACCCAAAACATACCAAAATGATTACTCAGCATTGCAGCGGAATTGGCGGCTAAATAAAAATTTATAAGGGCGAAATAGTATTTCTTTCCCTCTTCCGCTTTACGCATTAACGGTTTTTTTAAATAAGAATACGATACAAGCACAACCCAGAAATAGACATTTGAAAGTATTAGAATAAATAATTTACTGAGCGAATCAAGACTAAAAAAGGTCGGCAGCTGTATATGGTATAGTCCAAGAAATACTGAGAAAGCTAGACTAAGATGTAATATTGCAATCAATAATGAAACAGAGAATTGTATTCGCAAATCTTTAACGAAATAACAGAATCCGGCTATCAGAATTGGTAGTAATATAAAAATGAATAACCCGAACATCAGTCTTTCAGCCTCCCCAAATGCGACACTTCAAATCCTTCAAAAGTGCTGCTGATTCTATTCAACGCAATGCCCATAATAAATACAACTACGAAAATATCCAGTAGTGTTCCCAATTCTATCATCATTGGAAGTTCAGAAGCTACGGCAGTTCCAAATAGGAATATTCCGTTTTCTAAAATCAAAAATCCGCATACATGTACTATAAGTTTTTTCCTAAACATAATAATGTAGATACCCACTACAATAGCTGAGAAACCGGAAGCAAACGGAATTACATCTAGTTCAGTAAACCCGGACAGCATATTTGCAGCGAAGAAAATAATAATCATTGATGCGATTACAATTGGTAAGAACACCATTTGCTGTATAGTTGGCTCAATTCTCCTTTTTATATCAAGATCGAGAATTACTTTGTTTATATAACGCGGTATTAGATAAACTTTTACAATAAGAAGCGTTGCCGGAAGTATTATTCCAAAAATTGAGAAGTGATACACAAAAGGTAAAATCAACAATACGGAAAGTATTACTCCCTGCACGCGTAAAACAGTTACATAAGCTTTTACACGAGATGTAACAGATACATAAAACAAAGAAAGACAAAACAATATGCTCAAAACATTTTCCACTATCGGCTCATTTTGTAAATGTATAGATCAATAAATTCAATATACCAATTGCTGTTGCAAACAACAGATATTGAGGAATATTTTTCATTCTGTACCTTGAAGTAATTGTTTCTACCAATCCTAAAACAAAAGTTAACGCGAGGCTACCGGTAATAAATATTACTATCCCTAGTAGATAGCTCTGCTTGCTGAATGGATAAAAAAATGATATTTCAAGAATAGCATAGATAAATAGTTTTATGTAACTAGAATACTGGTAAAGGAATAAATCGATACCGGAATTATCAAGTATCATAACTTCGTGAATCATTGTAAGTTCGAGATGAGTGTTCGGATCGTCAACCGGCATTCTGGAACACTCTGTTACCGCGAGCATGAAAACAGAGATTGAACATATTACTATAAATACTTCGTAGGAAATATTTGTTAGCTGAATTGAATGGTAAATATCATAAAGTGAATTAAAACCACTGATGAATGAAATGCTTCCAATTGTAAAAAAGAATATCGGTTCCGCAAATAGTGCAAATGTTGCTTCTCTCGCTGCACCCATTCCTTCAAATGAACTTCCAATATCCATAGCTGCAAGTATCTGAAAAAATCTTGCCAGCCCTAATATGTAAGCAAATAAAATTATGTCTCCGTTAAAACTTATTAGAGGTTTCCAGAATCCAACTGGTAAGATGGCAGCAGCTATTATCAGTGTAACTAGATTAATAATTGGGGAAACGCGGCTAATAAAAGAAGAACTTGCTGCATTGATAGTTTCTTTCTTAAAAAGTTTGCCTAGCTCATAATATGGCTGTAAAATCGGAGCGCCAATTCGTCCGGTTAGTATTGCTTTCTGCTTGTTAACCATTCCGGCAAACAATGGGGCAATACCCAGTATTACAATTATAGATACAATTCCTTGTAGAATATTTAGATCCATAGAAATGCTATTATAGAGTAAATTATTAAGATTGCTAAAATCAACGCAATGTAGTAACGTATATCTGTCTTACTTAAGAATTCAATTTTGGTAATAATAGTTTTCAGCACATTATATAACTTCATAATAACCTTCTTATCAATGAAGTCTTCTGAATGACTTTCAAACTTAGATTTCAACGGAAATGCGGTTTCAGATACTTCAATTTTTTTGCGATAAACTAAAACTGATTTTGGTATTGTGTTGAGCTCGTCTGCAAAAGATGAAGCTGTGTATTGCATTCTTGGGGTGAGTTCTTCATATCCACAGCCCCAGGCTGCGGATGTTCTTCTTCCATATTTCTTTTCCAGTTTTAGTTTTATTAAATAAAAAACAAATATCATAAGTGCAATTGCGCTAAATATTAAAGTAAAGTAGAACCAATCAATATCCACTAACGCAGAAGAAGAATTTTTGGTAACAAAACCGCTTGCAATAACTTTATTTACAACTCCAACAAAAGGTTGCGGATAAAACCCAATTGAAACACATAGAAGTGAAAGAATTCCAAGTGAGATATAATCATAAACAGAAGTTCGAAAATGTTTTACATCCTTTCGCTCACTACCTAAAAACATAACCGAATTTACTTTTGTAAAACATGCTACTGCTAACCCGCCAACAAATGCTAATCCTACTACAAACATCAACATAATTATTGAATAATAATTACTTAATTCATTTGCTGTTTTAAAAAAACCCATATAAATAATAAACTCTGAAATGAAACCGTTGAATGGCGGTATTCCGCTAATTGCAACAGAACCAATTAAAAAAAGCAAAGCAATATATTTCGCTTTGTGAACAAGCCCGCCCATCAATTCAATATTTCTTGTACCAAGGTTTTGATATACAACCCCACTTCCAATAAATAGGAGACTTTTGAATATTGCGTGGTTCAAAGTATGCAACAGCGCACCGCCAAATCCCAACACCTCAAGTGCGGGTAAATCATTTGCCGATCCAATAAATCCAATCCCTATTCCAATCCCGATAATTCCAATGTTTTCGACTGAGTGATAGGCAAGCAAACGTTTAATATCGTGCTGTGCAAGCGCATACCATACCCCAAATATTGCACTTATCATACTAACGCAAAGCACTAACCAACCACACCACTCTGGTACCGGTTTAATAAAAAGATATATTCTAAGTATTCCGTAAATACCAGTTTTAAGAAGTACGCCGGAAAGAAATGCACTTAAAACAGTTGGTGCAATTGGATGAGCTTGCGGCAGCCAAATATGAAAAGGCATCATACCGGCTTTAATTCCAAAGGCAATAAACGATAAAATGAAAATTACGGGGACAACAATTCCCATAGAAAATGAAATATGGTAATCGCTGAAATACCAGCTTCCGGTCTGTTTATGAAGTAGAAAAAACATAACGTAAAGAATAAAAACCAAAAGGTGTGCAGCTGCGAAGTAATAGAAACTTCCACTTTGTACTTCTTCTTTCTCTTTTTCTAACATCATTGCAAGATAGGCGGACATACTCATCACTTCCCAGCTTACCAAAAATAATATTGCCTGATTTGCGATTACTATGAATTGAGTTGAGATTAAAAGTATTATATAAAATGCGACAAATGCTTTTATTGATCTTTTCTGTTCTATGTAATGCTGGAGATATGAGAGATTATAGATAGTTGTGGGAATAGCTACTAGTTGAATTATAAATATAAAGTAGAGACTCAGCCCATCCAATCGAATCCAATTATCAAAAATACTATTGGAAGGTATTTCAACAGACGAAAAAAGTGCTGATAATAGAGTAGATATTAGCCCAATTGTCAATCCAACAAGTAGAACAATGTTTGCAGCAAAAAGTGCTTTACTCTCATCCTTTATAAAAAGAAAACCAATTGCGAGTAATTGAATTGCAAACGCAGCAATAAATAAATAGTTACCGGGATCAATCAATTCGTTCATTGAACTTTATTTCTAGTCCCCTCAATTTTCTTTATGATATCCAGTATTTCTCTGTGATTTAGTCGGTTTTCTAATGCAAATCTGAATGTTTCATTTGAAAGGAGAAAACTTAAGTGTGCAATCAAACTCAAATGTTGTTTAATTGTTTGAGATATCAATAGTATTATAGTATGAACTGGCTTACCATCAATAGACTTCAAGTTGAGCGGTCTGACCGGAAAGAAGAAATTAATTAAAGGTTTATTCTTGCCAACCATTAACGGTACGCGAGGATGTGGCAAGCTTATTCCATTTCCAATTGCAGTACTCATCATCAATTCTCTGCTTTTCAAGACTTGAATTATAATTTCGCTGTCAACATTTTTCTCAAATCTTATTTGAGAAACCATTTGTTCAATATAAGAAGTTTCTTTTAGCTCACAATTATAGTGAAATGAATCCTTATCGAGCAGAGTATTTACAGTTTCAATATGGAACTCAACCAATTTTTTATGCCCCGAAACGTTAATAGGTCGGTTTTGCCCGAGAGCCCATTCGATAATTTGTTGTTTATTAAAAACAGTCTTATCATTTAACAATTGAAAAGGTATAGCTTTCTTATTAATCAGCTGCTGTACTTCCTTTTCAGTAATTATCAGTAAGTGCGAAATATCTTTTGTATTAAGATCCAACTCATTTAACCCTATATTTGTTCTTACAATTTCATATCTCTCTTTACAGTTGGCACAAATTCTTGCGGTCTCCCTAATTTTGGTAAACCAAGTATTTCTCTTGCATGATCTAGAGCATCATCAATGTTTCCATATATATTCTCTTCACCATACAGATCAAAAAGCCCGGCTTGCGTCATTGCATATAATGGTTGTGTATGTACTCCCGAAAGAATCATATGAGTCTTGTTCTTCTTTGCATCATGATAAAAATCTCTTAATGTTTGCAATCCCGTAGCATCAACTGCGGGCACATTTCGCATACGAATAATTCTGACTTTAGGCGGTTCTTATACTGCAAGCATTTGATCTTTAAACTTCTTTGCAGCGCCAAAGAAGAAAGGTCCATTAATTTCGAATACCTCAACACCCGGCGGAATTTGTTTTTTATCAATTGCATTAGAATCCGGCTGTTCTTCTTGATCTTCTAGTTCTCTTGTAATCACACTAACATTGGAAACTTCGGCCATACGCTTCATAAATAACAAAACGGCCAGTATCATTCCTATTTCAATTGCTACTGTTAAATCGAATATTACTGTTAAAAAAAATGTAGTTACCAAAACCGCAACATCACTTGCCGGGCTTTTCAACAATGATATGAACGAGTGCCACTCGCTCATATTATACGCAACAATAACAAGAATTGCTGCCAATGTAGCCATAGGAATTAACTTAGCATAGCTGCCAAAGAAAAGCATTATAAGAAGAAGTGTAAGTGCGTGAATAATTCCAGCTACTGGAGTTCTTCCCCCATTCTTAATGTTGGTTGCAGTTCTAGCAATAGCACCGGTTGCCGGTATTCCACCAAATATTGGCGTTATAATATTTGCTAATCCTTGTGCAATCAACTCCATATTGCTTCTGTGCTTACCCCCTATCATACCATCTGCAACTACCGCCGAAAGAAGTGATTCAATCGCTGCAAGAAGTGCAATTACGGTAGCGGGACCAATTAAGTTTTTAATCACAGTAAGATTTATTTCAAAATACGTTGGCATTGGAATATTGGAAGGTATTTCGCCATACTTACTTCCAATTGTATCTACCGGCAGTTTGAAAACAAGTACTATAACAGTAGTTACAATTATTGCTATTAAAGAGCCGGGAATTCGGTGAGTTATCTTTGGCCAGAAAATCATTATGAACAAAGCAAGCAGTGCAATTCCCAAAACATAAAAATTCACTGTGGAAATAGCGCCGAAGTAGGCAATCCATTTTTCATGGAACTCCGAGGGCACTTTTTGAATTTGTAATCCAAAGAAATCTTTCATTTGTGTTGAAAAAATGAGCAAAGCAATTCCACTTGTAAAACCAACCACAACCGGGTAAGGTATGAATTTTATTAATGAACCAAATTTGACAAGCCCCATAATTACTAAAATAACTCCGGCCATAATCGTCGCTATCGCGAGTCCAGTTGTGCCATAATTTTGAACAATTCCATAAACTATGATTATGAATGCACCGGTTGGTCCCCCAATTTGTACACGACTACCGCCAAAAGCTGAAATTATAAAACCAGCTATTATAGCTGTTATTATTCCCTTCTCTGGTGTAACACCGCTTGCAATGCCGAATGCAATTGCTAATGGAAGGGCAACAATACCAACAATTACACCGGCTGTTGCATCTGCAACAAACTGTTCTTTAGTATAATTTTTTAATGTAGTAAACAACTTTGGTTTCATGATAGGCATTCAGTAACTCCGTTAAACTAAGTAGATTTTTACGATGGATTTAAATATAAGATTTTTTCAGCCTTTACGTTTGTAATTATCGCCATACTGACCATATACTTGCTGATCCCCACTCTCAAATTGCACGTTAAAAATTTCTGTTCTGGTTTTTAAAAAAAAAGCTCGAATATTCATCATATTCAAGCTTTTTTTAGTACACCCGAAAGGACTCGAACCTTTAACCTTCTGATCCGTAGTCATAGGGAATCTGGGAATTCTTTCTAAAAATAAAGGATTTTGGAGAACTCCATACAACTCCATACACGGGAAGGA
>JBAYTN010000081.1:0-17501 GCA_041675645.1 Melioribacteraceae bacterium
AATTTCATTGACCAAGTTGAGAAAGAAAAAATTGAAACTGAACTAGAAGCTGGATACAAATCCAATTACGAATATTATCTAAAAACTCAAGAGGAATGGAAATATGCCGACAAAGAATGAAACCGGAATTATCTTTCCATTACTCCGAGGAGATATCTATCTTGTCAATCTAGATCCAATTATTGGTAAAGAAATTGGAAAAGCAAGACCGGCGGTAATAATTCAAAATGATATTGGTAATAAATTTAGCCCGGTTACAATCATTGCCCCAATCTCAAGCGTAAAAGAAATAACTAAACCTCTTCCAATAATGATAATTCTTGGAAATGGCGAAGGTGGATTAAACGAAGAAAGCTATGTTGATTGCGGACAAATTAGAACACTCGATAAAGATAAAAGACTTATAACCAAATTCGGCTCACTGAGTAAATCTAAAATGAACGAAATAGATAAAGCAATAAAAATTTCTCTTTCTCTTCAATAACTCAACGTACAATTATTTTATTTTTTGTTTACCGTCTTCATTTGTTAGCGCGGATATTCTTAGCGGCGGATGTAACAGTTTCTTGAATTCGTTTAGCGCGTGTCTCCGGCTTCTTTGCGCTGGTAATCCAAAATAGAATTGCACGTTTTGCAGAAGGGGGAAACTCATTGAAATATTTGTACGCAGTTTTGTTTGCCGAAAGGCTCTTTTCCAAATCGGGCGGAATTTCCAACTCTTCAATGCTGTCTAATGAACTCCACGATCCATCTTTTCTTGCGGCTTCAATTTTAGCAAGTCCGGCGGGCATCATTAATTTTGCAGCTATAAGTTTTTCAATACGGCTTTTATTAAGTTTAGACCAGCCGGATCCTTTTTTGCGAGGAGTAAACCAGAGCATTGTACGTTCTTCGTCCAGTTTGTTTCCCTTGCTATCCACCCAGCCAAAGCAGAGAGCTTCTTCAACCGCTTCGGCATAATCCAGGTGTTGTTTACCGCTGGATTTTTTAAATGTAATTAACCAAACACCTTCTGTTTGAGTGTGATGGCTGCTCAGCCACTCGCGCCACTCAGCGCGTGATTTTGGTTGAATAGAATTTGGTGATGGATTGATCATATGTAAACAAAATCCATTACTTAGATACATAAACTACTTAGAACATAATACAGTGTTGAAAAACTACAGCAACCTTGCTTGCTGGTTAGGTTGAACTCTAAAAAGTTAATTTAGAATCAAGTCCCATTTTAATGCTTGGGAAACCTTTTTTATATATTGCTTTGAATAACCTATCAATACACTCTATAACTGATTTTAACGTTGATTCAATCTGTACAAATTTAATTTCGGAATATTCTTTAGGATGAACCAAACTATTTCGCAATGCAATTCCCTCAATTAAATTCTGCCACCATTTTAATTTTTTATCTAGCTTAGCGTAGTTGAATTTTCTAAAGAGAAATTCAATACGTTCAATTAACCTACTCATTTTTAATCGACTATCTAATTTAAATTCACCATTCGCTAATGAAATCTCCTTTTCAAGTAAAAATGATTTCTCATGAACAGTCAACGAAGAGGCATCTTTAAAATCATCAGCAATGCCATTAACAAATGCTTCCAAACTCGATATTGATAATAAAAGCGAAGCGTGCAAATAAGCATTTATACTAAGTGGTTCCTTTTCGCTTTTCGCTTTTTCTAGAAATCTTTTGGACTCTTCTAATAATGCATTACAAAACAAATCAAAGTTTTCCATAAATTATTCCAAGTTTTTTTCTGCTTCGACAACATCTAAGTTAGCAAGTTTTGCGTGATATTTTTTAATCCCTAGATCAACAATTCCTTGATTTATTCCATCACCTTTTTCCGCTTGCAAATAGAATACTTCAGCTAAACGTCCTCTTTCTTTTTTATCAGTTCTTGTTCCCAAACCCCGATAATTTTGTGGATCAGTCTTATGTCTACCTTTTGCTAAAGCTGAAGCATTGAGAGGCTCGATGTTTGGAACATCGCTCAGTTCATAATGCCGTTTAAGTCGAACTGAATTGTCTTGAAGTATACCGGCAACAAAAGCCCAAGAAGATAATGTAGAGTAATTAATTGCCTTATTTGCATATTCTAAATTACTCTTACGTTTCAACTCGAAATATTCTTTTTGTTTTTGATGGAGCTTTGCAAATTCTTTCCCGGCTTTTATCATTGCAGTGTCAGTCCACAAATTTTTTTCTTTTGCTCTTACCGCTTCCCATTGATCATCAATTATTCCAGTTTTAGCAATAAATGGTATAGGATTAACTCTGTCATATTTTTTCTTTTTATTTCTTTTGCCTTCTAGATAACTTAAAATAAATGAACGGGCTAGGCGAACAGTAATTTGACTCGACCTTTGTTTTTTATCGGCGAAATCTTGACCTTGTGCAAGAAGACCAACATTCTGGCACCAATTACGTAATTCTGGTCCCTTTAATGTTTCAAACATTCTATCTAATAAATCACTGGACACAACAATATTTGTGTTCGAAATTAGCTGAACATCCAATCGTTGATTATTGTCTAATCCAAAATAGACTTTAACATTATGATAGTAGTTAATATTGCTTTCTTCAAAGGCTTCTTTTATAGCTATAAATCTATGTTGCCCACCAATTATTTTTAACGGCTTTTCTTCATCAAAGTCCAGATTATATTCAGTCACTAGATTAGAAAAAGTTCTCCCAAGTTTTGCATCATCTTTCATTTTAAGAAAAGCATTGTTGTCCTCTACAATTTCTCTATTCGCACGATAATCACTTTGTTCATCGGGATCTAATGGAACATCTATGGTTCCCAATTTCAGAATCTTTTCAGCTAAGAGATGAACTTCGATATAATAAGCTTTAGTACAGAAATCTGTCATAATAAGAAGTTCGTTTTCCAAAGGAGTGAAACTTGACTTGAAATCAGCGATAATCTCTTTTATAGACTCTCGTTTCTTTTGTCTTCTAGAATCATCATCAATAAATTTCATTATTACTCCTACTTTATGAAATATTTTTCAACCTAACTCTTAATTACACGCAAACGGATAGCAGGTATTAAGAAAGTTATTAACCAACATTTTATTTTGCTTATTCAAAAATCTATATGTAGTCGCTTTGTTAATCCTAAATCATAATTCGTACTTGCAGTTTCGGCTTCCCCAGTTGTAGTGTTGAATGGAGCCCCGTTGCTTTTGGCAACTTACTTATTGAAGTTAAGATTATCAAGAAGGAAAATGTGGGGGGCGGCTTTCAGCCGTCAGCATTCGGTAGGGATCGGTTTATAACCGATCAGTTTTAATAATTAGGAACAGCCTCCGCCACACAGCGCGAGGCTGTTCTAAATCCCTCACCTTTCCCTCGACTCCGCTCGGGATGACGAGAGGGACTTACAATAAAAAACCCCGTTAGAAAACCAACGGGGTTTTAGCTACTACAAATACAAAAACAATTTTACTTTTTAAGTTCCGGCATTCTGCCCGGAGTCCAAGGCGCATTTATTTTGTTCAACGCTTCTCCCAGCATCGGAATTTCCACATCATTTATTTTCTTTAACTGTTCAAGAATTGGTTGAATTTCTTCATACAATGTTTGGTAAGCAACTTTTTCATTCTGAGTAACATTTGTTGTTGTTCTCATAGAAGTATAAAGCATTGTTGAAATTCTCGAACTTAGTGTTACCGGAGATGGTGGAGTTTCCTCTGAGCTAGCTGCTTTGCCCGGCAATCCGCGGAATGCAGTATTAATTTTATCAATGTCGCGGCTAATTTCGTTTGCGCGGTTTAGCAAACTAACAGCGCCTTGCGGAGTGTTGTTAATAGCTTGTTTCATCGCTTCAACTTTCTTAGCTAATTCTTCGGCTAAACGTTGCGCGCCTTGAGCTGTGCGTGCTAATTCCGCAGCTTTCTTCTGGAACGCAACTAAGTCTGCTCTGTTTGCTGCCGGAATTGATGTGTTGTTTAACGGAACAACATTAAACTCTGTTGCCGGTACAAGTTCTTTTTCTTGATTGTTAGCAACAAGAGAAATAGCCACTTTGTATTTGCCCGGCATTACCAAAGCTCCGCCGCCACCGCCGAATCTTCTTCCGCCGCCGGCAGCAGCAACCGGTTCAAATTTTTCAACTGCAATTGGAGCTGTTCCTTCGTTTCTCAAATCCCAGTTTAATCTGCTTAAACCGTTAGAAGCTGCTTTATTAATTTTTCTTACAACTTCGTCGGCTTCATTCGTAATTGTAAAAACGAGATATGGCGCTATCTCTAAAGATTCCTCGTGCAGTTCTTCAAGTGTTGGTTGAGGAACCGGCTTGTTATCTTTTGCGGCCGCCTTCTCTTTTTCTTTGCGAAGTGCTTTCAATGTCTTTGGTGCTTCTTTCAAATAATATGTGAATGTTGCGCCAAACTCCGGATTTGGTGCGCGGTAATAAGATGAACCGTAAGAACCGCCTCTTCCGCTCGGAACATACATCAACGCGTCTTTTATTGGAAAGATGTGCGCGTCTTTTTCGAAAAGTTCTTTTGTAACTGTGCGCAGCGGTGAGTAATCATCTAAGATGTAGAAGCCGCGTCCGAATGTAGCTACTACTAAATCTTTTTCTCTTTCTTGAATTGTTATATCTGGAACCTTTACTAACGGCATTCCGGCTTTCAACGGAATCCATTTGTCGCCGCCATCAACAGTGAAGTAAACGCCCCACTCGGTTCCAACAAAAAGCAGCTTTGGATTTTCCGGATCTTCAACAATTGTATTTACCGCGCCATTTGCCGGTAAATTATTTGCGATCGATTTCCAAGTCAAACCTTTATCAGAACTTTTTATTAAGTAAGGTTTGAAATCATCTCTCTTGTGATTGTTGAATGAAGCGTATACAACATTTTCGTCGTGACGGGAAGGACAGATATCGCTAACAAGTGTATATGTTGGAACTCCCGGAAATCCGGCAATCTTTTTCCAAGTTTTTTGATCTTCAGTAACTTGAATTAAGCCGTCATCAGTTCCGGCATAAAGCAAATCTTTTTTCTTTTGCGATTCTGCAAGTGAAGTGATCAAACCAAATTGAGATGTGCTTACATCTTTAGCTACCGCATCGTAATTCCAGTATTTACCCATAACTTGAAATGTATTACGGTCAGTTTGTGTTGTTAAATCACCGCTGATTTCTTTCCAAGAATCACCGCGGTCATCACTTCTAAAAACTCTTTCTGCCGCTGTGTAAAGAGTTGTATGGTTATGGTTGCTTAAGATAAGAGGAGTATCCCAATACCATTTAAAAGTTTTTTGCCCTTTTATCGGCTCGGGACGAATATCAATTGCTTCGCCACTCTTTTTATCATAACGAACCATTCCGCCATACTGAGACTCGGCGTAAACAATGTTCGGATCGGTTGGATCAATGGCAGTCCAGAAACCATCGCCGCCATTTGTTACAATCCAATCATCGTTAACAGCGCCGCTGGAATATATTGTTCTTGATGGTCCTCCAAAACTATTGTTGTCTTGAGTTCCGCCGTAAACATTATAGAATGGAAAATCGTTATCTACATTAACTCGGTAAAATTGTGTTACTGGAAAGTTGGCTTTAAAATTCCATGTCTTACCAGAATCGAAAGTTTCGTAAATACCACCATCACCGCCAATCATAAAATGTTTTGTATCGGATGGATCAATCCACATTGCGTGGTCGTCCACGTGGCGACCATCATTCCCGATTGTTTTCCAAGTTCTTCCGGCATCTTCCGTTACTTTAGAAACAGTTTCGGGAGAATAAACTTTATCAACATCAACCGGATCGCAATAAATTTCATTGTAGTATTGTCCGGAAGCATTATAATCGCTCATCTTTTCCCACGAAGCGCCGCGATTAGTTGAACGGAAAAATCCGCTTCCTTCAGCGGCTTCAACTATTAAATAAAGTACATCCGGATTTACTGGTGAAATAGCGATTCCCATTCCGCCTTTATCAGCACCGGGAAGTCCGCTCATTATCTTATCCCATGTAGTTCCGGCATCTGTTGATTTATAAACAGCTGATTCCGGTCCACCACCAATTTTTGTAAAGATGTGTCTGCGTCTTTGCTCTGATGTCGCATATAGAACATTGGAGTCACGCGGATCCATCACAATGTTATTTACACCGGTGTTTTCACTAATGTTCAAAACTTTATTCCAAGTTTTTCCACCATCAATTGTTTTATATAAACCACGTTCACCACCCGGTCCCCAAGCAGAACCTTCTGCGGCAACGTAAACAGTATTCGGATTTTTATGATCAACAACAATTCCACCAATTTGGCGCGAGTCTTTCAAACCTTTGTATGTCCAGCTTTGTCCGCCATCTGTAGATTTATAAACACCGCACCCATAACCAAGAGCGCGCTGGTGATTGTTTTCTCCGGTTCCTAACCATACAACATTTTCATTTGTCGGATCGAGAACAACAACACCCATTGAATAAGATTGAATAGTATCTGCAAGTGCTTGCCATGTTGTTCCGTTATTCGTTGTTTTCCAAAGTCCTCCGCTTGCAACAGCAACATAATATTCGCTGTGATCTTTTGGATTTACAGCGAAGTCGGCTATACGTCCGCTTGTAAAAGCCGGTCCAATGCTGCGGAATTTTAATCCGTTAAAAGTGCTGCTGGTGAGTTTGTCTTTCTCTTTTTTTTCACCCTTTGCGTCATCTTTTTTCTGTGCGGGGATAAGCTGTGCAACAGCGAGTAAAAATAGAATTATTAGCTTAAGCTTCATGGTTGCTCCAATTGATTTGAATTAGTTGTTCCTTTAGTGGTAAGTTTTTGTGAAGAGTTTTTGGTTTTTTGCAAAACAACATTGTCTTTCGATTGAGTTATGACCAAACCTATAAAAAAAATCATTCTATTTCTAATACTAATTATTGCCTTGCCAATTTTTTTCGTTCTGTTCAGAGAAGTTTCCAGTTTAAGCGAAACAGAAAAAATGATAGAAACTATTTACCAGAAACAGCTTGATGCAGTTCTCTTCTCAGTTAATCAATATTCGGAAGATGTTGCAAGAAACTGGATGAACAGAATAGAAGCGTATGATAGAGCAAACGGGTTTGCCTCGACTGATGCCGAAGAGCAGCTTAAAGGAATGATAATTGAAAATCCTTCAATCAAATATGTTTTTGTTTCCGATACTACTTTTAAGCAGAATATAGTTTTTAAATCTTTGGGCAAGCTGGAGAATGACAATAGCATAAAAGAAATACTGAAAAAACAGAGCTGGCTTGTCAAACGTCTCTTTTCCTATCAGTCTGCAAACTTTAATAAAATAGAACCGCTTCCCAGCCAAGATGATAACAATAATCAATATCTGATATCTGTGTCAAAAAATGGATTGTTACACGGCATTGTAATAAATAAACAAGGGTTCATTAAGAAGGAATTGTCGGATAAGTTCAGAAGCTTATCGCAAAGTGAATTTACCTTTGTTGTTTTTGATACTTTATCGAGCAGTCGAGTTTTATCTATTGATTATACTGAAGGGCAAAATCTACAACGCTCAAGAAGCTTGTGGATGATTCCCGATTACAAAATGGGAATTGCTCTGCAAGGAAAGGCAATCGATCAGCTTGTTAGTGAGCGAAACAAATCGAATGTGATACTAATAATTATACTTGCATCTGTTCTTATTTTGGCTGCGTGGTTTGGATTTAAGAGCATCAAAAAAGAAATTGAACTGGCTCAAATAAAGAATGATTTTGTATCTAACGTTTCTCACGAACTAAGAACGCCTCTCGCATTAATTAACATGTTTGCGGAAACACTTTCGCTGGGACGAGTTAAAACGGAAGAAAAGAAAATCGAGTATTATGGAATCATTCAGCAAGAAACTGAGCGTCTTTCCAAGATTGTAAATAAGATTCTAAACTTTTCCAAAATAGAGGCCGGTAAGTGGAAGTACAATTTCGCCAAAGTTGACCTAAACGAAATTGTAAAAAAAGTTTATGATGTATATAAATTCCATTTAAACAGTAATGGAGTTGAATTCATTTTAGAATCAGCGGAAAGTGAATTAAAAATTTTAGCCGATGCAGAAGCAGTATCGGAAGCAGTAATAAATCTTATAGATAATGCTGTTAAGTATAGCGGCGATTCTAAAAAAGTAGTTGTTAAAATCGGAATTGAAAACAAAAACTCTTTTGTAGAAATACAAGATTTTGGCGTTGGAATTTCTCAAGAAGACCAAAAGAGAATTTTCGAGAAGTTTTTCCGTGTATCTACAAAGGAAGTGCATAATACGAAAGGTACCGGACTTGGCTTAACTCTGGTTAAACATATTGCTGAAGCTAATAACGGTGCAGTATCTCTAAAAAGTGAAATTGGAAAGGGAAGCTCATTCAAACTTTCCTTTCTGCTATTAGAAAATTAGGAGTTGATATGCAGAAGATTCTTATAGTTGAAGACGAACCCAATATGAGAATGGGCTTGAAAGATAATCTCGAGTTTGAAGGTTACGAAATAGCTACAGCCGCCGATGGCGAAGAGGGGCTCTCGATGATAGTGAATAATCTGTTCGACTTAATAATCCTTGATGTAATGATGCCAAAGATTTCCGGCTTCGATGTATGCAAGCGTGCGCGAGAGAAGGGAATAAAGACGCCCATCATTCTTCTCACAGCAAAAGGAGAAGAGGTTGATAAAATTGTTGGACTTGAACTTGGCGCTGATGATTATATAACTAAACCCTTTAGTTTGCGCGAACTTCTTGCGCGCATCAAAGCAATTTTACGAAGAGTAGAAACACCGGCTGCACAGAATTCGGTTGCCAACATTGGTAAACTAGAGATAAATTTTTCTACCTATAACGCTTTTGAAGAAGGAATTAACATTCCAATGTCTCACAAAGAATTTGAGCTTCTAAAATATCTATGCGAACACAAAAATCAAACAGTCAGTAGAGATGAACTGCTAAAAAATGTTTGGCAGCAAGAAGCTACTACAACAAGAACTATTGATAATTTCGTTGTTAAGCTTCGGCAGAAAATTGAAGTCAATGCTAACGATCCTAAAATCATTATTACAGTACACGGAATTGGTTATAAGTTGATACTGTAAACATTCGCGTAGCATAATTCGCTTTGTTCCACGTTGTAATTCCCTATTACAATTTTTTACAAATGCTTACTCACGCATGACAACTTCTTTTGGGCTTCATTTGTCTTAATAAGTGAAGATCAAAAAAATAATTACAACGGAGGTGTGAGATGAGAGCAACTAACCTAACAAGCAAATTAACAAAATCCTTAACTGCAGTTATGGTAATCGTTTTATTAACCGGCAGTGTAAGCGCACAGATGGGCAACCTTGATGCTAAGAGACAAAAGAAAGCTGTTGAAAATCTAATCGTTGGAATTCAGTCATCCAACGAGGGCGTAAAGCGTGATTGCATCTACTATGCGGCACTTTATGAGCTAACAGAAACCGTGAATGTTTTGGTCGGCGAATTAAAAAAAGAAAAGAATCCCAAAAACAGAATACTAATAGCCCTTGCACTTTATAGAATCGGCGACGAGGAAGGGATTCAAGCGGTTTACGATGCTGCCTCTATTGAAACGGACGCTAAAGTAAAACGTACTTATAATGCAATAGTTGCGGAATACAAAGCAGCAAAAGTTTTTGTTGTAAATGAATAACTGTGACAATCTTTTACAATCTGTTACTTGTTTGTGGCAATCATTTTTAAACGGTAGATTATTTTTACTGAAAAAATTGGTAGAAGCATGCGTACGAGACTTTTAATAATTATTATTCTTTTTATCAGCTCAGTAGAGTTTCAAGCGGAAGACTGGCAGCGGCTTGTTAATTTGAAAGGCTTTTGGAAATTCTCGATTGGCGATGATATTGCGCGAGCTAAACCAAATTATAATGATCAAGATTGGGAAACTGTAAGTGTCCCCTCCTCTTGGGAGAATGAAGGTTTTAACGGTTATGATGGTTATGCATGGTACAGAAAATCTTTTCTTGTCTCAACAACATTAAAAGACCGAACTGTTACCTTGCGGCTGGGAAGAATTGATGATGTTGATGAAGTTTATCTGAATGGTCACTTAATTGGTTCCACCGGAACTTTTCCTCCAGACTATAATACGGCTTACTTTGCTTGGCGTGAATATCATGTGCCTCAAAAGTATCTAAACCTAGGTGGCGAAAATGTTATCGCTATTAGAGTCTATGATTCTGAGATGGAAGGCGGGATGATTGAAGGTGAGATTGGTTTGTTTGAGAAGAAAGGAATAATGAAACTTGATCTTGATCTCGCGGGAAGATGGAAATTTAATGTCGGTGATGAATTAGAATGGAAAGAGAAAAATTATAATGACGATGAGTGGGTGGAAATTCTTGTCCCGGCTAAATGGGAATTACAAATTGGTGACGATTATGATGGCTTTGCATGGTACCGATTGACTTTTACGGTTCCTCAAACAATGAAAGGTAAAAAACTTGTTTTTGTTCTGGGTAAAATTGATGACATCGATGAAGCATATTTGAACGGGATACAAATTGGCGCTACTGGAAATATGAATAGAAGTCCTATCAACTATAATAGAAACAACGAGTACAAGCAAACAAGAGGATATTTCATTCCGAATGATCTACTTGAATATGGAAAAGAGAATGTTGTGGCGGTTCGAGTTTATGATGGTTATAAAGATGGCGGAATTTACGAAGGTCCGATTGGATTAATTGAGCAAAGCAAGTACACTAAATATTGGCGGAATTATAAACCGCCTAAACAGAAGAAGGATCTCTGGGATTTGATCTTCCAGTGAAAATTTTGTGCCTCCTATATGAATTGCGATCCTTGTGGTCGCTTTTCTTTTTTTAAAGAGAATGCGAAGTTGACCAAGCAAAAAAAAGACGCTCCGAAGAGCGTCTTTTTTTAATTATCTTTTTTCCATCGATTCGTGTTTAGGACTAACAAACGGATTCTTTTTCAACTCGTTCATCACTTCTTGAATTGCTCTCTCTAATTGTGGATCAATTCCTTTAGCTAATTGTGCCGGATCGTCAATAACTTCAATATCGGGATCGACACCATAACCTTCCTTAAACCATTTGCCATTTGGGTCGAACATTCTAAAAGTAGGAACTGAAACATTGCCGCCATCAATTAACGCCGGTGCGCCGCTTATTCCAATTAAACCGCCCCAAGTTCTTTCACCAATTAATTTTCCCAAACCAGCTTTGCGGAAATAATCCGGGAAAGCATCTCCGCCAGAACCGCTCCATCCGTTAACTAACATTACTTTTGGACCAAAGTTAGCGTGAGGAGGCCATTGCCAATCTGCACCGTCGCGTGTTCTCCAAAATGCTAATGGCTTTCTATCAAGCAATTCAATAAAGCGGTCTGGTATTTGTCCGCCGTTATTAAAACGCTCATCAATAATTAATCCTTCTTTGGTTAGTTGAGCCGCAAATTGACGAACAAGTTCTGTCTGGCCATCTGTACCGGTACTTGGAACATAGATGTAACCAATTTTTCCATTGCTTGCTTCATCAACTCTTTTGCGGTTGCTTTCAATCCAAGCTAAGTTTCTTAAACGAGTTTCATCTGCAAGAGTTTGTACATAAATTTTCCTTGCACCATCTAATGATGGTTTATCGTTAACAGTTAGCTCAACAGTCTTGCCGGATAAACCTTGGAAGGCAATCCACGGCGCTTCGTTAACATCAAGCTTAACGCCGTTAACTTCTAAAATGAAATCACCTTCTTTTACTTTTACTCCAGGTAATGCTAGTGGAGATTGGACTTCGGTATCCCATGCAGCGCCTTTAATTATCTTAGCAATTTTATAAGCGCCGTTTGATACGTTCCAGTCAATTCCCAAATAACCAATATTTTTAAGCGGTGCTTCATCTGTATCGCCGCCGCCTCTGTAAGTGTGTGAAGCATTAAGTTCTGAAATTAATTCACCGATTAGATAATTGAGATCCCAGCGTGTTACGCAGTCATCGACCAATTTACCGTAGCGTTCACCAAGTTCTTTCCAATCAACGCCATGCATATTTTCATCGTAGAAGTAGTCGCGGAAGATTCGCCATGAATCTTTATAGATTTGTTTCCACTCAGCTTTTGGATCAACAGTAACTTCAAGTTGAGCTGTTGGCATCGGCTTATCCATTTTCTGGTTTTCCGCTACATCAACAATCGCAAACTGATTGCTCTTCCAAACCAGCAACTTCTTCATATCGGCTGTAAGCATGAAGCCATTAGCATCATCTACAATTGTTTTTTCTTCTCTTTTATCTAAATCATAAAACATAATTTGGCTTTTCTTATCCGTAGAACCGGAGTTAGGCATTTTTTGATAAATAATTTTACCGCTTACTCCCGCCACTCTGCTGTAATTACCCGCTTGAATAGGAACAATAACAACTCTGTTTTCAAATCCATCTAAAACAATTTTAGTTTCTTTTGGCTTCTCTTTATCTGCAGATTTATCCTTTGCAGCATCAACTTTTTTATCATCTTTCTTTTCTTCCTTCTTCGGTTCTTCTTTCTTAGCAGCAGTAGTATCTACTTTTGGAGAAAGGGGGAAGAGAGTATCGTCGCTTAATGTAGCTAGTGCGATGTTTGTTGAATTTGGATAAATCCATGTGTTACCAAAATCGCCGTACACCGGATTAAGTGTTCTGTTGGTTAAGTAGTAAAGATATTTTCCATCGGGATCAAAGTATGGATCTGAATCCGCATAATATCCGGTTGTTAGCTGATGAGTTTTTTCTTCTTTTGTATCAAACATAAAGATTGCGCTGCTCTGTCCTTTTGTATCTCTGGAGTAAGCAAGCCATCTGCTATCCGGAGACCAGCTTGCTTTAAAGCCCGCTAATCCGCCATGCATATAATAAAGTGCTTGATCGATTTTATGCGTTTTGTCTTTTTCAATATCGTAAACATTGATCTTCATTGATTGATCTATAAAGGCGACCATTTTGGAGTTTGGCGACCAATACAAAGTATATCTGTAGCCTTTGCCGTAGGAAGTTATTTTTTTTTCTTCATTTGGTCTATCTAAATCTTTAATGGTTAGTTCATATTCTCCGGTTCTGTCGCTCCAGTAAGCAACTTTCTTTCCGTCGGGGGACCATGAAGGATTTCTTTCTGCAACACCGCTAGTTTTAGTTAGATTAATAGAAGGTCCGTTTTGTGCGGGAACGTTGAATAACTCACCGCGTGCTTCAAATATTGCTCTTTTGCCATCTGGAGAAACTGTTGCCCCGAAAATTAATGCGGAAACATTTTCTGTTTTTGGCATTAAAGTAATTGCATCGGTAACAACATTAATTTTTACTTCATGCATTTTCTCTGAAGCAAGATTTAACAAGTACAACTTTCCGCCGGCTTCAAAAACAATTTCATCGGGTCCCATTGCCGGAAAGTGAATATCAAAATCTGTGAACTTAGTTAATTGTTTTGTTTGCTTGTTTGATAAATCGTAGCTCCAAATGTTATAACGTTTGTCAGAGCCCCGGTCGCTTATCCAGTAAATTTTATTCTGTGCAGACCACATTGGAATTTCGTTACCGACGCTCTTATCAAAAATTTGTTCTGCGGATTTTTTTTCTAAATCAAAAATCCACATATCGGAATTCAAGCCGCCGCGGTATCTCTTCCATGTTCTAAATGCAGTTGTGCGTGGTGTGTAAACGATTTTTTTAGCATCCGGAGAAAGGCTTCCGAACTCAGCGTAGGCTAATGGAAGTTGATTAGGCAGTCCGCCCCTAACAGAAACTTCATAAAATTGATTGAATCTTTGCTTCCCGCTGTTCATCGAAGAAGCGTATAGCAAACTGCTTCCGTTTGGATACCAGTCAACCAAACGATCTGCCATTCCATGATTTGTAACTCGTTGTGGAATTCCTCCGCTTGTTGGAACTACATAAATATCAGTGTTGCCATCATAGTTTGCGTTGTAAGCTATTTGAGTTCCGTCTGGCGAGAAGCGCGGGAAAACTTCTTGCCCGGCCGGCGAGCTAAGTTTTACTGCAGTTCCTCCGGTTTTTGAAACCAGCCATAAATCGCCTCCATAGTTAAAAACAATTTGTGTCTTGGAAACGTCTGGATACTGAATCATTCTAGCATCAATCTGAGCAAAAACTTGTGCAGAGAATAAAACGAAAATGAGTAGAAATAGTGTATTGTGGGGTTTTGTCATGAGGCAACTCCTATCTAAGTTATTTTGATTTGACAAATATTAGACGCGCTAGGGTTAGATATTCTTCTTCAAAAAACGGAAACAGCAACGTCCATCTAAGTCCGCTGCTTTGGTCTGTTAAACCTAGTTTCCGAGCCTAAACTAAAAATGATGGCGGGAAAAACCAACTGATATTCAGTCGGACTAGTGAATTATTTCCCACGAAATAATTAGACAAGAGCTTTGCTTTATCGTATAATTACGATGAACGATAAAAGAGGTGTGGTGGCAAAATCGAAAACTGAAGAATTCTCGCAAGAAGAAAGCAGACTGGCAGATATAGCAAAGGCGCTTTCTCATCCAGCAAGAATCAAAATCCTAAAAATTCTTGCTGAAACAAATGTTTGTATGTGTGGCGAGATTGTGGATTTACTCCCTCTTGCGCAAGCAACAGTTTCGCAGCATCTGAAGGAGTTGAAGCGAGTAGGTCTTATTGAAGGTGAAATAGAGGGACCAAAAACATGTTATTGCCTTAATACGAACTCGGTAAACGAGGTTTACAAACAACTACAAAATTATTTTGATAATATAAATAAGGAGTGTAAAAGATCATGCAAAACGAACAAGAAGTAAAAGAAATAGTTAAAGAAAAATATGGTGAGATAGCCCGTAATACAGCTAGCGGTTGCGGCTGCGGCTGTGGTTCTTCATCAAACAAAATTGTTGGTTACACAATTATGAAGGATGAATACACCGGGATGGATGGCTACGTTGCCGAAGCAGATTTGGGTTTAGGCTGTGGATTGCCGACCGAATTTGCAGACATCAAACCGGGAAATGTTGTTGTTGATTTGGGAAGTGGCGCCGGCAACGATGTGTTTGTTGCACGTGCGTTAGTAGGGGATTCCGGAAAAGTTATTGGTATTGATATGACAGAAGACATGATTGCTAAAGCTCGTAAAAACAATGAGAAACTGGGTTACGGAAATGTTGAATTCTATCTTGGCGAAATTGAAGCAATGCCTCTTGAAAACGAAACAGCAGATGTTGTTGTAAGTAATTGTGTGCTTAATCTTGTTCCGAACAAGCAAAAAGCCTTTGAAGAAATCTACAGAATAACTAAGAATGGCGGTCACTTTTGTGTTTCTGATATTGTGATTAAAGGCGAGTTGCCAACTAGCTTAAAGAAATCTGCTGAGATGTACGCCGGTTGTGTTGCCGGTGCGGTGCAGCAAGAGGAGTATTTAGAGATTATCAAATCAGCCGGCTTCACAAATATCGAAATCAAAAAGACAAAAGTGATTGAGCTACCGGATGAAGTCTTAACGCAGTATCTAACAAAAGAAGAAGTCGAATCATTACATAAAAGCGAGACCGGCATCTTTAGTATTACTGTTGTAGCCGAAAAACAAGTAAAAGGCTGCTGTGATGACGGCTGCTGCAAAAACTAAATCCGCAAAAATCGATACTCTTTTCGCCTGGAGCCTTCCGGCTGGATATAAAAATCTACATATGATTATTCACTAGGTGCCGGTATTTTTGCCGGCACTTAGCCATTTCAGCATCTTTCCTTTTATACACATAAATTTGCTGCGTTAAATTTTAGAGTAGGTCTAAGGTAAACACAAAGTGTTTGTTGTGAAGCGCGATCAACAAAATAAATAATTATATTTCATTCAGTACAAAATGGACTAAATATGGAATCAACCGAAACAAAAAAAGTATCACTCTTTTCCTTTCCTAAGAATTTTTGGACTGTAATTGTTATGGAATTTTTTGAACGCGGCTCATATTACGGAGTTCGTTCAATTCTTTCAGTCTATCTGGTAATGGCAGTTGCTGATGGAGGCTTAGGGTTTTCGAAATCAAGTGTTGGTGTTATCACAAGCACGTTTCAGCCAATGCTTTATTTATTGCCAATTGTTGCCGGTGCTATAGCAGATCGCTTCGGCTATAGAAAGACACTCATGTTTGCGTTTGTTGTAATGAGTATCGGTTACTTGCTAACAAGCATGATGACAAGTTACTCATTGGTTTTTGCAGCATTAATATTAATGGTGATGGGTGCCGGAACTTTTAAGCCGATTATTTCCGGAACAATTGCACGCGTAACCGATAAAACCAATTCCACTTTAGCGTTCGGAATTTTCTATTGGACAATCAATCTTGGCGCTTTTTTGTTTCCTCTAATACTTGTTCCGATACTAAAACAGTATTCCTATTCATACGTTTTCATTATGGCCGCTGTTGGTACCGGCTGGCTATTAATTTTAAATTTCTTTGTTTATAAAGAGCCACAAAAGCCGGCTAATACAAAATCTTTACCAATTGTGTTAAAAGAAGCTTTTCTCGTTCTAAAGGATTTTCGTTTCATCCTAATGATTGTGATTTATTCCGGTTTTTGGATTTTATATTTCCAACAGTTCGATTCAGTTCTTTGGTACTTCAAAGACTATGTTGATAAAGCACCAATCAACAATGCTGTAAATGGATTCCTTGGATTGTTCATGACAAATCCTAATTGGCAGTTTGACGTTGAGCATGTTACAGTTATAAATGCGGGAACAATTATTCTGTTACAAATTTTTGTATCCAACATTGTAAAGAATAAAAAAGCACTTCCAACAATGATTACAGGCATCGCGATAGGAACGCTAGGTATTTCAATCCTTGCAATTTCTACGCATCCGTTTGTATTCATTGCCGGTATATTTATTTTCTCCGTTGGAGAAATGACTGCTCATCCAAAGTTTATAAGCTATGTAGGGCTGATTGCTCCGGAAGATAAAAAGGCTGTTTACCTTGGATACTCATTCTTGTACGGAGTTCTTGGAAGCGGTATAGGTGGAATTTTGGGCGCAACTCTCTATGTTCACTTTGTGGATAATCTTAAAAATCCAACTATGCTTTGGTTAATCTTTGCAATGATTGGTGTAGCGACAATAGTTGGACTTTTACTATTCAATAAATATTTAGCTCCCAAAAATGTTGATGCATAACTAGGATTGATAATGAAAAAAAACATTGCGGTTGTACTTCTCCTTTTAGTTACGGCGGTTTATGCTCAGCACGAAAACGTTCCGCTTGATAATGATGTGTATACATTTCTGAAAGAAATGAAGGTGAAAGGAATTATCAGTGGTATTCACGATGATAGTCCAAACATGTCCCGATATGAAATCAAAAATTTGCTTAGCGAAATTAGCGCAACTGAAAATTTGCTAAGCAGAACAGAATTAACTCTTCTCAATAAGTATCGCGAAGAGTTTGTTGATAATGAGAACGCTAGCAATGGAGATCAATCATCAACTGAAACAACTGTTGTTGAGAAATCTTTTCCCGATA
>JBAYTN010000082.1:0-17022 GCA_041675645.1 Melioribacteraceae bacterium
AATTTCTGATTTATCTTTCAACTACTTTGATCAAAGATAAAGATAGTAAATCCGTTGGGCTAATTGGGGTTGCTAAAGATATTACCGAGTTCAAACAAGCTGAAGCTGTATTAAGAAAGAAAGAATATATGCTAACGCAATCACAAAGCCTCGCCCATATTGGAAGTTGGGGCTGGGATCTGAAAGGTCCAATCGAATGGTCAGATGAAACATATCGTGTCTACAGAGTTTCGCGTGAGACATTTATTCCGACTGCTGAATCATTAATTAGCCTTATTCATCCGGAAGATCGTTCACTAATGCAGAAATGGCTTGAAGCCAACATTGAAGGTAAATCAGCTCATAATTTAGAGTTTCGCATTATCATACCCGACGGTTCAGTACGCATTATCAACGGCACTGGCGATTTAATATGTGATAGCGATGGCAAGCCTCTTTACATGGCGGGCACTGTGCAAGACATCACCGAACGCAAACTTGCTGAAAAAGAACTGATCGAAGCAAAAGAGAAAGCCGAACAATCCAATAAATTAAAAACAGAATTTCTAGCACAGATGTCGCACGAAATAAGATCGCCTATGAATGCCGTAATAAGTTTTGCAAATTTATTAAAAGAGGATTTGAGCAAAGATCTAACACCAGATCAACTTGAATATTTTGAAGGAATTGATTCAGCCGGTCATAGACTAATAAGAACTGTAGAATCGATATTGAATGCATCCGAATTGCAAGTTGGCACATACTTACCTGATTTCACAGATATTGATTTAATTGGAGAGATATTAAAAAGAATTATTAGTGAGTATAATATACTAACTGAAGATAAGGGGCTTAAATTTAATTTCATTTCGAATATAGGCGAAGCAGTAATACATGGCGATAAGTACAGCATTTATCAATTATTTGTGAATCTTATGGACAATGCTGTTAAGTACACACCCAAAGGTTCAATATCAATTAATGTTGAGAAAGATAAAGATGCACCGGAAGTCAAAGTAACCATTGAAGATACAGGTATTGGTATATCTCAAGAATTTATGGGTCAGATGTATGAGCCATTTACACAAGAGGATAAAGGATATTCAAGAAGATATGAAGGGAATGGGTTAGGTTTGTCGCTGGTAAAAAAATATTGCGAACTAAATGGAATAACCATTGAAGTTGAATCAAAGAAAGGAATAGGAAGCAAGTTCACTTTAATCTTTGCATATAAAAAATAATTGCATCAACCCTTTGTGTGAATTAATTTGTAAACCGTTAAAACGGTTAGGCTGAAAGTTCGTTTTTCTTATTAACCTACGGATTAATCCGTGGGTTAATAAAAACAAACTTTTTTTTCGAAACTGTTTCAACAGTTTTTTTAATAAATTATTAATTCACACAACGGGCTACATCAATAGAATACTAATATGTTTTAGAGGCAATGTGATGAATGGGAAAAACAAGTTATTGATAGTGGAAGATGATAAACTAAATCAACTGGCATATAAAGGATTCTTATCAAAAAATTATGACATAAAGATTTGCGGCGATGTTCAAGAATTTGATTCTGCGTTAACTAATGATACTTATGATTTATTCATAATCGATTTAGCTCTAAACTGTGAAAAAAATGGAATTGATCTGATAAAAGAGTTGAGAGAAATGGACAAATACTGGGAAACGCCAATAATAGTGGTAACGGCATATGCTTTTCGGGAAGACCGTAAATTATCTATGGAAGCTGGCGCAGATAAATTTATAATTAAGCCCTTTGATAAAAATAGTCTATTGGACGAGATTCAGAAATCCTTGAATGCAGCTGAAAACAGTTAGATAATAAAGTAACTAGTCTTAGTTAATTGAGTGAATAACTATGTCAATTGTTGAACATTCAGCTGTCACTCCTTTTTGAACAAGCCCAGAAGCAAAAGAGTGTCGTACATATAATGAGTTTTTACGAGTCAAATTCTCATTCATTTTGGAGCCGATTCGGGTTGCAGAACAAATTCTCTAACCGAATTTTTTAGATGGTTATATAGTTAATTAGTGTCCAGTTTATGTAAAGCATAAGCATACGCCCCTATCGATATGGCTTTACTCGTCCCAAGTTTTGACACACCTACTCCAATTTTTTGTGACGGATCATATTTTATTTTTTTATCAGTCCCGTAAACTATAATCTCTTTTGCTTCGCTTTTTACAAAATTTTTCATTTCGTTATCATCTTCTAGATTATAGATTTTTGCAATTAGTCTTTTTAGTTTGCTACCATCATACTTTGTAAAACTGCCATTCATCTCATCAATAAGAAAGGGAATAAACAAAGAAGATGCACCTGATAATCCACCCCCAATAACAACAAGTCCGTCGAGTAAAGCTACAGCATTTGAGATAACATCTCCGACTACACTAGCCATTTGTTTGTATGCCACAATAGCTGATTCCATTTCTCCTTCTATTTTTCCTATGGCTATTTCAAAAATTTCTTTAGGCGATGGAGATTCTTCTATTGTAATTCCGGCATGCTCTGCATATACTCTTCTTATACCCCTAATACTTGCATACTCTTCGGCATTTTCATCACGTGATATCTTGCTGCTAAAAAGGCATATTTCACCAGCCATAGAATTATCTCCCAAATACATTTCACCGTTTCTTACTATACCACTTCCAAAACCTGTACCTAGAGTTATTCCGAATAGATTACTATAACGTTTGGGATTCCCCGCCTCTTTGAGTTTACTATTAACGTAAGGAAGGAATCCGGCTATGCTTTCACCGTAGGCATATAAATCCCCATCATTATTAATAAATGTTGGTACATTAAATTTTTCGGAAAGCATTGGTCCAAGCGCAACTCCTCCTCTATATCCTGTAAGATTGCCTGAATCTCCTAAAATGCCATTAGGATAATCGGCTGGACCCGGAAATGCAAAACTAATTGCAACCGGGTTATTATTTATTTTTTCTTTTACGAGATTAAAACCAGTAACTATGTTTGATAATGATTTATCAAGATTATCTGCGTTGGAATCTAATCGTATTTCGTCAACAATTTGTTTATTACCCTGGATAGCTGAAAATACAAAATTTGTTCCTCCGGCATCTAGAGTCATTACAATCCGTTTATCATTTTCATATTTCATTTTTTAACACCTTAATAGGATAACATAGTTAGACTTGTTTTTAGAAATTCTCTAGCTCATTGATGTTTTACACGCCCTTTGACAAGGAGAATAAATTCTTTTCGTCTACTTCCCCGTTATTAATCGTAATGCAAATTTCCTGTGCGTTTTCATCAGTTAAATATATTTTACAAATCATATTCTCTACTTTCTGGCTTGCAATTATCTTTTCAACATCCGATTCATTACCAACGGGCTTAATTAAAAATGTCGAATGAAATGTTCCACTTTGACTTGCGTGGAAAACTGATGTCGGTGTTTTAATATTTTTAACATTCGATCCGAAATAGTCTTCCTTAATAAACAGTTTTGTTGGATTTTTCTCTAAGATTGGAATAACTATTAGTTTATCCCCCGAATCGACTAATAATTTATTTTTTGCTTGTATACGGTTTACTTTTAAATCGGCATATCTAAAAATTGTGTCATAGTCATGCTGGTCACTACATTCAAAACAATCATGAATTAATAAATATTTATCCAAAACTAGTGCTACGTCTCTTGTCCATCTAACTCCCGAGTTGGTTTTATCACTTTCAGGAGAAATCATTCTACAAAATTTATATTCTTGAGTTACAAGAAAGTGCTTAATAATATTTTCGGTATACCTTTTTGCTACCCATTGAACATCTTTTTGCGAAGTTGCAGAATCACTTTTACCGTCTATAATAACAGTATTATGAGCCTCAGATGTTCTATACCAATTGACTAACAAAGGATTATCGTAATTACAGCATCCACTATCCACTAAAATCGGCTTCTTATTGTACCAAAAATTTACCGCCAATCTTCCAGCATGATCGTGAGACCCAATTATCTTAGCAGCATTTAGACTTATATACCATGATTTTTCCGAATTTAATTCTGAGCGTATTATCGCAGTTTGCGAATCATATAAGCATGCCGAATTAGAAACATCTGGTAAATTATTTTTCCCAATAATATCTGTTAATGTTGATAATGTATATTTAGTAGTTTCTTCATACGAATCATTTATAGGTGGAACAGTACTATCAGGCTGAGCAACTAGAGATAGATAACCATACATTTTCTTTAATAACGGAAGAATATAATCCGGTTCTCCAACATTATTTGCTTTACATAAAAGATATGCGTCACGAAATACTGAGGTCATGAAAGGATAATAACCAAACATATGCTCAACATTTCCTCCATCTTGATAAAATGCTTTTTCAACATGATGTTTAATAATCTTTAGCCCGGTTTGTAATAGTTCAGCAGCTTCTGGTAAAGAAGGAAATAAAATTGCAAGATATAGTAATGCAAGTGCACCGTGTGATTGATGATTAAACTCATTCAATGCTTTCTTACCAAAATCTTTCATAAGTATTTTTGCATGCTCTCTCTGCAGATTATAAATAACTTCTTTATCAGCATCAGATAATCCTTCTTTTGAAAGATAGTAACACCATGATAAGTTGATTGACCTCCAAGCTACTTGCATATCAAACCAATTGTATTTTGACTTAGATGGACCTTCAACTGGATTTTCTTTAATCCAATTTTTCAGCAAATCCATCATAAAGACCAGGTATTCATTTTTTTTATCTAGATAATACAATCTGGCAAACGAAGGCAAGTAATAGAATCTATTGAACCAAACACTTTTTTCTAATTCTGTCTTTTCATAAATACTCCAATCGTTAGGAGTTCCTAAATACTTATCAACAAACTCATGATTAATAATTTCGGTTATTTTTCTATCGTCTTCTGTCCCCAATAATTCCATTTGAATAAATTTACCACCTTGATCTTTAGGTATATACTCACCATAATGATATTCATTTGCATATTTATAAAACGGAAACACTGCTTCATTAGTTATACTTTTTGGATTTTGCACGTTAAATACAGATTCTGCTTTAACAATGCTTCCAATCTGTGAAGCAGAGATTATAACCCCAGTCCCCAAGATAGATTTTCCTATAAATTTCCTTCGCGAAATTTTATCATCATTATTTTGATTCATAGTTCTACCTTAAAATTACTTTAGTGAAAAATTTAATTCTTGACTTGTAACAGCCTTTTTGCAAAAAGCAGCGAGCCGATGACCATACCTAGTGGGGCTAATATGAAGCTAAATAATCCGGCATTTACAGGATTAACTTCCGGGAAGATAATTGAATAGATTGGTGGAATTGCACTTAAAATAAATGCAGCATATGCCCCATATTTATTTGCCTTTTTCCAGTAAATACCTCCAGCTAAACCGGAAATTATTCCGGCATAAGATAGAGAACCGGTTAAAGCAATTATTCTAAAAACCGTATCTGTGAAATTGTAATAAACACCCCAGAAAAATATAAATAGACCAATGACAATAATTCCAACCCTTGTATATAGTATTCTTTTGCTATCCGCCACTTTTTTCTTCATTAAAGGACTTACAATGTCTTGTACCAATATTGAACTAAAAGAAAGAAGGTAGCTATCATAAGTTGACATTGATGCAGCTAAAAATCCAATAACAATAAATCCGATCATCCAAGATGGGACCACTTTTAATAGCATTGTTGGTAGAGCTATTTGAGTATTCTCCACAGATCCTAAAATTGCAAGCGCTGCAATTCCCCACAATATTGGCAAACTGGCTCTAAAAAACATAAAAATACTAGTAATTCTAAATAGCCTCATCGCAGAGGAAACGCTCTCCATACTTAGCGTTCTTTGAACTACCGGTTGCCAGGATGACCATCCACTTAAATAATAAAGTGTTGCCCAGATAATAAAAACATAACCATAATTTGGCGCATTGATAACATCAAATCCCATCGGGCCAATATTTGCGTTGACTGATTCAATCATTCCGGAAATTCCACCGGAATAATTAAAGACGTAAAATGATGTAATGACTGTACCAATTATTATAAATACGAATTGAAAAACATCTGTAACAATTACAGAATACATACCGCCTAACGTAGTGTAGACAATTACAAAGATCAATAACACACCCATAACTATTGGTAAATACTCAATCTGTAATCCTAAAATTATACAGAGAAATCTTCCTTCAACTTGCAGAAATATTCCCATATTTAGTATTCCGGTAAGAAAAGTTAGAATACCAGCTATAACACGAATACTATTTGAATATCTTAATGTGAAATATTCCGGGACAGTTCTGATTTCTAGAGTTCTTAACTTTTGAATAACAAAACCAGTTTTGCCAATTAGCCACATTGATAATGCAGCTATGAAAGCCGTTATTAAAGCAACAAAACCATTTTCAAATGCTTCTTGTGAAAAATAGACAATAGTGACTAACCCCATTTCCGTACTACTTAAAGTAGCTAGTCCAAAAAATGATTTTATTTTTCGACCGGCAACAAGAAAATCATCAATATGTTCATCTTTACCTCTACTAGCCCAAACTCCAAGTAAAAGGCTTAGTAAAAGAAAGCTAATAATGAGAATCCATGTAAGGTTAAAACTTATCATTTGGCTACATATTATTTTATAATTCGATTGGCTGTTTGATTTGTGCAGATTTTTCTAATGCAGCAATAACCTTAGTAGCCTCAAGTCCATCTTCAGCTGTCACAAGTGGATTTTGATTGTTTATAAGACAATCAATAAAATGCTGAATTGAAACTTGGCCTTGTGGATTATCTTCCAAATCATATTGCTCACCAACATCAAGCATTGCAGTTCCATTTGGTGAGTACTTTTCAATCATGCGGTGGTGACTAATATCAACTTTTACTGTTGTTTTAGAGCCTATGAATTCAGCTTTAAATTCATACACACTTGGAGCGCTTTCTGCAATGACCCAGCAATTTTCCATATAGACAGTTCCGCCGGTTTTTAATTCAAGAATAGATTGGAAAAAATCTGGAGTGTCTATTCCCATCCCCTTCAACAAGTTGGATCTACTAACAGAATAAACTCTATTAATTTCAGAACCAGAGATCCATCTAATAAGATCAACTAAGTGAGTTCCTAAGAAATGCAGTGAGTTTGATTTTGAAGCCCAGCTCAACATTTTGGTTGGGACAAAAACAGTATCATTTAATTTTATATTTACCATTAATAAATCGCCTAGCTCACCCGATGTAATAAGTTTTTTAACATGAATAAAAGGCGTTTTCCACCTATTACTATAATTAACCATTAGCTTTACACCTTTTTCATCTCTTAGCTTTATTACTCTGTAGCAATCTTCGAGTGTTGTTGCCATTGGTTTTTCTGTAATTACATGTTTGCCGACTTCAAGTGCTGCACATATTAAATCCGTATGAGTAAAATCCGGAGTCGCAATTGATATAGCTTTAATATCTTTGTTATTAAGAATTGAATTCACATTATCGTAGAAAAATGGAACGTTATACTTTTCCGCAAACTGAATAGCTTTATCACGATTAAGATCGCAAACCCCAATCAATTGAGAATTTGCTGATTGTGAAAGTGTTCTAGCATGAACATCACCCCAAATACCACAACCGATTAGTCCAAATCCAACTTTTTCCATAGAATTATTCCCTCACTTAAGAACTAGCATTTTTTTAGTGTCATGAAAATTGTCTGTTGTTAATCTGTAATAATATACACCGCTGGGTAAATCAAATGAGTTAAATTCAATTTGATAATTACCACCATTTTGTTCTTTATTGACAAGAGTCTTTACCTTTCTACCTAATTGGTCAAAAACTTCTAAACAAACATTACTTTGTCCTACTACAGAATAATCGATTTTTGTTGTCGGATTAAACGGATTGGGATAGTTTTGTTTCAATCCAAAACTATTTGGTATTTCATTGTTTTTTTTTTCAACTGATGTAATAACGCTTTTAATAGCTTCAAAAAAACCTTGTCCAATTTTTTCGTAACCTTTACTATTAGGATGATAGGAATCGCTGGAGATATCATCATTACCCATCATAGCATTAATATCTACATAAGATATTTTCTCTCCTTTAGCCTTATGTGCAGCAACAATTCCAGAAATAGCAGCATTAAAAGTTTTTATTGTTCCATTTGCTATTGGCAATGGAGTTGGCGGTATAGAAGTAACAATTACTTTGTTATTTGTAGATCTTAATATTCTAGAAATTAGAGTATCTAATCTTGCTGGCGCTGTGCTTAACTGATAAACGCTAATAATATCATTAGTACCTATCATCAAAAGAATAATATCAGAAGGATTGTCTTTAACTAATTGTTGTATTGTTTTTTTAGGATAACCTCGTGTATTATTTGTCATATCCGTAAGTTGATCAATTCTTAATCCACCATAACCATCATGCTCAATGTCTCCTTCTAAAATGTTATATAGGGCTTGATAATTTGTCCAAGAAGATCCTGCATCTGCAGCATTAGTGCATTCGCCAACATAATTTATAGGGATGTTAATTTTTTTCAATAACTCCTTCAAATATTGCCTGTAAGTAACTCCAACAGTACCTCGTGTGATAGAGTCACCTATCGGTTGAATGCGAATAGTATCCCCTTCTGCTGTAACCAGATTCTTACTTTGCGCAATAAGAATTTGTGAAAGCACTATTGTAGCGACTAATAATTTCTTAAACATGATCAATCCTTGTTTTTATGAATTTTACTGAACTTTGCGTATTAATTTTTCTATTGATTTTACTATTGTTAACTCTACCTCTGCCTTTGATTTTTTAGCAATGTCAATTACTCCACTAGATTTAGTTAACCAAATTTCATCGGAACGCTTATTTTCTTTTATTAATTGCATTGCCTCTAAACCAACTAAAGAGCAATTGTATAGATCAAGTGCAAGAGGTTCAATTTCTTTTAAAATAGGATTACTATTAACCAACCAAATTAATTTTTGATGATTGTTTTTCCACATAACCAACCATTTCTCAATTTCGTTAACCAAATCATTATCAAGTTTAGGAGAATTAATTAGTTTCTCTACAAGTAGATCAAATTCTCTCGGTACCTTTGGATCTGGTTGAGCAATATCTACTATTCTTGTTAGCGGATAAAAGGATTTGAAAACATGGGGATGATCTCGCGAATAAGTGTACAATGGATTCACAATGTCTACGAAGGTTTTAAGAACTTCTACGTTATAATTTTTAACAATGCGGCGCATCATCATTTCGTAATTTTTTAAATGAGTCAATCCGTAATTCTCTAATTGAAGATTAACTGCATCTAACCTTTTAAACATATTCTCCATGTTATTGACGCTGCTCGGAGACCATAGTCTTTCTGCAATTGCAGCGGTTCTTGGCCAAATTCTTGAATCAATTGTTTCCGGTCCAACAAACTCTGCCCACATTGTAGCTTCACCGCCTAGTATTCTGCTTTTTACTTCATCAGTTAATATTGAATCTGGGGGAATTGGATCATTTTGATAATGATATTCAGTACTTTGTACCAGATCAATGTAAAAACCGTGCGAGAGCAAACTTCTATAACCCTTTTGTGCAGTTTCATATAAAGACGTTCTGCCTTTCCATGCTTGAACAATATAACCCTTTGACAAGTCTGGCATTTCGTCAGTATACCATCCGACCATTGTTTTGTTAAGCTTAGATAATATTTTATCAACACGAATGTTAAAGTAGTTCTGTAGTTCATGATTAGACTTCAGATTATTTTTCTTCATGAAATCTTGTATTTTTGAATTTGAGTCCCATTGCTTTCCATTATTTTCATCACCGCCAATGTGCCAGTATTTATCGGGAAATAGTAAACTCATTTCTTTAAAAAATATCTCAAGGAACTCATAAACCTTTTCGTTGGTAGGATCAAATGTAGGATTAAAAATTCCCCAATTTCTTTCAATAGAATATGGACCTGGAGCACTTGCTAATTCCGGGTAGCCAACAAGCCAACTCGTTGCATGACCCGGCAAATCAAATTCAGGGACTACCCTAATTCCCCTTTCTGTTGCATATCTAACAATATCTAATATTTGTTCATGTGTATAGTAATCCCCATCCGAACCTAATTCATGCAACTTAGGCAAAGACTTACATTCAATACGAAATCCATGATCGTCTGTTAGATGCCAGTGAAAAACGTTCATCTTTACGGCAGCCATCGCATCTAAATTTCTCTTAATAACGTCAACAGGTTCAAAATGTCGGCTCACATCAATTAATAATCCACGCCAAACGAAACGAGGACTATCACTTATTGAAACACACGGAAAATTATAATCCTTACCATCTGTTGTCACTAATTGATTTAGAGTTGAAAGTGCGCGAATTGCACCGTAAGAATTAGCAGATTTGATTTGGATTGAATGTTCATTTACATTTAGCTCATATGATTCATCTATCCCTAAACTAAGCTCTTCATCTGCTTTGACAGTTATTTCAACATAATTACTATTTTGCTTTTTGTCAAAGGTTGGAAACTGGTTGACAAAGAATAGTCCGGTTTGCTTTGCGATAAAATTTATAGTTCTTTCGGCAGCTCTAAAGAGTTTTACTTCTTTAGTATTTATCACAATTGTAAAATTTTTATCAAGAACAAACTTGCCAGTGGTGATCTTAATGCTTTTAGGTATTGGCATTAAGTTTAGCTCTGTGGAACTTTGTTGAGCAAATAAAGCTGAAGAAAGAATCAGTAGAATAAGTGCTGTTTTAGGCATGCATAGTCTGGTTTTCATATTATATCTAAGTTTATTTAGTGTTTTTTTATTCAAGATTTAGAAGAGAAGAAGAATCTTCATCCAGAAACAACTTGGCATTTTTATACTTTCTTAAAATTGAAGCTGGGCAATCTTCAGTAACTGGATTTAACAATGAATTTCTAACTGCATTAGCTTTCGTTTTTCCGGGAACTACGACAAACATATTTCTAGCAGATAAAAGAGCAGGTATAGTTAATGTAATGGCATTTTTAGGCACATCATCTATAGTTTCAAAACAGCCATCATTTACTTGCTGCTGTCTAGAAGTATTATCAAGAATTACAGTTTTCACCCATACAGTATCATAAAAATTTGCATACGGCGGATCATTAAACGCAATATGTCCATTCTCGCCAATCCCCATACATGTTATATCTATCGGCTCTTCTTGCAATAATTCTTGATAATCTTTACAAATCTTATAATAATCAGAATCTTCTGTACTTAAATAGTGTACTTTTCTAAAAGGGACCTTATCAAATAATCTATCCTTCAGAAATTGACCGAATGCTTGAGGTGCATTATTGCTCAGTCCTAAATATTCATCCATGTGAAAAGCAGTAATTTTGGTCCAATCAATTTCTTTATGTAAAGAAAGTTCATACAACAACTCATTTTGAGAAGGTGCAGCTGCAAAAATCATTCTTACTGATTTTTTTTGTTTTAAAAGCTCTTTAATAACACGTACTACATCATCTGATGCTGCTTTCCCCATTAAAGCTCTAGTGGGATAGACTTCAACAACTAAATTTTCAAACTGTATTTTCTTTTTATATCCTACATGCATTATGCAAATCCGCAATTCTTAATTACACTTTTATAAAAATCTTTTTATTGTATAAAATCCACATGATAGAACACCAAAAAGTTATATAAAGTAGTGCATAAACAAGTGAAGCTCCATATTTTCCAAATGGATCAATCAGCACAACTTCATACAACCAAGAACGTGGATGATAAATTATTCCATTAAAAGAAAAAGTTATCATTTTAATTACTTTTCCAAATACTATTGATAGTACATATACTGTAATGGCATTCATTCCGAAAACAATAAATGGTTTAGCCCATTTTTTGTATTTAAGTCCATCAATTAAATAATAAAAACTGCTAAACAGTATTAAAGCTAAACCGGCGGTTAGGGTTGAATAAGAACTTGTCCATAAATGTTTATTAATTGGTAACCACTTGTCCCAAATCAACCCAATGGTAAAAAGTATAACACCAACAGCAAGCATAAAAGCTGCTGTTATTTTGACATCCTTTTTAAGTTTTAGAAAATGACCGGTTAGTACTCCAAAAAGTGTTGTTGATAAAGAAGGTAGAGTGCTAATAATTCCTTCCGGTTCACCAAGTTTTTCGTAAGATCCCATTAGTCCTTTTAGTACAAGCTTATCAAAATAGGTTGCTACATTTTCTCCCTTATTATAGCTACCGATAAAGTTGCCCGGCAAGGGAATCCATGCCATTAAAGCCCAATAGATAAATAATAAAGAAACTGCTATCATAGCTTGAGTGCTATATTTTGTATTCAAGAAGAGAATTGATACAATTGCATAACAAATCGCAATCCTCTGCAAAACCCCCATTAATCTAAATTCATTGAAATTAAAATCCGGAAATGAGTTTATAAACAATCCGATTATGAACAGAATAATTGAGCGCTTTATTATCTTAATGTAAATGCTGCTTTGCGTTAAATCTTCCTTTTTATTATTACTGAATGAAAAAGCAATTGAAACACCAACGATGAATAAGAAGAAGGGAAAAACAAGATCAGCAATTGTCCAGCCATGCCAGTCTGCATGTTTTAAAATCGGGTAATTAATTTTCCAATTACCTGGATTAAGCACTAAAATCATTCCGGCAATAGTAAACCCTCTAAATGCATCTATTGATGTGAGTCTTTGTTTACTAATATTTCCCGTTTGGTTAGTCATTATTTTCTTTATAATAAATCAATTAATTCAAAAGGAATACTTACTTTTATTTTAATACGATCATTTTTTTTCTTTGAATAAATTCTTTTGCCTTTAATTCATAGAAGTAGACCCCGGAAGAAAGATATTGGTTAGTAAATCTTACTTTATGCCAGCCAGCTGCTAATTCTTCATTAATTAGTTCAACTTCTTTTTGCCCTATAATATTGTAAATACTTATACTGACAATACCAGTAAGTGGTATAAAAAAATCAATGTTTGTTGAAGGATTAAATGGATTAGGATAGTTTTGATCCAGCACAAAAGAAGTATTTATAGAAAAGTCATTTTTTTTTACTGATAGTGGGTTTTGACTTAGAACTCTATATGTTCTATAAGAATGAATTGCAAAGCCTAGAAAAACAGAATTGCCTCCATAAACTTTGAAAGTACTATCCAGTTGCGTTTCCATAAAGTTGTTGCCTTCTTCGTAAAACGAAACAGTTTCGGGTGAAATCTGCTGAGTTTCAACACCTATCCATACTTTCTTATTTAATTCTACTGCATGCTTAATTTCATTGGAAGCATCATTTATTATTACACTTGCATTTTCATTGTAATCCATTATTGCTACATAATCTACTTTTGATTGCAATTTCTTGAGTTCGTTAACACCAACATGGTTTTCATACCAACGAGGTATTGCAATACCAAAGTACATGTTACTTCCGGAACTATTAACTAACGACTGACAACTATCTAAAAAAGCTACATATGAATTCCAAACAGAAGTTCTATCAACATCCCAAAATGGAGGTTTGTAAATGCCACCTAGCTTCATAAGGTAAGGTTCTACGTCAAAATGAACGCCTTTTATTTTTTCCTTTTCAGAGATTGTTTTAGAATTAAACTCAATTACTTTACTAATTCTGTCATATCCAATAGCTTGATTATATGTAGCCCAAGAAGGATCACCATCCAAATACTCAATAGTAATTCCACTGTCGGAAGCTTCTGAAATAAACTTTCTAAAATTATCCGAATTGGAATAAACAGCATCTCTACTACTTAAAAACAAAACTGAAATTTTATTTTTGGCGTTGTTGTGCGGATTCATACAAAACTTGAATAAATCTTTTCTGTAAGAACTGTAATTATTGATAATATTGTTTACTTCATTAGAACTATTCCATACCCACATTGCCCTTCCTTTTTGAGCAAAAGTAGTTTGATGTAAAACTAAAATGACAAATACTGAAATTATATTGATGTATCTTCTATTTAACATTTTTTTCTATTCAAGTTATTTATACTCGGTTAGCAAATACAGTATTACCTTTTAGCAACACCCATTGAATTTCAAGTTCATAGTTGCTTGTTTTTCTATGTATTTCAGTTAATACTAGATCCGCACTGTTTCCAATTTCTATACTGCCTGTTCGTTGCTTACTGCTATTCGAGTTTAATCCAAGTATTTTTGCCGGATTCATGGAACACATTTTAGAAGCATTTAACAATGCTTCTTCAAAGCTTAATGGCTCATGCAATTTATTCCATATACCTTCAATAGGTTGCGTAAACCATGATAGCAAATTCTCAAATGCTTTATCCATGGTAAGCACACTTCCGAAGAGCGAATTGTTGTTTTCTTGTCCTGCAATATGAATGTACTCCCCATTTTTACTAAGCTTACCTGAAACACCATTAATTTTAAACTCTTCTATCTTTTTCATATTTGTGATAAACATGCAGTCCGAAATTGCTATGCACCTGTCTATTCCCTTTCTCTTAATTATGTCCATGAGATAAGACTTATCCACGTGATAACTATCAGTAATAATTTCAACATGCATTTTATCGGTTTTTAATATTGCTTCTAATGCACCTCCATTATCAAATGGTTTAAATGAAGAAGATGAAGGCCCATTTAGGACATGAATAGCCAACTGTAATCCTTTTTCAATAGCTGCAAAGTATTCATTACCATTGGCATTAGTATGACCGGCTGCACAAAGGACATTCTGACTAGCAAGATATTGGATGAGCTTCAAGGCATCTTTGCCCCATTCCGGCACAACATTCACAATCTTTATATTTCCATCAGCCGCTTTTTGAAATTCATTAAATAATTTTATAGAAGGCTTAAAAAAATATTTTGGGTTATGCGCACCTCTATATTTTTTATCTTTCATAAACGTACCTTCCATATAAATTCCATGGAAAATATGTTTTAACTCCGATTCAGTATTGTTTTTGTACTCGGCAATTAAGTTGAGTATATTTTTCATCTTCTTTACTGAAGCCTCTAAGGTTGTAAAACCTACTAGAGTTGTTCCATGCTTTGCATATTCTTTAAGAGCATTTTCGATTCCTGTTAAATACTTTTCCTTGCTTATTGAAAATGATTTTTTTTCTTGATTATACCATCCATTTGTTAAATCAAATCCCCCGATTCCATTTGTATGCAAATCGATAAATCCTGGTATAATAAATTGACCTTTTGCATCAATGACTTTTGCTAAACTATCACTTTTTAAGTGTCTTGAAATATTGGATATTACTCCATCCTCAATTTCAATATTAACATTACCTAAACCGGTAGGCAGCAGAGCTTTTCCATTTACGATTTGTACTTTCATTTTTTTATCTATTTGATTCGTTTAAAAAGAAGGTTAACTTTTTCTATTTCCTCATTTGTTTGCTTGTTTATTTTTCCTTCAAAATAGAAAACAGCAAACGATACCAGTAATTCAGCGCCGGTATATTGAGCAAAAGTTGTTGGAATTCCTGTTAATAAAGGAATGATGAATTTTACAAGTACAAAAGCTAGAAAACCTGCTGCCCAAGAATATATTGCTCCTCTCCACGTCGGCTTCCTAAAAACCATACCGAATAATAATGGAATTGATATAGGGCCAAGAATTGCCGCATACCATTCGACCATTGTATTGAATGCACCTTCAAGTCGAATTGTAATTAGGGCAGAAACTATAGTTAGCAATCCAAAAATAATTGTAGAGATCATTCCGATTTTTACAAGCTTTTGTTCTGAAGCATTTTTATTGAACGATCTTTGATAAATATCTTTAGTAAATACTGCTGATAAAGAATTCAGATCAGCACTAATCATTGACATGGTTGCAGCAAATATTGAGCTAATAAATAAACCAATCATTCCGGGGGAAACTTGACTAAAAAACTTTTGAGCGACAAGAACATATGCTTGTTCCGGATCTTTGATTTCTCCAATAACCAATCTCGCAGACCAAATAGGTATATATATTGCCAATGGATAAATCAGATATAAGAGAGCGGAAAGAATTGCTGCTTTTTTTGCATCGGAAGGTTTGCCAATAGAATAAAACCGCTGAGCCAAACCCCAAGTTCCGCCATTGTAACTAAGAATTATCACAAATAAATAAACTAACATGAAACCTGGTGAAATAGCATCACTAAATAATGAAGAGTGACCTGGAGGTAAACTCTCCCACATCTTTGACCATCCACCAACAGCATTTAGGACTAAATAAACAAGAATAAAGGAAGTACCAAATTGAACAATAAATTGCATAAAATCAGTTAACATTGTTGCCCATAATCCACCAAACATTATATAAATCATAGTAACCAAACCACAACCTATTATTGTGATTTCAATTGGGAACCCGGATACAACATGAACAATAATTGCCAGCGAATAAAGTTTAACACCTTCATCAATAAACTTTATACTCATTCCACTCCATGCAAATAATTTTCTTGTCTTCAGATCAAAGCGTTCTTCCAGATATTCGACCGGGGTAACAACATTAAGTCTTACCCATTTAGGGGCCCAAGTATAAGCTCCAATTATCATTGCAATAAATATTGGGACAGCAAAAAAAGTCCAAATCGAAAATCCGCTCATGTATGCAATTGTTGCATGACCTACAAATGCAAATGCACTATATCCACTCATATGATGCGATATAGCCGCCATCCACCAAGGAACGCTTCTTCCACCAGCAAAGTAGTCTTCTATGTTTTTTACTTTACGTTTTGCATAATAACCTAACCACGATACTAGTATTGTGTAGATCAGAATTACAATATAATCGGCATTTCCAAGGAGCATAAATCTCTCTTATTTAGATTTTTTTTTGATATTAATTAAAGTAGTTAATAAAGACATCGTAAATTAGTCCGGCATTTATGTCGGCAGATTTTTCGGTCATCCATTCCCGGGCCCAATTTGTATATTCTTTTTTCAAACTAGTTATCAATTCTATAATTTCTTTATTGTCAATTTTACTAT
>JBAYTN010000083.1:0-16957 GCA_041675645.1 Melioribacteraceae bacterium
GAATTTTCACTGTGTCTTTTAACGAGATCAATTGGTTCTCGTTAATAATATCATTTGGCAGACTTTCCTCGATCTTTTCGCGATAAGTTTCTACCGCAGAATAAATAATTCTGCGTAGACTAAAATCACCAATGTTAGTTTCTTTTAACTGCTTGGGTAATCGATAGAAAGGAATGATTCTGCCCGTGTTCAAGAATTCTTTTGACTCTAGTTCTACAAAACGGTCAAAATCGGGGTGAGCAAATTGAAGATGTCCATATTTAGTTAAAACCGGTTTAGCAGAAATTGCAAAGTAATCCCCTTCATGAAAAACATTTGTAAAATATTTGGCTCCTTGAAACCAGACACATTCAAAGAATCCGGTAGAATCTTTCATCCGCACTTTGAAAACTTGCTTGCGGTTGTAATAATGTGTTTCGGTTTCTACAACTTTTCCAACAATCGTAACTTCACCTTCATAGCCATCAACTACATATTGAACAACCTTTATCGAAGTTTGAATATTACTTCTATCTAAATATTTGGTAGGAAAATACATCAGCAAATCATAAATCGTGTTAATTCCAATCTTGGAAAAAGATTCTGCTCTCTTTGGTCCAATGGATTTTAAGAATTGAACTGATTTAGATAATTCGCTTTGCATCAAGTACTGAAAATGTTTTTAACTAGAAGAAATATAAATAAAATTGTTAGTAGTTGTGAGTGTGGAATTTAAAGCGATAAGAGGAAATACTATTCCTTCTCGGCTTTCATATCGCGGGTCATCAATTCGTAAGTAGCTTTTATTGGATCTCGTTCTTCGAATAATATTGAATAGACAGCGCTAGCAATTGGCGTAGCAACTTTATGTTTGATAGAAAGTTCGTGAACTGATTTGCATGTTTGAACACCTTCGGCAACCATCTGCATAGATTTTAAAACTTCTTTTAATTTCTTTCCGGCGCCAATTTGCTCTCCAACGTATCTGTTGCGGCTGTGTCTGCTCATGCAAGTAACAATTAAATCACCCATTCCGGAAAGACCGGAAAATGTTTCTGGACGAGCGCCGAGTGAAATTCCAAGACGAGAAATCTCAGCAATACCGCGAGTCATTATTGCAGCCTTGGTATTATCGCCGAATCCGGCGCCGTCAATTATTCCAGCACCAACAGCTATTACATTTTTTAATGCGCCGCCATATTCAACACCAAGAATATCTGTTGTTGAATAAACTCTAAAATAGGAAGTAATGAATGCAGATTGAATATTCTTGGCGGTTGATTCATCTTTCGAAGATGCAACTACGGCAGTCGGTATTTTTTTGCAGACTTCTTCAGCATGGGAAGGCCCAGAGAGAACACCAATTTGTGAGTTAGAAATTCCTTTTAACTCATCTTTTATAATTTGGGAAACAGTCATCAGTGTCCCATTCTCAATCCCTTTTGAAACACTAACAAAAGTTGTGTTCTTAAAGTTTGTGCCTTTTAGTTCATGCAAAACACTTCTAATAAATTGAGTGGGAACAGCGATTACAATTATGTGCTGATTTTTGCAGCTTTCGGAAAGAGAATGGGTAATAGTTATTTCTTTGGGAATTTCAATTCCGGGCAAATAAAGTTTATTCTCGCGTGTACGATCTAAAATTTTTGCGTATTGACTCTTGTATTCCCAAAGAGTTACATCGTGACCGTTGTAATGAAGCAGAACTGCTAAAGTAGTTCCCCAGCCGCCAGCTCCAAGAACTGAAATTCTCATTTAAGCAGATTTCTTTTTAGAGAATGAAACCTTACTTTCACTTCCTTGCAGCAATCTTTCAATATTGGATCTGTGTGTGTAAATGACAAACAATGCTAATAGAATTGCAAATGGAAGAATTGTGTGATATCCACGGATATCAACATTGAAAATATTTTCCCGAATAATCATAATCAGTGGAACAGAAACGGCAGCTGCGAGAGAGCCTAATGAAATATATCTTGAAAATCCTACTACCAAAAAGAACACACCAAGTGCCAACGCCATGTCAACTGTAACTATCATTATTAAAACGCCAAGACCGGTAGCAATACCTTTTCCACCTTTGAAGCCGGCGAATAAAGTCCAAACGTGGCCGATTACTGCAGTAACGCCACAAATAATTTGAACGAGTGTAAAATCGTCGAATGGTGTAACGTTATTAAAAGGAAATCTGTCTAAATAGAAACGAGCGACAAGAATTACAGCAATGGCTCCTTTAAGTGCGTCGAGAAGGATAGTGAGAATTCCCCACTTCCAGCCTAGTACACGAAATACGTTGGAACCGCCGGCGTTGCCGCTGCCGTAGTTTCTTATATCTATGCCACGAACTAATTTACTAATCAAAATACTATTCGGGATTGAGCCTACTAAGTAAGAGAGAATGATCACGAAAAAGAGGTTCAGCATTTTTTCTACCTATATGTTGAGCTAAAATTATATAAAAGGTTTTTTATAAACAATTGGATTTTACTATTAAAAAGATTTCAATATCATCGATAATATATGTATGTCTTCTTTGGTTGTAATTTTGAAGTTCAAAGAAGATCCGTTCACAATTTTTACTTCGTAGCCAGCTCTATGAACTAACATTGATTCATCAGTCCCAATAAAGTTTTCTGCCTTGGCTTTCTTCATCGCATCCATAATTATTTTGTAACGAAAAACTTGTGGAGTCTGCGCATAATAAAATTCAGAACGGTCAACATAATCTAAAACGTTTTCTACTCCTCGTATTAAAGTGTCCTTAGCTTTCTGTGCAACTACTGCGGCTCCAAATTGCTTAGCAGTCTGGATTGAATCATATAAAATTTCTTTGGTTAGCAAAGGACGAACCGCATCGTGGATTACAATTATATCTTCATCTTCCGCTTTGAGAGATTTAAGAGCATTATAGACTGATTGTTGTCTTTCTTCACCGCCTTCAACCAAACAAGTAAACTTTGTAAGACTAAAATTTTGCTTGATGGATTCGAGAAGCGGAAAATAAGTACTCTGGGCAGCTACAACGATTTCATCAACATGCTTGGAAGATTGGAAAACTTGAAGAGTGTAAGCGATAAGCTCCTTGCCGGCAAATTGTAAATATTGTTTGGGAAGCGGCGAGTTAGCCCGCTTACCCAAACCTCCCGAAGGAATAATAACATACGTTTTCATATTACAGAATTAGCATTGAGTCACCGTAACTTAAGAAACGGTAACCATCCTTTTGAGCTTTCTTGTATGCTTTCATTAAAAATTCATAACCGCTGAAAGCACCGGCTAACATAAGAAGAGTAGATTCCGGAGCGTGGAAGTTGGTTATTAATTTTTTTGTTACTTTAAAATCGTAAGGAGGAAAAATAAATTTGTCCGTCCATCCGAAATTAGGTTTTGCTAATCCATCAGCAGTTACACTGCTTTCCAACGCACGGCAAGTACTGGTTCCAACCACAAAAACATTTTTCTTATTCTTCAAAGCAGTATTAATCACTTCCGCAGTTTCTACCGGGACTTCAAAGAATTCAGAATCCATTCTGTGCTTAGTTAAGTCTTCAACTTCTACCGGACGGAAAGTGCCGAGACCAATATGAAGAATTACCGGAACAGTTTTAACGCCCAACTTTTCCAGTTTCTTAACGAGTGTAGGTGTAAAATGTAAACCAGCTGTTGGGGCCGCTACGGAACCATCAATCTCAGCAAAAATTGTTTGATAGTCTTCGCGGTCTTTTGCTACTGCATCACGCTTAATGTATGGCGGCAGAGGAGTGTGCCCAATTTTTTCTATTGCTTTAAAGATATCGCCGGCATCTTCGTTAAAGCGAACAGTTCTTCCGCGTGATGTTGTATTGTCAATTACTTCGCACCAAAGCTTATCGTTGAAATAAATCCTATTGCCGATACGAACTTTTCTTGCCGGATCAACAATAACATCCCATATGTTTTCTTCTTTATTTAATTCGCGTAAAACAAATACTTCAATTTTAGCGTTTGTGCGTTCTTTCTTTCCGAATAGACGAGCTTGCATTACTTTGCTTTTATTTACAACAATTACATCGCCTTTCTGAACGAAATCTGATAAATCAGAGAACTTATAATTTTCGATGCTTTGATCAGCGCGATTCATAACCATCATTTTTGCTTTATCGCGCGGATTTGCCGGATGCTTGGCAATTGCTGTTTTTGGTAAATTATATTTGAAATCGGATAACTTCATTTAGACTCCTCTAAATTATTTCTGAGAACAATGAACAAAGAATCTCACCAACAGTTAATTAGAGATTCCTTGCCTCCCGCCAAAAAGCGGGAGACTCAGAATTACAACACTACTTTTTCTTTGCTACTTTTTTAACTGCTTTCTTAACAACTTTTTTAGGAGCTGCTTTTTTTGCAACAACTTTCTTAGCTGCTCTTGCTTCTTTAACTGCTGCTTGTGCTGCTGCTAAACGAGCAATAGGAACACGGAAAGGTGAACAGCTAACGTAGTTCAAACCAATCTTATGGCAGAACTCAACAGATTTAGGTTCGCCGCCATGTTCGCCGCAAATACCAATCTTAAGATCTGGTCTTGTAGCGCGTCCGCCTTGAACTGCGATTTCCATCAATTTGCCAATTGCATCTTGATCGATTGATTGGAATGGATCTTCCGGTAAAATCTTTTTATCAAGATATTCTGGTAAGAATCCGCCTATATCATCGCGAGAGAAACCAAAGCCCATTTGTGTAAGATCGTTTGTACCGAATGAGAAGAATTGAGCAACTTCGGCAATCTTATCCGCAGTTAAGCAAGCACGTGGTATTTCAATCATCGTTCCGGTTAAGTGAGGAATTTTCTTTAAACCGAATTGAGCTGCAACTTCTGCGTGAACCTTAGTTACTAATGCATATTGATGTTTGATTTCGTTAACGTGACATGTAACCGGAATCATGATTTCCGGATATGGTTTCTTTCCTTCAGCTAATAATTCTGCTGTAGCTTGGAAGATAGCGCGAACTTGCATTTCTGTGATTTCTGGATAAGTAATACCAAGACGAACACCACGATGTCCCATCATCGGGTTGTTTTCATGCAATGACTCAGCACGTTCGTTTAATTCATCCAAAGAAATTCCTAAACTTTCAGCAAGTTTCTGTCTTTCTTCAATCTGTGTAGGAACGAATTCGTGGAGCGGTGGATCGAGCGTACGGAATGTTACAGCAAATCCGTCCATTGCAGCCAATGTTCCTTTTACGTCTCTCATAACAAATGGGAAGAGTTCGTTCAATGCAGAAACTCTTTCTTCTTGAGATTTAGAGTGAATCATTTTGCGGAGAATGAACAACGGCTCTTCAGAATTTTTTCCGTAGAACATATGTTCTGTTCTAAACAAGCCGATACCTTCAGCACCATAAGCGCGAGCGCGAATTGCATCTTCCGGAGTTTCAGCATTTGTTCTTACTTTTAATTTCTTAACATCATCGCAAAGTTTCATGAATGCAACGAAATCAGCATTGTCTTCAGCAGCTTTCTTCATCGGAAGTTCACCGGCATAAACAGTTCCTTTAGAACCGTTAAGTGTCAGCCAATCACCTTCTTTGAATGTTAAACCGCCAGCATCAAATGTTCTTTCTTCATAATTAATTTTTAATCCGCCGGCACCAACTATACAGCACTTGCCCCAGCCGCGAGCTACTAAAGCAGCGTGAGATGTCATACCGCCGCGGGCTGTTAAGATTGCTTCAGCAGCGCGCATACCTTCGATGTCTTCCGGATTTGTTTCTTCGCGAACAAGAATTACTCTCTTGCCTTCTTTTTTCCAAGCAACCGCATCAGCAGCGTTAAATACAACTTGTCCGGAAGCGCCGCCAGGACCAGCTGGTAAACCTTTAATAAAGGCTTTTGTATTTATTTCAACAGCTGGATCGATGATTGGATGTAACAATTCATCTAACTGAGCTGGCTGAACGCGCATTACAGCTTCTTCTTTAGTAATAAGTTTTTGTTTGAACATATCAAGAGCCATCTTAACAGCTGCTGGTCCGTTTCTTTTACCAACACGGCACTGCAACATATATAGTCTGCCTTCTTGAATTGTGAATTCGATATCAAGCATATCGTTATAATGTTTTTCCAACAAGCGTTGAATCTTGTGGAGTTCAACATATGTTTTCGGCATTCCAGTTTCTAATGAAGGAAGGTGAGCAGTGTGTTCAGTCTTACCAACTTCGTTAATTGGGTTTGGAGTTCTGATACCGGCAACTACGTCTTCGCCTTGAGCATTTGTTAACCATTCGCCGTAGAAATAATTTTCGCCGGTAGCCGGGTTACGTGTGAATGCAACACCGGTTGCAGATGTTTCACCCATGTTACCAAATACCATCGATTGTACGTTTACTGCAGTACCCCATTCATCCGGAATTCCTTCAATTCTTCTGTAAGAGCAAGCACGTTTTCCCATCCAGCTTTGGAATACAGCTGAAACTGCGCCCCATAATTGATCCATTGGATTTTCCGGGAATGGTTTGCCTAAAACTTCTTGAACTTTTGCTTTATAAATCTCGATAAGTTCTTTCAAATCGTCTGAAGTCAAATCAGTATCAGCATGAACGCCGCGAGCTTCTTTCATTTTGTGAAGTTCTTTTTCCAATTGCTGACGAACGCCTTGTCCTTCTGCTGGTTCAATACCGGCAGCTTTTTCCATAACTACATCAGAATACATTTGGATTAAGCGGCGGTGTGAATCGTAAACGAAACGTGGATTGCCGGTTTTAGCAATCAATGCTTCGCGTGTTTCGTTATTAAGACCAACGTTCAAAATTGTTTCCATCATGCCGGGCATAGAAGCGCGCGCGCCGGAACGAACAGAAACAAGTAATGGATTTTTGAGATCGCCAAACTTAGCACCCATTACTTTTTCAGTTTTAGCAAGAGCAGCTTTAAGCTGTCCTTCTACTTCTTTAGGGTATTTTTTGTTGTTCTTGTAGTATGCAGTACATACTTCAGTTGTAATTGTAAAGCCGGCTGGAACCGGTAAGCCGATATTAACCATCTCGGCAAGGTTTGCACCTTTTCCGCCGAGCAGCTCTTTCATGTTTGCTTGTCCTTCAGCACGCTTTCCACCAAAAAAGTATACGTACTTATTTGTTGCTTTAGCCATTTAACTATCCTCCAGTTAATGTATTTGTTGTTTATATAAATTTTGTGATTCCATAATCAATCTCATCTTGCAATTCCTTATAGGAAATGCCCAAACTTAATTTGCCCTTTCTCTTTGTGGAGAAGGGGAGGGATGAGCCTAACGGATCTCACATGTGTTTATTCCAATGAACAAAGAACAAGTTTATTGAATCTTTCTTGTTCCTCAATTTTCAATTCTATTTTCAAATAGTAGATGTCAATATCATCAAGCTCTTTACGAAAGTTGGTAAGCTTAACAGCATCTTTATGCGTTGTTAATACCGAGTGAGAGTTTGTATCATAAAACATCTTTCTAATTTCTTGAACTTCTGCCGTGGAGTAATTAGCATGATCCGGGTAAAGAAGTTTATTTGTTATATCAATTTTATTGTTTTCTAAAACATTCAAGAATGAATGCGGTTTAGCAATACCGCAGACTACCAAACTTTTCTGTCCTTGAAAATCTTCCAGCGGAAAAGATTTGTGCGACTTTACATCAAAAATTCCTTGAGAAGAATAGTAGCCGTAAAAAACTTCTTTGCCGCTAAAATATTTTTCAAGTTTTTCCGGAATCTCTGTTTTGTCGGAAAATTTTCTATTAATGATTATAATATTAGCTCTGTTAAGAGATTCAAAAGGCTCACGCATCATACCAAGCGGAATAGGATTTTGTTCTACAAAATCTACTTTATTTAAGAATCTTTGATCTACTAGCACAATATCCAAGTCTCTGTGAATCCATCTATGCTGAAAAGCATCATCAAGTACTATCGTATCAACAGAAGTGTTTTTAATCAAAAGTTCAGCGCCCTTAGCTCTTTTTTCGCAAACAGCAGCCGGGATTTTCAATTCTTGCGCAACAAGAATGATTTCATCGCCGCATTTATCAACGCTGCTTTTAATTTCATTCCCGTCGCTTACCAAAATATATCCGAAAGAATTCCTTCCGTAACCTCTGCTTAATACACCAACCTTCTTACCGTATGTCTTTAGCATTTCACCAAGCATCAGCACAGCCGGAGTTTTGCCGGAGCCGCCGACAGTAATATTCCCAATAGAAATTACCTTGGCGTTGACTTTTGCGGCATGGAAAAAATTCTTTTCAAAAAAGAAATTTCTTATGCTAATAATTACAGCATACAAAAAGGCAAATGGCGATGATATAATTCTCAAGAATCCAATCATCTATTCAAAGCTTCCTTCTGTAAATTGTTTAGTTCTGCTTCGCATTTATCAATTACTTCAGAGGTCTCTTCTTTAGTTAATATTGCCGGAATCATAATCGGCTGAGAATAAATTGCTGTAACAGCAGAAAATGGTTTAGGTATTTCGAACTTATCCCAGCTTTTCAAACTCCACTTACTCTTCATTCCAATTCCAACCAGCAAAAGTGGAATTTGAGAACGACGTGCTGTAATAACTGCGCCGGGTTTCATTTTGTAAATTGGTCCGGTTGGTCCATCCGGTGTAAGTGCAAGATGATAATTTTCTTCAGTAAGATGAATCATCATATCCAATGCCTCATGTCCGCCTTTGCTGCTGGAACCGCGTACAACATGAAAATCCCACTTTTCTAAAATTGCTGTGAGCACATCGCCATCTTTACTCTTACTAACAAGTGAAGCAAAGTTGCGGTTCCTTTGCATAAACCAGCCAATAAGCATTGAGCCATGCCAGAACGCAACGACATAGTTCTTCTTTTGCTTATCTAATTCTTTGACAACATCAGAGTTTTCAATTCTGAGTCTAACAGTCTTTAAAAGAACATTTATTAAAAAACTTGCGATTCGAATTCCAAGAAACCGCAAGATATTTTTTTGATTATGACTAAGCTTCATTCATCTCCGCTAAGATTATTTCGGCGGCTTTCTTAGAAGCTCCACCCGTACCAAGCAAATTCTTCAGCTTACCGAGCTCCGATTTAATCTCTTCTAACTTTTTTTTATCGCTTATTATAAACTTAACTTCATTAAAAATCTTTTCTCTATTTACATCGTTCTGGATTAATTCTTTTACCACAGTTTTACCCAGTATAATGTTGGCCATGGCGATATTTTTAATCTTTGCGAGATTCTTGCCAATTAAGTAGGTTAGAGAATTAGTAGCATACACTACAATAAATGGCAGTTGAAAGTAACCGGCTTCTAAAGTTGAAGTGCCGCTTTTGATAATTCCAAACTTTGAATGCTTGAACAAATCATAAGTAAAACCTTTCACCACTTTATATTTACTAGCGGAAGAAACTTCGCTAAGCAAATTTTCATTTATGTTTTCAGCGCAGGCAACTACAACTTGCATACTGAATTCATTAGCTATTTTTTCAGCGGCCGCAATACACTCCGGAAATATCTTTCTAATTTCTTGCTTTCGGCTTCCGGGTAAAACTAACAGAATTTCTTTATCTGCATCTAATCCAAATTTCTTAATTAATTCATCTTTAGAGAGAAATTGATAATTCTCAGCATGCTCAACTAATGGATGCCCGACATACACAGAATCAACGCCGGTTTCTCTATACATTGTCTCTTCAAAAGGGAAAATGACAAGCATCTTCTTTATTAGCCGCTTAATTTTTTCTATTCTTCCTTTTCCCCAAGCCCAAACTTGCGGAGAGATAAAATAGATCAGTTTTTTTCCGCGCGTGTTAAATTTTTCGGCAATATTTAAGTTAAAGCCCGGATAATCTATCAGCACAATAGTTTTTATATTTTCATCTTCAGCAAGTTGCAGAAGATCACGTTTCACTTTGTTAATGAACGGAAGATGGCGGAGTACTTCTATGAATCCCAAAAACGCCATCTGTTTAATGTGATACTTAGCTTTCATGCCGGCGGCAATCATTTTGTCTCCGCCGATTCCAAAAAATTCTAGCGAAGGATCGAGCTTGCTCAATTCCTTCATCAAACTTGCACCATGTAAATCGCCGGAAGCTTCTCCGGCCACTATCATTAATTTCTTGTTCAACTTAACGCGTATCTAACAATTACTATTAATATTATGAATGCGAATGCCTGTAAAGTTCTCATCTCACTTTTTAAGCCGGCCTTAGGATTAAATGGCGGCTGTTCAATTCCCGGATTAGGATAAGCTTTAAAACTTGGGATAAGTTTAGGAACTGATTTTCTATACTCTTCGTAAGCATTCCCGTATTTCTGAACAAGGAAACCTTCTTCTTCTTTGATTATGACATAATATTGCCACATAAAAAACGCGAGTGCGACAATCTGTAAATATGGAAAAAGAGCGTAAGACATAATTCCAATACCTAGGTACATCAGCATATTGCCTAGATACAACGGATTACGTAAATGTGCAAACGCACCGCTCACAACCAAATATGTGGCTCCAACTTCACCGGTTCTCCTTGTTTCGCTGCCGGCGTATGCAACACCCCAGAAGCGGAAAAACTCGCCTAATAATGCTACTGCAAAACCTATGGCTAAACTAATAGGTGTTGCTTCTTGAAAAACGAGCATTAAGACAACAAAAGGGATAGGTGAGTAACTTCTGTATTTAAAAACTTTTAATGCAAAATTATTCATTACGCTTCCTGTGTATAAACTTCTTTTCTTTTAAGCAGTGCCTGATGGCGCTTCTTTAAGCGCTTTTTGTTTTTTAACTCATCCAGCCGTTTAATTACATCATCAAAATCTTTGTAAGGGAAATATGTAATTCTGTTTACTTCGCAAAACTTCAGCAGCGAATCCTTGGCGAAGATGAAATCGCAGTATTGAATCGGGCATCTGTCTGAAACACCATCGCCGATGTAAACAGTGTAATCATCATCGCTGCTATGTTTAAGAACATAATTTCGTTTGCAGTTCGCGCTGCATTTACAATCTTCTGCGGAGTTTGGAAAACTCGGTTTCAGTTTGTTATCTGCAATAGTCAAAACATTTGATGAGAATTCGACTTCAGCTAAGTTTTCCTTTTCCAGAATAGTTCGTATATAAAAATCGAAACCATCACTAACAATTTTTAGCTCAAAATCATTCTCTTTGCAGTAGATAACAAATTTTTTGAACGATTCTTCAATTTCAATAGAACGAATAAATTCTGTTATCTTAACTTCATCTGCAATCATGACTGATTCGCATAATGTTTTCCAGCCTTCTTTAGGTAGCACCAAATCATTATTCCAATCATCAATAAGTCTTTTAGAAAACTCTCTGTCACCAAATTCAATGAACAATTCTTCGCCAACATCTTTTTTTGTGATCGTTCCGTCAAAATCAACGAACACTTTGAAAACTCTTTTATCCATTACTATAATCCGGTATTTCATCGAAACGAACGCCGACAAGCTTCGAAATACCTTCTTCTTGCATTGTAACGCCATACATTGTTTCGGCAGACTCCATAGTGCGTTTGTTGTGAGTAACAATTATGAATTGTGTTCTATCGCTGAATTCTTTTATAAGCTTTGTAAAACGGTCAACGTTCGCATCATCAAGCGGAGCGTCAACCTCATCTAATACGCAGAATGGAGAAGGCTTTACAAGATATATCGCAAACAACAACGCAGTAGCTGTAAGAGTTTTTTCTCCTCCGGAAAGCAATTCGATTGTAGTAGGACGTTTGCCTTTTGGCTTAGCCATAATTTCAATCTTTGCTTCAAGCGGATCAACATTTTCTTCAAGAATCAAATCAGCTTCATCGCCCGGATTGAAAAGTGTCTGGAAGATAGTGATGAAGTTCTGGCGTATAGAAGTAAATGTATCCATGAACAACGTTTGAGCTGTTTGATTTATCTCATCAATTGTTTTAATCAAGTCTTTTTCCGATTCAATCAAATCGGTTCGTTGTTTCAATAGAAAATCCAGACGTTGCTTTTCTTCATCATATTCTGAATAAGCGAGAAGATTTACCGGACCTAGATTCTTAATTTTCTCTTTATGTCTTTGTACTTCTTGATTTACTTCATCGTAATTAAATGTGTGTAAATCTTCGAATTCCTTGAATTCCAATTCTACCGAATAAGTCTCTTTGATATGCTCAATCAAATTATTGATTTTGAAGTTGAGTTCGTTTTCCTTCAATTCGAAAGAGTAAATCTTATCAGAAACCTCTTGCCGTTGATTTCTCAACTGACTTAGCTGATTTTCAAACTGCGAAGCTTCACTTTTAATAGCCCGTAAGTTTTCGCTGATTTCTTTTTCGGCATTCAACATCACAACTCTGGATGAATTGATCTCGGCTAACTGATCGTTTGAGTCACCAAGTATTTCATTTAAAGTTGTTGCTTCTTCTTCATTACGTATTAAATCGTTTTTACGCTTTTCAATTCCATTTTGGATAGTCCCAAGATTTTGCTCGGAACGGGTAATTGAGTTTTTCGTATTCTCAATTTGTCCTTTTAACCGTTCATGCTCTACGCGTCTCTGGTTTTGCTGTGTCTGCTGTGAAGAATAATCTTCTTCCGATTGTCTTAGCTCGGCTTCTTGCCCGGCAATGTTATTTTCGAAGGCAGTTTTTGCTTCAATAGTTTTTTCTAACTCAACTAAATTTTGCTCAACATGTAAATCAAGTCCGTGTGCTTTAGAGGCTAATTCTTGAATCTCTTTTTCGGTGTTTTCAACATCTTCGTCAGCTTTTTTTCTTTCGAATTCCAGCTGCGAAATCTGCTTGTCGATATTGGCGATATCGTTAGCAATAAGCTTTTCACGGTCAGTCAAATTCTTAAGATCGATTTGTGTTAGCTTAGCTTCGGCTTCTTGAATTTCTGCGCGAAGTCTCTCGAGATTAGCTTCATGCTTAGGAAATTCTTTTTTCAAACTTTCCAGCAGCTGCTTGCGGCCGAATAAAGTTTCGTCTTGCTTAGGCAAAGAACCCGCTTCAATAATTCCGTTAGCTTGAATGAAATCTCCTTCCAGCGTAGCAAAATTAAATTCTGGATAAATCTTGTTTAGTTCAATCGCAGCTCTCAAATCCTTAGCAATTACAATTCTGTCCAGCACTTGATTGAAATATGGCTTCCAAGTTGAATCTGTTTCAACAAAATCTTTTGCCCAGCCAACAAAACCATCTGCTTTTGCAATCTTTTTAGCTTTTCTTTTGAGGCTGAAGTTGGAAAGTGAAGTTATGAAAGATTTTTTTGCATTGATATCTGACTGCAACAAGTAGAAAGAGGCTTTACCTAAATCATTTCTCTTTAAATAGTCGATTGCGCTTTCCAAATCAGTAAGACTATCTACAAGCAAATTGTTTAGAACGGATTTAAGTGCTGCTTCTAGCGCGAAGCGAAAATCTTCTTGAGTATCTCCAATATCTGCAAAGATACTTTTGCTTTTGCTTGTCCATTCGTCGTTATCAATAAGAACGCGTGCACCTTTGGAAATGCCTTCGAGATTTGAAATCAAAGTCTGCATAAAGTTAATTTTCTCTCGCAGACCGGCAAGTAAAGTTTTTTGTTCAACTTCTTCGTTTTTAAGAAGGTTAATCTGTTCTTCGAGTTGAGCCTTTTCTTGTTCGCGAAGCGTGATTTGCAATCCGGCTTCGTTAAGTTTCTTTTCAGCTTCTTCTTTTTCTACAACAAGATTATCTATGTATCCAACAGTTTTTGCAATGTGATTGGAAACGTTCTGAATTTTCGTGTTAAGTTTCTCAATGTTTGCGCGATGAGTTGTTAATTCTTTTTTATAGCTATTGGTGATATTTTCTTTTTCAGCAATCTCTTTGAGAAGTGTAAACTTGTCTTCGTTAATTGCTTTTAACGCAGCACGCTTTTGCTCAAGGAGTTCACGCTTTTCTAGAACCAATGATTCGTGTTCTTCAATTTCAATTTTCTTTTCGTCCAACTTACGGGTGAAAGTGGTTAATTCTTCTTTCCCATCAGTAATTGCAAATTCAGTGTCTTCAAGTTGCGAAGCGAGATCTTGGATTTCTTGTTCTAATCGGGCGTGGTTATTTTTTAAAGACTTTAATCGTTCTTCCGTAACGGAAATATTTTTTTGTGTATCAAATAATTGCTCAGAATTCTTTGCTATTTCGGAGCGTTTACCTTGAAGCTCGGAATCAATAGCGTTAATTTGATTTCTGTAGCTGATTAATTCATTCTCAATTTTACGTATGTCAATATCTATCTGATCTTTCTGCGTTGTTAATTCAATTATTTCATTTTTCAGAGAAGATTTTTTTTCGTGAAATAGTGCGTATTCGCGTTCGCTTACATCCATCTCTTTTTCACGAAGAACAGATTGAATCTGTGTGTATTGATCAGCCTTCTTGGCTTGTCTTTCCAAAGAGCGGACTGTTTTATCAACTTCCGAAACTATATCGTTTACGCGTGTGAGATCACCTTTAACTTCATCCAATTTTTTAAGCGAGAGACGACGACGTAATTTGTATTTGTTAACACCGGCTGCTTCTTCAAATAATCTTCTTCGCTCCTCGGTCTTATTACTGAGGATGGTCTCAATCATTTTTAACTCGATAACGGAATAGGCGTTAGTTCCAATTCCGGTATCCATAAAAAGATTTGTAATGTCTTTGAGTCGGCAAATGTTTTTGTTGAGTAAATATTCGCTCTCTCCGGAACGGAATATTCTTCTTGTTATAGTAACCTCAGAATACTCTGTAGGCAAAATACCTTTGTCATTAACGAGGGTCATTGAAACTTCGGACATGCCCATCGGCTTGCGCTGACGTGTTCCGTTGAAGATCACATTTTCCATTTTATCCATGCGGAGCGTTGTGGTTTTTTGCTCGCCAAGAACCCAGCGTATTGCATCCACAATATTTGTTTTACCGCACCCGTTGGGACCAACAATGCCGGTTATTCCTCTATTGTAGTTTACAACAGTTCTATTTGCAAAGGATTTGAAGCCTAGTATTTCGAGTTTAGATAGAAACAAATGATCCTCAGTTTATCATTGAATTATATTGCTTAACAGCGTTGCTCAAGTAATAGATTATAGAGTGAGTAAGCTGATACTTGAGAAGAATACCACCAAGCAATACAAATATGAACATGAATGAATAAAAATAAACTAAAAGCGGGCGAACATCGAAAATTACATACACACCCTTGAGTAATCTGAATAACATCCATAAGTAAAAAACAATAATTACAGAGATTACTGCAATGTTAGAAAAGTCCATTACTAATACTTTGTAGAGCACAAGCTCAACCGGCAAGAAGAGAGTTAGGGGTAGAAACGCCCACACTACAGTAAAGTAAATATTCGAAAGAGAAACTTTTGTTTTTACAAAGAATGAACCAAACTTAATTAACAAGCTAAGCAGTCCAAACTTAAGAACAGCAATTATGAAAATAACTGCAAAGCATATCTGTGGATTCCATGCTAGATAACTAATTGCATGCATCAGTCTCGTACTAGCAAAAGAAAGGAGCAACTTTTCAAACAAAATATTGTTTCTAAGGTAGAACAAAATAATTGTAACTAATAGAGAAGCAGAACCGGCAAGAATCAACATAAGTATCGAACTGTGAATGCCAGAAAGTATTCTATGATCTCTAATATCAGCAAAGAAATTATAAGGGCGAAGAAGGGCACGAGTTGCATCTTCTCTGAATTTCTTTTTTGTGTTAATCAAAACAGCCATAATAACTGATAGAACTAATGAAATTAATATGAAAATTATCGGGTTATCTTCTTTGCGTGAACCTATTGGTATAGTAACCTTACTTCCGTTTGTAAGTTTTGACTGAAGAACCTTATATGTAATAAAATTTGTGTTGCCGGTATGTTCAACTACATTAAATCCATATTTATTGTAAGGATCAAATCCGGAATAGAGTGAAGGAAAAACTCCTTTGTAACCAAATAAAGAATTTATCATAAAGCCGGAAAGATTCTGCTTTCTTGAATAATTAATAACATCTTCAAAGTACTTTGCTTGTGCTTCCTTGGAGTTACGTACCAAATATCCAACAGAATTACCTTTGTAGTTTGGATAAGTAACTTCGCTGATAAAGATGGAACTGCTTCCTAGCGATGATATTGATGCTGTTAGCTTTTCCTCAAGAATATCCTTTGATACTGAGAAAATTTCAAATCCGTATAAGTCAATGTTTTCAATTGCGCGGGTTTGAGCGCCGAAAAATGAAGCGTAGCTAATCAGATTTTTCTTTTTAATTTCTGTAGCAACTCTACTGATGAAATCTTCGGTAGCTGGTGAATCGGGAAGAAAACTACTGCCAACGCCAATAATTAGTGCTGATGAATAATCCATGTAGTTGGACATGAATTCTTTTGTAAGTCCGGCTATTTTTAAGCGAAAATCGTTTTGTCCTAGAAACTCTTCCGGCATAGAATTAACCGGCAATTCAATTAATGCAAACAATCCCAACTCTTGGCAGACTTTTAACGCATAAGGATGGGGATAATTCTTTGCGAATCTTACACTATTAAATCCGGTTTGCTTAATAAAGCTTAGTTCTTCCCGGATCTTTTCATATAAGTTTTTCTTTCTTGTTTGAGTTTCATTAAGAAGGTAAGTTGTTCCATTCAAAGAAAATTGCGAACCGTTAAGCAAAAAAACGGTTCCATTTTTCGCCAAATTAAAAAATGAAATCTCTTGCAATTGCTTATCTATAACTGCGCCATCTTTAGAGATGGTAACTTCGCATAAATATGTTGTTGGTGATTGCGGCGACCAGAGAACCGGATTGACAATACTCATCTGAAAGCGCGCATCGTAGTTCTCTTCAGTACCTATCGTAAAAAGGTTATTGGTTTGAAACTGAGAAGCAGCTGAGCTCGAAGGGCGTAGATTAACGTTTACTGCAAATTGTGTTTGTTGTATTAAGTTGGCCTTTTCTGAAGAATTTTCGATGTGAACATTAAAATTAATTTTACCATTCGA
>JBAYTN010000084.1:0-16887 GCA_041675645.1 Melioribacteraceae bacterium
ATTTTGCTCAACTCCGTGCGCGGATGTAGTTGTTCATGATCTATTCTTAATGACTCCAACAATATTTCTTCTGCTTCTTTCCATTTCTTTTGCTGCTGATAGATTTTGCTCAACTCCGTGCGGCATTTTAATTCTTTGGGATGAGCTTTAATATAGTAATCAAGTACTTCTACCCGCATTTCTTCTTTTATGTACTTAGACAAATAAGAGCGTCTGAAATCTTTGTTTTTATTTATCCAGATAAAAAGATCTTTCGAGAAATTGGATTCTATTTTTGCAAGAAACTCTTTGAATAATATTTCGGAATTTTTTCTGTTTTTTTCAATTCCCTGGTCCACCTCTTCAAAATACCATTCAGCTATTGTTTCGTGCCGAAGGAATAAATGGTCTCCACGCATATAAATAGGGAGATTTACGCTTTCTCCAAGTGCATCAATAATATCCATGCTATTAACGGAATTCATAAATTCAGTACAAAAATCCATATTTAGGCTGTACCCAAATTGATAAAATGTTGCCAATACCAAATACAATCTTTTAAGGTTTGGGTTTTTCTGTTCGGAATAATCTTCCCAATCCTCCCAGTCAAATCTGAATTTGAAACCTGTAGTGTTCCGTAAGTATTTTAAAACCGAATAAGTGCATTCTGAAATGCTTTTTCTTTTTATTTCTTCATCTATTTCTAAATAAATATTTCGAGCTGCGTTCTTTGTTTCAATAGTAAAACTATTTTGTCTTTCTAAGCATGAGAATAACTTCTCAAATATTTCCTCTCGGAGATTATTCGCCCGATAATCAATTTGACTCACATTATTAAAAAGCGATTCGAATTCTTTAAGGTTAGGAATATTTGCGTATCTAATTTCCCTCTCTGCCAGCACATATATTTGTTTATATTTTTGAAATGAAGCAATAAGTCCCGGGATGTACCGGGCTAGTTTTTCACTATGAATGGCGGGATTATCAATCACAAAAATTATTGGTAATTTATTTTCAGTTTCCTTAATTCTTTTTTCGAGCCTAGTCAGTGTATTTAATTCTAATCTCTCTATGAATACAATTTGGTATTCACGATAATATTTCCGTGAAATGTGATGAATAAACGTGGACTTGCCTTCACCCCCTCTGGACAATATTTTTATTAGTGCTATATTATTAGCAACCGCTTCATTGAGGTTGGTACTGAAAACTTTTTCAATCTTTGGATTGGGTATGTTAAGACCATTTAGTACTACTTGCTGGATTCGTTCAATTCTTGAATTTGTTTTTGTATAATAATCAAACAAGTTTTCTTGATCTGAAGATTCTTGTACAACCCGCCAATATTTTTCATTCACAATTCTGAATAGATATTTTTCGATCCTTTCTTCTTCTCTTTCACTTTCTTTTATTTTGTCTATTAAGTCAACAACCAAATATGTAAGCAATTGCAGATTCCCCGCTTCAGCTAAATAATATTTGAATCTTTCCGTAAGTGTTTTAAAATCTATGTTTTTGTTAGCAAAAAACTTTATTACACTAGCTTCCGATGCTTTGAAATCATTCTTTTCAAAAAAATTAAATGCGTCTGAAATAATTGCCACTTCACCTTTTAAATGAAATTGTGTTGCGTCTTCTCCAGTTATATCATTAATAGCTTTTTTATAACTATCAATTATTGTCTGCTCATGAACTGCCAGTCTGGAAATTTTGCTCTTAAGTTTTTCCAGAAATGGGTGTAAAGAAGCAGTCGAACCAAGAATGCCATATAGAGTAATTATAAATTCAAGCATTAAATTTTTCCGCCTATCTTAATTTTAAGGACTTTGCCACCCTAACACGTCGCCAAAAACAGAATGATATTTTAGTTCACTTTTATTAATCTATTTATTCAAAAGAAATTTTCAAGAACTCTATGTTCAGCTTTCCCGGTTCCCCCTTAGTTGATTTGTTGGAGCCCCGTTGCGTTTGCAACTTAGCATTTCGGGTTCGGATAATCAAGATGATGAATTGAAATTGATCCGCTTCTATGCGTTTCGCGTAGTGAGAAATGGAGAATTAGTAGTTGAATGCCTGGGAACTGATAAGTATATAAAAACAAAACCCCAATCCGAATTAACGAATTGGGGTTCAACTTTTATCTATTGCTTGGAGCTTATTACTTGTGCCTTTTAGCTAATTACACTTCCATAATTTCTTTTTCTTTGTGCTTAAAGATGTCATCAATCTTAACAATATGTTCGTCTGTAAGTTTTTGTGTTTCCTTTTCAGCTTCTTTCAATTCATCTTCTGTTAGTTTTTTATCTTTTTCTTGTCTCTTAAGATGGTCGTTAGCATCGCGGCGAACATTGCGTAAAGCAACTTTGGATTCTTCGCTAAACTTCTTAACTAATTTAACAAGTTCTTTTCTTCTCTCTTCTGTTAACGGCGGAATTGGAATTTTAATATTCGTTCCGTCGCTGATTGGATTTAATCCCAACGCTGAAGCTAGAATAGCTTTATCAATAGCTTGAACCATTGATTTATCCCACGGAGTAATTGCTAAAGTGTGAGCATCCAAAACACTAACGTTTCCTACTTGACTGAGCGGACTCATAGTTCCGTAGTAATCAACTTTAATTCCATCAAGAAGAGCAGTTGTAGCTTTTCCCGTTCTAATTTTTGCAATTTCATTTCTAAATGCTTCGACTGTTTTATCCATTCGTTGTCTAGCATCTTTGATATGTTCGTTGTTAAGCATAATATCCTCGTAAATTAATTCTTACTTAATGCAAAATTACCAACTGAAGTTCCAATAGCTTGTCCGGTAACTAATTTAAGAAGGTTGCCCGGTTTATCCATGTTAAATACAATTATTGGCAAATTGTTTTCTTTGCAAAGCGAGATCGCCGTCATATCCATAACGCGTAAATCTTTTTGTAAAACATCCAGATAAGAAATTTCATCAAACATAACTGCTTTGGGATTTTTTTCCGGATCTTCGTTGTAAACACCATCTACTCTTGTCCCTTTTACAATAGCGTCGGCTTCAATTTCAACTGCGCGTAAAGAAGCAGCAGTATCCGTACTAAAATAGGGATGCCCGGTACCCGCACCAAAAATAACAATTCTATTTTTTTCTAAGTGGCGGATTGCTCTTCTGCGAATGTATGGCTCAGCAATTGCGCTCATATTAATTGCGGTCATCAATCGAGTGTACATTCCGTGGTTTTCAAGTGTGTTCTGAAGCGCGAGAGAATTGATCATAGTTGCAAGCATTCCCATTTGGTCGCCGGTAACTCGGTCTATTCCTTGCCCGCTTGCGTTTAAGCCGCGGTAAATATTTCCGCCACCAATTACAATTCCAACTTGAACACCAAGCTCATGCACTTTTTTGATCTCGGATGCGAAGAACGTCAGTATCTGAGGATCAATACCAAATTCACCTTCGCCGGCAAGAGATTCACCCGAAAGCTTGAGTAAAATTCTTTTATACTTTAATTCATTATTCATAGTGCTTCCAATATAAAAAAAAAGGCCTTATTGTGAAATAAGACCTTTTCCGCGTTTTACTTCTTTTCATCACTAAGATGAAAACGTTTGAATTGTACTAACTTTGCCTGTGTGCCGTTCTTTTGGTTAAATTCATCAATGAGAGTAGAAACTTTCTTCGAATTATCTTTAACAAAAACCTGTTCGAACAAGCAGTTTTCTTCATAATATTTGTTGAGCTTACCTGTAGCAATCTTTTCTAAGATTTGTTCCGGCTTGCCTTCTTTGCGTGCTAATTCTTTATAGATTTCCATTTCTTTCTCGATCACAGTTTTGTCAACTTCGTCGCGATAAACAGAAATCGGTCTCATTGCTGCAACTTGCATAGCAAAATCTTTTAACATTGGTGTAAAGTCAGCAGCTTTTTCAGCCGGTACATTATCTGCAGAAATTAGAACGCCAAGTTTGCTTCCATGATGAATATAATCAACAAGAATTCCGTTAGCAGCTGTTTCAATAGTGAAACGTGATACTTGAATTTTCTCGCCGATCTTACCAATCAAAGCATTTAATTCATCAGCAAGTTTTTTGCCGTCGAATGATAATGCCATTAACGCATCAAGATCAGCCGGTTTGTTTGCAACCAAAGCTTCCAAAGCTAAATTTGCAAAACTTAAGAAGTCTTCATTTTTAGCAACGAAATCTGTTTCGCAATTAACTTCAATCATCGCAGCGGATTTACCATCATCAAAAATTCTTGTTAATACTGTTCCTTCGTTAGCCGTTCTTTCCGCACGTTTAGCTGCTACAGATGCACCTTTCTTACGTAAAATATCAATCGCTACTTCTAAGACTCCGTTAGATTCTTCTAGCGCTTTCTTACAGTCAATCATTCCAGCGCCGGTTTTATCTCTTAACTCTTTAACTTGTTGTGCACTTACTGCCATAAAACTAATTCCTTGTAATTACTATATTGTTAATTTTCTGATTTTGGTTCAGCTGGTTTTTCTTCAGCTTTAACTTCAGGCTGAGCTGCTGGAGCTGGCCTGGAATCATTATTTCTTGGTGGAAAAGGTTTTCTATCTGTTCTAGGTCTTCTATCACCGCCGCCTTTTCTATCATCGCGTCCTTCAAATTTAACACGGCGAACTTTACCTTTACCATCTTTTTTATCAATTTCTTCTTCTTCAACTTTTCTATTCTTTTCGCCTTCGGCTGTTTCGTGCGCTCTTAATTCTTTAGCTTTAGCAGCGCCTTCAATAACAGCATCGGCAATTACTCTGGCAATAATTTCAACTGCGCGTGCAGCATCATCATTAGCCGGAATTACATAATCAATCGGATCAGGATCGCAGTTTGTATCTACAATTGCAAATACAGGAATATTCAATCTCTTGGCTTCGTTAACAGCAATAGATTCTTTCTTAACGTCAACAACGAAAAGCGCGCCTGGAAGTTTGCCCATTGTTTCAACACCATCAAGAAGTTTTCTTAATTTATCTCTTTCACGCGTTTTTAATAAACGTTCTTTTTTTGTAATTTTTTCGAAAGTACCATCGCTTTCCATTTTATCAATTGTCTGCAAGCGCTTAATGCTTTTGCGGATTGTAGAGAAATTAGTAAGCATTCCGCCCAACCAACGTTCGCTAACCCAGTTGCTGTCGCTTCTTTTTGCTTCTTGAGAAATGATTCCTTTTGCTTGTTTCTTTGTACCAACAAAAAGAATTCTCTTTCCTTGCGAAACAACTTCAGTCATAATCTGAGCAGCTGCATCAATAGCATCGGAAGTTTTCTTTAAATCGATAATATGAATTCCATTCTTCTCCATGAAGATGAATGGTTTCATTTTGGGATTCCATCTGCGTGTAAGGTGCCCGAAGTGTGCACCGGATTCGATGAGTTCAGTGAGTTGTACTCTTGGCATAAAATACTCCTGTTTTTCTTCTACTCTCTTCATCTTTGCATTCCATCCCTTTTAATGTGGGACACAGGCTGCAAATCCGAGAGTATGAATGATTTTATTATAAGTTAATTATCTCTTCGAGAATTGGAAGCGCTTACGAGCTTTCTTCTGTCCGTATTTTTTACGCTCAACCATTCTAGGATCTCTTTTAAGAAGTCCTTCTGATTTAAGCGAAGAACGGAAGTCGCCGTTAATTCCTTCTAATGCTCTTGCAATACCTAAACGAATAGAATCGGACTGACCGTTTATTCCACCGCCGGCAGCATTAGCAAAAACATCATACTTTCCAACTGTTTCTGTAACTACAAAAGGCATAAGAACATTATCTCTCTGTTCTTTCACTGGGAAGTAGTTTTCAAATGCTCTATCATTGATTGTAACTTTACCAGAACCGGCTCTTAAATAGACTCTGGCAACAGCATCTTTTCTTCTACCTACATAGATTTTATCTATCATTAAAACAACTCCGTTAAAAACTTAATGCTTCTGGTTTCTGCGCACTATGCGGATGTGATTCGCCGGCATAGACTTTTAATTTTTTGCCAATTCTCTTTCCGAGTTTTGTTTTTGGCAACATGCCTCTAACAGCATTTTCAACAACCCAAGATGGGTTCTTTGCCATAACTTCGGAAAATGAACGGAATCTTCCACCACCCGGATAAAGGGAGTGAGAAAAATATTCTTTCTGTGATTCTCTTTTTCCAGTCATGCGAATTTTATCTGCATTTATGACTACAACAAAATCACCGGCATCCATGTTAGGTGTAAACAACGCTTTATTTTTTCCGCGTATTACACGAGCAACCTGAGCTGCTAAACGTCCAAGTACCTGATCTTTGGCATCAACGACATACCATTTTTGATTGGCATCTTCTGGCTTAATAAATCTTGTAATTCTTTCTTGCTTCAAAACTACCTCCAAACACAAAATAACTATTTTTCAAGGGGTGTAAATATATTGGCAAGAGCCTAGAATGTCAAGAAATGAGGGTATTTTATTTTAAAGCACGGTTTTTGATGCAGGATTGCGGCATCTGGATACTGGATAATCTTATCGAATCTAATCCTATCTGTCTCTTCTTTCCATTTCGCTTAGATTTCTCGATCCAACCAAAAATTTGGTTTTCTATGTTGATGTGCAACCGCGAATACCGTAATCGTATTATCGTTAAATGAATAAATTACATTATACGGGAAAATGTTTACAACAGCTTTTCTTGTGTGTTTGGTATATTCTGTAAAACTTTCCGGGTAATTTTTAATGATAGATATTGTTCTGTCAATTTCAGCTATAAACTTATTTCCCAACCCTTCACTTTGTAGATTGTAAAATTCTATTGCTTCTCTGTATTCCAAGTAAGCCGGTTCAAGAAAAACTACTTTCATTTCTTTAAGATTTCTTCGTAAGGTATTGTTTTTATCTTTCCGCATTGTAAGGCATTGTATCTTTGCTCAATTTCCTCCTTCCAAAGTTTCTCCACATCGCTATTTGGCTCACTCAAACTTTGTGAAAGTGCTTCAATAATGAATAATCTTTCTGCGGGACTTAAACTGAGAGCACTTTGAATTATATTTTTTGTTTCCATTATCATCTCCAGAACTGATGTGTAAATTATACTTAATTGTAGCACAAATAAACACTGAAAAATATGTCATGGCTTGACAGATTTATTATCTCTGCTTTTATTTCAACTTCCGTTTTTTCTTTTCAGCTAGCTGAAGGTAATTTTCTTTTGAAACAATGTTTTTACCGGTTTCTTTTTCAAGAGCAACACGAGCATCTCCGGCAATTTTACCTCCCTTTTTAGCAGCAGTTTTATTTTCAACAAATCCTTTCGCATCAGCTTTTTTTGTTATTTCAGTAGTTGATGCTTCGCCGAGCATAGTAAAAATAAGCTCGAGGTCTGTCATATGGTCTCTAAGGTTTTCCCCTTTCCCCGGCAAATTTTTTAATTCCTTGTACTCTGAAGGAGTTAACCCAAAAGTTGCTTTGCTAATTTCTGAAGTAAGAATTGCAAATTCAATTTGTTCTTTTACTCCGCGCTTTTTCCATTCGTCGGTTAATTCATCTCTAACAGCAATACCGCGTAATCGCTTTTCAATCCATTCATCGCTGTACCCTTTAGCTTTATAGATTTCCCTTATTCGTCGAGAGGCGAGTTCGGGATTTTCAATTTCTTCTAACCGTTCGTAACCAACACGCGCAAGCCATCTTTTAAACGGCTCTGCTTTAGGCGATGGAATGGATTGAATAATTCTTAACAGACCTTCAGCGTTGGCAGCTTGAACTTTACGTATTTTGCCATCTGCTGCAATCATTTCAAGGGGGGTACAAACTGTACCCCAGTTGGAATTGAGCTGTTCATCACGCTGTCGAAGTCTTTTCACATACTGTTTAATGTCTGTACTGTCAGTTAATGCTTCCACAACATCGGCAACAGAAAAATACCATTTTTGCTCTGCTTCGTTCCATGCTGAACGAATTTTTACAGACTCAAAAAGTTTAATGTTACTCATACGAATAAGGCTTTTTTATTTTTGTTCTAATGCGTTTCAATTATTAATAGAACCCTTTGAATAATTAATTTATTGTTACGCTGGGCCCGTCAAAGTGTGACAATTTAGTTTGTAGTTTCATGGTTCGACAGCTCACCATGACTTAGTCTTAATATTTAAGAGGTTTCTAATAATCTTTCTGCCGGACTTAAACCGAGTGCACTTCGCATATACTTCTTGATTCCATGACAATCTGCACAACTGATATTTAAATTATACTTAATATTAAGCTAAAGAAACAACAGAAAAGTTTTCTCTCGCTCCATATACTAAACTGTTTTTGCTTAATTTGGGATTAATTTATTGGATTTTCAATGAAAGTACTCATTACCGGCGGTTCCGGATTCCTAGGAATTAACTTAATTCGCTACCTACTTGACAGAAAATTCGAAATTGTATCGCTTGATTTGGCCGATTTCGATTATCCGGATGTAAGAGAAAAAGTTCATATTATCAAAGGGGATATTAGAAATTCCAGTGATGTTGAGAGTGCGATGAAAGATGTAAATGTTGTAGTTCATACAGCCGCAGCATTACCACTTTACAAACCAAAAGATATTTATTCTACAGATGTTCAAGGAACCCGTGTTCTGCTTCATCAAGCATTCCGGACTAATGTAGAACGATTCATTCATATTTCTTCAACTGCTGTATACGGAATTCCGGATCATCATCCGATTTTTGAAGACGATAAATTAGACGGAGTTGGACCATACGGTAAAGCTAAAATTGAAGCTGAGAATGTTTGCCTAGAATACAGAAACAGAAATATGTGTGTGCCTATTCTCCGACCTAAATCTTTTATAGGTCCAGAACGGCTTGGTGTATTTGCATTATTCTATGATTGGGCGAAAGATGGAAAAAGTTTTCCAATGATCGGTACTGGAAATAATAGTTATCAGCTATTGGATGTAGAAGATTTATGCGAATCAATTTACAAGTGTATTGTTCTCCCAAAAGAAAAAGTGAATACTACATTTAATATTGGCGCAAAAGAGTTCACAACAATGAAGGAAGATTACCAAGCAGTTTTAGATTGCGCGGGATTTGGAAAGCAAATTGTTGGTTTGCCGGAAAAGCCAATCATCTTACTGCTAAGGTCTTTAGAAGCTTTAAAACTTTCCCCATTATATAAGTGGGTTTATGAAACAGCCTCGAAAGATTCATTCGTTTCTATTGAAAAGGCAGAGAAGATTTTGGAATTTACTCCTAAGTATTCCAACAAAGATGCGTTAGTTAGAAATTACAAATGGTATTTGGAAAACTTAAATTCATTTCAGAACCAAAGCGGCATAAGCCATCGGGTACCTTGGAAACAAGGTATTCTGAGATTGGCGAAAATGTTTTTTTAGGAATCTTTATGACAATAAGAAAGTGGCTTCCAACTGATGCTGAGGGTGTAAGGAACGTACTTCAATTATCGTGGCGAGAAGCATATTCCCCATTCATACCTCAAACCGATTTGGATTATTACATAGACAAGACTTATTCAATTGCATCTTTGATTGAAATGAGTAAGAATTCGGAATACATATGTTACGTTGTAGAAATTGATAATAAAATTGTGGGCTGGCTAAAGCTTACGGAAAATAAAGAAGAAGGAAGATTTTATCTTTCTTCAATTTATGTTTTACCGGAATGCCAGAAAATGAGGTTTGGAGAAAATCTCTATAGAATTGCTTGCGAGGAAGCTGAAAAACTCCACTACAATGAAATTTACATTGGCGTTATGGTTCAAAACGAAAGAGCGCTTAACTGGTATAAAAAACTTGGGTTCCAATTTTTTGAAGAGCAGCCCTTTACGATGGGAACTACATCTGTACCTCATCTTATTGGACGAAAAATTTTAGAGAAATAATTTCTTATTTTCGATTATCTTTGCGCACCAAAAAAGGAGAAATAAATGGCAACAAAACAAGATTATCTTAAAAATGTGGTTAAGCATATAGACATTAAAGAGCACAACGTTGTTAAACTTGTAGATTCAATGGAAGCGATGGCTTTTACCGCGCGCGATCTAAACCGCGCAGCTCAGATTTACGATAAGATGCTTCAAGACAAAGATTGCGCCGTCATTTTAACATTAGCCGGTAGTTTATTCAGTGCCGGTTTGAAAAAAGTTGTCTTCGATTTAGTAAACAACAATATGGTTGACGCAATTGTATCTACGGGTGCTATTATGGTTGATCAAGATTTCTTCGAAGCACTCGGATTCAAGCATTACATAGGAACTCCGTTTGTTGATGACAACGAAATGCGCGATCTCCACATCGACCGCATTTACGATACATTTATTGATGAAGATGAATTACGCGTCTGCGACGACACAACAGCTAAGATTTTCGATTCTCTCGAAAAACGCCCTTACTCATCTCGCGAATTGCTCTGGCACTTTGGTAAATACTTAGATGAAAACGGCGGGCCGAAAGTTGATGACAGCGTTGTCTATACAGCTTACAAAAAGAATGTACCGATTTTCGTTCCGGCTTTCTCCGATTGCTCTGCCGGTTTTGGAATAGTTATGCATCAAGTAAAAAATCCAGATACGCACGTTTCAATTGATAGCGGTAAAGATTTTCTTGAATTAACCCAAGTGAAATTGAAAAGCAAAGAAACCGGAATCTTTATGATTGGCGGCGGTGTTCCTAAAAACTTTACACAAGATATTGTTGTTGCTGCCGACTTATTACAAGAAGACGCACCGATGCACAAGTATGCAGTTCAAATAACTGTTGCTGATGTTCGCGACGGAGCTTTATCATCTTCTACACTCAAAGAAGCCAGTTCTTGGGGTAAAGTTGAAACAACTTTCGAGCAGATGGTTTACAGCGAAGCAACTTTAGCAATGCCTTTAATTGCCGGTTATGCATATCATAAAGGAAGCTGGAAAAGCAGAACTCCAAAAGAACTAACTAAGATTTATTCAAAGTAACAGAATTCCCGTTTCAAATGTTTAAAACAAAAATCCCGCCTAGGCGGGATTTTTTCTAACTACTCAATACTAATTACTTATTACTTATTACTTCATTAGAATCATTTTCTTCGTCTGGGCAAAACCATCTGCTGTAATCTTATAGAAATAAACACCGCTCGAAACTCTTGTTCCATAATTATTTCTGCTATCCCAAAGTATATTATACTTGCCGGCAGATTTTTCCTCATCAATCAAAGAACGGATTTCATTTCCGATTGCATCGTAAATCTTAATCTGAACTCTGCTCTGCTTAGGAAGCTGATAGCTGATTACTGTACTAGGGTTGAACGGATTTGGATAATTCTGACTTAGAGTAAAAGATGAAGGAATAATTTCTATAGGTTCGGAAACATCTGTAATGCCATTGCTAACATATGCTCTTATTAGATATAGATAGATTCCATTAGCAGAAGAAATGTAATACCAGTTGGGCGTTCCGCTGCTCGGTTTATTTAGATAAGTGTAGCTATGATATCCTTCGTTCATATCGAGCATTTCGGTAATCATGATTCTGTTATCTTTTGTCGCATCATTTGCTACATATTCTCCTGCTGTAAAAGCTACAACAAAGCTATTGGTAGCATCAATATTTTTTGAACGCAAATCCAACTTTGCCCAATTTGACCAAGGTATTGGATAAGGCACACCGGGTCTCGTAGCAATGTTGGATGTAACCGTTATAGGAACTGCTAATTTTTTACCTAGTGGTGATGGTCTTGAAACACCGGTGAACTGATATATTCCACCACTGACTGAACCCGCTTGTCTAAGAGCTACTTTTATTGAGTCCAACTTCATTCCAGCAACACCATCAAAGTGGACGGCTAGTGTATCACCAACTGTATGAGTTAAAATTCCGACTGGCTCTGTAGCGTCGTACTTAATTTCTTGAGTTACGTTAACAGCAGTTCCAGAAACAGTACATGTGAAAGTAAATGGACCGCTTGCAATAGAGTTAATTTCATTATGATAAATTATGAATGTAATCTTATTATAAGATGTTCCAAAGTCACTGAAATTTACATTTGTGTTCATTGCTACATCAACAACTTGTGGAGCACTGGAACCGATTTTAATAGCCTTAACTTTAATGGCAGAGGCTGTAATACTGTTAAAATTAATTGTAAGGTTTTTCCCAGCAGTAAACGAAATATACTTTGCAGCAGCCTTATATATCGCATCTTCAAAAAACGCACTTCCAGCAATATCAACACCTAATGGATTAACTGTTACAAGCGGTGAATAAGTATATCCCAATTTCGAATCTACAGATTTATCGTTAACATAATTTGCAACAAACCAATCAGCTAACACATCCGCAAATCTTCTTGTAGTGCCTAGTTTTGGGAACACGTCATAGTCGAATGCCTCATCCCCATTCTTTACAGAAAGCAAAAACTTCTTTAGAATGTCCGCACCAAATTGTTCATACAAATAAAGCGAAAACCTTGCTGCGCGTGAATAATCTTTTAGCACATCTGTTGCATCATTTCTATTCCAATTAAGCAAGTAACGGTTTGTATTGTTTGAGTAACCTTGAGTTCCGGATTGGCTATACAAACCATATCCGCAAACGACTTCTGCAACTAAAGACCATGCTTCATTAAAAAATGTTTCTTGGTTTGGGTGATAATTGTAGTGAATCATATGTTGAAATTCATGTGCGGTTGTACCCATACCAGTGTATAGTCCGCCGAGGTCAATGGTTCCATCGGTCTTTAAAAAAGGAAGTGGATTTGAATCCAAATAATAAATGTGAGCATTATTTTTTGATTCTGCGTACGCCCAGAAATAACCAGCTACATAACCTCCAGAACCTTTATAATCATCTCTAATATTGTGAATGAGAATGATTATTTTCGAATCATATGTTAAGGAGGTAGCCCCAAATGTTGAAATGTTTGTATTATAAATGCCCTGAGAAGAATTTGGGGTCTTAGTTTCAAAAGCATAAAGCACTGAATCAACGACAGCTTGATTCACTTTTTTATTTATATCTACCCATGAAGAATCTTCCACAAAAATGTAACTGTTTTTGCCAACTGCCCGGCAAGTCGAACTCACTGAATATTGCAAGTTGTTTTGACCAGTTCTCAAATCAAAAGATTGCCATGAATACTTATCGCCAACCTTAAAATTCCACGCAGTTGGGTTAACGGTCTTTTTAGAAAGGGCTGAGCTAATCTCAGTGGCAAATTTCTTTTCTAATCTTTCAAGAATTGGTCTAGCATCAATCGGATAACTTTCATTTGATACCGCCTCCTCTTCATTTACTTTTTGTGAAACACTTTTAGTTTGTGCAGATATATTTATAGCTGCAATTAACAAAAGAAGAATTATGCCGGCTTTTAATTTCATAGTTTTCTCGAATAGTTATTTGCTTTCATTTTTTACTGGGATTGCTTTTTCAACAATCAATACTTCGTTTCCATCTTCCGTTCTTAAATCTCCATATTGAATAACATAATAGGAACCTTGTTTTTGGTTCAGTTCAGCATTTAGTTCCTTGCTACCTTTTAATACAAAAAATTTTCCATCGTCGGTTTTAACGGCAAGTTTGGTGAATGGCTCATTACCAATAACAGTAATAAATCCTTTTACAGTATTTTGCTCTGTTTTACCACAACCGCAGCTACATCCCGTAGAAAATAATGACGCGAATATAAGAATGCTTACAACTAATACTGTACGGAATCTCATTTTATTTCCTTAATGATTTAACGGCAAGATAGTTATTTGATAGTATCAATTCAATGTACTATGATGTGCTGACCTTATTAAGGTTTTCGCCAAGCTGGTCGAAAATATATTCGTTCCCCATCAAATCTTTTAATGTCAATTGGGATACAACCGAATCTACTGCAGATTGAATTTTTTTCCAAAGAGAGCGAACAGAGCAATCTATTGAATTGGTGCATATATCAAAGATACCGGCGTGAGAGTTACAGAAAGCATCATCAAATAATTTACCGCCAAGCGCGTTAAGAACATCGCCAATAATAATTTGCTCCGGCGGACGAGTAAGCATATAGCCGCCTATTTGTCCGCGCGAGCTTTCTAAAAATCCGCCAATGCGAAGCGAGCGAAGAATTTTGCCAGCATTATGCTCGCTTATTCCTTCGGCTTTGCTGATCTCCGGAATAGTAAAAGCTTTTTCAACTTCGTAGAATTTTGCTATACGAAGCAAACAGCGTATTCCATATTCTTCTGTTGCACTAAACTTCATTTACACTTTTTGGTTTATTTTCTTGACCTTACCCGCCTTGCTTTGCGGCAAAGTGATGCTGGCCCTTGACCTTGATCTTAATCGAATAATTTAAAAGAAGATCAAGATTAAGATCATGATCAAGTGCAAGATTTTTGAATGAATCTCCTCGCCGCAAGCAGCGAGGTATCTTGTCATGCCCGAATGTTTTTATCGGGCATCCATAAGTAATAGATTCCCGCTAAAAGCATGCGGGAATTACGCCGCAAGCGGCGGGGAATTTTACCCGTAGTGATTAATTATTCATCGGGATTTTACTACCACAAGTTTTTGCATAAACAAGCTGATCATATTTTTCTTTTGAAACAGATGGACCTTGAGCTTTACATAAATTGCTGAACACTTGCTTCAATTCATCGGCAATTTCTTCGGCATATCTTCCTTCAATTCTATGACGAGGCATTACATGCAGCGGAGTTCCGTTTTTGAATAATGCAATGAATGGAGAAGATGGCGCTACTTCTGGTAAATATTTTTCTCTGAAGTAATCCACCGCATCGCGGTCTTGTCCGGCAAACACAGTAACTAATTTATCCGGTATAACCGAATGTTGAAGAGCTTCGGCAACGCCCGGGCGCGCACTTCCGGCAGAACAACCACATACGGAATTGAGAACAACCAAAACTGTTTCATCATTTTGCTTGCCAAGAAAATCTTCAACAAGTTGAGGAGTTACTGCTTCTTGAAATCCGACAAAAGTCAGTTCGTCGCGCATAGGCTGAACAGCTTCCGGATCATATATAGGTGCTCTTTGATTTATATTAAACATACTGCTTCCTTTCTTTTTGTCATTCTTTGCTTGGGTTAGCAAGCGAAGAATTTCATTGCAATTATAAATTGAGATATTTCGCTTCGCTCAATATGACAATTACGATTATTAATTATAAAAATCCTAGTTCCAGTTTGGCCTCTTCACTCATCATCTGCATAGTCCACGATGGTTCGAAAACCAAATCCAGATAAACATCTTTTACGCCTTTTACAGATTTAACTTTTTCTTTTACTTCAGGAGGCAAAGATTCTGCAACCGGACAGTTCGGAGAAGTTAAAGTCATTTTAACGTAAGTATTTCCTTCATCGTCAATTTTTATTTCGTAGATCAATCCAAGCTCCCAGATATCAACCGGAATTTCCGGATCGTAGCAAGTCTTAAGTTTCTGGATAACTTCTTGTTCTAATTTTCCTTTGTCAATCATGCGAACATCTTTTTTACTTTATGAATTCCGAGGACTAGTTTATCAATCTCTTCTTTAGTGTTGTAAAACGCGAATGAAGCACGCGCTGTTGCCGGTAAATTATAACGCTGCATAACCGGCTGTGTGCAGTGATGACCGGTGCGAATCGCAATTCCGTCTGTGTCTATTATTGTTCCAATATCGTAAGGATGAATTCCCTCGATAACAAAAGAAATTACGCTGGCTTTCTCTTTTGCTGTTCCAATAATTCTCAAGCCGGGAATTTCCAAAAGCTTTTCTGTTCCATAAACGAGTAATTCATTTTCGTATGAAGCTAATTCTGAACGGTCGAACTGCATTACATAATCCAGCGCAGCACCAAGAGCAATTCCTCCAGCAATATTTGGTGTACCGGCTTCAAACTTGCGCGGTATATCATCGTAAGTCGATTTCTCAAACGTTACTGTTCTAATCATGTCTCCGCCGCCTTGATATGGAGGCATAATTTCTAAAAATTCTGTTTTACCGTAAAGAACACCAATGCCGGTCGGACCAAAAACTTTATGACCGGAGAAAACAAAAAAGTCGGCATCAATTTCCTGTACATCTACTTTCTGATGCGGAACAGATTGAGCACCATCAATCAATACCGGAATTTTCTTCGCGTGCGCAATTTCAATTATTTTTTTTACCGGATTAATTGTTCCAAGTGCATTTGAAATATGAACAACTGAAACAAGTTTTGTTTTCTCATTAATCAATTTCTCGAACGCGTCCATATCCAATTCACCGGCATCGTTAATCGGAATAACTTTCAGCTTTACATTCTTCCTATCTCCCATTAACTGCCAAGGAACAATATTAGCATGATGTTCCATGTGAGAAACCAATACTTCATCACCATCTTTAAAATGTTTGGCTCTACACAAAGTTGAAGCGACTAAGTTAATTGCTTCCGTAGCTCCGCGAACAAAAACGATTTCCGAAACACTCATTGCGTTAATGAATTCTTTTACTTTAAGCCGGGCACCCTCATATTGTTCTGTTGCAAGTTCGCTAAGAAAATATAAGCCTCGATGTATATTCGCGTTATCGTAAGTATAGTATTGAGTAAGCGCATCTATAACTGATTGAGGCTTTTGTGAGGTTGCAGCGTTGTCAAGATAAACCAATGGCTTTCCGTTAACCATTCTGGTTAAAATTGGAAAATCTTTACGCACATCATCAACAACAAATTTTCTTTTTACTTCAGCAATTGTGTTTATCATTTGGGGCTCATATTAAACGCGCTAAAGGCTCATTCTCATTAATTAATTTTCATTTTCTATTTCAACTCTATGAAGGTGCTCAAAGATCATATGATTAATCTGTTCTTTCAGCGGTTCAATTTTAATTGTTTCAATCACATCATTAGCAAAGGCGCGGATTAACATGCTTTTTGCCAGTTCTTGAGGCACGCCGCGCGAGCGGATATAAAATTCGCTCGTATCGTCTAAGTGCCCAA
>JBAYTN010000085.1:0-16156 GCA_041675645.1 Melioribacteraceae bacterium
AAAGTAAGCGAATGTAATTCCGCTCAAAAAGCAAAAAGTTGTGAATAGTACAATCCACTTTATGTATTTCTTCTCTTTTTGTTTTAAAGCTGGAGCTATAAACTTCCAGAGCTGATAAACAACATTCGGAAAACTGAAAATTAATCCAAGCATTATTGCTACTTGAAAATATAAGAATAGCTGACCGAACGGACGAAGATTCTGAAGCTTTAATCCGGAAGTTTTTGCCGGAAGTAAAAGAATGTGCTCAATAAAAAAGTCTATGAATATCCATGCTACGATTGTTCCAACTACAACTCCGCCGAGAGCGTATATTATTCTCCATCTCAATTCTTCGAGATGATCGAGGAAGGTCATTTCTTTCTCTTCCTCGACGTTCTCTCCTATCAATTTTGTTTCGTCACTCACGTTATTATGCTAATTCCGGATAAAGTGGAAAACCGAAACAAAGCTGCGCAACTTCTTTTTTGATGCTTGCCAGTTCTGTCTCATTTTCAATATTCTTAATAGCTCTGTCAATGAAAGATGCTATTTGTTTCATTTCATTTTCTTTCATTCCGCGGGTGGTAACAGCCGGTGTGCCAATTCTAATTCCGCTTGTAACAAACGGACTCTTGGTATCGAACGGAATCATATTCTTGTTAACTGTAATTCCGGCAGCGCCAAGAGCGTTTTCGACTTTCTTGCCGCTCAAATCTTTGTTTGTTAAATCAATAAGCATCAAATGGTTGTCTGTTCCGCCGGAAACAATATCATAACCAAGTGAGATCATTTCAGTAGAAAGAGTTTTAGAGTTCTTAATTATTTGTTTTGCGTAAACTGCAAAATCATCAGATAATGCTTCACCAAATGCTACAGCTTTTGCCATTATTATATGCATCAATGGTCCGCCTTGAATTCCCGGCATTACCATACCGTCAAGAATTTCGCTCATTAGTTTTAAGCGATCACCTTTTAATGTTTTAACACCAAATGGATTCTCACGATCTTTTCCCATAAGAATAATACCTCCGCGTGGTCCGCGAAGAGTCTTATGAGTTGTTGAAGTAACAACATCGCAATATGGCAAAGGATTGTTTAACAATCCCTTTGCAATTAATCCGGCCGGATGAGCCATGTCCATCATTAACAAAGCACCAACTTTATCAGCTATCTCACGGAATTTTGCATAATCCCAATCACGTGAATAAGCGCTCGCGCCCATCACAATCAACTTTGGTTTTTCTTTCTTTGCTAAGTCTTCAACTATGTTATAGTCTAAAAGTTTGGTCTCTTTATTAAGTGAATAACCAACAGCGCGGTAAATTTGTCCGCTGAAATTAACATGCGAGCCATGAGTTAAATGTCCGCCATGATCAAGGCTCAAACCTAAAATTGTATCGCCCGGTTTTAGCATGGACATATATACAGCCATATTTGCTTGTGAACCGGAATGAGGCTGTACGTTAACATATTCAGCACCGAACAATTTTCTTAAGCGATCGCGCGCGATATCTTCAGCCATGTCAACGTATTCACATCCGCCGTAATATCTTTTACCCGGATAACCTTCAGCATATTTGTTCGTTAACACAGAACCAGCCGCAGCTAACACAGACATTGAAACGAAATTTTCCGATGCGATTAATTCGAGGTGAGATTCTTGTCTCTGAAGTTCTAATTGTGCAACCTTTAGAACTTCTTGATCTTTTTCTAAATAATTTGGCATAACAATTCTATTTTTTGTTGTGGGTTCAAGGTAAGGAAATGCAGTGGAAGATTCATCTGAAAAAATATCTTTTGGACTATCTTTCTGTTTGAATAAACCAAAGTTCGCCAAGACTAATCGTAATAAAAACCTTATAAATATTTTCTTGTATTAAATTATTATCAGTTGTTCCTCTTCTTCCATATTGGAAACCTAAATCAAGAGTATTTTCATATCCAATTGGTAACGAAAAGCCGGCATAGAGTGACAATTGATTTATAGATGTTCCGTTAAAAATGTATGGAGTTTGTTCATATCCAACACCGCCGCGTAGTGATATCTGCTTCCAGAAACCAACCGCATCGTAAGATGGACGGTACTCAACTCCAAAGCTATACTTGTTGATGTCTTGCATAGGAGATGTTGTTTGAGTTCCCCATGAGAATTTGCTCATTGGCTGAGTCATGTAATCCAGAACGAACAAATAGTTATCACTTAATTTGAATGAGGCTCCAATTCCCAACCTATATGGCAGCTTCGATTTTAATACGCCGGAATTGAATTCATAATCTCCAATTAGAGAAGTAAATGTGTTCGTCGAATCTGAACTCATGCTAATCTGAGGCGAGAATGATAAACCTATTCTAAAATCTTTGAAATCACTTTCACCAAATAATTTTGATAGATCACTGGAAATCAATCCGAAAGTAGCGCCTATTCCGTGATAACTAAACTCTCTCAAGAAAGTAGCATCTCTAAACGCAGAGCTATCGTTGAAAGCGACACTTGTTTCATTGTTAATCTTACCATTGTAATAATCAAACGAAGCGCCTAACGAAAAACCAAACGGCAATCTGTAAGATGTCCCAACGAAAAACTTAAATATTCCGCCGCTTCCGGTATACGTTGTTGTGTAATCATCAACCAAATTATCTTTTTCTGTTGATATTACTTCATATCCAACGTTTGTATAAGGCACAATACCGGCTGCAAAAGAAATTCCATTCTCGCGACTGATTGGGAAACCAACCATCAAGCCAGTGTAATTAGAATTGGAATTAAATACACTTTTTGAGGATGAAGATTGATCAGAGGCGTTAATCATAATTCCGGTTTCGAATCGGGTTAAACCAATCTGATTCCATGAAGCGGGATTTGTATAACTTAAAAAGTCTCTGTCGCTCAAAGCATAGCCTAATTCGCCTAAACCAAATCTTCTAGCAGAGAAACTGTAATTAAATTCTCCAAGACCTAATCTTGTATAAGTAGATCCACCGGTAGCAAGGGTAATTCCTTGAAGTGAAACAAATAACAATATTATTAAAATTTTATTTCGCATTGGCTCACTTAATTGTGTAAGTAATTTTTAGTCTAGGTCTTAGTGCTTTATTTGTTTCTTTGCTGTTATAGATAGCAATTCTTGCAGCGCTGTAATATTCATCCGGCAAAGCCAACATCAATCCTTGGTTCGCATCCCCTTTAATCCACTTCTGTACCATCCAAGCAATATCTCCGCTATAAACGTTACCAGTTCTACCCATGTAAACATAATAGAGACTGTCAGACGTTAATTTGTAGGTTATGGAATCACCAAATGTCTGGACTATGATTGAATCAGAAGCTGGTGTTCCATCGTTTGTTTTTGTTGGATCAACATTCAATTCCAGAATCGCTTTGTTAAGGATAATGTTCTTTGGAAGATTGCTAATATCAAATGACAACATCGAGCGTATGCCCAAGCTGCCTTGTAAGAAGAAATGGTTTTCCGAAGTTGGCTTGCTACCTTCCAAAACGTGAACATCCCAGAAAGGTGCAGCATAAACTGTATCAACATAGTTAACAGCAGCACGTTCAACAATAAAATTAAGTACGATATTATCTGAAGAACCATCTGTATAAACGGCGTCGAAACCAATCATTCTGTTAGTACCGCTTTTGGGTTTTAGAAGAATTCCGTAATTCCTAGTTAGATTGGAATCTTTCTTGGCTTTTAACCACTCGGTGATTACGCTCGGATTGATATCAAATTTAATCAGCGTGTCAGTAATACTCTTATTGAAAGAAACATCACTTGCATCATATTGTAGATTTTTCAAACTATCAGCATCAAAACCATCCTCTGTCCATGCGTTTCTAACTTGATGAACTGCAAAATCAAACGGTGCACTACTCTCGCCGAATTTATACGAGGTTTTCATTTCCATTGTTGCAGATTTAACAATTAATTCATTATTCATAACTCTGGTTAGTAGCGTATCATCCATATAAATCCAGTACTTATAAAGCAAGGAAGATTCACCATAAGAAGTTTTACCAAGAAGTACCTTCTCTCCAACTCCTAGTTTTAGCTTTGCTTGATATGAGTAGGATTGCTGCGGAGTGTCTTCAGTAAAAGAATCGTACTGGGCAAATTTAATTTTATCTTGATCCGGAATTATATTTTCGCCAACTGAAGTTGGAGAATCGCTGCATGAAATGAATAACGCAATAATTGGAATAGAGAGAAAACTTAACCGAAATTTCTTAATCAATTACATCCTCCAAAATCATTTACAATAAAATCGCACGCTTCTGTAAAATTAGCGGCTACAAAATTGGGCTTTTTGTTTTGATTATGCAAGGCAGATAATTCCGCTTCGTATAAATCACTTTTCAATAAAACAGTTTTTACTCCGGCGTTTATACCACTAACAATATCAGAATCGCGGTCACCAACCATATAGGATTTGCTTAAATCCAAATCCAATTCTTCAGCGGCATTCAGAATCATTAAAGGAGAAGGTTTTCTGCATTTGGCTTCTTCTTCGGTGCTAAACTCCGGATGAAACGGACAGTAATAGAATTTATCTATTTCTGCATCATCTTTTTTCAATATCAAATCAATTCGGTTATTAATGATTTCCACATCTTCAATTGTCATTAATCCTTTTGCAACACCAGCTTGATTTGAAATGACAACTATCTTAAAACCGAATTCACGTTTAAGTTTCCGAATTCCTCCAGAAACTCCATCTAAAATTTTTATATCATCTGGATTCTTAACGTAGCCGGTATCGTAATTAATCGTCCCGTCACGATCCAAAAATACTGCACGATGAGACATAATTAATCGGCAAGTTTCTTATAAAGCTCAACATATTTCTTTGTCGAGTTCATCCATGAGAAATCAGACTTCATACCATTGGTTTGAATAGTCTTCCAAACTTCCGGAGCTGTTGAGTACATTTTTATGGCAGCTTTTATTTCAGCTAAGAAATCTTTTGCTGCATATTTTTCAAACACAAAACCGTTGCCTAAACCAGTCTTAGGATTAAACTTTTGAACAGTATCCGCTAGTCCGCCGGTCTTTCTCACAATCGGCACTGTTCCGTAAACTAAACTATACATTTGATTCAAGCCGCAAGGCTCATATTTAGAAGGCATTAAGAACATATCGCTGCCCGCTTCAATTAGATGCGCAAGTTCGTCATCGAATCCTATGTAACAAGAAAACTTTGTATGATATTTAGACGCCATCTGCATAAAGAACTTGTTATACTTCTTGTCGCCAGTTCCAAGCAGAACAAGTTGTATATCCATTTTCATCAATTCCGGAAAAACTTTCTCTATTAAATCCAATCCTTTGTTATCAAACAATCTTGTAATCATTCCAAGAACCGGAACATCAGCCTTAAATTCAAAATTGAAATTGTCCGCCAATGTTTTCTTGTTGTCCATTTTGTGCTCTAAGCTCTTTGCAGAATATTTATGAGCAATCTTTGTATCAACTTCCGGACTCCAAACCGTATCATCAATTCCATTGACAATTCCGTACAAATCTTTTTTACGTTTTGAAAGGATGTCTTCCAATCCTTGCCCTTGTTCCTTGGTAGAACAAATCTCTTTTGCATAGGTTTCACTAACTGTGTTAATCATATCTGCGTAAAGTAAGCCGCTCTTCATAAAATTGACACTTCCTTTATGCAGAATTCCCTTTTCAGAATTTAACTCTTTAGGCAGAGCAGTTTTTTCAAAAGTAGATTTTGGAAAAACGCCTTGGAAACCGAGATTATGAACAGTAAATAGAGTTTTAATTCCCTTAAAAGCCGGATCATTTTTAAACATAGCTTTCAAATAAACCGGAACTAGCCCGCATTGCCAGTCGTTGCAATGAATAATATCGGGAACCCAGCCCAGTTTTTGAATAAGCTCGTAAACTGATCTTGCAAGAAGGATGAATCTAGAATCATTATCTGGGTAATCTTCGTTTGTCAGCGGATCGCTGTACAAGCTGTGTCGGCTTCCAAAAAACTCCGGATTATCCAAGAAATAAATTTGAACTCTGGTTTTTGGTCCGATTAAGAATGAAGAACGAAGAGAAAAAACCACTTCCTTTTCGCCGATATTCATGGTTAAATCTTTAAGTCTAACCACTTCATGAATCTTAAATTTTCTTTCATCAATTGCACCATATTTCGGGACAACAATACGTACCAAATGCCCCATTTCTTGCAATTTTTGAGGTAATGCCGAAGAGACGTCAGCCAGACCGCCGGTCTTAATAAATGGGTACACTTCTGAGGTCACAAAAAGGATTTTATATTTTTTTCCGGGAGGCATTATCAAAGATCCTTAATTATTAGCGTGTAAAATTACGAAAAACGAAGGGGTTAACCAAAAATATTAGGCATTGAACACTTGATTTATCTATTTTCGTGTCAACTAATTATGGCTGATTTTCACAAAAAATGAAGACTTTAATTACCAATGCCGCTCAGATTCTTACTATTAACACAAATGGGAAACATGTAAAACGGGGTAAAAACCTATCGGAAACGGCTCCTTTACTCAATCATTCAATTTTAGTTGAAGATGGTTTAATCAAAGATTTTATTCCGAATTCAAAGATTTCGGAAATAACTGCAGATCAAAGAATAGATGTAAACAATTGCATAATTCTACCCGGACTGGTTGAGTGCCATACTCACGCAGCTTATGCCGGTTCCCGTGCTAACGAGTTTTTGATGCGCTTAAAAGGCGCTACCTACGAAGAAATTTCTCAAGCTGGAGGCGGAATTACTTCTACAATGAAAGCAGTTAGAAATTCTTCTTTTGAAGAGCTTGTAAAACTTCTGGCTCCTAGAATTGAACATTTCATTTCTCAAGGTGTAACTACTTTGGAAATAAAAAGCGGCTACGGATTGAGTTTTTATGATGAGATAAAACTTCTTCAAGTGATAAATCATTTCAAAGTTCATTCTGCAATTGAAATAGTACCAACTTTTCTAGGTGCTCATACTTACCCGCCGGAATATAAGAATGATCATCAGCAGTACTTGAAAATGATAATTGAAGAACTTCTCCCCTACATTATCAAGAATAAGCTTGCTGAACATGTAGATGCTTTCTGTGAAAAAACCGCTTTCTCTGCCGAAGACGTAGATCTACTGTTTACAAGGGCCAAAAAGCTTGGCTACAAACTCCGTTTGCATACCGAACAATTTAATGTTGTTGGCGGATTAGATATAGCATTAAAGCATAAAGTTCTTTCAGTAGATCATCTTGAAGTTATTAATGATGAAGACATTCCAAAACTTGCAAAAAGCGGCACTGCAGCTTTGTTATTGCCCGGCGTTTCATTTTTCTTAGGTTGTCCTTATGCACCGGCAAGAAAGTTAATAGAGAGTAACGCTACAGTGGCACTAGCTACAGACTACAATCCCGGCTCCTCGCATATTCCAAACTTGCAGTTAATTATGCAGCTTGCAGCTCTTAATTATAAGATGAGTGTAGAAGAAATAATATCAGCTGTTACAATCAACTCAGCATATGCAATGGGATTGAGTGAGCGGATTGGCAGTTTAGAAATTGGCAAACAAGCCGACTTCGCAATTTTCGAAGCGCGTGAGCCATCTGAAATTATCTATAACATTGGAATTAATCTTATTAAATACACAGTTAAAAAAGGTAAAATCGTTTATTCAAGAAACTCGGAGAATTAATTTTTTATGAGTGAATCAAAAGTAAAAATTATTGAATGCGTCCCAAATTTTAGCGAAGGAAAAGATCAGAAAACGTTTGATGCTATTAAACAAGCCATCGATAGTACACCGGATGTTAAACTTTTAAGTTTGGAACCGGACGCTGATTACAATAGAGTTGTTGTTACAATGGCTGGGAATGAAACCGGCATTCTCAATGGTGCTCTTAACGCTTGCCGTGCAGCAGCAGAATGCATAGACATGCGAAACCACAAAGGTGAGCATCCACGCCTCGGGGCAATAGATGTTGTTCCTTTTGTTCCGGTTGCCAATGTTACAACAGAAGAATGTGTAAGAATTTCAGAATTTTTCGCCGAGCAAATTTCAAAAGAATTAAGCGTACCGGTTTTTCTATATGAGGCTGCTGCCCGTAAACCGGAAAGAAAAAGTCTGCCCAGCATCCGCCAAGGCGAATATGAAGGACTCGAGACAAAGCTTCAAGATCCAAACTGGATTCCGGATTATGGCACCACTACTTTCAATCCAAAACTGGGCGGAATTGTAACCGGCTCCCGCTTCTTTCTAGTTGCATATAATGTTAACATAAATTCGATGGATGTTAAATACGCAAAAGAAATTGGTGAAGTGTTAAGAGAAAGCGGCTACTCTAAACGTGATGAAAATGGCGCCATCATTAAAGTGGATGGAAAACCGATTAAGGTACCGGGAAAATTAAAAGAAGTTAAAGGCATGGGAGTTTCGTTAGAAAAATACAACATTACTCAAGTCTCTATGAATCTTACCAATTACACAGTTACTCCAATTCATGTTGCTTACGAAGAAGTAAAAAAAGAAGCAGCTCGTCTCGGAGTTGAAGTTAACGGCAGCGAAATTGTTGGACTTGTTCCGCTTGCCTCTTTACTAGAAGCCGGAAAGTTTTATACTAACAACAAAGAGACTGAAGAACAGAAACTTGTTGAAGTAGCAATTGAACATTTGGGTTTATCTTCTCTTAATCCATTCAAACCGGAAGAAAAAATTATCGAATATATGATTTGATAGCTGCAAGCTATTAGGTTTAAGGGACAAGGTTAAAACTATTAAAAGGAATACAAATGGATTTATCAAAATCATTACAACAATACTTTGATGATTTGTCATCAAACGCACCAACTCCGGGCGGTGGAAATGTTGCAGCATTGTGCGGCGCTTTATCTTCAAGTTTAGGAGCCATGGTTTGCGGACTAACAATTGGTAAAAAGAAATATGCTGAAGTTGAATCTGAAATGATTTCTATAAAAGGGAAATTAGAACTTTATCAGAAAGAATTTTTTGAATTAGGACAGAAGGACAACGCAGCATTTGATAAAGTGATGGATGCATTTAAACTTCCTAAAGAAACGGATGCTGATAAGTCGGCAAGAAGTGAAGCTATTGAAAAAGCAACATTGGGTGCCGCAGAAGTTCCGGCTGATGTAATGCAAAAAACAAAAGAACTTCTACCTTTCCTAAAAGTTATTATTGAAAAAGGAAATAAAAATTCACTGTCGGACGCTGGTGTTGCCGCAGCATTAGTAGCAACTGCATCAAAAGGCGCATACATGAATGTTTTGATCAACTGCTCTTCCCTTTCTAATCAAACAATTGCACAAGAAATAAAAAAACGCGCTGATATAATTTTAGATGAAACTTGCCGCGAGAGCGATCAATTACTTGAGTCAGTATTTAAAGCAATTCAACCACAATAATTATTTTGTAAGGATAAAGATGCAAAACTTTACTGGTTTTAAATGGAGATTACATAAAACGTTTTTGCTGTTTTGTTTCTTTATCCTTTCGATTCTTTTTCCGAATCAAACTAGTGCTCAAAAAGTCTTACTAGGTATTGATGTCTTAGAGCGAGATAATTTTTCTATGCTAGCGGGTAAAAAAGTTGGTTTAATTACTAACCACACCGGCGTTAATAGAAAATTGATTTCCACACACGATTTATTTAAGCAAGCCAAAAACTTTTCTTTGGTTTCCGTTTATTCACCGGAACATGGATTGAAAGGAATGATTGGTGCCGGAATTACTTTCGACAGTTTCAAAGATACTTTAAGCGGTATAACCTACTTCTCGATCTATGGTAAAACTTCAAAACCTACGCCGGAAATGTTAAAAGGAATAGATGTCCTAGTGTACGATATTCAAGACATCGGTGTTCGATCATACACCTACATTTCTTCGATGGGTTTATGTATGGAAGCTGCTGCTGAAAATAAAATCCCATTTATTGTTTTAGATAGACCAAATCCGTTAGGCGGTTATCGCATTGAGGGCAATGTAGTTGAAGTAGGTTATGAATCGCACGTAAGCAAGTTTGAAATACCTTACGTTTATGGTTTAACGTGCGGAGAACTTGCCAATATAATAAATACAAAACGCTCTATCGGTAACAAAGTTAAATGTAAACTTGATGTGATTAAAATGGATGGATGGAAACGCTGGATGAAATTTAGCGATACCGGTTTAGCTTGGGTTCCTACTTCTCCAAATGTCCCCCATCAAGAAACTCCGGCTTATTTAGTTGGAAGCGGCGTTTTAGGCGAGCTAATAGTTTTTGGGATTGGAATTACTTATACACTTTCGTTCGAAACTTTTGCTGCTGAATGGATTGATGCTGATTCATTAGCCAAAAAAATGAATGCTTTAAATCTACCCGGAGTTTTGTTTAGACCAATTTCCTATAAACCACTTTATGGCAATTGGAAAGATAAAGTTCTTAATGGGGTTCAAATTCACTTAATTGATCTGGATAAAGTTAATTTGCTCGAACTTCAATTTTACTTCATGCAAGTTCACAATAAAATGTATCCTGATAAAAATCCTTTCGTATTAACAACTCAAACGAGAATCAAAATGTTCGACAAAGTAATGGGTACGGAAAAAATCAGAAAGAAGTTTGCAAAAAACTTTTTGGTAGAAGATATAAAACCATTACTGAACAGAGACCTTACTTGGTTTAAGAAACTTTCAAAGAGATATTATTTATACGATTAAGTTTATTGACTAACCGATCTTAATCTTTAGCATTAATTATAATATCACCTACCGGCCAGCGTGCCCTAAGATTTAGTGTATCGTTGTAATAACGAAACTCTTCCGCATACTTAAACGGCTGAATCGAACCGGAATCATATTTACCATTCTTGTTTTTATCCTTGAATGTCCAGATCAAATATTTTCCCGGAATAACTTTCTTGAATTCAAATTTCTTCTTAGAATCATTTTTTTGATTGTAAACTTTCTTTGGTAACGAAACCGATTCCAAGACTGTAACATTTGTGGAATCTGCACCTTCAACAACTCCGGAAGCACCGCTAAAATCAAGTTCGGTAGAAGTTGTAAATTTTCTCTGATAAACAGTATCTACACTTTTGCCGGAAATGTCCGCTAAATTTTTTGCATTGAACTTAACAATGTATTCTAAACCCGGCTTCAGTTTGTTCTTCGCACTAAGTTGAAAAAGCACATCATCATATTTTGTTACCGCAAACTCAATTGTTTTCTTTTGCGGGTCTTCAATTGCAGTTCTAGTTTTCACTTCTTCGATATCTATTCCATCGGCAAATTGAATATTAACTAAGGGATTCTCAAAATCAACTTTACTGTCCGGCAAATCGCCGAATGCTTTAAGCAAATTATTTGGGAATGTGTCTTTTTCAGTTTTGTAAACGAAACTGATCTTGTCATCTGTAGTTTTGTTTGAATATATATCTTCAAATGAACTCACAAATAGAATATAATCTTTGAATGAAGAAGTATCACTAAATGCTAAGTAGAATTGATTTGGTCGCGCATCCAGCTTGTAAAAATATTTTGGAGCAACACTTTTCTTTGTTGTTGTATCAACAAGTGTAAAGTTAGCGGCTGATAATTTTGTACTATCAACAGCTTCACTAAACTCAACAACTAGATGGCTGCGGTCTTTCATGTAAGCAGCATTTAACTTTGGCGCAATAGTATCCTCTTTTGTCAAAAAGAAATCAACATGTTCCGGACTTGTATTATCCGGACTTAGTTCAATCTTTTTAGATTGCACTCCATATTCATCATCATTTTTTTGATAAAGCATATCAAGCATATTATCGCGCATGGCAAATATTTTATAATCGCCATCTCTTAACCCAACAATCGAGTAACTGCCATTCTTTCCAACTTGAGAAACATAATTTGGTTTTTGTTTTGAAGGATCAACATCGGTTGAAGAATGAAAAGCGTAGATCATTACCCCTTCTGTTTTGACAGTATAGACTTTTCCGGAAATCTTTGCAGTATCAATTTTATTCCCGGTAGAAAAAGCAAAAGTAAATGGCTGAACCATTTTGTTACGGTTGTTCAGATCCATTACTTCCGTACCGACTGTAACTGTATAAGTTGTATTTTCTTGAAGAGTGTCTTTAATTTCCAACGCAACAGATTTCCCGGACCAGTCGTAATTTATTCCATGCTTTAATGCCGGCGAAATAAATACTGAACTCTGAACGGAAAGTTTATCAACGTATTCACTAAATTTTATTTCTAAGTAACTATCATTAAAATTTGTTGTTCTATTCTTTGGATAGCTTTCAATTACTTCCGGCGGGATTTTATCAACTTCCCCGCCAACCGGCGCCATTTGATTCGCACAACCGGTTAGAAAAATAATTGTGATCAATAATAATACTAGTTCTGGCTTCTTAACCATCTTCTGTACTTGCTCACGTTAGTTGCATGTTGGTCATAATTTACAGCGAATGAATGTGTTCCATTTCCATTAGCTACAAAATAGAGAAAATTATTCTTTTCCGGATACAAAGCAGCTTCAATTGCTTGCTTTCCCGGATTGTTGATTGGCCCCGGAGGAAGTCCCGGATACTTGTACGTGTTGTATCTGGAATCGATCGCAAGATCTTTACGATTGATCTTTTTGCTCTTTCTACTTCTTAATAAATATTCAATAGTTGGATCAGCTTGAAGCGCCATTCCTTTTCTTAACCTATTATGATACACACCCGAGATAATTTTGAATTCCGAAAATTCATTCGACTCACCATCAATTATTGAAGCTAACGTCAAAATCTCATGCTTAGTCATTTTTAGTTTCTTAAGCTGATCGAGAGCCTTTTTATTCCAAAAACTATTCATCTGACTTGATAGTTTCCGTATTGCTCCTCTTGCACCGCCGGATGATAAGAAATAGTAGGTTTCCGGCAATAAGTAACCCTCCAAACTCGCTGCATCAATTTTAAGTGAACGAATAAAAGGAATACTACCGGATAATCCTATAAACTCAGCAGAATCAATTCCCAATTCCCTCTTCAATAGTGATGCAAGTTCCGGCTGAGAAATTCCTTCCGGAATTGTAACAAGTTTCTGCATAGATATCTTTTCACCGGTTAGAATATCAATCAATTCCAAATAATTAGTTGCTTTGTCTATATAGTAAGTGCCAGCTTTTATTTTTTTTTCTGCACCTTTAATTATAATAGCAATTTTCATGTTGAATTTACTTGGAATAATCTTTTTCGAATAAAGACTATCTATTATTTGAGAAACGGAATCACCCCTTCTCAATTCCACCTCGATTGGTTTGTCTTGAGGCAGAGAGTTAGGAGAATAAAATGTGATAATCAGAATGATCAAAACAAAAGCAAAGAATGCAGCGACAGCATATAACTCTTTACGCGAAAGCATAGCTCTTATATTAATTTTTTTAATTTCCGGCATTCTTCAATTGGTTTAATTCTGTAGAAATATATATAAATTATTTTATGAATGAGTAGTCGCCTAAGCTTGGGTACGCATTAAAGCTAAAATCATATTTGAATCCGGCTTCGTGAATCTTTTGAGCACGGTATGCTATCATTGCCGCATTATCGCCGCAATATTCTAGTGATGGTATAACAATTTTTTTATGATAACGATTTGCTAATGCTGTAATTTCTTCACGAAGAAGTTTATTAGCTGCAACTCCGCCAACAAGCGAAATAGAATTAACATGATGTTTTTTAATTACTCTTTCAGTTTTTTCAATTAGAGCTTTCACAACGGATTTTTGAAAAGATGCGGCAATAAGAGGCAGATGGTCTGCCGGAATTTTACTTGGGTCTCCATATTCCTTCTGTACGAATCTGAGCACAGAAGTTTTTATTCCGCTAAACGAAAAATCGAATTCATTTTTGCATTGTGAAATTGGAAATGCAGCAAAATCTGTCCGCTGATTATCTGCTGCGGCTTGAATCATTGGCCCACCCGGATAGCCAAGCCCGATCAACTTTGACACCTTATCGAATGCTTCTCCGGCTGCATCATCAATTGTACTGCCTAGTTTTTCAATTTCTGTATCACTTTTCACTAGTAGTAATAAAGTGTGTCCGCCGGAAACAACTAAACATAAATATGGGAATACCGGTTTTTCTTCCATTAGGAATCCGGAAAACACGTGGCCTTCAATATGATTAACCGGTACGAATGGTTTGTTAAGAGAATATGCAAAACCTTTGGCAAAGGTTAACCCAACTAGAAGCGCCCCAATCAATCCGGGACCAGCCGTTGCGGCAATTAAATCCAACTCATTTTTTTCAATTTTGGAATCTAATAAGGCTTGCTTAACAAGAGGCATTACCATTTGCAAGTGTGCCCGACTAGAAAGTTCGGGCACAACTCCACCATAAAGCTTATGTATATCTTGCGATGAAATTAAATTTGATAGAATTTTTCCATCACTTATTACCGAGACGGAAGTTTCGTCGCAAGAACTTTCTATTCCAAGAACATTCATCAGCTAAAGGAGAAAAGGCTTTTAAAAATGTACCAAGCCATATTCGGATTTTCTTGCAATCTACGAATAGAGTACTTGTACCAATGCTCACCAAAAGGAACGTAAACTCTAAGTTTATGACCATTTGCATTGATCCTATCTCGCAGACTTTCCTTAACCCCATAGAGCATCTGAAATTCATATTTATCTTTAGACATATTTTTTTCTTTAAGGATCTTGTAGGCACTCTCAACTAAATAATCATCGTGAGTAGCTATACCAACGTAATTGCCGTCGTCTAACATCTGTCTAAGAATATCTAGATAGTTTTCTCTTACTCTTTGATATTCTTTGTAAGCAATTTCAGCGGGTTCAACATAAATGCCTTTGCACAAACGATAATTAGTACCGGATTTATCCAGCAGTTTAACATCATCAAGTGTACGTTTTAAATATGCTTGAACAACAATTCCAACATTATCAAACTTCTCTCTTACACTATTAAACAGCTTTATCGTTACATCCGTAAAAGGAGAATCTTCCATATCGATCCGAACAAAATTATTATAGCTCTTTGCTCGTTCTAAAATCTCTACAACTTGTTCATAGCAAAACTGCTCATCAATAGCTAGTCCCAACTGGGTTGGTTTTAGAGACAGGTTTGCATTCAACTTATTCTTTTCAATAGTATCAAGCACATCAAGACATTCTTTCTTCGCGTCTTCACTTTCTCTCTTTGTAGAAACAGCTTCCCCTAGTACATCCATAGTTGCAAGAATACCCTTTGCATTTAATTCTTTAACAGCTTTTACAGCATCTTCCATCTTAACGCCGGCTATGTAGCGTTTTGCGAAAACAAAAACGACCGGTTTAGGTAGAATTTTTACAAATTTCACAATTAACTGATTAACGAAATTCACAATAGCACCTATATTAGAATTTTTAGTGATTGAAAATTAGGAGAGGCAAGTCTTTAAAGCAAATAGTTAGACCAATTAAGCAGTTAATTGCTTCATAAGAATTAAAATAAATTCAATTCTATTTTGCAATTCTTCTATTGTAGTTGAGTTGTCAATAACAAAATCGGCATCTTCTTTTTTATCTTCATCCGGAATTTGAAATTGCATCCGAGCACGAATCTTTTCTTCTGTCACTTGTTCTCTTAGGAGTACTCTTTCTATTCGAGTTTTCTCATCTGTATAAACAAGCATTATATAGTCAAAGTAATCTTCTAGGTTCGCTTCAAATACTAAAGCAGATTCTATAAAAACAACATTTTGAGATTTGAAAATGTCATTCGCTAACTGATCTATTTTCTCCATCGTAGGAGGATGAACTATCGCGTTGATTTTTAAAACGTCTTCTTCGTTGGAAAAGACTTTTTCAGCTAGAAATTTTGTGTTGAGTTTATCATCTATAAATGAGTCTGCTCCGAACTCTGAAACTAATAATCGCTTAACTTCAGAATCATGAGCCATTAATTCTTTGGCTATTAAATCCGCACGTAAAACCGGAAAGCCTTTATTTTCAAGATAATCCGAAACCAAAGACTTACCTGAACCAATTCCGCCAGTTATTGCAATTTTAATTTTCTTCATATAGATTGAGTCGTCCTAAAAAAGGTTGACTGTTATTTAGTAATCCTCTCTGCGTAGCAGAGAGGATTTTTTATTCCATTTTTTAACCGGAAGAGTATTCTGTAGGTGCATCTCCTTCGGTGTTAAC
>JBAYTN010000086.1:0-16016 GCA_041675645.1 Melioribacteraceae bacterium
GTGGATTAAACACCTGGGGAATTGCACCATACAAAATGAGAAGAGAAGATAGTCTGAAAGAAGTTGAATTGGTAAAAAGTTATGGTGTTGATTTGAAAACCGAAGTAACGATTGGTAAAACTTTGAAGGTTGATAATCTGTTGAAACAGTATGATGCAGTATTTCTTGGAGTTGGTTTAGGTGAAAGTCCACAGTTATCAATTCCGGGTGAGGAATTATCCGGTGTAGTTGGCGCACTCGATTTTATAGAAAAAGTTAAATCGGAAAATTGGCAAGAAGTCCCGGTTGGAAAGCGAGTAGCAGTAATTGGTGCCGGCAATACTTCAATTGATGCCGCTACTGAAGCAAAACGATTAGGCGCAGAACAAGTTTACATTATTTATCGAAGAAGTGATGTTGAAATGTCGGCTTATGATTTTGAATATGATCTTGCTAAAAAAGATGGAATTGCATTCTATTTCCTCACTTCTCCCAAGAGAATTATCGGTAAAGATTCTGTTGAAGGAATTGAATGTGTAAAAATGAAACTTAGTGAACCAGATAAACGTGGAAAAAGAAAACCAGTTGCAATACCGGATTCGGAATTTTCAATTCCGGTTGATATGATAATAAAAGCAATTGGGCAAGAAACAAAATCAAGTTTTCTTAGCTCAATTCCGAATGTAAATCTTGATGAGGAAGGCAGTGTTATCGTTGATGCAATTACTTTTCAAACTACAAATCCCCAAATATTTGCCGGAGGTGATTGTATTAACGGAGGCAAAGAGGTTGTAAATGCCGCTTACGATGGTAAACACGCAGCTCACGGTATTGATAAGTACTTATCTCCCAAGAAAGGAGGAAACTAACAATGGTTGATCTTTCTGTTAATTGTGCGGGAATCAAATCTCCTAATCCTTTCTGGCTTGCATCTGCACCGCCTTCTAATTCCGGTTACCAAAACTGTAAAGCATTTGAACAAGGCTGGGGCGGAACTGTCTGGAAAACTATCGGCGAGCCGGTGATGAATGTTTTTAACCGTTACGGCGGATTAGATTACAACGGTCAAAAGATTTTTGGTTTGAACAACATAGAACTTATTAGCGATAGACCAATTGAAGTCAATCTCAAAGAAATAGCTGATACAAAAAGGCTGTGGCCGGATAGAGCAGTTGTTGTTTCTTTGATGGTAGAATCAAAAAGAGAAACTTGGCATGACATTGTTAAACGCACTATTGATACCGGCTGTGATGGAATAGAACTGAATTATGGTTGTCCTCATGGTATGAGTGAACGTGGAATGGGAGCCGCTGTTGGACAAGTTCCGGAATATTGTAAGATGATAACTGAATGGGTTACGGAAGTTTCTACAATTCCAGTTATAGTAAAGCTAACTCCAAACATCAGTAATATTCAATTGCCGGCACGCGCAGCCAAAGCTGCTGGCGCTCACGGAATTTCTCTCATCAACACAATTAACAGTATCATCGGAGTAAATCTAGATACATTCGAACTAAAGCCAAATGTTGGCGGATTAGGCGGGCATGGCGGCTATGCCGGTCCGGCTGTAAAACCAATTGCACTTCATTTGCTTTCTCAAGTTGCACTTGATAAGGAGGTAAATCTTCCCATCTCCGGAATTGGCGGTGTAAGTAATTGGCGCGACGCATTGGAATTCATTCTGCTTGGCGCTTCAAGCGTGCAAGTTTGTACTGCTGTAATGCATCACGGTTTTAGAATAGTTCAAGATATGATCGATGGAATGTCCAACTGGATGGAATCCAAAGGAATAACTTCATTAGATCAGATTAGAGGGAAATCGCTTCCTCGTATAAACGATTTCGGGAATTTTGATTTGCTTAACAGAACAATTGCTAGAATTGATCAATCGAAATGTATTCATTGCAATTTATGTTACATAGCTTGCGAAGATACTGCTCATCAATGTATCGATTTAATTCAAGAAAATGGACATGCCAAAACCGAAGTACGCGAACAAGACTGTGTTGGCTGTGCGTTGTGTTCGTTAGTATGTCCGGTAGAGAATTGTATTTCCATGGTCAGAATAGACGACGGTTCAGTATCGAAAACATGGAATCAGTTAACAGAAGAGTTTAAGCAAAGCGGAATTCCTATGACTTGGGAAAACCTAGCTGAGTTTCAAAAAAAACATGGTATTGAAATTCATTAACAAGTCTTTCTGAGATAGACATGGTTAAGAGCAAAATATCCAAAGCGCAATTAGCCTTGTACAAACGCATCGAAGGAATGATTTTTACTCTGCGCGGAGAAAAAGTTATTCTTGATAGTGATCTTGCTGCAATATATGGAGTGACTACAGCTAGATTAAACCAGCAAATAAAAAGAAACAAGGAAAGATTTCCAGATGATTTCCTATTTACTCTAAACAAAAAAGAGTTTGATGATTTGATGTTGCAAATTGCAACATCAAACCCGGTGCGAGGTGGTAGAAGAAAACTCCCTTTTGTCTTTACTGAACATGGTACAATTATGGTCGCAAATATTTTGAATAGTAGTAAAGCTGTTCAAATGAGTGTATTAGTAGTTCGTGCGTTTGTGCAAATCCGTAGGGATGTTGTGGCCTATAGCGAATTGCATAAAAGGTTGATTGAGCTTGAACAGAAAGTCGTTAATCATGATAATGATATTCGTGCAATTGTTGAAGCTATTCGGCAGTTAATGGCTCCTCCGGAAAAATCGAAACGTCCTTTCGGGTTTAATGTTGAAGAACGAAAATTGGATTATTCTACCGGCATGAAAAAATAAAGTAACTTAAATAAATTCTTGAATCGAGGTATAAAATGTCTTTGCTAATAAAAAACGGAAGAATCATTACGGCTGAGCAAGATTACATAGCCGATATATATGTTGAAAAAGAAAAGATAACTACCATCGGTACTTCGCTTAGTATTCAAGCTGATAAAACAATTGATGCTAAAGGGAAGTATGTTATCCCCGGCGGTATCGATGTTCATACGCATCTGGATATGCCTTTCGGCGGAACTACATCAAGCGATGATTTTGAAACCGGAACAATCGCAGCAGCTTTTGGTGGGACAACCTCTTTGATAGATTTCGCTATTCAGCCGAAAGGTAAAAGTATGAAAGAAGGTCTGGATATTTGGCACGGCAAAGCCGATGGAAAAGCTTGCATAGATTATGGATTCCATATAATTATTACCGACTTGCCCGATGAACGCATAAGTGAAATGGACGATATGATTGCGGAAGGTGTTACCAGTTTCAAACTATTTCTTGCTTATCCTAATGTATTAATGGTTGATGATGCGACAATTTTCAAAGCATTGAAAAAGACCTCTCATAATGGAGGTTTGGTTTGTATGCATGCGGAAAATGGAATGGTGATCGATCACATTGTTAAGGAAACTGTAGCTAAAGGAAATCTTTCTCCTTTGTATCATGCGTTAAGCAGACCGGCGGCGGCAGAAGGGGAATCTACTAATAGAGCGATTGCATTGGCAGAAATGGCCGGAAGTCCAATTTATATTGTTCACCTTACTTGTAACGATGCTTTAACCAAAGTTAGCGAAGCTAGATTGAAAGGCCTACCGGTTTACGCTGAAACTTGTCCTCAATATTTGTACTTATCACTTGATGACATTTCGAAACCGGATTTTGAAGGCGCTAAATATGTTTTCTCTCCGCCGGTAAGGGAAAAGTGGAATCAAGAAAAACTTTGGAACGGATTACAGCATAATGATCTTCAAGTTGTATCAACGGATCATTGCCCATTTAACTTCAAGGGACAGAAAGAATTAGGTAAAGATGATTTTACCAAAATACCAAACGGCGGACCGGGGCTTGAAAACCGAATGCACTTGATTTACCAAGGCGGCGTTAACGACAAACGATTTTCATTGAATAGATGGGTTGAACTCACATCTACAAATCCAGCTAAAATATTTGGTATGTATCCGCGTAAAGGAACGATTGCACCCGGTTCCGATGCAGATATTGTAATTTGGGACCCGCTGAAAGAACTTACAATTTCTGCTTCTACTCATCATATGAGGGTTGATTATTCCATGTTTGAGGGAATGAAAGTTAAAGGTGATACCGATTTAGTTATTTCAAGAGGCGAGGTAATTATTGAGAATAAAAAATTCCTTGGCAAAAAGGGCAGAGGTAATTATATAAAGAGAGATATTCATACTATGCTGTGATCAAATAGCTAGCTTGTGAAATAAAACATTATCTAAACTGAATATCAAAGAAAGACTTGTATGGAAAAATCCTTTTCAGAAAGCTTGGTTGAAACAGATTTATCCTCACTCACTGATACAAAACTAATCAATAAAGATCTTGCCCCAACTAAAGTAAATGAAAGAAGTTGGGGCACTTATCATATTGCTTCTCTTTGGATAGGGATGAGTGTCTGCATAACAACTTATATGCTTGCTAGCGGACTAATTGTCGGCGGTATGAATTGGTGGCAAGCACTTATGACTATCGCCTTAGGAAATGTCATCGTACTTATTCCAATGATTCTGAATGCCCACGCTGGGACAAAGTATGGAATTCCTTTTCCGGTACTAGCGCGCGCGGCTTTTGGTACAATTGGTTCTAATATTCCGGCACTTCTTCGCGCTGTTGTTGCTTGCGGCTGGTTTGGAATTCAGACATGGATTGGCGGACAAGCTTTAAATTCTCTTTTAAGTGTACTTTTGCCGGAATGGGGAGCATGGGCTTTCAGTTCTGCAATTAGTTTTTTAATCTTCTGGGGAATGAATGTTTATTTTATTGTGAAGGGTATGGAATCTATTAAGTGGCTGGAAGCGCTTGGCGCACCTTTCCTTTTAATTGTAGGTATTGCACTTCTAGTTTGGGCTTATGTTCAAGGGGGCGGTTGGGGACCAATACTTAATCAGCCAAGCAAGTTTAAAACTGTTGGAGAGTTCTGGCAATTCTTTATTCCGGCGCTAACCGGAATGGTTGGGTATTGGGCAACTCTCTCTCTTAACATCCCGGACTTCTCCCGTTTTGCTAAAAGCCAAAAAGACCAGATGCTTGGACAAGCGATAGGTCTGCCTCCATCAATGACACTGTATTCATTTATTGGTGTAGCAGTTACTTCAGCTACTGTTGTAATATTTGGTGAGGCAATTTGGGATCCGGTTACTCTTTTAACAAAATTTCAGAATCCGATTGTTGTAATATTCTCTTTACTAGCGCTTATGGTTGCAACTCTAACCACAAATATTGCAGCAAATGTAGTCTCTCCGGCAAACGATTTTGCCAATTTGTATCCTAAGAAAATTACTTTTGTACGTGGCGGGTTATTGACCGCGGTTCTTGGTATAATGATAATGCCGTGGAAACTACTATCTGACTATAGTGCTTATATTTTTGGTTGGCTTGTTGGTTATTCCGGCTTTTTAGGACCAATTGCGGGTATTCTTATTTGCGATTATTTCATCATTGAGAAAAAGAAGCTAAACGTTCTTGACCTATACCGTAGGAATGGGGAATATGAATTCACAAACGGTTTCAATCTTAGAGCAATTTATGCTCTCTTAGCTGGTGTTTTTGTTGCATTAATAGGACTGCTGGTTCCTTCCTTAAGGTTTCTTTACGATTACGCTTGGTTTGTAGGATTTGCAATATCATTTGCTGCATATCTTATTATGATGAGAAAAGTTAGAGGGCGCACTACTGTATTGTAAAATATAGAATATATTAGCATAGAATGAACACAGTTTTACAATAATGTGTTATAAAACAAAATTGTTATTGAGGATGCTTTGCGAAATTTAGTAGTTAATAAAAACTATTTCAAAAAACCACTCGGTTTAATCTCTCTAGTATTCGTCATCTTTACAATAATTCTGATTGCTGTTGGTTATTATATATACCAAAGCCAGAAGACAACGTTTGTAAATAGCCGATTTAACTATTTAACTACTATAGCTGATTTCAGAAAAGCACAAATTACAGATTGGCTAAATGGCAGACTTGCATATTTGGAACTCCTGCGAACAAATTCTCCGCTTGTAAGCCTGTTGGGAAAAGTAGAAAGTGATTCTGAAGATTCTAATAATTGGTATACTAAATTAAAATATTTTCTTCCTTCTGAGTCAATTACGCTTATCGATGATTCCGGAAAGATTAAATACCGCTATCCTGAACAAAACATACAGCCCGACTCGGCAGATTCAGCTCTATGTTCCCGTTCAATAAAATCAAATTCAATAATAATCCATGCAAATAATAATTATGGCGATTCGTTAAAACAGTTAAAATTCTATGTCCCACTCCGGAACTCAAATATTTCGAGTAGCAAGGCCTTAATAATTTCAGTCAATTCGGAAAAAATATTTGATGGAATTTTAAATAATAAGATATATCCCTTCCAAACTTTGGAATCTTTACTGGTAATGCCGGATGACGAAAGAATTTTTTATCTCAATACACCTAAGAATTCTATGGAGACTCAAAATTCAAAAAGTGAGTATCCTAGAAAGCCATTAATAAATGCAGCTAAGATTAAAGACCGCAATGGATTTGTTGATGCCATCGACTATAAAAATGAAAAGGTTATAGCTGTAATTAGATCAGTAGGACATACTAACTGGTCGTTAATAACTAAGATAACTAAGAGTGAATTTTATGAGAGAGTAGATGACTTAGGCAAGATGGTTGTGTTAGCGATCATTACTCTAGACCTATTATTTGCTGCCGCTCTTTTGTTCATTTGGAGGAAAAACATACTTTCAAATTATAAGAAGGTGTTTGTCACTGAAATTGAAAGACTGAAATCTGAAAGTCGTTTTGAAACTTTGCTGAAAGAAGTTAAAGGGTATGTAATAGTTGTTCTTGATCTGGAAGGCAGAATAGTTAGCTGGAATCAAGGGATCGAAGCAATAATCGGGTATAAGGAAAATGAAATTCTTGGAAAGCACTTTTCACTATTTTACTTGGAGGAAGACAGAAAGAGTGTAAATCTCGAAAATTCTTTGAAGTATGCAGCAGAGAAAGGAAGCTATGAACAAGAGGGATGGAGATTAAGGAAAGACGGAACTAAATTCTGGGCAAATGTAGTCATTGCACCACTAAAGGATAATGAGGACAAAATTTACGGCTACTTAAAAGTCAGCCACGATCTTTCGGATAAGAAAATGTCCGAAGAAACAATTAAAAGTTCTCGTGATTTTTATTTGAAATTGCTTAACGGATTTCCAACGCCGGTGTGGCTTTCCGGTTTGGATGGAAAATGTAATTATTTTAATGAAGCTTGGTTAAAATTTACCGGGAGAACTCTTGAGGAAGAACTTGGTGACGGCTGGGCTGTTAATCTTCATCCGGAAGATAGAGACTTTGTTTTAAGTACATACAGAGACTCTTTTTCACAAATGAAGAGCTATTCGATTGAATACAGATTAAAAAACTCGCAAGGCGAATATAGATGGATGGTAGTTGTTGGCATTCCTTATTTCGATATGAATAATAGTTTTGCAGGCTATCTCGGTTCATGTTATGATATTAATGACCGTAAGAAATATGAAGAGACAATTAATTCGCTATTACGAATTAGTGAAAAACTTTATTCATCTCTAGAAATAGATCAGATATTGGACTCATTAGTGGTAGAATCAATTAAGCTTGTTGATGCCGAAAGCGGATTTGCAGCAATTATTGACGGGGATAAATTTTTAACCAAGCGCTATTATCACCAGGATCATTGGGAGTATTCAAAGCTAAGTTGGGAGTTGGATAGCAGTATTTGTGTTCAGTTTAGAGATCGAAAAGAAGGTTATATTACTAATAATGCTGAAAGTGACCCGCTAATTCACCCTGAACTAAAGAGCAAGTATGCAATATCACAACTTATTTCGGTTCCCTTGTTTGGTTCTAATGGAGAATTGCTGGGTTTCTTTGAAGCTCACAACAAAAAGAATAAAACCGGTTATAAGCCAAGCGATCTAAATCATGTGAAAGCGTTGGCGCATAACGCTTCAATCTCACTAATAAAATCACTTAGCATTGAACAGTTGCGGAAAACTGAATTACAACTGCGTACTTCTGAATCGGAATTGAGGCAACTTGCGGCACAATTGCAATATGCTAGAGAAACTGAACGGCATCATCTTGCACGTGAAGTGCACGATGAACTCGGACAGCTTTTTACCGGAATTAATTTGAATGTACTCTACTTGAGAGACTCAATCGAACAAAAAAAGGTAGAACTTAGCAGTCAAAGAATAATCTCAGAATTAAACGAAGTTAAAAAAATGGTTGATAAGGGAATTCAATCTGTTAGAGATATTTCTGAAGGGCTTCGTTCTTATGTGCTTGAGCACCTTGGTCTTGTTCAAGCAATAAAGGAATATTGCAAAGAATTCCAGAGGATGAGTAACATTAGATGTAACATTACGAGTTATGCCGAAGATATAAACCTAAGCGAAGAAAAAAGTGTTGCATTGTATAGAATTGTTCAAGAATCATTAACGAATGCAATGCGTCACTCAAAAGCCACAGAAATTAAAATAAATTTCTCCAGAAAAAATGATTTTATTGAAGTTACGATAGAGGATAATGGAATTGGTTTTGATGACAAAAATCCACGTCAAGTAAAAACATTTGGAATATTGGGAATGAAGGAGCGGGCCTTGTACCTTAATGGTTCTTTAACAATAACAAGTAAAGCCGGATCGGGCACAGCAATTAAAGCATCAATACCATTAATAGAAGCAACAAGTATAGAGAAGATCTCATGAATATTATTATTACCGATGATCATAAAGTTGTAAGGGAAGGTCTTAAAAAAATATTTTCCATGAATAATGATTTTCAAGTTATTGGAGAGGCTGCAAGCATTACGGAACTGCAAAAATTGCTGGAAGAAAAGAGTCCGGATTTAATTACGCTTGATATTTCTCTGCAAGATAGAAGCGGTCTAGATTATGTTAAAGATATCAAAGCTCTGTATCCATCAGTGAAAATATTAATCTTCAGTATTTATCCGGATGAAAAATTTGGACACAGAGCAATAACCGTTGGTGCCGACGGTTATTTAAGCAAAAATGCCGATCCCAGCGAGATTGTTCTCGCTATTAAAAAGATTGCAAAGGGTGGTAAGTACCTAAAACAAGAAGTAATGGACGAATTATTATTAAGCGGACTTAATTCAATAAATAAATTACCTCATGAAAAATTATCCGATCGTGAATTTGAAGTATTGAGATTAATTGGGCAAGGAAATAGATTGACTGCCATAGCTGAGCAATTAAATTTGAGTGTAAATACTGTCGCATCCTATAAATCCAGAATTCAAGAAAAATTAAATATTACTTCCACTGCTGCATTGATTAAATATGCTGTTGAAAATCAGCTGGTATAAATAGAATTATTTTAGACTTACCTAGCAAATAGTCCATGTACAACTTGCCGTAAAACCTACTACAAGCGTTATCCCGAATACACTGCATACCGGAAACCTTAATGCGCATAAATTTGCTACACAGATGATCGAATCTCATTACCGAAGGGATTTGAAGACAAAACATTTATAACAAACTAATGAGTAACTAATTGAATTCAACTGGAGGCGAAATATGAAAATATTCATTTTGATTAGCACTGTATTGATGGCATCGGGCTGTGCCACAATTGTTCTAAAGCCGGCGGATTTCTCGTGGCCTGTTGAAACAGTTCTAAAGGTAAATGCTAAAGGATTTATATCGGAAGAGAGACACACTTTTGATATAAATACAAAGCCCATCTTTTATGAAGAATTCAGCGACTCAAATTCTTATGCTGGTAGAGAAATAAGAATTATCCGCAACAAAGATGGATATTATTATTTCACCGGTGAAGGATTTAAAAATGTTTACATGTTACAGTGTGTAGAAGGTGGAATGAAATTAAAAGAAAAGTTAAGTGTATCAGATTCACTTACACTTAAGATGCCTGTTTTTAATCAGAAACTAAATGGCATTGAATTAATAGACGGGTCAACTAAATATTTGATTTACGGCTCAGAAATAGTGAGGGCAAAATGAAAACGATAATATTTTTAGTCGCGTCGCTCTTGTTGTATGTTAATTCCTATACCTATTCTCAATCCGATTACGAAGAATTGCAAAACTTTAAAAAACAATGCAGCTCGATAGAAGAATCAATTAAAAACGCCGCTACACCGGAAGAGTGTATCGCCATAAGAGAGAGTATTACCAATCTGAGGAATGACTATATAGGATATAAGAAAATATTTGATAAAGCGTTGTACCCGGAGAATTATGAATCAACGTTTGAAAAGATTGAGAGGGCGCTGGAATATAAAAATGCTGATCTTAGGCAGATAACTACTTTAACTACTCGCGTTGGAGAACTTGAAACTCAAGTAGATCAACTAAATTTGCAGAATGAAACTCTGCTTAAACAAGTTGAGCAGTTAAAAATCCAAGTTGAAAATGGGGAAGCTACAATTGCTGATCTAAAGAGAGCAGTTGCCAGACTAAGCGGCAGCATAAAAGAACGAGATCTCCTTGTTCGGGATCTGGTTGATAGTCTTTTAGTGGAATTTGGCAAGTCGTCCGGAAATACGCAGAGAGACAAAAAAGCAATCATTACAAAAATAAATAAAGGGAATCTGTTCTATAATATTAAGCGAACAATTGAAGACAATATTCAATTCACCAGAGTAACGCAAATGACGTCCGATGACTTTAACCAAATGAAAAATCAGCATCAAGATTTATCTAAAATGTGGCAGCTAATTGGACCTAAGCTTAGTAATGTCTATCTAAACAAGAAGGATAAAAAACTCGAGATTGCCCAAATAGATTCATTGCTGGCAAAGTGGAATGAGCAGATGAATACTGAAATCTGGCATAACATTTTTAACCAGTTTGTCGCCAAGGGTGTAAAACTTGTCCCATTTAATAATGCCGAGCAATTTGTAAGTAATATAAACGGCTACATTGATGATAAAATTAACAGCATAGACAATGCTAGCGAGGATGATGCATTAAACTATTATAAAGTCTTTGCAGATACCGTTTATCATTCGACTATAGAGAAAGATTGGATTCCAATTCTTTTAGAAAGCAATCAGTTATCTCAAAACGAAAAAGATCAAATAGATGTTAAAATTGAAGAATGGAAGAATGTAGTTACTTCTTCCCCGGCATATTGGGGATACATTTTAGTTGCGCTGATAATAATAGCAGCAGCCGTAGTTCTTATTAGGAGTAACAAGAAATCTTCCTCAGCTATCAAGATAAAGTAAGAAATAAAAGGGTTACATAGATTCAATTCGGTCCCGCTATATGCGGGATCGTTTGTTAATACAAGAACAAATGCTGCAAAGGATAAGAAGAAATTGATTGATAGGCATCACAAATGTTGAGATATGCTGGGCTAAAAATGTGGAAAATTTGCCAATTCTCACTGTCGTAAAAACAACCACATCCTATGCATGTTTACCACTGCATACTACCATAAGCGAAGAAATTATTTTAGCCATAGAATTTAGAAGGAGAAATAAAAATGAAAATAAAAGAAAATTCATTGAAGGCTGTAGCAAATGCTATTAACACAAAAAAGAAAGGGACCTTAATGAGACAATCTGCAATAGCAAAATTGTTCATAGTTACATTACTAGTAGCGGTGTTTGTAGCTGGTTGCGATAATCTTTTTGAAAGCAACGAGCCGCAATCCTCGAACAGTGTTGAAACACAAAAATTTATGAAGGTTGCTGAAAATAGTTCTTCGGTTAATTCTTTTACTCCAAACTATAATGAAGAACAAGCTATGGCGCTCGCCGGCTCACTTGGTAAAGATGTCTATCCAATTAAAATTGGACAGAAAATGAATCTTATCGAGAAGAACTTAACACTTGAAAAGGATAGTACAACTGCAACCGGAACATTAACTCAAAAATTTGAAGGCCGCTTAATTATTCAAGGATCATTCAAGCAACCTACAATTGGAATCCGCCAGACCGTTGATACAACTATCGAAAAAACTTTTACGAGCGTGATTACCAGAATAATTCAATACAAAAAAGTTGGCAATAGCGGAAACGATGAGTTCGATTGGAAAGTGGATGCAGTTTCGCTTCCTTACGGTGGTACTGAAGGGGAGAATATTCAAATTGTCAGAATAATTTTAACATCTCAGGATGGAACAGAGCTTGTTATCGATGATCCGAATGCTTACTTATTCAAAGTTGGAAGAGAGAAAATTGAAGATGATGATGAAGAAGATGATGACAACCATGGTTTTGAAAATGGATTTGGAAGCCACGGCCACGCTTGGAAAAATCTTTTAACATGGTATAAGAAGAATCAAACCGTAAAACTCACTGTCGAAGTTCTAAGTACCACACAAGATCCGGATTTTTTAAGTGTTACCTACGGTGCGGCGCTGAATGGTAACACAAAGTCTAAAGAAAAATTCGATTTTGTTTCCAGTCAGCAAGAAGGTTCTATTTATAGAAAAGTTTACGAGAGGAAATGGAGGACAAATTATCATGCGGCAAGAATGCACGCTGTAATTAATGCTTTCCCAAGAACTGTTGTGTATGATATCGACACGGCAGTTGAAGTTAAAACTTGGGGCATTCCATACAGAGTTAAATAATTACTTAAACAATAACTGCATTCATAAAATAAAGGAGTACTATAATGCAAACTATAAATAAACTCACCGTCAAATTGTTCTTTGCTTTATTGATTACAACTTCATTCGTTTTCACGGCTTGCTCGGATGATGATAATCCGATTGATTCCGGCAGCGGAAATACAGCAAAAGTTGCCGGCAGAATTTCATCCGGTAACGGGATGGCTAAAGCTTTGAGCAAAACCGGAAGTACAGAGACTACATTCTCATCTATTCAAGGAGCGGCTGTTGTACTGGCCCAAGTACAAGCAGATGGTTCTCTAAAAACAGTCTCAACACAAACAATTCAAACAGATGCAAGCGGTAAATTTGTAGTTGAAACGAATCTAAACGGAGCGGAAAACCTAGTTGTAGTTGCAACTCAAGGAGAGGCCGAATTAAAAGCAATTGTTTCTTCAAAAGTTCAAACGGGAAGCACTGTTTACTCTCCGCCATTAACAGTTGAATCTACAACCGAAACAAATCTCTACATTAAGTTGGTAGCTCAGGGCAAAGCAAGCTATATAGATGCAACTGATCTTAAAATATTGTTAAATGCCCAAGCTGCTATACATATAAAGGGGAATGCAAATGCGGAGACAGAGTTTATTAAAGCATTGGAGGCACAATCGCAGACATATGTTAGTGCTTCGGGTAATTCATACTTTGGATTAACCAGCAGTCAGATACAAGCGATGATGCATGCACGGGCTGAAGCAAAAGCCAAATTGGATGCAGCACTTTACAACTCTTCCGATTCCGAAGCAGAAACTGAAAATGATATAAATGAATATGAATCTTATGTTTTTGCCAACAGTACTGTAAATTCAACAGTTTATGCAGAATTGATAAGAATAGGCGCAACTACTTTTGTTAATGCATCTGCAAACATGAACGCAAACGGAAGGTTAGCTGTTCTGCAATCATATTATAAGAGATACGCTTTTGTTTTGAGTGTCGCAATGAAGCAGCAGTTTCAAGCTGCCGGTGCTTCAGATGCACAAACAAACGCAGTAGTTTCAGCCGGAGCTACACTTTACAACTCAATTAAAACATCGGCCAGTTTCGAGCAAATGGCGGACGCGTTTGTTCAGTACCGTTCTTCTGTAAAGTCGCAGCTTAAACTTGCGCTCTCAACTTACTCTGCATCGATAGAAACAATTGATGCAAGTGTAAATGGAGCTGCATCTGCTAAAACAATTCTGAACGCGTCGATAGTTGGATCACTCTCGCTAGACTTAATAATCAACGCATATGTTACTTTCTTTAATTCCGTAAAGACTACAACTCAAACTGCATTAGTAGGTGCATCAAGCGCACAAGTAAATGCGGTTTCTCAGATCATGATTCTAGCTAATATGAATTAATTAGTATGAGGGAGCCGGGAAGTCCGGTTCCCCCTTTTTACAAAAAGAAATGTTAATCAAAAAAAATATTTAGGAGAACATTACAATGGCAAAATTATATTACTCTTTGAGAGGAAATATCGGAAGCGTAGCTGTTCTTCTGCTTCTTTCCTTGTTATTTCTAAATCCTCTCCAGTTGAAAGCTGATGGCGAAGTTAAAATCAGCGGCACAGTTCAGGTAAAAACCGATTCCAGCCTTACTGTTAATTCAATAGAAATATTGGTGAATTCTACAACCAAAATATCCGGCGGCATGAGCGGCACTATCTCATTTGATAGTGTGAAAGTAGGCAGCTTAGTAAAAATTGAAGCTAAGTCCACTTTGGTAGGTCGTTTTATCGCAACAGAAATTCATTTACTTACCTCCAAGATTAACATTGAGCTAAGCGGTAAGATCTCTGTTGTCACTTCAAATTCGCTAACTGTAAACGGAACAGAAATATTTGTTGACACTAACACAATAATTTTTACACAGTTGAATACGAAGCTGAGCTTTGAAAATCTAAATGTAGGAGATTTTGTAGTTGTAAAAGCCACTCAAACAATAGGGGGCCAGTTGACTGCGGTTGCAATAATTGTTAAACCGGAATATAGAAGGCAAGAAATTGAACTGGAAGGGAATATCCAAGCGGTTACAAGTACAACAATAAAAGTTATGGATACCGAGTTCTTTGTTGATTCTACTACAATCATTCTTTCCCATAGAAAAGGTCTACTTAAACTGAGCGATCTAAAGGTTGGTGATGAAGTAAACGTACGGGGTTATTTGCAACAGGATTCTACTTATCTGGCGGCGTATATAAAAGTTGAAAATGAAGATTATGAACAGAGGGAACTTGAAATTGAAGGAACAATTAGCGCGATTATGACTAACAGCTTCACTGTTAACGCTATAATCTTTAGTGTAGATTCCGCAACAGTAATATTCAGTCACGAAGGCACTTTGCTTAATTATACTGATTTGAAAGTAGGCGACGCTGTTAAAGTAAAAGCTCTTTTGCAAAGCGACGGCAGTTATAGAGCAACTAGAATAGTTCTTGCGCGCGATGAATCTGAAAAGCGAATCGAAGTGACCGGTTTAATTGATGCTGTGAATTCTGATAATATCACTTTGGGGGGATACATAATTTATGTTAATAGTCAAACTAAGATTTACAACAAGATGAAGCAGAGTCTTTCTTTCGCAGATTTAAAAACCGGAATGTTCGTTGTTGTTGAAGCTTACTTGCAAGGGACTACTTATTTGGCGTCTCTAATCAAAGTTAGAGAAACGGATAGAGAAATGAATTTTACCGGAAATATTGAGGCGGTTACTGAAGCTTCAATTACTGTCCGAGGATTGGTTTTTGCAGTTGATCAAAACACCGAATTTTTTGATGACGACAGAAATGCCATTACGCTAACTGATTTGAAAGTTGGACAAATTGTAAAGATCAAAGCTGTTAAACAAATTAGTGGTCAATATTTAGCACTTCGGGTCGTAGCTAAAAAATTCTGGCGCCCAACTGTTAAAGTTGAAGGTGCAATAGAAAGCTTAACTTTAACCTCTCTTACCGTAATGGGAAAAACATTTACTGTTGATTCATCAACTTTAGTGGTAGGACATGGAACCGGTGTAATAACTTTTGCAAGCTTAACATTAGGGCTAAATGTTGAAGTTAAAGGGTCATTAAATACTAGCGGAGTATTAACTGCTAAACTGATCAAAGTTCACCCGGCGCACGAATTTGAAGTTTATGGTAAGATTGAATCTATAACGGGGACTAATTTGGTAGTTGCCGGATTAACGATAACTATAGATCAAAACACTGTTTTCTTTGATGAGTTTGATAAAACAACCGTATTTGATAGTCTGGAAATAAACCAATTTGTTGAAGTGAAATACGTTAAGACCAGCTTGAACGAAAATCTTGCTGTGAAAATTGAGATTGAAAAAGATCCTAAGCATGTTCAGTTCAGCGGAGTTGTTACAGCTTCAAGTAGCGTAAA
>JBAYTN010000087.1:0-15943 GCA_041675645.1 Melioribacteraceae bacterium
ATAAAATATTTGATCTTCGCCTACTTTTGATGTCGTCGCCTCGTGCTCAACTTTCGCTGTGTTATTTTCTACTTCTATATATGGAAATGTGTGTGCACCGCATCTGTCTCCCATTAACATAGAATCGCATTGAGTATAATTTCTGGCACCTTCTGCATTTTTCCCAATTCTAACCAAGCCGCGATATGAGTTATTACTCTTTCCGGCAGAAATTCCTTTTGATACGATTGTGCTGCGTGTGTTCTTTCCGAGATGAATCATTTTTGTTCCGGTATCTGCTTGCTGATAATTATTTGTTACAGCAACAGAATAAAATTCACCGACAGAATTTTCACCTTGAAGAATACAGCTTGGATATTTCCAAGTAATTGATGAGCCGGTTTCAACTTGAGTCCAGCTGATCTTAGAGTTTTTACCTCTGCAAGCACCGCGCTTAGTAACGAAGTTATAAATTCCTCCCTTACCTTCTTTATCACCCGGATACCAGTTTTGCACTGTAGAATATTTAATTTCTGCGTTATCCAAAACAACAAGTTCAACCACAGCCGCATGCAGCTGATTAGTATCTCTAATAGGCGCAGTACATCCTTCCAGATAACTTACATATGCATTTTCTTCTGCAACAATTAACGTTCTTTCAAATTGTCCGGTTTCTTGAGAATTAATTCTGAAGTAAGTAGATAATTCCATTGGGCAGCGGACACCTTTGGGAATGAACACAAAAGAACCATCGCTAAAAACTGCGGCATTAAGCGCGGCGTAAAAATTATCAGTATAAGGAACCACCGAGCCAAGATATTTTTTTATTAATTCCGGATAATCTTTAACAGCTTCCGAAACAGAACAAAAGATTACTCCTTTTTCTTTCAAAGTTTCTCTAAATGTTGTTGCTACAGAAACCGAATCGAAAACAGCATCCACCGCCACACCGGAGAGAATTTTTTGTTCATCCAGCGGAATGCCGAGCTTTTCAAATGTTTTGAGCAATTCTGGATCAACTTCATCAAGCGAGTTTAATTTTGGTTTTTGTTTTGGCGCAGAGTAATAGCTGATATTTTGAAAATCTATTTGAGGATAGTGAACATTAGGCCAAGCGGGCTCTTCCATTTTCTGCCAATATCTAAATGCTTTCAACCGCCATTCAGTCATCCACTCCGGCTCATCTTTCTTCTTAGAAATCATCTTTACAACTTCTTCATTCAAGCCTTTCGCCGCTGTTTCAGATTCGATATCTGTAACAAATCCCCATTTATACTCGGAGGAGGTCACATCATCAATTATCTTCATATCCTCGGATAATTCTTCAGCCGGTTGTTCTTTTATTTCGTTCATTACAATTCCTTTACAATTCGGGTTTCAAACCTATTCCATCTGGAAAAAAAAGTCAAGATTAAAAATAACAACGATTTTATCTCTGGAATCGTTCCACATTTAGCAAGAATTCTAATTGATAAAGATGATTTGATAATGAGCTGAGAATCTAATTAGTGACCAATTCAGTCAAATTGGCTCTATTTTCGGTTCAGATACTCAAGAGACAGTGAGACTGTATGTGCATAAGATAATACCTTAAACTCACCATTTAGTAAGGCTTGAAGCAACTCATCTTTTGAAAGAATAACCAATTCCGGCTGCTCCATGTCAATTTCGGTAGGTTCGGATATTTTAACTGCATTCAACGCTAAGAACAAAAATGCTTTCCCGCAGCCGCGGTTTGCATCTACATCATATCGGCCAAGTTCTATCCATTCATCGGCAGAAAATCCGGTTTCTTCAAGCAATTCTCTTTTAGCTGCAAAAAGAGGTTCTTCATTTGGCTCAATATATCCGCCTATTGGAGCCAGTGTTAGCCCGTCAATTGCATATTTAGGATGGCGCAGACATATAAATTCTTTGGAAGTAGTAACTGCAATTACGTTAATGAAATCGGGCGTAATTACCCAAGGCCAGTCGTTAATAATCTTCCCATCCGGTAATTCAACAACATGATCCTCTACTTTTAAGAATTTTCCTCTTTCGAGAACGAATTTCTTATCAAGAGTTTTCCATGGTTTCATGCTAGCAATCCTTTTTGTAAAGTTAGTTGGAGTAAATTCAAATTCTGCTTGGAAAACTCTCATTTATTTAAAATCCGATTTTCCTTTTGGGTTTTTCTTCTTCAATTATTAATTGCCGAATTGCATCAAAAACAATTCTAAACTGCTCATCATACTTGGATTCTAATTGCTCAATCTTCTTTGCAAGCTCCTTGTTCGAGTTAACTAATCTTCTTAATTGAACAAAAGCCCGCATAATTTCTATGTTTACTTTTATAGCTCTATCAGAATTGAGTAAGCCAGAGAGCATCGCAACACCTTGTTCGGTAAATGCCATTGGTGCATGCCTTAAGCCCATCTTATCTGCATTGGAGGTAACAAATTGTGACCTCCAATTTTTGAATTCATCTTCAGTGAGCTAGAACATGAAATCCGAGGGAAATCTTTGAATATTTCTCCGAACAGATTGCTTCAAAACTTTCGTTTCAACCCCGTAAAGAATAGCAAGATCACGGTCAAGAATAACTTTTTCGCCTCGCAGAAAATAAATTCTTCCTACAATTTCTTCTTGCTTAATTAATGATTTCATAAAATCCCTCCGAAAATATTTTATGAATTTCTTTGACGATTAATTTCGAAGAGCAAAACTCCGGTTGCTACAGAAACATTTAGCGAATCAACTTTTCCATTCATAGGAATCTTGACAAGAAAATCGCATGTTTCCGCAACTAGCTTACGAATGCCTTTTTCTTCATTGCCCATTACAAGAGCTACCGGCATTTTGTAATCCATCTCGCTGTAATTCTTGGAATTATTTAGAGAAGTACCGACAGTCCAAAAACCTTCTTCCTTAAGAATGTTCATTGTTTGAACGAGGTTGTTAACCGGACAAATTTTAACATAAGAGACAGCTCCGGCAGAAACTTTTTCAACTGTTTCAGTAATTGGAGAACTTTGATTTGTAGTAACAATTATACCGTCTACACCAGAACATTCTGCAGTACGCAAAATTGCACCTAGATTATGTGGATCTTGGATTGAATCAAGTAAAAGTAGCAACGGATGAGCTGATTTTTTAGCTTCATCTATTAATTCGCCAAGCTCATAAAATTTTTGTGTTGATTTAAAAGCAACTACGCCTTGCGCGTCTTCGCTTTTTGCAATAGAATTAAATTTTTGCGGTGAGACTTGCGAGACTTTTATTCCATTTTTCTTTGCCGCAGAAAATATGCGGTTGATTGCATCGCCGTGCTGACCGAATGCAACATATATAATTTCAATTTCCGCTCCGGAATTAATTGCTTCCAATACCGGTTTTCTGCCATAAATTTTTTGCATAGTAAAACGCTGATTAGTTTTATAGGTATAAAATAATTATCTGTTAATCTTCTGGAAAGGAGAATTCCTCATCGGCAATCATAAATTCGCAGAAAAGGCGATTATTTTTCTTTTTAGGCTTGTACTGCTTTAGAAGAAGTAATTCTTTCTTGAAAATATTGAAATGGAAATCGGCACTGTTTACTGCACCATCTTGCTTAACAACATTTACTGTGTAATCTCCGAACAAATCCTCAAAGAGCGATTCATTTCTTGCCGGCTGAATTCTGGGAACGGAATTCATTTTAGCTTTCAATCCCATGACCACAAGATTAATTACATTCTTCTCTTTGATAACATCAACAGACACTTCGTAAGCGAAAGCAGTGAACTCTACTACAGTTTCTATAGCAAAAGCATAGTACTGCTTACGTTCCTTTTCATCATACTTGAAAAATGCTTTGCAGTAATATTCTAACTTATCCGGCTTTTTTGTTGGAATAGCATCAAGAGCCGCGTGCGGCTTCTTTTTTCTGGTTTTAGGAATTTTAGGAATATCTTTTGGCTTTCGAAGAGACACTAGATTCCCTTTATGGTTTTTATAATTTCAAGAAGATTGTCTTTACTAAAATTCTTTTGCTCGCTGTTTGCCATATTCTTTAACACAACTTCACCATTTGCAAACTCATCACCACCGACAAATAGAACATATTTAGCATTCAAGCGATTTGCTTCGCGCATCTGGGCTTTAACGCTTCTTGATAGATAATCAACCTCAGCATTTAATCCATCACGACGAAATGAAAGTGCAGTTTGAAACGAAAAATTTTGCAACGTTTTATCAATAGTGATTATGAAAACATCTGCTTTTTCTTCGGCAGCTTGAAATGAATTTTCGTTTTCGCAAGCGAGCAAAATTCTTTCCATTCCGGCAGCAAAACCAACGCCCGGCAAATCCGGTCCGCCGAGTTCTTTTACTAAGCCGTTATATCTACCGCCGCCGCACAAAGCGCTTTGAGAGCCTACGCTGCCACTCACCACTTCGAAAGTTGTATGCGTGTAATAATCTAAACCGCGAACTAGAGCTGCATCAACTTGGAACGGAACATTTGCTGATTTTAAGGCTTCTTTAACTTTTTCAAAATGATCGACACTTTCATTATCCAAATAATCGATAAGCAACGGAGCTGATTTCATTACCGATTTATCACGTTCATCTTTGCTATCGAAAATTCTTAAAATATTTATTTCTAATCTCTTCTTACTTTCTTCGGAAAGCTTATCCAAATGCTGGTTTAGATAATCACGCAGAACAGTTTTGTATTCTTCTCGAGATGCCGGAACTCCTAGAGAATTTATTTTCACTTCTAAGTTTTTCAATCCAAGCTGGGCAATTATATCGTACGCCATTATAATCATTTCAGCATCTAGCAATGCGTCGTGACTGCCAAGTGCTTCAGCACCAAACTGATGGAACTGTCTAAATCTACCGGCTTGAGGTCTTTCCTGTCTAAACATTGGACCGACATAAAACAATTTATTCAAACCTTGCTTCTTGTCTAAAGAATGTTCAACAAATGCACGAACAACGCTTGCTGTTAATTCCGGGCGTAATGTTAAACTATCTCCGCTGCGATCAAGAAACGTGTACATTTCTTTACTTACGATATCGGTAGCTTCCCCAATTCCGCGTGAAAACAATTGTGTCAACTCGAAAATTGGAGTACGAATTTCTTTGTAGTTAAACTGTGAAAAAGTTTTTTTAACAATTTCTTCTAGATGATTCCAACGGGGAATTTCGATTGGAAGAATATCTTTCGTTCCGGTGACTGCTTTAATCATGCGCCTTCAAAATATTGTTTTTCTTCGGTTTCAAATAGCTCATAAATTTCTTGAGCTGTAGTTGCTTTTGCAAGACTCTCCCGGAACTCTTCTATATTCATCATTCTCGAAATTCTGCTTAAGAGTTTAATGTGAGGGCCAACTAGGTTTTCTTTTCCTACTAATAGAAAAACCAAATTTACCGGCTGATCATCAAGAGCTTGAAAATCAATCGGATTATCGATCTTTCCAAAAGCCGCGATGATTTCATTAACGCTATTAGTTTTGGCATGAGGAATAGCAAAACCTTTTCCTACTCCGGTAGACATAATTTTTTCTCGTTCAAGAACCGATATTCGTATCGACTCAGTATCTTTTACGCGATCATCATTCTTAAACAAGTCAATTAATTCGTTAATGGCTTCTTCCTTGGTCTTACAACTCATAGAAGGAATGATCTTTTCGATCTTGAGGATTTCACAAATTTTCATAGTTATTCACAAATTACTTAATAGGCGTGGCAAATTTAAGAAAGGGGTACTCTTTAACCAAGACAATCTTCACTTTTAGAAAATCTTTATTCCTTGCGGGGCGAAGCCCTAACCACTAATTTGATAACGCTAAAAATTTATTATTGAGGAAATTAATGGATATTAAGAACAAAACAGTTTTAGTACTAGGTGGATGGGGCTTGGTAGGCAATGCAGTAATCCGCAAGCTTGTACCGGAAGATCCTAAAAAGATCATTGTTACATCACTTAGAAAAGACGAAGCTGAAGATGAAGTAAAACGGTTACAAACCGAATTTTCAGAAAAACCGGCCGGGTACTTCGCTCCTTGGTGGGGTAATATTTTTGTACGTCATGAATTTAAGGATAGCGATCGTTTAGCCTTACTTGAAGACGCTGCTACTCGTAAGATCCTTATGCAAGATACAATGGAAGAATTGGGCGATGAAATACTTCATAATTCAGCTATTTACAAATTATTGATGGAATTCAAACCAGACATTATTATTGACTGTATTAACACGGCTACTGGAATTGCTTATCAAGATCTTTATACAACTTACAGAAGAATTAAAAAAACAATCGAGAGAAAACCATCTGCTGAGGAGATTGCTGCTGAAACTGAGAAGCTTATCTGCACTCAATATATTCCTCAGTTAATTCGCCATGTACAAATTATGTACAACTCGATGTACAAAGCAGAAACAAGTGTTTATGTTAAGATTGGAACTAGCGGAACCGGCGGTATGGGATTAAACATTCCTTATACACATAGCGAAGAAAAACCATCGAGAGTACTTTTGAGTAAATCATCTGTTGCCGGCGCACATACATTACTCCTTTTCTTAATGGGAAGAACACCGGACGGGCCAATCACAAAGGAAATTAAACCTACTGCCGCAATTGCTTGGAAGCGAATAGAGTTTGGCGAGATTAAAAAAGGTGGAAAGCCGATTGAATTAGTTGAAGTCCCTCTTGAACAAGCTGTTTCTTTAACAGATAAACTAAAGCTTAAGCCGGATACCAAATTTCCAACTAACGGAACCAAGCTTAAATCTGTCTTTATTGATACTGGTGAAAACGGCACATTCTCACGTGGAGAGTTTGAAGCAATCACGGCTCAAGGTCAAATGGAATATGTTACACCGGAAGAAATTGCTGTTGATGCTATCTATGAAATCAGAGGCGGTAATACGGGTCACGATATTATTAATGCACTTGATAACGCAACACTGGAGCCAACGTATAGAGCTGGTTTTATGCAGCATTGGGCTGTAGAAAAATTAGCAGAGCTTGAAGAACTCCACGATGCCAACAGCGTTGCATTTGAATTGCTCGGACCTCCGAAGTTATCGAAACTTTTGCATGAAATTAATATTCTTAAGGTTGTTTTTGGAGGTATGAGAAATATTATTTCTTCAACTCCCACAGAATTATCAGCCAAAGCTTTCGAACATTTGAAGAATGATTCCAAGTTGAGAAATGAAATCATTTCGATTGGCATTCCTATTCTCTTACCAGATGGCAAACAACTGTTAAGAGGAAACGACATTAAGATTCCTCCTTTCCGTGGCGATCATGAAATTGAGATTGATGAAGTGAGTATTGATCTTTGGGCACATGACGGATGGGTTGATCTCCGCGAAAATAATATGAAAGCATGGCAGCTTAGACTCGAAAAAATTATTAAGGAAGCTGAAAGCATTACTATTAACGATACTAGTTCTATGCATGTAAGAACTAAAAAGTATTGGAACAATTTCGAAAAAATTGATATTGGGAAAGTTGTTGGCTGGATATTCATCCGTGAAGAAAAAGGCGAACGAATGAAAGCCTAATCATTTTTTAAGAAGTAATGTTTGAAAACAGAAAATCCCGCCTAGACGGGATTTTCTGAATATTTCCCCATTAAAAATTCAGTTCACTTAAATTCAAGAAAAGGATCATCCCCCCTGTGACCCTTTTCTCTGAATTTGATTCTATTAGTCACAGAAGTTGGTAAGAAATATATAGCATGAACTTGGTATTATTATTAGTATCATTACCAATAAAAAGCACTTTTTTACCATATTTTGGGTAAAAACATTGGTAATGATACCCTAAATCGTCAAGTTAGAATATCAACAATCTAATTAGTTGTAATTTGAATAGAGTTTAAATGGATGGATTATAAGTAAAAATTAATTGCTCGGCTACCGGATCTTTTCTGATCCTCATTCACAATCGTATATCTTTTTCCATTTGAGTTTCTGTCATCCATAGTTCTTGTCTTGGCTTCACCCTTAACAGTAGGCTTACGAACAATCTTTACTTCTCTTTGCTGAGTTTGATCTATTGGAAATATTTGCGGTCGTGGCTGCAAACTTTTAGTTCTTATTTCATTTTGTTCCCACTGCAGCTGGTTTGATGGCAAAATAGATGCAATCTGGTTCTGGTAATTTACTCGTGCCCTTATTAGTTGATCTGAAACGGCAACACTTTCCTTCACTCGTTTATAGGGCAATTCCTGAGCTTTCGATTTTGAGAGCATGTATAATATTATCATCAGCAGAATAACAAAACCGCCGCCAAACAACAGCACGTTGTAAATAATTTGAATTAATTCCATAAGACACAATATTTTTTCTATAGTTTTACAATAGAAGTGCCAAGTTTAAACGCTGATTATGAATCAAATTCAAATCCGCTTACCGCAAAATACGTTTCAATATGAGATAAGTATTTTTTTAATACACTGGAAAATTGACCATCAACAATTTTGTGTAAGAAAATTTTTGAGTTAATTTGGATTAATTATTTAGCGGCACATTTGATTCCCAACATTGAAATAAACACTCAGCATAGATTTGAGATCCTTGGACAGATCGAATATCAATATCAGTTTTCCAGCCGGTATTTGAAAAACGAGCGAGATCTAATTGTTTGGCTGCCACCTTCCTATTACAAGAGTAAAAAGCGCTATCCCGTTTTATACATGCATGATGGACAAAATCTTTTTAATCCAGCCACTTCTTTTAGTGGAAATGATTGGAGAGTTGATGAAACAATTGAGCTCCTTCATGAAAAAAAGCTAATTGAAGAATTTATTGTAGTGGGTATTCACAACACTAAGGAAAGACTGGCCGAATATAATTTCTTTACACAAGAAGGCAAGTATTATGCACTATTTATAATGAACGAATTAAAGACATTTATTGATTCGAACTACAGAACTAAGCCCGATTCAAAAAATACCGCTTTAATGGGCTCCTCTATGGGCGGATTAATTTCATTTCAAATTGGCTGGATGCTTCCTAATGTTTTTGGAAAAATTGCTTGCCTCTCAAATTCGTTTTGGGTTGATGATAGAATGATATTTGAATTCATCCAAGAAACAGAAATAAAACGCAAAAAACAAAAAATTTATATTGATTGCGGTACTGCAGAGAAACAACTAATAAGAGACAATAAGCGAATGTGCGCTTTACTTAGAAGAATGGGAGTTCCGGAGAATAATTCTGTCTATTGTAATTTTGAAAAGGACGCTAAGCATAATGAAGTTGATTGGGCAAATCGTTTATATAAACCACTTATCTTTTTGTTTGGTAGAAAAGGAAAATAACAATGACCGAAGCTGTAAGAAAAATTGTTGAAAAGTTACAACTACTCCCACATCCCGAGGGTGGATTTTTTAAGGAAGTATATCGCTCGGAAGAAGTTATTCCAAAAGAAGGAATACCACAACGTTTTCCAGATTCACGAAGTATTTCTACTTCAATTTATTATTTACTTGAGGGAGAAGATATTTCTCATTTTCACAAGATAAAATCAGATGAAATTTGGCATTTTTATTCCGGAACAACTTTACTTCTTCACCAGATTGATTCCGAAGGAAAATATTCTTGTATACACGTTGGAAACAATTTAGAAAACGGTGAAGTGCCTCAAGCACTTGTTAGGAATGGAAATTGGTTTGCAGCCGAGGTAGAAAATAAAAACTCTTATGCGCTTGTTGGCTGTACAGTTGCTCCGGGATTCGATTTTTCTGACTTTGAGTTAGCTGTACAAAAAGATTTGTGTTACAGATTTCCGCAGCATGAGGATTTAATAAAAAGGTTTACAGCTAATTAACCCGTTGTGTGAATTAATCATTATGCAGTCAAAAGCAATTATAAAATCAAAGAATGGAACGCGGATTGAACTGATTTATCATGATTTTCACTGATAAATTTTTGAATAATTGCTTTTAACTTCCTTTTGCCAATTTTCCGAATCTAATTTATACAACAGGTAGCTAATTAATAATTAAGAAGGAAAGATTAGGCTAAGAACAACATTCCTATTCCACCCACAGCTATAAACGCCCCAAGGATTGACATCCATGAAAGTTTTTCTTTGTAATAAAAGCGAACAATGGGCAACATCAGAATTGGAACTGTAGCCATAATTGTTGAAGCAATACCGACCTTAGTATGTGAAATCGAAATCAAGCTGAAAGTGATCCCAAGAAAAGGGCCAATAAAAGAACCAATGATTGTAAAGATTAATCCCTTTTTGTTTTCACGAAAAACTTTAATTGGCGTAACGTAACGCTTTGTAAAGTGTGCTAGTGGATAGAGCATTATTAGAGCAGAAAACACACGAACGAAGGTAGCTACGAAACCATCTATTTCGCCTTGATTGAATGCAAACTTTGCAAAGATTAATCCAACCGCTTGACCAACAGCACCAAGAAAGGCGTAGAAAATTCCAGTGTAATCAACTTTGTAATGTGAAGTTGGTTTCTCCTCTCTCTGAAGTATAACAAGTGCTATTCCGGCAATCGTAATGAAAATTCCCAAAATTCCAATAAAAGATAAATTTTCGCCAAGAAAGAAAAATGCTAATAATGCAGCAATTGCCGGAGCAGAAGACATTACTAGCATACTTAATCTCGGACCGATGGAACGATAGGCCTTAAACAAAAATGTATCGCCGAATATTAAACCAATAAATCCGCTTATTACTAAATTCACAATCTGGCCACCGGATAAATTTATTGGCGCGCCAATTATTAATATCGTAACAGAAAGATATAAAACAGCAAAAAACATACGAGTAACATTCACATACATTGGTCCAACACGATTCGAAGCTTCCGAAAAAGCTATCGACGTCATCGACCAAAGGATCGCTGTTATTAAGGCGGCTAATTCACCAAACATTTTTTGTAGTTTAGAGTGTAGAGTGAAGAACGAAGAGAAACTCTACTCTCTTCGTTCTACGTTCTTCATTCAATTATAAGTTGAAGTACATTTTGAACTCAAACGGATGAGGCATAGTATTAATTGCATTAATTTCTTCGCTCTTTAGTTTAACCCATTGATCGAGCAATGCATCGCTAAAAATATTTCCTCTCTTTAAGAAATCGTTATCTGCTTGAAGAGCATCAAGTGCTTCTTCAAGATTTCTTGGTAATAATTTTATATTGTGAATATCATCTTCTAAAAAGTTTTTATCGTAAGGACCATAGCCTTCTTTGCGTGGATCGATTTTATTTACTACTCCATCAATTCCGGCAAGCATCATGGCACTCATGCAAAGATATGGATTGATAGTAGCATCCGGCGGTCTATATTCAAATCGAGTTTCATCCGGATTGTTTACATACTTAGGAATTCTAATCGCACTGGCTCGGTTGCCCATTCCATAAGTCAACGCAACGGGAGCTTCAAATCCCGGGACTAAACGCTTATAGGAATTAGTTGATGGATTTGCAAAAGCAGAAAGAGCCGGAGCGTGTTTCAACATTCCGCCAATAAAATATCTGCCGAGTTCATTCATATTTCCATATTCGCCTTTTTTGTAAAAAGCATTTTTACCATTCTTGGTAAGGAACATATGAAGGTGCAAACCGTTGCCGGCTTGCTGATACATTGGCTTTGGCATGAATGTAATAAACAAGTTTTTCTGTCGTGCAAAATTCATTAAAACATATTTTGCGGTGATGATGTTATCGGCTGTATCAAGCAAATCCGAGAAATACGTTTCAATTTCTTGCTGTCCCCGCTCGCCAACTTCGTGATGATGATACTTTACTTTAATTCCAAACTTGGCGAGCATTTTACAAGCTTCATCACGGAAATCATCATAAATATCAAATGGATTTGCTGCATGATAAGCTTTCTTGTAAAATTCTTCGGCATGTTCAATCTTATAGAATGAGGTTGCCGTGCGAGTATCATATTCAACATTTGAAAAAATATAAAACTCAAATTCCGGTCCCCACCAAGATTTGTCGCAACCGGTTTCTTTTTTTAGCAGCTGTTCAACCTTTGTTGCAATCAATCTTCCATCTTGATCAAAACGAGAGCGAGCATCATCTGTTAAAATGATGTTGGCGTACATGCTTAGTGTTGGTGCATCACGGAAAAGATCTAACACAGCTGTGTTTAGATCTGGAATAAGAATCATATCACTGTTTTCAACTTTTCTCAAACCATAACTTGAGCCGTCAAATCCAACTCCCTCTTTAACCATCTTCTCCATTACTTTATCGTGAACCGGAAGTGTAATATGATGAAGCCGTCCGGAAAGGTCGATAGCTTTCAAATCGATAAATTCAATTTTGTTTTTCTTAATCATTGAATTGATTGATTGAATTGTTTGTGCCATAAAATCCTCAGTTAGTAAGTATAGAGACAAAAAACCCCCGAGCTTTTCGGGGGCTTGATGTTAGTTTATTTATCCTTTGTAATTAATCGCTGCTAAACCAGGAAAGATTGCTTGCGTATCAAGTTCTTCTTCAATTCTAAGAAGTTGATTGTACTTAGCAATTCTATCTGTTCTGCTTGCAGAACCGGTTTTAATCTGTCCGCAATTTGTTGCAACAGCTAAATCAGCAATAGTAGTATCTTCTGTTTCGCCGCTTCTATGAGACATAATAGAAGTATAGCTTGCGCGTTTAGCCATTTCAATTGCATTCAATGTTTCGGTCAAAGTACCAATCTGGTTAACTTTGATAAGAATTGAATTAGCTGTTTTTGTTTCGATACCTTTTGCTAAAAATTCTGTGTTAGTTACAAATAAATCATCGCCAACTAACTGAATTTTGTTACCAACTTTATCTGTCAACATTTTCCAGCCAGCCCAATCGAACTCAGCCATGCCATCTTCAAGAGAAATAATTGGATATTGATTAATCCAAGAAGCCCAGTAATCAACCATCTTTTCCGGAGCCATGTAAGATTTATCCGACTTAAAGAAATGATAAGCTTTCTTATCGTTATCCCACATTTCGCTTGCAGCTGGATCCAAAGCGATAAAAACATCTTGCCCAGCTTTGTAACCGGCTTTTTCGATAGCTTCAAGAATTACCGTGATTGCTTCTTCGTTGGATTTCAAGTTTGGAGCGAATCCGCCCTCATCACCAACTGCTGTGTTGTAACCTTTTTTCTTTAGAACTGATTTCAAAGTATGAAAAATTTCTGCACCGTAACGTAAAGCCTCTTTGAAAGTTGGAGCTCCGGCTGGCATGACCATGAATTCTTGGAAATCGACATTATTGTCAGCATGACTACCGCCATTAAGAATGTTCATCATAGGCACCGGAAGTGTGCGTGCATTTGTTCCACCGACATAACGGTATAAAGGCAATTCGAAAGCTTCTGCTGCAGCTCTAGCGCAAGCTAAAGAAACACCAAGAATTGCATTAGCGCCAAGTTCGGATTTGTTTTTCGTTCCGTCTAATTCACATAAAAAATTGTCGATAGCAACTTGATCAGCAACATCCCAATCAATTAGTTCATCAGCAATTTTGTCATTAATATTATCAACAGCCTTTTGTACACCTTTTCCAAGGTAACGTGATTTATCACCATCACGTAATTCGCAAGCTTCATTTTCGCCTGTAGATGCACCGCTTGGTACAGCTGCACGACCAATAATTCCACTTTCTAACATTACTTCTACTTCTACTGTAGGGTTTCCTCTCGAGTCTAATATCTCGCGTCCCCAAACATCAACGATCGTTGTCATTTTATTTCTCCTGTTTAGTTGTTCACAAAATCGAGGCAAAAATTATCAAAAAGGACACGCAAATTCCAATTTGCTTAAAATCACTACCTAAAAGGTATTAAATAAATCCTTTATTATATTTGCGATCATTTTTTCTGTTATATCAAGGTTTTTTAGTTCTAATTTAATTAGTTTTGAGTTAACTGCTGCCCCGGTAGCTCAGTGGATAGAGCAACGGTTTCCTAAACCGTTGGTCGGAGGTTCAATTCCTCTCCGGGGTACACATACATTGAGGTGCTAATGAAAAAAATGGTGTTAAATGTATTGTTTTCTGTTGTAGATATAGTTTGCTTTCTTCAAGGAGCTGTGTTGCTGGCTTATGCTCTACTTCATATTAGCTATAAAGTAGAAACTGCCCATGGAGAAGGATTAAATTCTGTCGAGCTTCAAAATGTACCGGTATCATCAGGCGGTTATTATTATTATACCGATCAATACATTCAAGTAGCAGTAATTGGACTAGGTTTGATCATTACCGGCTTTTTAATGAGAAGCTGGCGTAAAAACTTTGAATGATTTTTAAATTATTATTTAGCATTAAGATTCGAAAGTAAAATTTTTCACACAATATCTCAGGAGAAGTAAATGAAAAAAGTCGCTCTACTATTAGTATTAATACTAATTGGGGTTACACAAACAACTGCTCAATTCAAAGATTTTGGATTGAAAGCGGGCGTTAGGGCAAACGGGGTTTTATCACAGACCGAATTTGAAGATCCGAATGACAATGGAATGTCTTTGCGTTCATATTTGTTTGATGTGTTTGCCAGACTTGAATTATCTAAAGCATGGAATGTAGAATTAAGCCTTGGTTATGGAAATCTTTCCGGTGATGACTTTGACTATGCGCTCGGCAAAAAAGGAACAGGCGAATATTCCACCTCTATTGTCCCAATCGAAGCTAAACTGTTATTTGCACCATGGGATTTGGAAAATTGGAATCCTTACGTTTATGCTGGTGTTGGATTATTAAACTATTCTGTTGGAACAAAACCTAGCGTCGTTTCTAAACTTGCTGTAGAAGAAAGTGGAATGACCGGTGTAATTCCTTTTGGTATTGGTACCGAAATAAAACTTGCTGACGATTTGATTTTGGATCTAAACATCGGTGCTAGATATTCATTAACCGATAATTTGAACTACTTCAAAATTGATGTTGCTAATGATGCCTATCTAAACATTGGAGCTGGTATTGCATACTCTGCAGAAAGCTGCGATACCGATAGAGATCAAGATGGTCTTACCAGATGCGAAGAGCTTGAACTTGGTACTGATCCTAAAAATGCAGATTCTGACGGTGACGGATTAAATGACGGTGCAGAAGTAAAACAATATACAACCGACCCGCGTAAAGCCGATACAGATGGTGATGGCTTGAAAGATGGCGAAGAAGTTATGAACTACAAAACTAATCCTTTGAAAACTGATACTGATGGCGATCAACTAACCGATTACGACGAAGTAATGAAATTCAAAACTGATCCGATTAAAGTTGATACAGACGGCGATGGTTTGAATGATGGCGAAGAAATAATGAAACATAAAACTGATCCTTTAAAAGCTGATACAGATGGTGACGGATTAAATGACGGCGCTGAGGTTCTTAAACACAAAACCAATCCATTGGTAGTTGATACTGATGGCGGAACTATTGGTGATGGTGTTGAAGTTAACAGAGGTTCAAATCCATTAGATCCTAAAGACGATGTACCGGTAACAATAGTTGAAAAAGAATATAGCTACAAAAATGTTTATTTCGGTTTCAACGTTCATAAGGTAAGCAAGAAAGAAGCAAAGAGCTTGGATAGCACTTACACTACTTTAAGCCAATTGAGTGAACCAAAGATTACATTAAGCGGACACGCAGATGCAATTGGAAGCGAAAAATACAATATGAAACTTTCCGAAAAGAGAGCTAACATTGTAAAAGAATACCTTGTTAAGAAAGGCTTAGGCGAAGATAAAATTACAGTTGAATTCTTTGGCGAAAGCAAACCGGCTGCTGATAACAAGACTAAGAAAGGTCGCGATCTTAACAGAAGAACAGAAATTAAAGCAAAAGTTATGGAGAAAGTTCAGAACTAATGCTCGATTCAAATTAGTTTGAGTCGTCCTAAAAAAGGTTGACTGTTATTTAGTAATCCTCTCTGCGTAGCAGAGAGGATTTTTTATTCCATTTTTTAACCGGAAGAGTATTCTGTAGGTGCATCTCCTTCGGTGTTAACA
>JBAYTN010000088.1:0-15150 GCA_041675645.1 Melioribacteraceae bacterium
CCGGATCAAAAATAAGATAACTAACAATTTCCTCTGGTACTTTCATAACCCATTTAGTTTGAGCACCTTCAGGGAGAGAAGGAATTTGAGCTAAAGCATCAGATGCTAACAAAAAAGAAAACACAAATAAAGCTGATAAATATTTTTGTTTCATCCTTTCCTCATAATACCCATGCATATTTTATTTTACTGCCGTATAACGACGTTGCTGCTAAGGCGCAGCCCAAAACAAGAATGCTGCTTAGGAAACAACTGCCGATGATTTAGCAAAACGTGTGTATCTTTTCTCGAACACACGTTTTGCAAGTTTATTAATTAGAACTACTACCTCGAACAAGTTAGCCGAAACGGAACGACTAACACTAAAACTTGTAAAATGCCAAATGCGAAAACGGCGTCGCCTTGAGGCACTTGTTAGGCAAACTCTTGAATTATTTGGAAATATTACGGTTCAACACCAAGGATTAAAAGTGGAACTGGCGGACTATTGCGGCCTTGACGCATCACATTGTAAACTTCTCCCTCAAAGTAAGCTACACCAGATGACATTTGAGATTGCATATTTTTAGTGGCAAGTATTTCTATTCCTAAATTTATTTTTCCACCGGAATAAAACAGCATATGTTTAACAAACAAATCATATGCAACAAAAGAATACTTACCAAATTGAACTTCAACAGCAATTTTATCTTTTACAAAATCTGTTTGATTGTATGAAAATATTGGATTGCTTTCCCCGTGTTTTTGGAGGAATTCTTTCTGCTCCTTTGAAGACATTAATAAACTCTTTTCCATCAATTCACGATTAAGAGTTATATAATAACTGTAACGGCTTTCGCCCCAGCCTTTTTGCGAAAGCTTCTCATCTAAGACTTTGTTTAATTCAATGGGGCTAAATAAACTATTCCCCATTTTAGTTTTTTCGCTGCTAATTTTAGTCTTAAAATCATCGGCGTTAATACTTTTAATAACATCTGTTATTTCTTTGTAGAGTTTCTTGTGATGAACAATTAAATATTCTTCACCATTCAAATGTGAGTATTTTTGAGCAATTTTCATTTATTGTTCTCGTTGAATTTAAGACTTAACCATTCTTGTGGATGTATAGCAACTTTATCATTAGGAGAGGGCTTGTGTATTGGTTGAGTGATTGGACGCGTCTTGAGTTTACCTTTGAATAATTTATCTATTCTTTGTTTCGTGATATCAACATATTTTTTTTCTTTTTCAATGCCTATGACATTTCTATTGTTTTTTATAGATGCGATCATTGTGGAGCCAACTCCCGCAAAAGGATCAAGCACCCAACTTCTTTCATTAGTCAATGCAAGGACACAACGTTCTACAAGTTCAATCGGATATTGACACGGATGTTCTGTCTTTTCAGGATGATTTGATTTTACGTTTGGGATATCCCACAATTCATTCTCCCAATCTTTTATCAAAATTTCCCAAACGTCAGCTGGATTTTTACCTTTTGGATTGCCAGATAACTCGCCCTTTTTCGGACCTTTAAAATGCCGTTTACCCGGGTATTTTGATGGTACTCGAACATCATCTAAATTAAATATATAATCGTTTGTTTTGGAAAACCAAAGAATAGTCTCGTATCTTCCCGAAAACCGATTTGATGCGTGCAAACCGTGTCCAAAATGCCATACAATTCTATTCCTAAGTTTAAGATTATGTTTTTTAAATATAGGATAATAGAAAATATCAAGAGGAAATATTTCACCTTTTTCGACATAATTTCCAACTTGCCAACAAATATTCCCTTTAGACGATGTAACACGAATTAATTCTTCGATAACTTTTTCTTGATCTTTAAGATAAGACTCTATAGATGTTTTTGTTTCATATTCCTTTCCAACATTATATGGTGGCGATGTTATGACAAGGTCAAATTTACCATCCTCAATTTTATTGAGGTTTTGTAATGTATCGCCAAGAATAATTTTATAATCAGCCTTAAAAGGCTTTTCGGGAAATTCAAATGTCATATCCTTTACTTTCATCATAATTTCATCTTTTTGTTGCTAATATAACCAAATCAATTTATTGTTTCACCAACTGAATGAATTTTGTTTGCCTAACGGCGTTGCCGATAAGCGGCGCCCCAGAACTGGAGTGCTACTTAACAACAACTACTTTCATTTATTATTAATATTTTTTCGAACAACCTACACTAAAAAGTTACTTTTCTTTGTCAACCAAACAAGATAATTAGAATATTGCCGCACTGAAGAACGGCGTCCGCCTTGATTGGCGGGTTATATGCCGTTTGTTTCTGTTATTCTAAGTTTATATTTATTAATAAAAGATTTTCTCTCTGCATCATTCACAAACTTATAAATTGAAGTGAAACAACCAATTTCTTTTTTGTCTTGCTCGTTTAGAAAATCAGAAAGAGTTGATTCGTCTATGATTACAAACAATCCATCTTCATTTTCGGCAGAATAGATTACGCCACCTTCAAGAGTTGCAACCATTATTTTGTTATGCAAATCCATTTCATCGACATCACAAACTCTATGATAACCTTTTTCATTTTCTTTCATTTGCTCATATGCTGAATTACTGAGTTTAAGACCGCAATATCGAGCCCAAAGAAACATATAATATTCTCTCATTTGCCAATTCAACTCAAGCTTCATTAACTGTTCGAAAAAATCTTTATAAGTAATTATTTGAAAATGATGGGTCTGTTCATTTTTTAGCATCAGTTTATATTCTTCAGCGTTTTTTATTGCTTCATCGTCTTTATGATGACAGAATAAAGCTAAATACCCAAAGTCATATTGTTTATCTTGCTTAAAACTCTCCGCTATTAATTGATTGCGGAACAGTTGATTGAATTTAGAACACGTTAATTCTTCATAGTGTTTAGCCCAAATATTAGATTGCTGAAAAATTTCTTCATATGCTTTTTTTCTATACGGAGTTGGCGAAAAAGAATCGGTATACTTGCACTCAAATCCAATAATTCCTTTTTTGCATCCATCGTTAACATCGAACGCAATATCAAAAGCTGAATTATCATATTTATTTTTAGCGTTTGCGTGTTCAAAAAACACTTCATTTACTGCCGTGATTTCTGGATAATATTTCCGAAGAAAGTTTAATGCAAGTTTCTTATCAATATATAGTGGGGCAAAGAAATTAAAGCAAAGAGGCTGACTTGAAAGAAGATTGTTATATAAACGTTTTTGATCAACTAATCCGGCACTTCCATCATTTCTTCCTTTCAGAACTTCTACCACAACATTTTTAACCAAGTTTGAAAGGAAATTATTTTTTGTTTGCTCTCCATTTAGAAGAGTATTACAAATATTTTCATCGTCTTTCATTGGATGCTTGCCTTCATTTTCACCAAGCACAAAAGCACGCCACCAACCTTGATGCAAACGCATTCTTTTTTTGAAATCACTTTCTTTCGCAAGCGAACCAATCAACCCTAATAAATCTATCATTTTTCATCTCCCTTAATTACGCATATAACGGCGTTGTGTCTAAGCCGAATCCCAACACAACTGTGCTACATTTATTAAATAACTTTTTAATTAGAACAAACTTTCATTTACAAACTACGCTTAACAACAAAACTTAAACGGAAGAACAAGCCAGTAATTTTACAAATGCCAAATGCGAAAAAGGCGTCCGCTTGATTGGCTTGTTAGCAATACGCCACTATATGGCTTTAAGTTTTTCTAATATCGGCTCTATTTCCAATACATATCCGAGTTTAGATTTTGAAGTAATATATAAAACATCTTGTGCTCTCGTCATTCCGACATAAGCTAAACTACGCTGTGAATCTTCTGAACGATCTTGCTTAGGCATTTCTTCAAGACCCACAAAGAATACTACTCTAAATTCTAATCCCTTACATGATTCTATTGTGAGAAGTTTTGCACTTTGAGATGAGACATCCAGATTCAGTTTGCTGTCCCTATCACGTGTAACCCAATAGAGTTTATCTGCACCAAATTTCTCATTGAATAATGAAATAAATAAATCTGGAAATACTTTCCAGTCAGTATATAGAATTCCAATATCAGCAAAAGAGCATTCTTTAGAATTGATATTATTTTCAATTTCGTTGAGAATAAAAGAAATCAATTCTGTATCATTTGAGAAATACTTCAATATCGGAACATCGCCGTGTCGATCAGTTGCAATTTCAGGGAAAAGTGTGCTATCTAATAAATCGTCTGTCTTTTGCAAAACTTGCGATTCCATTTTACTAAACGTTGTAGCGGTTTGTAATATTTCAACAGTATTTCTATAACTTTTCTTTAATTCAGTCGGCTTTTTACCTTGAACTTTGAATCCAACAGTTTTCCAGTTTGGTTTTTTTCTACCAAAAACATTTTGGGCAGGGTCGTAACAGAATAAAAGACTATCTGAATTTTCATTTAGCAATTGTGATAATCCTTGCATCCATTCAGTAGCAAAATCTTGCCCTTCGTCAACAAAGATTGCATCATAAATTCCTTTTTTAACAAATCCTTCAGCTAGTCTGCCTTTCAATATTGTTCCTATTCTCGAATCATAATCCTCATCCGATTCACCTTGGAGTTTAGAAAGATTAGCACCCGTCAACTCTTTTACTAATCCGTGAAAATGAAAAATATCAATTCCATCATTGGATGTCTGACTCTCACCAGATACATCAATTAATTTTCTTAAATATTGGCGCAAAGAAATGTTGTAGCAAACAATTAGAATTTTCCAATTGGGGTGTATTTGCTTTAAATATTTTACACGACAAGCAAGAACCAGCGTTTTTCCACTACCAGCAACCCCTTTCAGAATCCGATGTCCTTCGCCCAAACTTTTTGCCGTCTTCTCTTGTTCTAAGTCTAAAGTTTTTAGTAGTTCTTCATCTTTTTCTGATCGTAATTTTCTGATCTTACTAACATTGACTCGAACTTCAGGGAATATTGCAAACCTAAGTGATTTTAGATCATTATAACTCAATGGATCAAAATAATATTTGACTAAAAATGTTTGTTTGAGTTTTGCGATGAAATCGCGGCATAATTCCTTGTCATCAACATCAAATGCAAGATCATCACTAAAGATTGTCTGCTTTTCTCCAAGTATTTGTGAATTTACCAGTAAGTCTTTTTCTTCGGCTTGTTTTTTCGAAATGTTTGTAAATATTACGCAATGCCCAACTGGGAATTTAATTTTGTTTTTATGATCTCCATCTTGATTAAATAGTGAAGGAATTTTCGACAACAATCCCTTGATTTTATTAGCAACTTCTCGTGATTGTATAAGAGGATTAGCTACTTCCTTTTCAACACCGTGAAATGTGCCTTTAAATACTTTTGGACTAAACTCAGTTATGTTACCAACTACCCAGTCTTTTACTTCAACAACAAGTAAACCAAATTTTTGCGAAAAGATCAAAAAATCTGTATATCGGTCAATAACTTTCGGTTCATACCATACTAAGTAATCTTCGTCTGGAATAAGAGCATCTTGAAATAATCTAAATACTTTTTTTTCACCGTTGGTAGCTTCGGAATTTGCACCAATACTTTCTGGAATCATTTCAGCCATTATCATTCTCCAATATTTTATTGTATTGCTAACGACGTTGTCTATAGAAAAGAAAGTCAAGTAAAAACAGTTTACCCTTGGGATTTATTATCCCAATTTTCTGACTTCGGTCTCACAGACAACACTCATGTTGATTATTTTTTTGTTGTACAACTTCTGTTTTATATTTCTTTCGTTCTATCTTTCTCTGCTCGATTCTTCTCTTCGTGTTTGTTCTACCAGTCGTCTATATGAGCTCTCTTAATTGGGCTACGGCAAATCTTAGTATAAACTGGGAGTGGTTAACCGCGTCTATGGAATATCCTTATTACTTCTTAGGACTTCAAACGTCGTTTTGAACTCTCTCTCCCACACTTTTAGATTCTCTCAAAAGAAAAATGAAGTTCTGCGTTCCTTAATAATCAACTTTTGTTTTTCTATTTATGCAGCTTCTTTTTCTTTTTTGTTATCTCTCCATCTGTATGGTTTATATTTTTCTCCGCTCTTTATTATTCCCAAACTTATTTTGGCTATATATCTTGCTAGTGCGTTCTTTGCATTATATACTGGCAACTTTTTTTCATTAAGTAAATATTCATAATATTCTCTCAACGGATTTTCCGTTGATGCTACTCTTACTGCTGCCGATACATATACTCCTTTTAATCTCCTTGAGTATCTCGGTAATCTTCTTCCGTAGCTTCGTCCTCCACTCAGTTTTTCGTGTTTTACTAATCCGCAATAACTTAAGTAATGATTGCTACTCTTAAATCTCTTCCCATCTATAACTATCGATAATATCGTTACACTGCTTATTGGGCCCACTCCTGGAATACTTTTCAAATTTCTTAGCACCTTGTTCTTTTTTCTTCCATGATTTATTCTCTGCCCGGTATAATGCCGACTTCTGGTTCAGCAATCTTACTCCCGCTCTTACTTCATCATCATAATAACTTACCAGCTTTCTCAGCTCATATATCTCATCTGTGCTTTGATATACTTCCTTCATCATTCCGTTTTTAAGAAGCAGACACAATTTCTTTGCATCTATCTTATCGGTCTTGGGGCCATCACTCAATAAACGGTTTCTATATGGATCACAAATAAATATTTTCTCCGCATACTCATAAAGTTCTACATATAACCACTGGCTTGTGGTTGTCTCTTCTATCGTAAGTATCTTTTTCCCCTTCAGATTTGTTAAGTATAATTTCAACTCTTTTAGATCTGATGGCATGTCTATTACTTTTGGTTCGGTTTCTTTTTTACTCATCCTGGCTATTGCCATATTTCTTTCCGACCAATCAAGTGATATGTAATGGTCGTAACTTTCTGGTGATGTCAAAGAACTATTGTTCTTCTTACTTTTTACAACTATTTTATTCGTAAACATTTTTAGGTCTCCTTGCTTGGTTTGAGATGCCATAATTTATTCCGATTCTTCGGAATATGCACCAACTAAGTAAGTGAGACCTTCTTTTCTAATTTACCGCAAATAAAGCGCCGCCCATAACAGCAATGACGAACTGAAAAACCAACGCCAATAATTATTTTAATTTTATTTTACAAACCACACTTAAAGAGCAACTTACTTTTACAACCCAACTTTATAACCAAACAAATGCCGCAACGTTTAAAGCGGTCGGCTTGGAAAACTGGTTAGGTGCGCTTTGACACTATTTCATAAATATTAACTTTTTAGTATCAACAAAACTGCCAGCTTGTAAACGATAAAAATATATTCCGCTAGACAAAGAACTACCATCAAAGTTTGTTTTATAATTACCCCACGATTTTTCTTCATTAACAAGTGTAGCTACTTCCCTCCCCAGTAAATCAAAAACTTTAAGTGTTACAAATGATGATTTAGGAATTGAGAATTTTATTATTGTACTAGGATTAAACGGATTCGGATAGTTCTGTGACAATGAAAAAATATTTGGTATAAGATTTATTTCATCCTCATTTAAACCTGTTGATAATGATTCAACGAATTTTCCATAGACATCGCCGTTTGTAAAGTTTGAGGTTTCCACTCTGAAGGTAACTGTTAAAAATTTATTGTTTCCGAAGATTGGTATTCCAAAATAGGGTACTTTACCGTCCAGAGGCTGGAAAATGGAAAATGGGTTATTAACCGGAACACCCGATTTATTAAAATACCTTCCCATAAGCACTGAGCCGGTTGAGAAAATATTATCAGTCCATGTTATTAAATAATTAATCCCATCAAACGCGATCAGAGGGAATCCGGGATTATATGTTGAGTCTCGTATTGTAACCCTGCTTGGGGCAACAATTCCAGCAGGAGTTACAAACCGCGCAAAAAGATTCCACATGTTATTGTTTGCTGCCTGTTCATGGAAAGCCACAAAATATTGTGAGCCATCAAATGCAACTGATACAGGATTATCGCTAAGATATGGGCCATTATCGATCATAAAGTTTGACCCTACTAGCACTCCCGTCTTACTAACGAACTGACCGTAGATATCTTTATCATTTGTCTGGTCGCGGAAAACCACCAGGTAGTTTGTCCCGTCAAAGGCAATTGAATTTTCACCTGCGGGATTAATGCTTATCCGGATTGGAGTTCCTACCAGACTTCCCGATTTGCTAACGCGCTGTCCGTAGTGAATATCATTTTGGGTATGAACCACCATGTAAGTAGAATCACCAAATGCAATGCACCCCCCTTTTCCTGCAATGGGGACAGCCTGTGCGATAGTAAATGCCGATCCTACTAAACTTCCAGATGTATTCAGAAACTGTCCATATACGGCATTTGTAATATCACTCCACACAAGAAGATAGTTTGTACCGTCATATGAAACCAAGGGACCTTTACCTGCTGTGTTTAATGAAATTCTGTTGGCGGGTGAACTGCCACTTGCAGAAACCAGCTGAGCCGTAATGGTATTTGAATTAAATGCATCTCCCTGAATTCCGATAAGATAGTTTGTACCGTCAAAAGCAGCACCGCGTAAATTTGTGGTGGTATTCCCGGTTGTAATGGAAAATTCCTGAGCAGTAACAATGGATGAAACGAAGAATAAACCGGCAGCGATCATCAAACAAATATAAATATTTCTCAACATGGTAAAGTCTCCTTTTATGAAATTTAAAATGACTTATGCACCTAACGGCGTTGCCGATAAGCGACGCCCCAAAACAAGAATACCACTTAAAAAACAACTGCCAATAATTTAACAAATTGTGCTTAATTTTTATCGTAAGTACAGTTTGCAGATTTATTAATTAGAACGACTACTTTTAACAAGTTAGTCAAAACGAAATGACTAACTCTAAAACCTATAAAATGCCAAATGCGAATACGGCGTCCGCTTGATTGGCGGGTTAGCTGTTTTGATTAACTCTGACTAAAAATTTCATAAATGAACAAGTAAATTCAAAAATAATTTCAATCTCTGCATCTATAACTGAATCATCGTGCTTAATGTATGTATTATGATATTTTGTAAAATAATCTAATTGCTTTACGAACATATTTGATAGTTCTTTTGATACATTCTTTCCTTTGAGAAAAGCACCAATTTCATTAATCTGATTTTCTATGGATTTATTATTTCCTAATATTTGTTTCAACAACTTTTCTAAAGCCAATCTTAAGTCGTCTAAAAGATTTCTTTGAAATATTTTATTTTCATATTTGTTCAACGCATCTTCATAAAGCTTTAATACTTCAGGAAAACCATCTAACCAATGTTTCGTTTCTTCAAGTAGAGCTTCATTTATTTTTTCATCAAGTTTATCGGAAGATAAAGAACCATATCGAGAGATCAACTTTATTTTCAGGTCTTTAACAGTTGAATTAGTTTTAAACTCATCAAGTTCACATAAATATTTAATTATTTGAAATTGTTGTTGCGGAGAAAATGCTTTTAAATTTTCTTTTAGTGCACTTCTTTTATTTGATAAATTTAAAGGGAAAGGATATTCTGAATAAGGAATATTTACATTATAGTCTAATGAGAAAGCTGAACAATATTTTGCAATTTTACTCCCGCTTAATCCGTTTTGTGTATCACCAAGAATTTCAGAAGCGTATGTTATAAAAGTTAATGGTATCATTAGATTGAATCTGGACTTTCCAAATACTCCTTATAATTTTGAATATCTTTTTTAACTTGAAAATTTTTGTTAAGATAATAATTAGGAATCTCAACTATGTTTTTTATTCTCTTTAAATTAATTGCTAAAACCATAAATCCGAGAACAAAGAATAGTTTTTCTTTATAAGTATTTCTAATAAGATTATTGTATTGCTGACCCAGTAAACCACTTTTCAAATCATCTAACTCTTCTTTTGTTATACCATTAAAATTTTGGATTATTTTATCATCAAGGACATAACATAAACCCGCATAAAAACTTAGATTATGGTCTAATACGCATAGTTGTAGTGGTGGTCTCCATAGGCAAATGAAACTAACAAGATCACCTTGAAGAACTAGAGTGTCAGAAATAATTGGTTTACCATACTGATTAACATATTTAAATAAATCTAAATTTTGCATAAATAATTGTTGCTTGATCGGGTCAGAATATTCAGGGTCTAATAAATTATTAAATAATCGATCGCCAGAAAAAGGATCAACACTTATATTATTATAAATTGATAGGTGCAGATAAACTAATAAATTTTTTATTGCTTCATTAGTATTTCCTAAGCCAATTAAGATTTTTGCTGAATTATAATAAATATCTTGGTTGGTAGAATCAGCTAAACGGGCTTTAGAATGAAATTCCAAAGCTTCACTATAATTACCTTTTCTTTTTTCTGTGATGCCTTTGTTACATAAAAGGACTGATTCATTTCTATTCATTTCCACCTCGATTTTATTAAAACAGCTAACTATTACTTATACTGCACTGAATAATTTGTTTAGGAATGATATGCTGAGTGCAGTTGCGGGATATCATTCCATTGGTGCGGAGAGTAATTCTAACTTTGTCTAATAATTTAATTTTATTATTTGTGTCTATATCGGCGGTAATTTTCTGCGAATTCAAAGCAGTAGATTGTAAAATATCGTTCGAGGTGTTTATTCTATGTAAAACTAATTCAGAAATTTTATACTCCGAATTTATTAAGTTTTAGAATACACAAACTTACAAAGTTTTTTCTTATAATCAAAAAATTTATTTTACAAGTAAAGAAAAGATCAGAAATAAGCATAATAATCTACAAATATCCTCTCAATAAAGTCGTTTAACCGATTAAAAAAACAATATTAAAACCCATTTGAAAGGCATTTGAAACCTATTTCTCAATCATCTTGAAGATAGTAATCTATTTTACTAAAATCATTGCTTTAGAGATTGTGCGAGGGGTGGATGTACGATAATGAGGGGTGGTGTTTATTGAAGCGGAATGTGATAAAGATGCAGCACCGAAATTGTAATTAATTGCACCAGATTTATAATTTATACTCCCAGAATTAGGATTCACGCCACCGGAATAGGATAAAGAAACGCCATCGGAATTGGGGGATATTGTTATGCTATATATATAAACGCCACTTGTGAGGTGGTGCTGGTCTGCATTGAGTGCAAATCGGTGAATTCCGGCGGATTGGGTGTCATTAACTAACTCACCTACTTCCCTGCCGAGGAGATCATAGATTTTTAATGATATTTCTGCCGATTCGGGTAAGTAGTATTGTATTATAGTAGTCGGATTAAACGGGTTCGGGTAATTTTGATAGAGCATTACATCAGACGGAATTTCATTCGCACCGGGATATTTCGGATTATTCGGGTCTTGAGGGAATTGCGGATTTCCGTTTTCAGCAGTTCCCTCATCAATTCCGGTGCCTGTCGAATCAGCATCATTAAATGGCTCGATCGATGGGAGCAATTCGCCCGATACGGGATCAAAAAGTGTAAAATATTCCCATGCAGTACCGAACGGTTTCTGCCAAATCCAAGCCGGTTCCCAATAGATAAATCCGATTCCCTTATTATTAGCAGTCTCTTTAACTAAATTTTTAAGAGTGAAGAGGAAATCGGTCTGCCCTTTTACGCTCACGGGATAACCGGGAATCAATTTATCGGCATCGAAACCGACATTATCCATTCCGTCATTCAGATATTTATTTGTCATCGGGTAAGCGGTTTCTACAACTAGAATATCTTTATTGTAGCGGACGGCGAGATCGTTCATATTATTTTTGAGATCGACTAATGTGCCATGCCACCAAGGGTAATATGAAAGTCCGATTATATCGAAGGGGACATTTTGCGCCATAATATTATCGAACCACCAGCGTGATTTTGCATTATCGCCGCCGCTATCGAGATGAAGCATAATCTTGACAGGAGAATTTGCGGCGGAGTGGACGGCATTGATGCCGGCATTTAGCAATTGTGCTAATTTCTCCCAACCTGTGGTGCCACTTACTGCACCATCGGGGAAAAGCATTCCGGGTGAAATTTCGTTACCGATTTGAACCATATCAGGGAGAGCATCTTCGGCTTTCAATAGCGATATCACCCTGTATGTATATGCGTAAACGCTATCCTTCAATAATGCGAAAGGGAGTTTTTCCCAAGCGGTCGGTTTTTTCTGATTAGCGGGATCAGCCCACCAATCGGAATAATGGAAATCGAGAAGGAGTTTGAAACCGTGCGCTTTAACCTTTTTCGCAATCTCAAGTGTGCTCTCAAGTCCGCAATACCAATCACGCGGAGTATGCCATAAACGAAGTCGGATATAGTTTACACCATTATCGCTAAGTATATCAAGGAGATTAGTGGTCTTACCATTTACGGAAAACTTCCCGCCGAATGCGTCAATCTGTGGGAAGGTGGAGATATCCACACCCCGTATAAAGGTAGTATCAACGGAAGGTGTTTTTGTTATGGAAGCCGGTTGAGGTATGTCTAAGCAAATATCCTGACTTATAGAATTATTTTGTTCAGGGGAATCTAAATGTGAGTTGGGAGAAGGCTGATTTTCTGCTATAGGATTTGTAATATTTTCAAAATGATGTGATTGAAAATTCGGCACTTTTCCAGAAGGATTTTTCAATCGTAATGGGAACTCGTTTGAGAGTTCACAAACGGTAATCATATTAACCATATTAAAAATGCCGAGATCAATAATATCAATTTTCTCGGCATTACAATGAACCGGCGCGAGGGCGCTGCGCGATCCACAAATACTTGTGTTAACTTCTAATGTGTTTTCAATTTCCGGAAACAAATTATAATCCATCGGATTATTTCGAGCTGAATTGATACCCGGAAATAATACTATCACAACAAATAGTGTAACAAAATAGTTCACTTACCTTACCCATATAATTTCATTATAATGAGTAATATAAGAAGTTATCTTCTATTATTTTCTATATAAATTTCCTCATTTGGTAACTTGTTAACTGATTTATAAATCTCACCTACTTTGCGAAGATCATTATTTATCAAAGAAATATCGGAAGTATTCTCTCCAAGTTGAATTAATGGAGTTAATGATTTAGCAAGTACGGATGATGTAATAGAAATATCTGTGCTATTTTCAAAATGGAATAGAGATAATGCTTTATTTGGAGTGGCAACAGAGTTCTTAAATTGATTAATATGAACACCTTCAATATCCTTACCCCAGATCATATGTCTTTCATATTTACCCGATGAATCGTAATCTGTAATAACGAGATTATCGATATTGAGATTTTTCACATAAGCGAAAGTAAAATTAGACGGGATATCCGAATAATCATTTATTGCTTTATTCTTGAGCGATTTCACTCCACGCGGTTTCTTGCTTCCTTCAAATGTTCTATGATTATAGAGATTATAGTTAATATTAGAGAAGTATAGATTTTCAATTTTTTGTTCGGGCCAGCCGGCAACGAGGATATGACCATCTTTGCTATTAATTGTGATATCATTGAAATAAACATTTTTAATATAACTGATCGGGCCGGTTTCTTTTCGCTTTTCGATATCGAGAAAGATCGCATAACTTCCGCTTGGTCTATCGGATGAATTATCATCTTTAAGTGCTGTCTCGATTGAGATATTAGAGAATCTGATATTCTCGAAAGTACCTCCGTCCTTAGCAAAGAATGCAATTCCATATTGAGTATCTTTTATAATAATATTACTAAAGATGCAATTACGAATCGGAGCTTCGGAGCGAGTGCCTAATTTAATTGCAGAGTCATCGCTTCTCATAACGCAATTTGTAACAACTAAGTTTTCTGTCGGACGGTCTTTAAGAGATTTGGGACAGATAACATCATCGCCAAGATCGAAGTATGAATTGCTTATAAAAACATTTGTAGAAGATGTAGGATCAATACCATCGGTATTAGGAGCATCTTGCGGACTGATCATCGTGATACCGTCAATCCATGCGAAGTCGCAAAATTGAAGTTCTAAATTCCAATTTGGAGAATTAAAAATCTTTATACCTTCAATTCGTATGTAAGAAGATTCATCAAAAAATAGAAGCCGATTGGGACGATTTAATTCTCCCTTTATACCTTTCCAGAATACTTCCCCATTTCCATCAATAGTTCCTTCCCCTTTAATACCGAAATTTTTAGCTTTCAAGGCATAGATAGTATATTTAGGGTTATAATCATCCATCACCGGCGAGCCGAAGAGAGTAGCTCCGGCGGAGAGTTCAAGATAAACGTTATCCTTTAATTGAAGAGCTGCAATCATATAAGTACCGGTCGGGAAATAAACAGTCCCGCCGCCGGTGGCAGTGCATTCATCAATCACGGCTTGAATCTCTTTCGTTACATTTGTTTTACCGTCATTTGCAATATTGTAATCGCCGATATTATAGATTGATTTTCCAGAACCGGCAATAATAAGTGATGCAGTGAAGAGTAGAATAAAAAAAGCTGATAAGAATTTTTTCATTTTATTTCCTTAATAAATTATTTCAATAGAAGCATTTTCTTAGAAAGAGTTACGTTACCGGTTTTTAATTGATAGAAATAGATACCTGCCGAAAGATGAGATGCATCGAATTCCGATTCATATAATCCTGCCGATTTATAATCTGATACGATAGTAGAAACAACTCTTCCGAGAAGATCAAAAACTTTTAAAGTAACCGGTCCGGCTTCGGATATTTGATATGCTATTTTAGTTGTCGGATTAAATGGATTAGGATAATTCTGGTATAGATTAAAAGAATTAATTATTTCGGACTTCTCATCCGATACAGATGTAGGTAATTGTCCCGCTTCCCAATTATACTTAAAATCATTATTAATCCATTTAACATTATTTGTATCTTCACATGCATCAGTGCCGCATACGGCAGTATTACTGATTGAATATTTAAGAGCAATAGCGGAAGAAGAATTTTCTTTAGCGAACCATACATAAGGATAATGGAACTTATTATTTTCAATTGTGATAGCATAAGGACAACCCTCCCCTGCATCACCGCTATATCGGAAAAAACCGGGTTGCGAAGAATTAATTTGTTTAGAGGGACTGCAATAATAAAATTCATTATCATGGATATAGATATTATTAGCACCCGAACGCCTTACTTTCAAAGGTGAGCCGCTTGCATTAATAATAATATTATTAGTGATTTCGGAA